>DATNPV010000099.1:0-34243 GCA_036703055.1 Waterburya sp.
GCCGTTTACAAATTTCCCCTTGGTCGTTGTGCTGGAAATTGTGTCACGATCAGTTTTTGCAAATTTTTTGGTGTTCTCTTGATGTTGGTGCAAACCTCTACTGCTGTTCGACCATTCCTAGGTTCTGAAACGAAGGCATCTTACGAAGCGTCGCGAGTGGTGATTTTACCCATTCCTTATGAGGCGACGACAACGTTCCGCAAAGGTTGCGAAAATGGTCCACAGGCGCTTCTCGAAGCGTCAGACCAACTGGAAGACTACGATGATGAGCTAGAGCGCGAAATTTGTGAGGAGGTTGGAGTCTATACTCACTCCTACATTGCTGATACGCGCCAAAGTGAACCGATTTCCTCGGAAACAATGCTGGACGTCACCCGCGAGGCGGTGTCCCAACTGATTCAAGACGGCAAGTTTGTCATTGCTCTAGGCGGCGAACACAGCATTACTACCGGGATTGTTGAGGCATATCGCCGTGCCTTAGACGAACCCTTCACGGTGATTCAGATCGACGCGCATGGCGATATGCGCTATGAGTACGAAGGGTCAATTTACAACCATGCCTGTGTGATGCGCCGGGTTCTGGAGATGGGGTTACCCACGCTTCCCGTTGGCATTCGCAGTGTTTGTAAAGAAGAAGCTGACCTGATTCAAGCTCAATCAATCCCCGTAATCTGGGCGCGGGAGATTGCGAAAGACACGAATTGGATTGAAAGCGCGATCGCAGCCATCTCGACTCAACGAGTATTTATTACGATTGATGTGGATGGGATCGATCCATCGCTGATGCCAGGAGTTGGCACGCCAGAACCTGGTGGGTTGAGCTGGTATGGGCTGACAGCCTTCCTCCGGCGAGTGTTTGAAACCCATGAAGTAATTGGCTGCGATGTGATGGAACTGGCACCCGTTGTCGATTCGGTTGTCTCTGAATTTACAGCAGCCAAACTGGTCTACAAGTTAATTGGTTATCAAGCTACGGCCAAAGCCTGGTAAAGGCCAAGCCAGAAAAGCTCCGATGCCATATTAACCAACCGCCTGCACAACTTTTGATGGGTTTGGGTAAAGGAAAAATTGTTGTTCACAAAAGGTAAACCAGATGAGTCTTATGGAAAAGACTGGTACTCCTGTTGGCAGTTATGCTCCAGATTTTGAACTGCCGGGAACTGATGGTAAGGTTCACCACCTCTCCTATTACCTACAAAATTGGCAGGCGGTAGGGGTGATTTTCTTAAGCAACTGCTGTCCGGTAGTTTTATCGTATCTAGACAAGCTCAAGCAAATTCAAGCCCAGTTTCAGCCTCAAGGTTTTACCTTAGTTGGTATTAATGCTAACGCGGCGGCTCAAGACGCAGAAGAAAGCTTCCAGCACATGAAGCAATTTGCTCAAGAGAAGCAGTTAAACTTTCCTTATCTATGGGATTCAACCCAGGATGTCGCCCACTGCTTTGGTGCTCAAAACACGCCGGAGGCTTTTTTGATTGATCAAGAGGGCATCCTCCGTTATCACGGTCGAATTGACGAGCATCCCCAAGAGTCAAATCCGGTTTCAACTGCCTATTTGCAAAATGCGATCGCGGCTTTACTCTCAGGGCAGGAGGTAAATCCCAATTCGACAGAGGTGATTGGCGATCCGATAAAGTGGCGGAACTAATCAAGCCGGGAACTGCGAACAGGCAAAAGTCAAACGTCGTAGAGACGTGCCCTAGTACGTCTGTACAAAAGTCACAATCCCAAGACCCTAAACTCCATAGCCCGTACCACTTAAAACGTTTTTCTCTCATCAGCAATAGAGACATAGAAACCTCTAGACTGTTATCGTATGTGGGAAGCAACCTGAGAAAAAAAAGAAAAGAGTCGTAGCATGGGGATAAAATACCGACGGGTTTTACTAAAGTTGAGCGGTGAAGCCTTGATGGGCGACCTGGGCTACGGTATTGATCCAGGCGTCGTTCAAGAAATCGCGGCTGAAGTTGCCGAGGTCGTGGGTGAGGGTGTCCAAATGGCCATTGTGGTAGGTGGCGGCAATATTTTTCGTGGCCTCAAAGCGGCATCAGCGGGAATGGATCGGGCAACCGCTGATTACATAGGCATGATTGCCACAGTGATGAATGCGATGACCTTGCAGGACGCCCTAGAGCGAATGGGGATACCGACACGAGTCCAAACCGCGATTGCGATGCAAGAAGTGGCAGAACCCTATATCCGTCGTCGGGCGATTCGCCACTTGGAAAAAGGACGAGTCGTGATTTTCGGGGCGGGTAGTGGGAATCCGTTCTTCACTACGGACACAACCGCAGCGTTACGAGCAGCAGAAATCGATGCAGAAGTGATCTTTAAGGCCACGAAAGTCGATGGGATTTACGATGCTGACCCTCATGTCAATCCCAAGGCCCACCGCTTTCAGAGCCTGACTTACAGTTACGTCCTCACTCATGACTTGCGAGTGATGGACAGCACTGCGATCGCATTATGTAAAGAGAATAATATCCCAATTATGGTATTTGATCTTACGGTGCGGGGTAATATCCACCGCGCCGTTCAGGGAGAATCTGTAGGAACAATTGTGGGAGGTTTCTGTGAAGTTATCTGACGCTGAAAGCCACATGCAGAAAGCGATTGAGTCAACTCAACGCAATTTCAATACCATTCGCACAGGTCGAGCTAATACCAGCCTACTCGACCGGGTGATGGTGGAATATTACGGCACTCCAACGTCTCTCAAGTCTCTGGCTAATATCAACACGCCGGATGCCAGTACGATTACGATTCAACCTTACGACAAGGGCACTCTGAACCTAATTGAGAAAGCGATTCAGATGTCAGATATTGGCTTGAATCCAAACAACGATGGTCAGGTCATTCGGTTGAATATTCCCCCACTCACTAGCGAACGTCGCAAAGAGTTGGTGAAGATGGCAGGCAAAATGGCCGAAGAAGGCAAAGTCTCCGTTCGCAATATCCGTCGCGACGCCGTTGACTCGGTTCGCAAGCAGGAGAAAAATAGCGAAGTCTCTGAGGATGAAGCCAAAGATCTTCAAGAGAAGATTCAAAAGCTGACAGATAAGTACATCGCCAAGGTTGATGAATTGCTAGCGGAAAAGGAAAAAGATATCACCACGATTTAATACCAACAGAATCATAAAAGGCGAAAAAGTGCATGGGTGAACTACTCACTCTGTCAAAAAAACTGCTAGTTATCGGCTAAAGGGTCACTAATTACGCACTCAGAACTCCACACTGCTACCCAGCAAGCTGGAGTTCTGCCATATTGGTATAAATCAGACCCCCTGAGCGATCACTTATTTTCAAATTAGGCAAAAGTAGATAGCAAAATAGCAGCATAGTCATATAGATTTATGCTTCTGCTGAATGTAAAACTTTCATGAACCCTGCCAGAAGAGCTGGCTCAATCCTGTAGCCCGTGTAAATAATGAATTTAGAACTAGTCATTGTTCAGTTAGGCGGCTGACCAATCTCTAAAACAATCCAGATATCATGCCTAAACCCCGAAAAAAGAGTAGAGAAAGGCTGAGAGTGAACGCTCAAAAGTCTGTCTAGGAAAATCTGACCGAACGCATGACCTAAGAGAGGAGATAGTGATTACCAGCATCAGTCCGTGCTATTTACCTTCAGCTTTCAATCTGTAATCAGCCTCTCAGAAAAATGCTCTGTTCATCGGTTAGATGAAGTTGTGTATCGAGGAGTAACGTTTAAACGTAATGTTTGACTGCATCATTATTGGAGCTGGTTCTATTGGTGGAACGGCATCGTATCACCTTGCTAAGCGCGATAACAAGGGTAATAGGAACATCCTGACCACTAAGGGCACACAAGCCCCTGGGTAGCAACGATGTTCAAACTACTCCTGGTAGTAGAATGTGGGTTTTAAATATCTGGGTGGTTACAGAAATTATGATCACCAAAAGTTACCAGTACCCAGAAATTAGGCACTTTGACATTAAGGAGAATCTCTCATGGGACTTAGCGAAAATCTCAATGACCCGAATAAAAAGGCTAGCGTTGTGGCTGACTGCGTAAAGTTAATAGACGAGCAGGTCAAAGCCAAAAGCGGGCTTGGTGGCATGGCCTGGAAAGCCGCCTACGGCGCTGTTAAGGGGGTCATGCCCAATTATATTGAGGGAGCTATTGAACGGCTTTTGCCGGAAGCCTCCGCAGCACTCGATACCATTTGGAGTGAGGGTTTACAGGCAGGCGACCCGGTTTCATACCTCATCCAGAATCGTTCTCGCACGGCGGACGCACTGCTGAGCATTACTGATGTCAGGATTGAGAAAACCAACAATGGGATCGTGCGAGGTTCATATAACCAACTGCGCAAGTCAGCGAAGAATGACGTGGAGGAGGCAGTACCGGGATTAGCCCAAATTATCAATAACCACACCAAGGCTTGAATATCACGATAGTAGGGAGTAGGAAATTTCCCTACCACCTAAAACCAAAACCTCTCTGGTTACCCATGCGAAGCTGTACTAGTACGTACTCAATCTTCGGGTTATGGAAAATACAGATTTGCTCAATTGGGTGGCAGGTGGACTGGCGATCGCGATTTTCGTCGGTGGGTTGCTGATGATGTTTACAACGGTTTGGACAACTAAAAAGTAAGCCTAGTCAGCCCCTCTTCTCCCTGAGCCATAACCGATTAACAACACTTCTGTTCGTGTTCAGGAGTCTGGTTACCAAAACCGTTACCAGGACCTTGCCGCTGGTTAGTTAGCTCTACAATCCTAAGTAAGTTAAGTTAAGACTCCTCATGCCGAACGCCGTGGAACATCCAGTCCCACGGTTTTTTGTTCTCCAGTCAGTGCGCTGAGGTTGCTCGTTGTTCTTCTTTCCCCAATCAGGGGCAACCCAAGAAGCCATCCAAATTATCATATCCGTTGTTATGGTGAGGATTGGCAGACGCTAAAATTCAAATACGCGCTGACCAAAGCGATCGCTGATTCATGGCTACTCCTGCTACTGCCTCAATTCAATTACTCCAACGCCAAGTGGCGTCATTATTGCTCTTTCAATCGGTTCTCAGTGGTGCCGTTGGTCAAGCTTTTGTCAAGTTACTGCAAGCTTTCTTATATAGCGATGCCGATGGACTAGAAAGCCTCCACGCCTACGGCAGATGGTTTAACACCTTGGCATGTCGCAATCAAAGTTGGCAAGATTACCTTCTGACACAAATTCTCAGAGATAGTAATCCATTTTCGCAACAAGCCCAATTAACACCCATAAGTGATTTACCCTCTGCCTTAATTGCTGCCGCACAGCAGGATTTACAGGCATTACAAAGTCTTTATGAGTGTAGCAGTGAGCAACTCAGCAACTGGGTGCAGGTCGCCGCTAAACTGCCGAGTGCACCCATTCCTTGGGATTTTGATCAGAAGGTTAAGGCACACAACATCGCCCACCTGGAAGGTTCGGCTCTCAGTGAGCAATCCTTTCGAGAAAAGCTGCAACAGTTGGACGACTGGGCGGATGCAGTGGAGATTTTAGCGGAATACTACCAGACGTTTGGCACAGGATTATTTGCTCAGTATCATGCTTTTCGCTGGCAGTTAGGGCAGCTGGTTGGCGTTGCTCATCCTGATCCGATTCAGCTAACAGAACTGGCGGGATATGAGTCTCAAAAAGAATCCCTTGTCAAGAATACAGAGTTTTTACTCGCTGGTTACCCAGCCCTGCATGTTTTACTTTACGGCTGTCGCGGGACGGGTAAATCTTCATTAGTAAAGGGGTTGTTGAACCAGTATGGTGAGGGCGGTTTACGGGTTATTGAAGTGGCTAAATCGGAGTTGAAAGACCTGCCAATCTTGCAAGAGCAACTACGGAATCTACCACTGAAATTTATCATCTTTGTTGATGACCTTTCGTTTGAGGAAGATGATGATGCCTTTAAAGCCTTGAAAGTAGTCTTAGAAGGAAATATAACGGCTCGACCGCAAAATGTTGTGGTTTATGCCACCTCCAATCGCCGCCACTTAGTTCGAGAGTTTTTTGACGATAGACCCCGTCCTCGCGATGGGGATGAAATTCACGCTTGGGATACGGTACAGGAGAAGTTATCATTTAGCGATCGCTTCGGCTTAACCCTCACCTTTGAGCCAGCCAACCAAGATACCTATCTCACAATTATCCGACACCTAGCCGAACAATCCAGAATTGCTCTGAGTCATAATGAATTAGAGTATCATGCCTTGCAATGGGCAACCCGCCACAATGGGCGTTCTGGACGCACAGCACGACAGTTTATTGACTTTTTAAGCAGCGAGTTAGCCACTTCAAAGTCAACTGAAGGATGAAGTAAGAAGGATGAAGGATGGACTATTAATAGATAAATATGGATTAAAAAAAACGCTGTTCTTGAACAATTTCTCAGTTCATTCTTCTGGTGTCATCATTCATCCTTTCTTTGGACTTGGATCAAAACAAGCACAATGCAATCTATCAAGGTAGCCAATCGATTTCTTCTCGGTTCAGTCGCCTTCGGTGTTAGTTTCTTACTGGGACTGCTGGCTAACCGAGACATCACTAAAGCTCTACTGACGGGTGTTATTGCAATTCCTGCCACTTATACAGGCGCGATGATTGCGGACAAACGTCGAATTTATCAGGAAAAGCTACTCAGAGGCTCCCTGCAAAATCAAATAGAAGAACTGGCAGAAGAACAAACTCAACTTTATCAATCTCTGGCAGCCGCAACGGCAACTAGACAAGAAGTTGAAGCTAGTATTAATGCCCTACAAAGTGAACGTAGTCATCTGCTCAGTCGAGTTTCAGAACTTCACATCCAAAGAAACGAGTTGTATCGGGAACTTAGTGATTTTCAAAAGCAAAGACAACAGCAAGACTTAGAATTTTACAACCTCCAAACCCAGCTTCAGAAGCTAGAACGGCAACAAACGGAAATCAATCAGTCTGTTTCGGCTAAAAATTTTCAACTTCAGCAGACTGAAATCCGTATTAACCAGTTAAGGAAAGAACTCGATCAGTTGCATAATCAAATCTCAAATAAAAAGCAGCAAAAAGAACAACTGCACCCAGATTTAGCCAAACTAGAAAGTCGAAAACAACACCTAGAAGGAGCTGCTTACGACTTACAAACCCAAATCCAAGTTCTACAACAACGCCAAGACCAATTAAATCTAGCGTTACTTCCTTTACAAGAAAGGTATCGGGAAATGGAGGGTAACTTACTGGCTGGAAAAGCTAGATTAGACCAGCTACTCAGTCAAATTTCTGAAAAACAGAAGCAACAAAAGAAACTCAATCAAGACTTAGCTACCCTCGAAAGCCGCAAGCAGCATTTAGAAGCTGAGTCTCACAATTTACAAACCCAAATTCAATCACTTGGGACTCAGCAACTCCTCATTCCTCAAGCTTCACCCCAAGAATTAGAGGGGATAATATCTATCCTTTTACCTCAAGAATGGCGAGAATGGCTGGAATTTGCTCAACAACTTTCTGAAGATGAACAAAGAGCCTTTCAAGCAATTTTAGACCAAGACAACATGGCTCTAAAGAGAATAGCTGACAAAAATTCAATGATGCCAGAGGTATTAATTGACTCCATTAATGAAAAGGCTCTTAATACATTTGGTGATACCCTCTTTGTGAGTCGTGGAGGTTCACTCATTCCAGAGATTCATGAAGATTATTATTCAATCTTTACCGAGTCAATTAGCCTGTCTTTTAAGGACTTTCTTGGCTTTAAGAATGTACAGTCTTATGTTAATAACACCGTGATCGAGCCATCTGAATCATCATCCACTTCTCTAACATAACTGTTTCTTTACTTTGCCCCATGCCCGATGCCGCCCAGTCCTTACAGTGATGTTTAATTTTATCTGCCTACTTAACCATGACTCTCACCGGGGGAACACCAAGGAGAAAGGAGTTCAACTTTAGCCTGTTGCACAAGCTGGTGGATTACTTCTTCATTACAGCCATAATTTCTAGCTAACAACTGTTCAGCTTGGTGTTTGGCTCCTTCAGCGGATGCACCGAACGTCATCAGTTCTTCATCCGGATGCCCTGTAATATGTTCAATCGAAATGACGCAGCTATATAGTGGTTTCTCCTCTCTGGGTTGTTGTACCATGACTTGCTCCTCCCTATTATCGAGTTTAGCGGTAACCTAAATAAACTGAGAGACTTAGTCACTTAATGTCATTGGCAGTATGACAACTTCAGGCGATACCAGGTTGGCGACGGGTGTAGGATGGGAGGAACTCATGAAGCATTAGAAAAACGAAGTCTATATCTAATCTCGCAACCTAATTCTTCAAGCACAGAGTAATGCAAAAAATTCCCAAACGAGTTTCAACTGCCCTAATCAATGCCTTAGCAGCGGGTGTCGTACCGAGAGTAGGTTTAGAACATATTGCGGTGGGGAGAGAAAAGGAAATTTCTGCCCTGTCCCAAGATTTAGAAAATCTTGGCGAAGGAGGTGCAACCTTCCGCTTTATTGTAGGACGCTATGGTTCAGGAAAGAGCTTTTTGCTGCAACTGATTCGGAATCAGGCAATGGAGCAAGGGTTTGTCGTTGCCGATGCCGATTTATCACCAGAACGTCGCCTTGCTGGAAGCAACCATCAAGGGGTAGCAACCTATCGGGAATTGATGGGGAATATTGCCACTCGAACGAATCCTAATGGAGGCGCGATCGCGTTAATTTTGGAAAAATGGATTAGTTCTATTCTCAGCCTAGTTGCCCAAGAAACCGGAAAGCACCCGCATGATGAAGGTTTTGATGACCAAGTTGAATTAAAAATTCGAGAAGTTGTTGACAACCTAGAAGGATTAGTTCATGGCTTTGATTTCGCCAACGTTATTATTGCCTATTGGCGCGGCTACCGTGAAGATAGTAGTGATAAAAAAGATGCAGCACTGCGTTGGCTGCGAGGTGAATTTTCCACCAAAACGGAAGCAAAATCAGCTTTAGGCGTGCGTGTCATTATTGACGACGATACTTGGTATGATTACATCAAGGTATTTGCTCGATTTGTTGCGGATATTGGTTATAAAGGATTGTTAGTGCTGCTAGACGAAGCGATTCATTTGTATAAAATCAACCATACCGCTTCTCGTCAAAGCAACTACGACAAGCTGTTAGCCATGTTTAATGACGCCATGCAAGGTAAGGCAGAACACCTAGGTATCCTCATTGGTGGTACACCTCAGTTTTTGGAAGATTCCCGCCGGGGATTGCACAGTGATGAAGCGTGGCGCACTCGCTTAGCCAAAAGCCGTTTCCTCAACCAAGGTTTGCAGGATACGTCTGCACCCGTCATCCAACTCGAACCTTTGCTTTCGGAGGAACTTTCTCGGCTTTTACAGCGCTTAGTGGCGGTTCATGCTGTTCATTACAATTCTAAAAAGTCTGTCTCAGGGCGCGAAATTGAAGAATTTAAACAAGAAGTTGTTAACCGCTTGGGGGCGGATAAACTTTCAACGCCCCGTGAGGTAGTTCGGGATTTTATCAGCGTTTTGAATATCCTTCAACAGAACCCAAAAATTACCTTCAAAGAATTAATTCATGGCTCCAATTTTCAGCCCACTCGTGCTGATAATAATCCCGACGTAGATGAAAATAGTGAGTTTGCTGAGTTTAGTTTGTGAGTTGGGAATGGGGAATGGGGAATGGGTTAAAAGTTAACTAGGAAAGAGAAAATTTTAACAATCAACTTGCCAACCTACCAACCTTTAACTTAATAAGCTTTTCCACATCTGGTTTTCAGAGCGAATAGTACTCCATACCCCATGCCCTATGCCCAGTCTCTACAGGTAAGTTAAATAGGGAATAGCTGATCGATTACCCTTTTTTTGCCTGTTCCACCCACTCAATCACCTGTTTCGCCATCTGTACATTATTGAGCCGATCAATCTCACGAATGCCAGTAGGACTGGTGACGTTAACTTCTGTCAGATAGCCGCCAATCACATCAATGCCCACGAAATATAAGCCATCCTGCCGTAGTTTTGGCCCAACCGTAGCGCAGATTTTCTGATCTTGTGGAGTCAGCTCACAAGCAGCAACTCTACCGCCAACTGCCATGTTTCCCCGAAATTCGTTCCCAGTAGGAATGCGGTTAACTGCCCCGATGGGTTCACCATTAAGCAAAATAATTCGCTTATCCCCATCTTTGGCGGCTGGGAGGTAAGTTTGCACCATTACGGGTTCGCGGCCTTGTTGAGTGCTAACTTCGACTAGGGAGTTAAAGTTGCGATCGCCCGGTTCCAAAAATAAAATTCCTTCACCCGCTTTGCCACCCAAGGGTTTAAGAACGGCTGCTCCTTTTTCCTCCACAAATTGCCGGATAACTGTTTTATCCTGGCTGACAATTGTTTCGGGAATTACTTCCTTGAATTGGAGGGCGTACATTTTTTCATTCGCACTCCGTATCCCCGTGGGTGAGTTAATCACTAAAGTTTTGTCAGGGTTGATGTAGTCTAGGATGTAGGTCGCATATAGATAAGGAACCGTCACGGGTGGGTCTGTGCGCATAAAGACGGCATCCATTTCTTCAAGCGATCGCGAGACAGCTCTAGAGTTCGCATACCAGTCTTCACGAACTATCCAGCGTCCCTCCACGAGTTCAGCGGGCTTGAGCTGTACCTGCTCCAAAAGTGCCCATGCTCGACTATTCACTACACTCAACTTTTCAGCTTGAGTCGCCCAAACTTCGTGACCTAATGCTTGGGCCGCTTCCATGAGTGCAACACTGGTATCATGACCGGGATCAAGCTTCGAGAGTGGGTCAACAATAAATGCAAATTTCACAGAACCGCTCCAAAAACGCTAACAAATGCTATCATCTTCTTCCTGCAACACCGGAGGAAACGTCGGCATTATAGCTTTGCGTCCCCGTGTCCCCGCATCTAGAGCGTCATCTTGTTGAACCAAGAAACCAAGAATTCGCCGCAATTCATCCGGTAGAGTGTCAAGAAGACCAGTTGCGGCGAAGGTTAAAAAATCCTTCCCAGAAGTTTTGTAACATCTTATGGCGGCTGTGGCGTTGTTGCTGCCACTCAAGAGCAGTTCTGTGGATGATTTCTGACAAGGTTGGTGAGACGAGAGGTAAGTCAGCCAGTGCTTTCATCTTCATCTTCTGTCGTATGGCTAGCGCGATCGCACCAATTAATTCAGTCGCCTCTGAGCCAACAATCAATGCGCCTAAAATTTCCCCATTCTGACGCCCGATCATTTTACAAAAACCAGTCGTTTCCCCCAACCACTGAGCCTTATCCAGTGTTTTGAAAGATTGCCGCACCACAAAAACATCCTTGCCATAGCGCCGTCTGGCTTGCGCTTCCGTTAAGCCTACCCGTGCTACTTGAGGCTCACAGAAGATTGCCCAAGGAATCCCACGATAGTCTACTTTATGCACAGGGAAAAACAAAGCATTCTTCAGGGCAACACTGGCTTCATACTGGGCAATATGGGCCAACTGATAACCCCCGGCAACATCGCCACAAGCATAGATGCGGGGATTAGTGGTTTGCAGCTTCTCGTTGAGTACAAGTCCTTGGCGATTATAGTTAACGCCAACACCTTCCAGATTTAAGCCTTCGACATTCGGTTGGTAACCCGTAGCCAGGACAATTTCATCTGCTTCAATCGCCTGATCACCCGCCTGAACCCAGATTTTACCGTCAATCCGCCTGACCTGAGTGACTGGACTCTCTGTAAAAACACGAATCCCCTCTGCCTCTAACTGAGCTTGCACCAACAGAGACGCTTCTAGGTCTTCTTTTGGCAAAATCTGAGATGTATCTACGACTAACGTCACCTCGCAGTTGAGCCGTACTAACGTTTGAGCTAGTTCAATGCTAATGGGACTACCACCTATAATGACCCAGCTTCCCTGCAATTGATGAGTTGAAGGTTGAGAGTTAAAGGGTGGAAGGTTTGAAGGTTGGTTTGCATCTTCAAGTGTGGAGTGCCCAACTTCCAACTCTGGAGAACTTTCAACCTGCAACCTGCCAACCTGCAACCCTTTCTGAAAGATATCCGCTGGTGTGCGATAGTTGATAGCCTTTACCCCATCGATATCGGGAACCTCTGGGCGCGAACCAGTGGCAATCAGATAGGCACGCGCCCGGAGGCGTCGGTTGTTTACGATAAAGCCGAGGTGAGGGAGTCGGCAAAATTCACCCGCACCTCTAATTACATCAACCCCTAAAGACCCTAAGATAACCGGAGAAATTTGTTCTGAGCAGGTATCAATCACTTCTTTGGCCCACTGCATGGCCTCAGCGATTTGTACAGACAAAACTGGCTGTTGCGCTGGTGCATCAACCGTTGAAACGTGGACACCCATTAGAGGGGAATCACGAACCTGCTGGATGACACGTCCAACCTGAGCTAATGCTTGAGTATACATAGCCCCAGATGAGAGCCAGTTGATCTGCTGCGGCTGAAGTTCTACGAGGGCAACGCGAGCCTGCAAACGGGCAGCAGCAACGGCGGCATAAGCTCCGGCACGGCTATCTCCAATGACGATGAGGTCGTATTCAACGGTCATTCGATTTGGGTTTTGGGATTTGGGATTTGGGATTGGTAATGGCTATTAACCATGACCAAAGGCTCTCGTTAGAGAATGGCTTTTAGACCTTCTAGTAATCGTTGGTTTTCGGCTGCTGTGCGAACAGCAACCCGGAAGAAGCGATCGCCTAATTCGGGAAAGCTCAAGCAGTCGCGGATTAAAATCCGGCTGTGTTTGAGCAGTTTTTCCTGCACCTGCGAACTTGGCTGTTCAGACTGTACTAGTAAAAAGTTAGCCGCACTGGGGTAGGGTTGCAACCCTGGTAAGGAAGCCAAGCCTTGAAATAATTGCGATCGCGCCTTTGGCAACCAGTCCCAGGTTTGCTGTTGAAAGGCACTATCCTGAACGACGGCAGTCGCGGCTGCCGCCGCTAGGGTATTGACCGGCCAGGGGTCGCGCCACTGCTGCCAGCGCCGCAGTCGGTCAGGGTGAGCGATACAATAGCCGAGTCGTAGTCCAGGCAGACTGTAAAACTTGGTGAGCGATCGCAAAATCACCAAGTTAGGATAGTCCTGCACCAGTGAGATCAGGCTTTGCTGCTGCTCAGGCGGCAGAAAATCCATAAAGGCTTCGTCTACCACAACTAAAGCAAATTGCTCCAAGTAGGGCTCAATTGTTTGGCGGTGAAACAACTGCCCACTCGGATTGTGCGGGTTATTTAGCAGCAATCCAAGGGTTGAAGGTTGAACCTTAGAAGGTTGCAGGTGAGGAAGTTGCAGGTTGTCTTCTAAACCTTCAACGTTCAACGTTCCAACCTTCAACTCTAAAGGAAACTCCCTGATTTGGGCCTCAAACGTTCTCAGTGCGCGTTGGTAGTCGCTAAACGCTGGAGTAACTAAATAGGTTTCCTCCAGCTGTGATAACTCCCTCGCGGCCCAAGTGAGTAGTTCGGCTGAGCCATTACCGGGCAAAATCCAGTCAGGCGTCAGCATCGGGTGCAACTGGCTCAGAGACACCCGTAGCTGATTGTAATTGGGGTCAGGATAAGCGATCAGGTTTTTTAGCCCTTGTTCAATGGCTGCGATCGCGCTTTTCGGTGGCCCCAATGGGTTGATACTCGCAGAAAAATCAAGAATTAAAGAAGGGGAACAACCTGCCAGTGCGGCTGCCCAGGCTAAGTTTCCCCCGTGAGTCGGTCGGTTCAAGGAAAGGTTCCGCTTAAGTCATCAGCCGTTACTTATCACTGGGTGCTACTTTCTCCTTAAATAACTTACCCGCAGAAAACGCAGGAACCTTAGTTGCGGGAATTTCCATTTTGTCGCCGGTTTTCGGATTGCGACCCTCACGGGCTTTGCGCTCCCGCGACTCAAATGAGCCAAAACCCACTAATGTAACTTTGTCACCTTCGGAAACGGCTTCCATAATCGCTTCTAACGCCGCAGATAACACGGCGTCGGCTTGCTTTTTGGTCACCTTGGCGTTTTCTGCCACTTTATCCACTAATTCACCTTTATTCATTCGGATTCTCCTTTTTATTTGAGTTCTGGGTCAACTATTGCTCTCCAATCTCAGTTTCGAGATCTAGCTGTCAACCCTCTCCACGAGGACTTTCAGATTAAAATCGCTGCAACCCTCGCAGGCTCGATATTTCACTGCATTATTCTAAGCTCTGTTTTGCAGATATGGATCGGTGAAAGCTTTAAGATATGTGGATTTCAGGATTTTTGAGGTAATCGCGACCTTTTGATTAGGATCGCTTTTCGTTCAGGACTGGATGAATCTGAACTTAGTGTAAGGCTACAAGCCTTGCAAATATTAGCTTTGAGCCTTGTAGGCATTGATTTTGAGGAGAAAAGAAAAAGGTGAGGACATCAACGTTCGTTCTACCCTCACCTTTACTCTCCTTAACTCCATCCCAAATGGAGTATTAACGAAATAGCCTTAAGTCTTAAGGATTAACACCTCGCTGCTGCAAGAATTGACGTGTTTCCCGTCCTGGTGTATAGCTGTAGCCAAACGAAGAGCCCGTCGAGTCATCCAGAATCTGAGGCGTCAACAAAACAATCACCTCTTGTCGCTGATTGTTCCGCTCAGTACTTCTAAACAAGGCACCCAGAATTGGAATATCACCCAAAATCGGCACCTTTCTGACAGTTGTTCGGTCTGATTCTTGGATGATGCCACTGAGGATAAGCGTTTGACCGTCCCGAAGGCGAATTTGCCCGGAGAATAGCTGTCGCTGGTTGACCAATGTGATTTGACCTTGGTTAGTGTTTTGAGAACCAGCAATGGCTGAGACAGTGGGATTAATGGTCAAGGTGACAAAACCATTGTCATCAATCTTCTGCACGTTAACGGGCAGGATTAAACCAGCATTTTTAATGATGGGTTCCTGCACCTGAGTCGTCAGGTTTGTGGTGGGGTCAGTTTGAGTCTGTAAGCGGAATCCGCCAAATACCTCTTGCGTTAGGTTGACCACAGCCGTCTGACCCTCTTGAAGGACAAGGGTCGGGTCGGTCAAAATCTTTGCGTTACCACTCGTAATCTGCGCCTGCAACGCGGCTAATAACCGTTTGGGGAATTGGAACAGGGATGGGAGAGCGGTAGTCAAAGTACCTGGCGTACCTGCTGTTCCTGTAGCTCTGCCATTGGCATCAAACGTAATGATAGTGTCCGTCGGAAGAGTAATATTTGTGATTCCTGGTGTTAATGGGTCACCTAAAGATACAGTACCTGTTCCTCCAATAATGGTTGCAGGGCTAGTCCGAATATCGACTGGATTCGGATTACCGGGTTGATTAAGAACGATTGTGCGAGAGCCATTCGGAATCGTTACAGTCGCGTTTGGATTTTGGAAAACCGTGGCGCCGGCAAAGGGACTCGGGACTACAGGTGGAGTGGTAATACTTGCGCCTAATTGAGCTTGAGTCGGTGGTCTAACCCCGCCGTAATTAAAGGAAGCAGCTCCCGCATCATTGACGAAGAAGCTATCCCCAATCCCAAAGGAGAAGCTAGCGTTATAAGCATCTATCCCAGAGAGGTTGACATCAACAATCTTGACGTTCACCGCGACTTGACGACGCCGCAGATCCAACTGAGTCAATAACGCTGAAGCGATTTCAACTTTACGCGGCTCTCCAATCAGCGTGATCGCACCGAGACGCTCATCCGGTGACACTAATAGCCCCCGGAGTACCAAGGGGGCGGAAACTCCCTGTGCCCCTCCTGGTCCACCCCCGCCTTGGGCTGTCTCTTGGGGGGTGATTCTCTGCACCTGCGTCTGAGTATTTTGAATTCTTTGAGCCGCGGCACCTTCTCCAACAACCGTTAAAGTGGTCTGAGTGGTGATCTGCTGTTGCTCTGCTCCTTGAGAAATCAGGAACCCCACGGCTTGCCCTACAGGAACTTGATTAAGCCGTAACGTTCGAGCCACAAGATTGCGAGCCGCTTCGGGTAGTCGGGAACCGACAAAAATCGTGCGTCCGACTCGGTTAGCCTGGAGACCGGAAATCTGGAGAACGTAGTTAAATGTGTCTTGAACTGATTCGTTTTCCAAATCCAAAGAAATCGTCTGCTGACCCCCAGCCGCCGCTCCTGGTGGGGCTCCTGGCGCAGGCGCAGCTCCTCCTCCGCCATCGGTAAAGGCGAGGTTGAGTCCAGCGGCACGAGCTAGTAGTGCCAAGACTTCTCGAACAGGTGCTTCTCGTAACACGAGACGAGGAACACGGGCTGCCGTTCCTAAATCAATCACGGTAGCGGCGGCACTGATGTTCGAGATGGCAATATCCCCTACGGGTGGCGCGATCGCTCTGGGGAGGATTGTAGGTGCTGGAGCTACGGGTTGCACTGCACCCGCCGGTGCCGCCGGAACTCCTCCTTCAATCGTGATTTGTGGGTTGGGCACCAGCACATCCGGTGACGGCGCTGTTACAGGTTGCGGGACTTGAGCTGGGGCTGGTGGAGGTGGAACCGTTGCAGGGGCGGCTTGGGCAACTGAGGTTGGAGCTGATTGAGATAGTGCCAAATCCGCAGGTTTAGGGATGCCCGCCTGAGCAGATGGAGGTGTCTGGGTTAGCGCTAGATCAGACGGTTTAGGAATACCTGCCTGAGCCGATGACGCTGGAGAGGCTTGGGTTAGCGCTAGATTAGCCGGTCTGGGAGGGGATACCTGGGCTACTGAGGCTGGCTTCGGGGGAGTGCTCACCTGGGGCACAGCAGCTTGTAATGATGGGTTACCGGAGGTTGCGGCTGAGGCAGAAGCATCGGTGGATGGGGAGACAGGCGTTACTCCGTCTGCCTGGTTCTTGGGGTCTGTACTAATTCCTAAGGTAATTTCCTGCTGACCACTTTGGATCACCTGACCCGTCGGAGGGCTGCTACTCGCTCCACTCACAGTGACTCGGACGCTGTTGGCATCCAACTGGTTCACCGCCACTGAAGTGATGCCAGGCATTGGATTTTCTTGGCGGAAACTATCACCCTGGCTCAGGCTCAGTTGGGTATTAACAATATCTGCCACCAACTCATTGCCACGACTCACCGTGAAAACCTGCGGACGAGTATCGCCAGCTGTGGTTTCCAGGGTAAGTTTCAATTCACTTCCACTCTTGTTAAGCCGCACAGCGGTCACCTGTGTAGCTGCTGCGAACGAGGGCTGTGCCGCTAAGAGTGCTACTGTCCCTCCAATCACAATTCCACTCAATGCTTGAGCCTGTCTCACGGTTCACTCCTCACCTATAAGAGCCATGTTGCGAATAGCTTGAGAGCAATTAGCTGTTAGAAGTTAGGAATTATACACCGATATAAGTCCCGAACCTAACAGCTTGCCTGCTAATCGCCCAATTTTTGATTTTTTTTTACGTTTTACGGGGTTATGGTGCTGTTGATATTGGCACAGTCGATTTGGGCTTGGGTGCTTCCTGTTTCACTGGGGTTAAAGCATCTAGCTTAAACGTGGCTCTGAGGGTCGGTTTACCACCAGGAATCACTTTTTGTTGGTTTTCTCTTTTGCGAACTCCAAGAACTGATTTCCCGTTGTCCGTGTTAATCAATACAACCAAGTCATCAGCCCTCTCGATTTTGAAATCTCTAACGAGCAATAGCGACTGTAGCCGCTCAAAGCTGCGCATAATTGACTGAATTTGATCAAAGCTGCCCTCAAGTTCTACAGCAATCGTTTTACGCTTTAGTTTGCCGTTCACTTCCGGTCCCAGCGAACCATCATTCACAATACCATCTGTCGCTTGCGGAGTATCACCAGGACTATAAACTTTCAGGGTGCCATTTCTGGATTTAACAAAGCTATTGAGATCCAACAGCAATGTATTCAACGTTTTGTCGTCACCAAACAAATTAAGCACCTGTTTATTTTGTTGCTTGGCCTGCTCTAGTTCCGCCTTTTTCGCATCCACTTGCTTCTGGATGGCTTCCAGGTTGGCAATGTTTTGCTGGATTTTTTCTTTTTCGGCTTGTAAGGTCTGATATCGCTCCCACTCAGGTTGTACCAGTTTAGCGAACAGATAGGTGGCTCCCAAAAGCCCTAAAAGTGCAAGGATGATGCCTCCGACTCTGGGAGTGAAGGTAATGCCAAAAGCAGTTGGATACCTAGGAGTTTCTACCTGACCTTCAGGAAGAAATTCTTCATCAGCGTATGTCATTTTTGAAACACTCCTTTTTCCTGAAGGGTTCTAATTCGACTGACTACTCCCACAGCACCTTTACGATCTAAATCTCTAATCAGCTTCTGAGAAGATTCGCCATTAAGAGTGGTTTGAATTTTGTATCCCACAAATTTGGGGAGCTGGTAGGTTATTGTCGCTCCCGACTGGTTTGGAGCCTGAGGACGATTCTCTTGCAACTTGCTGGGGTTGTCCTCGAGCTTAGCCGCAACTAATTGGGTGTCTTCTTGGTTTAAGAAGGGAGATCGTTGTAGAGTCAAAAGAAAGTAATTAACATCATCAAACGTGCGAGCCGCCCCTTCAATGACTAGCTGGGTTTTGGTGGGTGGTGCTTGATTCGCGGCTGGACTCCCTGGTTTAGCATTGTTAGCTGGGGCTGGGGGAGGAGCTGCATTGGCGGCAGGGGTAAGGGCGACTTGTTTTTGCTCAATGCTTTCGATGGTGACGTTAGGCGGAGTGCGCTCCCGAATATCCTGTAACATCGCCGACCAAGGCTTCATTTGAGTAAAGACACCGGCTAGGGCGTTGGTTTCACTTCTAACTTTATTGGTTTCGTCAGTAAGCTGTTTAATTTGTTGCTCGGCTTGTTTCAAGCTCCCCAGTTTATTATTCAGTTGCTCGATGTCCTGCTGTAACTGGGCGTTCTGCTGATTAAGGAAAAACCAAAATCCACCCACACACAAAAGAGGAAGCAGCCCCACAGCGACCCCAATATATAACGGGGTCATCGATCCTACGGGCGCCGGTGCAGACTTAACGCTTTCTCTTTGTCCTGAATACTCAGGCCGATCCTTTAAAAAATTGACATCCAGACTGTACATGGCTTTAAACCTCTCGTAATCCTAATCCCAGTACAGTGCCTAAGCCGGGTCGTTGCACTGGGGGAATCTCCTGCTCAACCTCCAAGGAAAGAGCCGTCACTGGGTCTACCTGAGTTGTTGGCAAGCTTAACCGTTGCGTGAAAAAATCATCCAGTTGTCCAATCCCACCTCCTGGGCCTGCCAATAGCAGCTGTGCCACTTCTAGATTGTCGCTCTGATTGAGATAAAAATCGATCGAGCGACGCAGCTCATCCGCTAATTCTCCTAACACTCTTAGCAAGGCTGCCATGCCAGGATTAATACCTGTAGCTCCGGTGCGTCCTCCTATGCTATCAGCGGGCACTGGAGGAATGGTCATCCCTTGTAGGAGTTCAGTGTTTCTCGAGGTGGGTAAATTCATGGCTCGCGACAGAGCGCTCTGGAGTTGGTATGTCCCAATGGGAACTGTGCGGGAAAACTGAGGAACTCCATCGACGATAATCGCAATCTCCGTGCTGTCAAACTCAATATCCACAAGGACAGCCGCTTCTTGGGGAGCAAATTGCCGCAGTTGCTCTCTCATCGTGCGAATGAGGGCAAAGCTATTAATCTCCAACACATCTACGCTTAACCCAGCCTGACCAAAAGTATCAAGGTAGCTGTCGGTGATTTCTTTGCGGGTGGCGACGAGGAGGACTTGCACCTTTTCGATGCCATCCTCATCTTGAAAGAAGCCCAGCTTTTGGTAATCCAAATCTACTTCTTCGCGGGGATAGGGTAAATATAAGCCCGCTTCATGGTTCAGTACCATATCCCGGAGTTCTTGGTCATCTAGCTCAGCGGGAATGGGAATAATCCGGATGATAGCTTCCCGCATCGGTACAGCGGTGGCGACACGCTCAACTTTGAGCTTACTCTCGGCTAGAGCGGTTCTAATCAGTTCCGCCAAACCTGGTGAGTCCATGATCTTCCCATCTTGAAAGATGCCTTCTGGCACTTCATGGGTGTAAAGCGTGGCAACTTTATAGCCCTGCCCCTGCTTGCGCAGTTGAGCAATATTAATTCGTTCTGGAGCCAATTCGATGCCAACGCCTTTTTTGCCCTTGGAAAACAGCCCTTGAAAACGGTTAAACATCCTGATTCAGTGAGAGCGAGAATGAAGATAGGTGACGTAAAGGGTTTAAAGAATTAATCTAACAAGATTAATACAGATGCCTGCATGGTACCCAATCTAGCTTATAAACACCATGCTTAAGCGATATTTTCTGTAAGAACAAATTCGTAACAGCCAATAAAGGTGAGGCTACTTTGGAAGTAATTCCTAGGTTAGCTCGCTGAGCTTATCGTTTTGTGGCACCCCTGACACCCTTCAAGTAGGTAAGCATTAAGGCTGATGCTACGGGAAGACAGACCCGCTACCCTAACGGCTCACCGACTCTAATGTTAATGCTAACGCGCAATCGCGGCGACATTTTCGCCAAGACGATTGCCTACTTCGTGCTTCGCTGCAACCTTTGGCATTTATGTGACGGAGTAAAGCGATTACCCCCTTCACTCGTCATCTGCTTAGAGTAGGATGATTTACGGCGATCGCTAGGCATCGGAATTAAAAGTTTACATGAGCAGAATCAGAACTTGGAAACGTTTAGGTATTTTGGCTTTGTTCGGCTTGCTATTGAGCTTGGTGATTAGCTGTCGTCCCACTCCTTCCCCCTCTAAAAGCTCTGAACTTGAGTTCTGGACGATGCAATTGCAGCCCAAGTTTACTAACTACTTCAACCCACTCATTGCCCGCTTTGAGTCGGAAAATCCCGGTGTCAAGGTGCGATGGGTAGATGTTCCTTGGGCAGCGATGGAGAACAAAATCCTCACCGCTGTCTCTGCCAAGACTGCACCTGATGTGGTAAACTTAAATCCCGGTTTTGCTTCTCAACTGGCGGCACGCAATGCTTGGTTAGATCTGGATAGCCGAGTGCCTGAGACAGCGCGTAAGCAGTATTTACCCAATATCTGGAAAGATAGCACCCTCAATAACAAAAGCTTTGGTATTCCCTGGTATCTCACGAGTCGGGTAACGATTTACAACAAAGATTTGCTGCAAAAAGCGGGAGTGAGCCAACCCCCTGCCACTTATGCGGAACTGGCGCAGGTGGCGAAACAAGTGAAAGATAAGACGGGTAAGTATGCCTTTTTTATCACCCTAGTTCCAGAAGATTCCGGGGATCTACTGGAATCTTTGGTACAGATGGGAGTAGAGTTAATCGATGCTCAGGGGAAGGCAGCGTTTAACACTCCCAAAGGGAAAGCGGCGTTTCAGTATTGGGTAGATTTTTACAAGCAGGGGCTGATGCCTAAGGAAGCACTGACTCAAGGGCATCGGCGGGCGATTGAGTTATACCAGTCGGGTGAAACAGCACTACTATCGAGTGGGGCAGAATTTATGGATGCGATCGCGAAAAATGCCCCAAGTATTGCTCAAGTGTCAGCCGCCGCCCCCCAGATTACAGGTGAGACAGGGAAGAAAAGTGTAGCAGTAATGAATTTGGTGATTCCCCGCGACACGGATAAACCAGATGCGGCTGTGAAATTTGCCTTGTTTGTAACGAACACTGAAAATCAACTCGCCTTTGCCAAGGAGGCGAATGTGTTGCCATCTACGATTGAGGGGTTAAAAGAGTACAGGAGTTCTCTGGCGGGTAGTGGCAAGACATCGTCGGTAGAGCAAGCGAGGGATATTAGCGCTAGCCAGATGCAAGACGCACAAGTATTAATTCCGACACTGAAAAACATCAACAAGCTACAAAAGGCGATTTACGAGAATTTGCAGGCAGCGATGTTGGGGGAAAAGACAGTGGATCAGGCAGTTGCGGATGCGGCGAAGGAGTGGGATAGCAGTGCTGTTTGAAAATTAGCACTCAGCCCTACCATCCCTTAATGATGAGCAATGGTGAGTACAGTGCTTGCGGCACTCCCCAGTGCGACGGGTAAGAATTGAGCCAACGTTAGATGAGGCAGTACTCAAGCGCTCGGTTAATGCCTGTGAGCGAGCTGGGAAACCTGTATTTCTCTGGGGTACAGCCGCCCGAAAACAGAAAAGCAAACCAAGCCAGCTCAATTGGTATATTCAACGAGTCATGGATGTGATCGCAGCGCTTGTGTTACTTTTTCTTCCCAGTCCTATCATGCTGGCGATCGGTTTTCTTGCAAAAAGTGACCGATTAAATAAAGAGAACCACACAAAACGACTAATTGTTCCGTGAGCTTAGAAGTTGCTGCCTCTAGTGCTGCCTCAAGATTGGGATAGGTGCGACAATCAACTAACTGTGGACAGATGTTTTGCGCGAGAATGGCTAAGGCATTCGGGTCAGCGGAACTGTGGTCAGGAACGGGAACCAGGTACAATCGGTCGGAAGGTCGCAGTAAAGCCTTGAAGATATCGGCATGATCTTTGGTCGAGAGGATACCCATTACCCAGGTGACTGAAGTGTTGAGAGTATCGACATACTGACGGAGGGCAACAGCGGCAGCCGGATTGTGAGCACCGTCGATCAGAAGGCGGTGATTTTGCCAGCTTGTCCATTGCAGGCGTCCCAGCCATTTGGTTTTTGCCATCCCGTTTTGGATGGCATCTTCAGTAATCTTCCAACCTTGTGAACGAAGACGTTGTAGAGTTGCGATCGCAATCGCGGAATTCGTCAGTTGAATCTCTCCCAACAAGGGCAACGGGTATTGGATACCTTGATATTCTGCCCAACTCTTTTGGCACCCCCTCTTGTTAAGGGGGGAAATTTCTCCTAGTTCCCCCCCTTGATTAGGGGAGGCTTGGGGGGGTAACTCCACTGCTGGTTCAACCCAAACTGTAGGGCATCCCAAATCCTTTACCCGTTGTTCTACTACGGCTTGAGCTTCCGGGGGGAGTTGCCCAATTACCGCAGGACATCCCAGTTTAAGGATACCCGCTTTTTCTCTGGCAATGTCGGCTAAGGTGGGGCCAAGGTTTTGCCAATGTTCGCGACTCAGGGAAGTGATGACACTGACGAGGGGAGAGTCACATACATTCGTTGCATCCAGTCGTCCCCCTAATCCCACTTCCATTACAGCAATATCTACCTGCTGCTGAGCAAAATATAACCAAGCGGCAGCAGTAATCGATTCAAATTGAGTGGGTGAATCTTCAATGTTTTCAGGAATTGCCGCTTTGACTTGCAGGAGTAACGCTGCCAATTCTTCAGTTGAAATGGGCTGTTCATTGAGGCATATTCGCTCATTCCAATCAACTAAATGAGGGGAAGTATAGCGTCCAACTCGATACCCTGCCTCGGTAAGTACGGCAGAGAGGTAGGCACAGACGGAGCCTTTGCCATTGGTTCCTGTGACATGAACGATCGGGACGCGGTGATGGGGGTTGCCCAAGTCGGCTAAGAGGCGCTGAATTCGCTCTAAGCCGAGATGGACACCAAAATGTTGGAAAGGTTTGAGGATGGAGTCTATATCTACGATCAATTGCTAATCACCTGTTTAAGGAAGAGTTTGATTTCCGTAAATTTACGGAGGCTTTATGTTGTGGCTTTCCTGATCATAGTTTTTGGAGTGTGTAGTTTTTAGAGATCTAGGAGATAGACTCTGAAAAACTAATTCTACCTCTCAACTTACCTGGAATTATTAATATGCCAGAAAGAACTCAAGCCAAAGCTAACGATTCAGGTGTTCATGAAAACCAAGCCAAAACTCGCTTGCTGCTCGCCTTGTGGGATATGGGGGGAGCCAAGGAGGGCGTTAACAAAAGCCTACTGACAAAACGAGTTGTACAAAAGAATCTGAAAGTATCAGACTATCAAGGAATTTTTGATCGATTAGAAAAGGAAGAAGCGATCACGATTGCCAAAAATAAGTTCTCCCTCACCTCTAAAGGTGTGGAGATGCTGGACAAGATGCTTAAAAGCGGTGAACTGAAGTTTGGGGGAACGATTGTTGGGACTTGGGCAGCTAATGCTCTACTGAGATGGATTACACAAATGGATGGGGCTGTCAGCACTCCTGCTGTACCAGCGAAGACTAAGGAAAAGGCGATCGCGTCTTATGAAAAGTTTGAACACGTAGCGCTGGAAGTCTACGACCGCCTCAACCGGGAACACAACATGAACGATCTAGTGCCGATTTATCGGATTCGGCGTGAAATTGGTGAGCGCGTTAGCCGCTCTCATTTCAATGAGTGGCTGATGGAGATGCAAAGCAATGACATTTTTCTGCTGATGGCAGGGGAGATGCGAGACATGACCCCTGATAAACGCGAAGACTCAATCGAAACGTCAGGGGGGGGATTGCGCTACTACGCCAAGCGCTTGAATTCTTAAGATTCCCCTAAACCCTGTTGTAGTTCCTTACCTCACACCAAATCATCATGGACAGTTTGCCTGCTTCTTCAATTGAAGAACTCAATGCCGCGATCCAAAGTCATAACCCATTTCGCAAGACTGGAATTGTTAAAGATCAGGATGTGTGGGGAAAGGGATTTCCCGATGTGGCCACCCTAAATGCCCACGCATCTGACGCAGTTTTTCAAGCAATTGATCGGGTTCGTACAAGCCCATCTAGTCAAGATAAGGTGACTTCACTCGCCTTCACTGCCTCAATGGGAGTGGGGAAAAGTCACATAATTAGTCGCATTCGCCATCAATTGCAAGCTGATGGCAACGCTTTATTTGTTTATGCAAGTGTCAACAAGTATACAGACTTAAACCTGATTAATTACCTATTCCAGCAAACTTTAGCCGATAGCCTCAGACAGATTGGTAGCCAAGAGGTTATGCAGTGGCAAGAAGTTGCGACTGCAAAGGTCAATGAAGCAGAGAAAGCCAGCAAATCCAATGCTCAAGTGCTTTTGCCAGGACAGCTAGTCAAAAACTTTGACCGAGCTTATGCCCAGAGGGTGGCTAAGAATCAGAAGAACCTGATGGATGTACTGTTTGAAAAAGTTTTCAAAAATCAGCCGAATGCTGACCCTGATATTGTCCGGGCTATTTTGTGGACACTTTCAGAAAATCAGGCTCCCTTTGCTATCAAATGGTTGTCAGGACAACCTATAGCTAATGCTAAAGCTGATGAACTGAGTTTACCCCAGAATTCCAACAAAACTAATCAAGATCGGGAAGCTGAAGCTCTAAATACTGTTCGGGAAATCTTAAATTTTGTCAGTGGCTATAAGCCAGTAGTGATTTGTTTTGATGAAATAGATGTTCTGAACGAATGTACTAATTCTGGGTTTACAACTCCAGAGGTAATTGCTGATTTAGTGAAGAAACTGTATGACACTCTACATCAATCAGAGCTAAGTCAAGGGGTTGTACTTCTCACGGTAATGCTGACCGATACATGGCAAGATCCCGTTAAACAAATGGGAGCAGGGACACTAGATAGAGTTCTTGCTGAACCCCGCTTAAACAAAAAGCCAATTGACTTAAAGCACATAGATGGCAAGTCTATGGTTGATTTAGTTACTCTCTGGCTGAAAGAGTTTTATCAACAAAGGAACTTAACCCCACCGCGCTGGATTTATCCCTTTGAAGAAAGTCAACTAATTGAATATGGTAAAAAAGAAAGACCAACTGTACGCAAAGCTCTAGAATGGTGTGCAGAAAACTTTAAGATTGATAAAGAGCCGCTTCCAGAAGACCCACTTGAGCGTTTTGAACTAGCTTTGAATACAGAAAGTAAAGCTGTAACTCTAGATGACCTAGATAATAATGCTTTATTAGCTGAGACTCTTTCCTTTGGGTTTCATACATTGAAAGGTCAGACTGTAGAAAAAGTAACGGTTGAAGGCGTTACTGAAGTCAAACCAAAAGCTCCAAATGCTGGTTGGATAAACTTCAAAGTGGTTGGTACGGAGAATGGAAAAATTGTAAAGATTGGTGTTGCTGTCATTCAGACTTCCCAATTTGCGTTAGTAGCTGGACTAAAGCGCTTATGTAATTACTCAAAATTTGACCTGACTCGCGGGTGTCTAGTACGTTCTAAAGACAAGATAGAACAAATTAAAAAAAATTCCGAAGCTTCTAGATGGCTCTCCTACCTAATATCAGATATGAAAGGAGAGCTTGTAGATTTGATAGAAGAGCAAGTTAAACCACTGATTGCAATTCGTTCTGTCTACCAGAAGCGAGAGACATATGATTTAACTGAGGAGCAAGTCTTAAATTTCATTGCTCAAAAGCAGCTAACTTGTGAGAATCCTCTCCTGCAAGAAATTTTGAGCGATCCGTCTGGTGAAATACCTACGCTTGAGGATGATGACGTTTTTAATGAGCTAGCTGAGCAGAGTCCTGGTGAATCAGTTGAGGCAGATACTAACCTATACGACGAATTTGCTAGCCTCTCCAGTACAAACGATACAGCTAACGAGGATGAGCTAACAGATCTGTTGAATCTGGATGACTAAGCATGGACAAGTCAGTTTTAATTAGGACTGCCCTATGTCTACCAGCTCCAGATATCGAGGCTTTAATGCAAGGGCGAGTGATTGCAGCTATACCCGATCAATCTATCAGACCGGGGCAGCAATTCGCCCTTTACCCAAGCAACATACCAATTAGCTCATTGCCAATCGAGCAATACTATCGTTCTGATTTTTTACCCATTGCCAAATCTGTCTTTGCCAGTTTGGGTTCTGAAACAGTTTTGATTAAAGCTTGGGCTAGATGTGAATATAAGGAATATTTGTATAACGATGAATTTTTCGATGCCCTGTCGCGGTTAACAGTATGGACATCTGAAGCATTACAAGAAAGGCTTTCGCAACGGCAGCAGATTTTTTTAACATACCTGCGTGTCTATCTGCTGCCTCAGCCGATTGAAGTGCCTGTGCATAATCAAGAGCGTCAGTTTGTGCCTTTGCCGCACTCCTTGAGTGTTACTGAATCTTTGCCAGTGTTGAGCGATCGCATCTTCATGCAACGCCGCCGCCAGCTAGAAAACCTTGAGCCGCCGTTGCATCCTGAATTGGAAGAGTTGGAGAGTGCGATCGCGCAACTTTCTATTACCAATCCAGATGCTGAAAAATTCAACCACAAAATCCAGACATTTTTAGGCTGGGCAAATGAACGATCTGTCAAGCAGATTACCCCCGATTTAGCTTGGATTCATCAAATCAATGCGTTGGGAACTGCAAGCACTGGTGGTAACTACGAAAAAGGGACAGCATTTGAACAAATCGTTCACAAAAGTTTAGCTTTTCTCGGTTTTGGGGTTGATCCCAATGCTAAAGGTGGTGCAGGTGGCATGGATTTATACTGCACAAAACCTTACCCCCTAGTGGGAGAGTGTAAAGCTGGTCAAAGCATTCCTGGGAATACTGTTTATGAATTAGACAAGCTTGGTAACATCCATCTTGGCAAAAAGATTTTTGACAGGGCTGTTAAGTTAATCATTGGCCCTGGCAAACCAACTTCACAGCTACAAAAATCAGCCAAAGAGTATAACATTAGTATTATTCATCCAATGACTCTTCAAAAGCTCGTTGAATTAGAAGCACAATATCCTGGTTCAGTCAACCTAATCGAACTGAAGAAGTATTTAGAACCAGGACAGTCTGATTCTAGAATTGATGAGTATATCCAAAGGATTGAGAGTGATATAAAGCTGCGATCGCACATTATCCAGCTTGTGAAAAACTATCTAGAGAATACAGGCTTTGAACGAGCTAGTGTGGATGCGCTTCATGGTGCATATTCTAATCCTCGTCCGCATCAGCCCTTGCAACCTGAAGAGCTGCATGAAATTCTAATTGAGCTTTCCTCGCCCTTAACAGGTTATTTGGGACGAATTAAAGGAGAGCATTGGCGGCGCGATCGCTTCTTCTTCCTGCGCTACCTGGACTAACTAAGCTAGAAAATAGCTAGTGCAGACTAACTCGCCAACAAGCAGAACTGACTAGCCGATGAGTACCTTAGTTGTCATAAATACAGCTTTCCCTCTCCCCGCGCCAGATATCGAAGCCTTGCTCGAAGGGCGCATGATCGCAGCCATACCTGGGATATTCATCAATCCAGGGCGGCAATTTGCCCTCTACCCTGCCGACACTTCCGTGAATGTGCTGCCAACTGAGCAGTATTATCGGTCAAATTTTTTACCGACGGCTCAAAAAACTCTGGCGGAACTTGATTCTGACACCGTTTTGATTAAAGCTTGGGCAAGGTGCGAACTCTGCCAAGTTCTCGATGAGACTAATTCTCTGGATATTTTGTCTCAGTTAACCGTATGGACGAAAGAAGCCTTACAGCAAACCCTCTCCAAGCGCGGGAATACCTTTCTCGCTTACCTGAGGGTTTACCGACTACCTCAACCGATAAAAATACCCGTGCAGCCCAATCTCCGCTTCTTTTCTCTGCCGCAACCGCTGACAGTAACGGAAACTACGCCAGTTTTGGGCAATCTCTTCTTTGCACAGCGCTGTCGCCAGATGAGAGAACCCAAGCCGCCACTGCATCCAGAATTAGAAGATTTGCAGAGTGCGATCGCGCAATTAGCTGACTACAACCTTGCCGCTAAAGAACTCGACTACGATATCAAAACCTTACTCGGTTGGAGTGGCTACAAGCCTGTTCAGTCCATCAGTCCCAGTTTAGTCTGGATTCAAACCATCGCCCGAGTTGGCAATTCCAGCGATCGCGATTGGTTTAAAACCTTAGTGCATAAAAGTCTGAGAGAACTAGGCTTTACTAACACTAACCCAAATTCTCAAACCAGCTTTGACCCGGAGGCAACTAGCTCGGATGGGGGTTTAGATGTTTATTATGAAGCCCCCTATCCAGTGGTAGGAGTGTGTCAAGATAACACTCCTGATTCTGTACCCAATAATTTATCTGAGCTATTGATTACTCTGAAAAAATCACAATTTGCTCATTCAGTCAAGCTAATTTTTGCTGTTGATTCTTTAACAAAATCTGACCACAAAACGGCTGTTGAAAACCAAATGAATGTTATTCGTCCTGAAACCTTGCAACGGTTAGTGGAACTGAAAGCGCAACACCAAGGTGCAATCAATTTGTTAGAACTCAAACCCTGTTTGCAGCAAGCACCATTTGGTGAAGAAGCTGATGCTAAAGTGAATCGCTACATTGACAAGGTACGTCAAGACCTGAAAATGCGATCGCATCTCGTTGCATTGGTCAAAAATTATCTCCACAATGCAGGACTCAGAGATACCACCGTTGACGCGATTCATGACATTTATACGGCTTCGCCACCACCTCAATCCCTAACCTCAGAACAAATGCACCAAATTTTGATTGAACTCTCCTCCCCATTAACGGGTTATTTGGGGCGAATTCAAGGGAGTGATTGGAGGAGCGATCGCTTTTACTTCTTGCGCGACTTGCATGTTGACGGTTGAGAAAGACTATAGCCAGTCTAAATCATTCGTGAAAACTCCAAAGGATGGCAATAGGTAATGGGTAATTGGAACTTCTTCCCTATTACCCATTACCCATTACCCATTACCCATTTTCAAGCTAAGTCTAAACTACACCTACGAAGCCGTTGACCGTAACTCATCTAGACGCGCCAGAACTTCTGTGCTATGAATGGCAGGTCTCACGCCGAGAAATACCTCACGCAGGATACCCTCTGGATCGATGATGAAGGTGTGACGCGACGAGACAACGCCCATCCAAGAACCATAGGCTTTGCTCACATTCCCATCCGTATCCGCGAGGAGGGGGAATTTTAGACCTTCTGAATCACAAAATTCAGCGTGAGAGTCCACATCGTCGGCACTTACGCCCAGAATCTGCACGTTTCTCTCACTGTACTTAGGCAAGTCTTGCTGAAACCGGCGTGCTTCCAAAGTGCAACCTGAGGTGAAATCCTTGGGATAGAAATAAAGCACCACCCACTTGCCGCGATAGTCAGAAAGCGACACTTGACCATCGCCAGTATTCGTGGGCAGTGTGAATTCTGGTGCCAGTTCATTGATTGGGGGCAGCTTGCCGCCAAGGGCATGGGCAGCAGGAGTGAAATTCAACCAAGCGAGGAAGGCGAGGCAGCTGGCTAAGAGCGTGCTCAGAAAGGTACGACGAGAGATCATGACGAAAGATGAGACCTTAACTTCACATAAGTTTACAATTTTTTCCCGAACTTGCCTATTTGGCTTTAGAGTCGTCGTACCATTTGGGATTTTAGATTTAAAAATTTTTGCTAGATGGTCGTTTGGGCAATTCAACTGTCACAGGAATAAAGCGAAATGTTGCAAGCTCTGAAATAGAACTAACTTTTCCTAGTTCTAGCAGGCAGTGCCAACCTTACATACGAAACTTTTGATGAAAATGGTGCAAGATCTACAGGATATTTGCAAGTTGATGAAATACACGCAAAGGGCGCACGTCGGTGCGCCCCTACGACGAACATGTATTTCACTGACTCGAAAATGGCTGTAAATAATTCGATCTAACCACTAGGCTTGTTCTTCCTTATTGCTCTTGACTGCTGACGCATTTATCCGGTTTATTTACGCCAATCGAATTACTGTGAGCTTTGCTGAGTAATTTGCTCAATTTTGGTGGTAAAGTACGTTTCCTGATAATTCAACGACTTGGCCAATTCCAGCCCTTTTTGAAAGGCATCACGCGCTTGAGAATACTTTTTCTGATCTAGATAAATTTGGCCCATTTGGTCGTAAGTGTTCATTAAGCCATAGAAATTGTAACCCTGCTGCTGTGCTTTGAGGAGAACATCATAAACTTGTAAAGCAAACTCCGGCTGGTTATGAGAACGGTACAACGCTGCCAATTTTTGCAGTGCCTCACCGGCATAAGCCCACTGCTGCAATGACCAAGCTACCTTATAAGCTTCTTGGTAGTTTTGGCTGGCCTCATCGGGTTTATCTAGGGCTTCGTAGTCAGACGCGATCGCAATTTTGAGTGCAGGTAGGCGTGGGTCGTTGGGTGGGTAAGTGGCGACTAATTTTTGCTTCGTCCGCAACGCATTTTCGGGTTGTTGGGCTTTGTTGTAGATGTAAACGAGTTCTTGTAGATATTCGAGTTCCTTTACGCGATCGCCTTGTGCTTGCGCTTGAGCGAGCAATTGCTCATAAACGGCAGCGGCTTGCGGGTAGTCAAAGCGAGCCATGTAAAGTTGCACCAGCGTCTTCTGCGTGTTCTCTTGGGCAGCGGTATCGCCTCGCTGCTGCTCATTGGCCAAAATTTGCTGATACACTTGGCTCGCCTTTTCTGGCGATCGGATCTGCTGATACGCTTGCCCCAAGGCTTGCAGCAGTTCCAAATTCAGCCGCTTCTTGTCTTCAGCTTCTTTCTGAATTTCCTGTAAACGCTTGGAAATCACTTGCGAATCGTACTTGCGCGTTTTCTCCCAAGCAATTTCCCCAACTTGCCCCAGTGCGCGTACTTCTTCCACCGGCCCCAGTGCCCGCCGCAGTCGTAGTGTTCGATACCAAACGTCAAACGCCTCGTCTGCCTTGTCTGCTTTGAGCAACGTTACGGCTTGGGCATCTAACTCATCTAAAGCCGTCCTTAAGGTCGCTTGTTGTTCTGGGCTGAGAGTTGCCTTCTTGGGCAGTTGGGGTAATAGTGGATCGGGTTTGGTTATCTCTAGGGGGTTAAATTTCGGTTCCTCTGGCTTGGGCTTCTCATCTGCTGCCAATACCAGAGAACTGAAGCACAACAATAATGCGGCAGTCGAGAATCCTATTTTTCCCCACTTTACAAGTTTGGGTTGTAAAAAATTGAATATCACGTTCGTCATACTGAAAATACACCCAAATTGACGCTTAAATTAAAACCAGAGTTTCTGCTCATCCCGACCCACGAATCACTTCTTATGACTCAGCTGGTACATTGTCACCGCTTTAAGTTTGCGGCATCTCGCAAGTTCTTTTCCCTGTTATTCATACTACTGATTACCCTGCTGAGTTTCTTGACAACGGCTTGTACTCCGTCCGAAGCCAGAACAGCAGAACAACGGACGTTTCTCGACCTTTCCCTCGACTTCTTAGGCGAGTATCAGCTACCCAAGCTGAAGTTCAAGGATACATCAGTTGGGGGATTATCAGCGTTGGCCTATGATCGGCGTCGCGATAAATTTTACGCCCTCTCCGATGACCGATCGCAACTTGCACCTGCCCGATTTTATACCCTTGGACTCAAAACTAAGCGCACCGATAAAGGGGAGATGGGGCTGGAAAAAGTAGAGGTTGAGGACGTTACCTTCATTAGGGATGAGAACGGCGAAACCTATCCCCAAGCAAGCATTGACCCCGAAGGCATCGCTGTTTCTCCCAAAGGAACCGTGTTTATTTCCAGTGAAGGCATTCCCAGCCAGGGAATTGCTCCGTTTATCCGAGAGTTTGATTTAAAAACCGGAAAACAACAGCAAAGCTTACGCCTTCCAGAACGTTATCTTCCTAATGACAATACCAAAGAGGAACAAGTGCCTCGCGGGATTCAAGATAATTTAGGGTTCGAGGCATTGAGTTTGGAACCTGTAAGCTTAGCCGCAGGAAGCGGTGACCCCTTTCGCTTGTTTACCGCTACCGAGTCTGCACTTTTTCAAGACACTTTGCCTCCTAAATCAGAGGAGCCAACTCGAATTCGGATGATGCAATATTTAATTGGCAATATTGCTCGCCCAATGGTGGTAACTGAGCATGTTTATTTACTCGATCGCGCTCCTGCGGGTGCTATTGATAGCGGTTTAACCGAGTTAGTTACTGTGGATACAGGAGGTCACTTCCTTACCTTAGAGCGTACCTATGGTTTGTTGGGAGTCAATGCCAAGATTTATCAGGTAGCAACAGGTGCAGCAACGGATACATCAGGTATCGTTACGCTCAAGGGTGATATTTCTAGAATTGACCCCGTGAAGAAAAGGTTAGTGTTCGATTTGAGTGAATTAGGGATTTATTTAGATAATTTGGAAGGAATGACATTGGGGCCACGTCTACCGGATGGGAGTCAGAGTTTACTGTTAGTCAGTGATGACAATTTTAGTGAGATGCAGAAGACGCAGTTTCTGTTGTTCCGTCTCAAGGGTGTGGGATGAAACTTCAGTTAGATACTATCTGGCTCGATATTCAATTCACGCAATTTCGCCGCTAATCGCTCAGCGCGTTGGGCTTCTTGTTCAGCGCGTTGGGCTGCTAATTCTCGCTGTTGCTCTAATTCCAAATAAGAGAGAAACTTTTGCCCATCAGGTCGATATAACTCTAATCCTGATTCTGTTAATTCAAACCGTACTCCTAAGCGAGGACTTACCCAGCCTGACATCGGTTCGATTACTTCCAAGAGTCCCTCAATTCGTTGCCAACCGATTAATTCTCTATCGTCTGGATCGTAGAGGTAATACTCTTCTACTCCGTAGCGATTATAAAATGCCAGTTTTTTATTCATCTTTGTTTGGCTGTCGCTATAGGAGCGGATTTCAAAGACGACTTGGGGGGGAATATTATTCTCTTGCCATTGCAGGTAGGAGCGTCTATCACCTTTTGGTCTACCAAAGACGACCATCACATCAGGCGCTTGACAAATCGTATTTTTGCCTTCAACAGGATACCAAAGTAAGTCCCCTGCAACAAATACGTTTGGGTCATCTTTAAACAGAGCATCACAACCCCCTTGAATTTTGGTAATCCATTGGTATTGAATTGTGCTGTCTGCCATTGGTTGACCGTCACTTGAAGGATAAATGATTTCTTCTGTAGCTAGTTGCATAATCTTTGCCACAAATGTTTGTATGTCAGGGCTACGCAATCGCCCCCTTATCCCCCCAAATCGAGGGGAACTAGATTTACTCCCAATCTTGGGGGGTTGGAGGGCTTACACGATGCTATTTGCGTAAGTCCTGTATATAAAATATATTCGCTTGATAATGGCGATTCCCTGTGCTGATATCGCACCATGCTGACGCTCCTTGCGTTGGAACGAGCGTCGGCGCGACGCTAGATGATCGCCTTTTCTACTTCATCACCCTTATGGCTTAGGTTGTGCGATACGGGATTCAATATCCTCTAAAGTTTGCAACAGCAGACGCTTTGCCTGTAATTCCCAGCCCCATTTTTGAATGCGGTAGGCAGCAACAGTTCCAGCAATTGCCACGAGAAAGCCTACCCATTGCATCAGAGAAATCGCTCCGAGTAAACCCAATCCAGCAATTCCCCAAAAGGGTAGGGCAATGGTTTGACGCTGTTCTTCAACCAGTTTGGGCAAGCCGTCCGATGCCAGTTGTGCAGCTAAAGTTTCGCGGCAACGTCGCTGCTGTTCCA
>DATNPV010000009.1:0-109440 GCA_036703055.1 Waterburya sp.
TAGAGGTCTAGCTTAGAAAAAAGTTATAAAAAAATTATAAAACAAAAGCCTACATTCTCGAAAACAGTGAATTTTCATTAAAGCTTATCACTGCTAAATGATGATTGTTAAGTTTTTTTAACCCCTTTCATTGCGAATTATTATCATAAATTATATTGATTAAGTGTACCAAGCTTCTCTATGCTTGGTTTAGCACTAAATAGAGAAGGCTTTCTCAGGCTAAAAAAATTAAGATAACCCCCCTCGTCCGATTTTCCTTAGAGACTGATGAGCCGATGTTGTATTTGACTAATCCACCAGGAGAAGACCACCAATGCCAATTGCGGTAGGAATGATTGAGACTAAAGGCTTCCCGGCTGTTGTCGAGGCGGCAGATGCAATGGTCAAAGCCGCTCGAGTTACCCTTGTGGGTTATGAAAAAATCGGTAGCGCTCGCGTTACTGTTATTGTGCGGGGAGATGTCTCGGAGGTACAAGCTTCAGTAGCGGCTGGGATTGAAGCTGCTAATCGAGTCAATGGGGGTGAAGTTGTATCAACCCACATCATTGCTCGTCCGCATGAAAACCTAGAGTACGTCTTGCCGATTCGTTACAGTGAAGCTGTCGAACAGTTCCGTACTTATTAGCGAACAACCTCGACTGAGTCGGTTGACTTTACTTTGCCTAGAGTCGTACCAACACCCATAAAACCTATAGAATCATAAGATTTTGGAGCTAAACACATGTCAATCGCCGTTGGAATGGTAGAAACTTTAGGCTTTCCCGCTGTCGTTGAAGCAGCAGACGCTATGGTCAAAGCCGCCCGTGTTACCCTTGTGGGTTACGAAAAAATTGGTAGTGGACGCGTCACCGTCATTGTGCGCGGGGATGTCTCGGAGGTGCAAGCTTCAGTAGCGGCTGGAGTGGATAACGTGAAGCGGGTCAATGGAGGTCAGGTTTTGTCAACCCATATCATTGCCCGTCCCCATGAAAACCTAGAATATGTTCTGCCGATTCGCTACACCGAAGATGTGCAGCAGTTCCGTGAGAGCACAAACGCGATTCGTCCGCTCAACCGCCCGTAAGATAAACCGATTTGAGATTGTCGATAACCTACCAGGGCAGGGTAGCGCACATTTTGGATTAAAGGATTTTGGCACTCAGCCAGACTAATTTCAAGGCTGGGCAGCGGATTCATGATTTTCAGTTTCCCAAGAGACGGGTGCAACTGGAATAATCCAAAAATCCAAAATCCACCCATCCAAAATTTGGAGGATTAATGCAAATTGCCAAAGTTCGGGGCACGATTGTCAGTACCCACAAAGAACCAAGTCTTAGAGGTGTTAAATTCCTCTTGCTGCAATTCCTAGATGAGGAAGGGCAGCCATTACCTAAGTACGAAGTGGCAGCAGATACTGTCGGCGCGGGTATGGATGAGTGGGTTCTAGTCAGTCGTGGCAGTGCAGCCCGTCAGGTGAATGACAATAATACTCGCCCTATTGATGCCCTGGTAGTGGGGATTATCGACACAGTGAGTGTCGATAATCACGTTGTCTACAGCAAAAAAGATCAATATCGTTAGCTGGTGAAACAAGCTTGTGACCTCTGTGGGCCAACTTATTCAAGTTGTTATTAGTTGCCCCTAGTACATGAAATGGCGACTCATGGAAACTGGAAGCAGCAGCGTTGGCACAGTAGGGCGCGATGCATCTTTAGACTTGGTAAACCCAAGCAATCAACACGTTTATACCCGTTTTGAAAGGCAGGAAGACATCTATGGTAGTCCGCAGCTACGCGGCTCCGCCGACCCCTTGGTCGAAGAGTTTGGCGGAACCCAAAATTCATGAAACTGCCTATGTACATTCTTTTTCTAACATTATCGGGGATGTACACATAGGTGAAAATGTTTTGGTGGCCCCCGGAACTTCGATTCGCGCCGATGAGGGAGGGGCGTTTTACATTGGTGCGGGGACCAACCTCCAAGATGGCGTTGTCATTCATGGTCTCGAAGACGGTCGGGTAATTGGAGACGACCAGCAGAATTATTCGGTCTGGATCGGGAGAAATACCTCCATTACCCACATGTGTTTGATTCACGGTCCAGCTTACATCGGAGATGATTGCTTTATTGGCTTTCGTTCTACGGTGTTCAATGCCCGGATCGGCAACGGTTGTATTGTCATGATGCACGCCTTAGTTCAGGATGTGGAAATTCCTCCTGGTAAGTATGTGCCTTCAGGGGCGGTAATTAACAGCCAGCCACAAGCTGATCGATTGCCAGATGTTCAGGATGAAGATAGGCAGTTTGCCCTCCATCTCGTGGACTCGAACAAGGCGTTGCGAATGGGTTATCAATGCGCTGAGGATGAAGCTTGTATCGCACCGCTTCGTAATGAAGTTGTCCAACAGCCGCAGTCCAATGGTGTGAGCCAAGACGGCAACTACTCCATCCCACAACCCTCTGCTGAAGCTTCCAGCCATCTCAATAGTTCTTATAGTTCTAATAGTTCCATGTCTTCAAGTACAACATTAACATCAGACATTCAATCACAAGTCCGTCAACTGTTAGCCCAAGGATATCGTATTGGTGTGGAGTATGCCGATGAGCGCCGCTTCCGCACCAGTTCCTGGAAGAGTGCGAATTCGATTCAGTCGAACAGCACATCAGAAGTGATGAATACTCTACAAGCAACGCTGGCTGAACACGAAGGGGATTATGTACGCCTGATCGGGATTGACCCCAAAGCCAAACGCCGCGTTTTGGAAGAAATTATCCAAAAACCCGGTGATAAGGTTCAGCTCAATGGTACAGCTGGCGCCGCTCGCACCAGCTACAGTGCCCCAGCCGCTAGTAAATCGAATTCGCCCGCCGCGTCCAGTGCTGGCCTCAGTTCAGACCTAAACGAAAAAGTTCGGCAACTGTTGGCTCAAGGGTATCGCATTGGTGTGGAGTACGCCGATGAGCGCCGCTTCCGCACCAGTTCCTGGAAGAGTGCGACCAGCATCCAATCGGATCGGCTCTCGGACGTGATGAGTACTCTAGAGGCAGCACTAGCTGAACATGAAGGGGATTATGTACGCCTGATTGGGATTGACCCCAAAGCCAAGCGCCGGGTTTTGGAAGAAATTATCCAAAGACCAGGTGGAAAGCGGCAGCCAGCAGCTCAGTCTGCTGCTACCAATGGCGCAGGTACTGCTTCCAATGCGTCGTCGTGGACAGCCCCCCCTTCGACATCTCAGAGTGCGAAAGCCTCCAGCACGTCCTTGAATCAGGAGACGATTGATCAGGTGCGTCACCTGTTAGCTCAAGGCTACAAAATTGGGACGGAACATGCAGACAAGCGTCGATTCCGCACTGGTTCTTGGCAAACCTGTAGCCCCATCGAATCCAATCAGATCTCAGATGTTCTGAACGGTCTAGAAGGTTGCATCACTGAGCATACGGGTGAATATGTGCGGCTGATTGGCATTGACCCGAAAGCCAAACGACGTGTCTTAGAAACGCTGATTCAACAGCCTAACTAATCAAGTGTGAAGTGTGAAGGATGTTAGCCTAGCAGACGCCGCGCAGCGAGTAAGGATGGACAACCTTGAAAAGATGAAGGGTGAAATTGTTGTACGTTCCACTTCATCACTTCTTAGTGAATCTGCCTGACTTCACACTTCACGCTTCATCCTTACAGAAGATGCTAAACGCTCTCTTTAATTAAGAATGCATTTGCCTACATTGCCATGGAGCAATAACTCTCATGTATATGCGGAAGGCGATGTGAGCATTGATGCCAGTGCTGCGATCGCGCCAGGGGTAATTTTACGAGCTGATCCAGACAGTAAAATCATCATCGCCGCAGGTGTCTGTATCGGCATGGGCGCACTGCTTCATGCTCACGGAGGAACTCTGGAAGTGGAGGCCGGTGCAAACCTCGGCGCAGGTGTGCTGATTGTGGGCAAAGGGACAATTGGGGCGAATGCCTGTATCGGTGCCGTTACAACGGTTTGGAATACATCCATTGAGCCGTGGCAAGTCGTGCCAGCTGCTTCGGTGATGGGAGACAAGGGGCGTCAAATTACTGAAGCTTCTGCCCCATCCACCAGCCCCCCTCCATTAAAGGCTTCAGTTACTCCTGACTCGTCTGCCCAGGTCAAGACAGGTGAGGATGACTATCCTACAATTAAAGAATCTCTCAATGGGCAAGCCCCATCCCACTCATCGGTGGTGTCCAGCGACGAAGACAGGCGTTCTCACCTGTCTTACGAAGACTCCCCGACTGTACCCCAGGCGGAACAATCGGCCTCATCAGCGGATCAACCCGTCTATGGTCAAGGTAGCCTAGACCGGATTCTCAAGACCTTATTTCCCTACAATCAATCTCTAAATCGTCCACCCGAAGACGGATAGATTGAGGAGTTGTTAGTGTTTAGTTGTGAGTTTTTACACTTAAAAACCACCAACCCCTAACAGCCGACAACGACATGGAGGTCTCAGTCATGGAGTTTTACAAACCGGGGATAGTTCCCCAATCCCCGTTGAGCGAACACGATGCCTTCTTGGAAGAAGACACTCAACCCAACGGCGATCGCACTCCCAATCAACGCTTTGCCCATTACTCCCTAGGCTTAGTCTCCACCCTCAGCTTTCCTGTCATTGTCAGTACGGCTGATGCGATGCTCAAATCCTCTGGAGTGACGCTGATTGGGTTTGAAAAAACAGGCAGTGGTCACTGTACGGCGATTGTTCGCGGCGCAACGGCTGAGGTGCGAATCGCTGTCCAAGCAGGTGTTGAACACGCCAAACAAGAAGGTCGACTTCTCTCGTCTCTCGTCATCCCTCGTCCCTTCCCCAACCTGGAAGTCATTTTTCCGATTGGTTCTAATTTGGCGGAAGACATTCAACCGTCCCAGCGTCCTCGCCATAGTAGCCATGCTGTGGGGTTGTTGGAAACTCGAGGATTTCCGGCGATTGTGGGGGCCGCTGATGCCATGCTCAAGGCTGCCAACGTGCAACTTACTGGCTATGAAACCATTGGAGCCGGTTTGTGTACTGTGATTATTCGAGGTCGTGTGGCAGAGGTGGCGATGGCTTTACAAGTTGGGATGGAAGAAGCCAAGCGGATTGGGGAATTGGTTGCGGTTACTGTGATTACAAGACCTCTAGAGGACTTAGAGCGAGCGCTGCCCTTGGCGAGTTGCTTGATTGAGGAACGACCTCAACCGCTACGGTTACCCATTAGTGTTAAAGAAACGGCTAAGGAATTGGTAGAACTACCTGATTTACGAGCGCTGCCAAATCGTAAAGATTTATAATAACTCAAGTTCATGACGGCAACGGTTGAGAGTTGAATCTCCTGCCAGTCGGTCAAACAGGCTTGTTGGTATTTGTAAATAAGAAAAGCATTGCACAGACGGAAGCAGGTGAGAGGGTCAAGCCACCTGTAAAATACAGAATGGAAAACGGCTGAATCCCTCACCTTAGACTTGGCATCTGTGCAACACTCCTTGGAAGGAAGACTGTCACTTGTTCCAGTTATCAGCCATAATAGCTTGGAATTTTCTATAGATAAATTCTTGTTTTTGTATGGTTACAATAGATAAAAATCTATATAAGGAGAAGTAGCGTTGAAGCAAGCCACGCTGCACCAATTAAAAGTATTTGAAGCGGTCGCTCGGCACAATAGCTTTACGCGAGCGGCAGAGGAGCTTTTTTTGACCCAACCCACAGTTTCTATGCAGGTTAAACAATTAACCAAAGCGGTGGGGATGCCTCTGTTTGATCAGGTGGGTAAACGTCTTTATCTTACCCAGGTGGGGGAGGAATTGGTAAAGACTTGCCGCCGAATCTTTGAAAGATTAGATGAGTTTGAGATGACCGTGGCAGACCTGAAAGGGTTGAAACAGGGACGGCTGCGATTAGGTGTGATTACGACGGCAAAATACTTTGTCCCCCGTTTATTGGGTCCCTTTTGCAAGCGTTATCCAGGGATTGATGTGTCTCTCCAGGTGACCAATCACGAACACATTTTGAATCGTCTGAGTGAGAACTTAGACGATTTGTATGTGATGAGTCAACTACCGGACACAATCGATATCACCTACGAACCCGTTCTAGAAAATCCTTTAGTTGTCTTGGCACCGGCTGCTCATCCTCTAGCGCGGGAAAAAAATATCTCGCTGGAACAAATCGCGGCTGAGCCTTTCATCATGCGGGAACCTGGATCGGGAACGCGCAAAGCGGTACAAGCTTTGTTTGATGAACATAAGCTCGCACTCAAAGTGCAACTAGATTTGGGGAGTAATGAAGCGATTAAGCAAGCGATCGCAGGAGGGTTAGGAATTTCCGTCCTTTCGCTTCACACCTTAGCTCTAGAGGGCCCCCAGAGTCAGTTGAGCGTTTTAGATGTAGAACACTTTCCCATTGAACGCTATTGGTATGCTGTCTACCCTAACGGCAAACAACTGTCGATTGTTGCCCGTACTTTTCTCGATTATTTGTTGTCAGAAGGGAAGGAGGTGGCAGAGAAAACAGCCGTAGGCTCTGTGTTTGATTGGCTCAAATTTAAGGAGAACAAAGCACTTAACGCTGAAGGCTACGAGGATCGAGAGCGTCTCGCAAACCATCCCCTAGCAAATTAAAGGCCAGCACCGTTAGGATAATCAGCAGCGCTGGGGGCCAAATCAGCCAAGGCTGTAACACCAAAATCGAGGCATTGGTGGCAATTGACAACAGATTACCCCACGAGGGGTCAGGTTGCTGAATGCCAAGACCAATGAGGCTTAGTACTGATTCAGCTACGATATAGCTGGGAATCGCCAACGTTGCTGAGATGATCACATAAGTGGCGGTTTGGGGTAAAACATGGCGAACAATTATATAAAATGGGTTAGCCCCCATCGCTTTGGCTGCCTGGACGAACTCTCGCTCTTTGATGGACAACACCTGTCCTCGAATCACCCGTGCTAACCCGGCCCAGCCAATAAATGAGGTAATCACAACAATTAATAAAAACCGCTGAACACTGGTTAGTCCCGGTGGTAGTACAGCCGCCAGCGCCACGAGAAGGTAAAGACTGGGAATCGTCATAATCACCTCTACAAAGCGCATCAAAATCCCATCGATCCAACCCCCGAAATAGCCGGAAATGCCACCAATGAGTAGACCGAGAGGAAACGAGATGGCGACTCCGACTAAACCAATACTGAGGCTAACTCGACCACCATGCAAGAGGCGACTAAATTGGTCACGCGCCTGCTCATCTGTGCCTAACAGGTTAATTTTGCCTGCCCCAACCGTTCCGAATAGGTGCAAGTCACAAGTAATTCCGTCAAACAGTTCTACTTGATCGAATTTAGGCCCAATTGGTAAATGAATCTGAAATAGTTTGTAGGCAGCACCTCTTACGAAAAATCGGATGGGTGAGGGTTGAGAAAAATCACGCTTGAGTAGGCGCTCTCCCGTGTTTAAATCAGTTGGGCCTTGCGTGGTGGGATAAACATGGGGCCCAATAAACTGCCCAGCTTGGTTACGCCAGTAGATTTGAGTGGGAGGCAGCAGTGAACCATTGGGCTGAGAGTCATAGGGGTTATAGGGGGCAACAAAATCTGCTGCGATGACGGCTACGTAAAAAATCAACAGCAGCAAAGCTCCTAAACGAGCTAGTGGATTCTTTTTAAGTTTCTGCCACCAATTCATGCACTTAGTTGGTTATGAGTGAACCTGTTGTACCAGTTGCCGATGCTCCTCCTCGTTTTTTTCATGTTCGATGACAAACACATTTGAGTAGAGGTTGGCAATAATTTGTTTACCTTGCTGGGTTAGCTGAAGGTAGCGCAAGGCATCTTGGATATAAGGATAGATGCCATTCCAGTAAAATCGGGAATAGTTTCGACGCAAATCTCCAGGATGCCGATATCCTAAAGCTTGGTTGACGCCCGTTTCTTCAAACTCGTAGAACAAAGCACTAATTTTCTTAAGATAGCGCGGGTCACTTAACTGACCAATTAAGTCAGAAGCGCGAATTAAGCCAGGGAAATTAACCGTATCTTGATGATCGCCTTCATGGGGTACAGGGAAACGGGTGAGTTCAATATTGCGCTTAATCACTTCAGCATCAATCAGCTTGTGACCTCCAAACCGCTCATTAATGAATAATTTGGCTCGATCTACATGATAAGGAGTTAGAGCTGCATCCGAAGCACCTGGAGGGAGATGAACCATCTCCCCATTTTGACCCGTTGCATACAGTCTTTCTGTTTCGCGATCGCTGCGACAGACTCCCTTAACATAGCCGATGTCATGACATACCAGAGAAATGATAAAGTGCAACCAATCCTCTGGAGTGATACCCCCTTCGCGAATATGTTTGCCCCGTAAGATCTCCTGTCCGACTAAGGCCACCATGATGGAATGCTCGACATTATGATAGAGGGCATCACTGTTGGCAATATTTTCCATTGCCATGCTCCCAGCCCAAGCGATAATGTCTTCGTTGTCGGTCTTCAGCCCCCCGTAGGTGCGGCGATAGCCTTCCCGCAGTTTGTGAACAAACGCATCAATTAAAATTTCTGTTGCGTTAAACATTACTGGTACTCGTATATGGCGTTGAGTTCAGCGATACTCCAACAGTGATATCTGGATACCACTGATACACGATGCAATAAAATCTTGTTGCTGGCTTTTAGGACTGTCACGATCGCGTTGTGTCTTCTATCACAAGCTTTGGCTTGCCACGTTAACCCAACGTTCGGCCCTAAAGCACATCAGAGTTTTCACAAAAGCTTACTAAATTATTAAAGTTTGCTTTTTGACTCAGGGTGGTACTCTTAATCTACTCACGGCTAAAAAGGGTGTATTGAGAAATATTGCAGCTTTTGAGGCCGCATAACTCCATTAAACTGCTAGTTTTATTTTTTCCCAAGATAACTTTGTCTGGGTTGATTTGGAGCGGGCTACCTTGCACCAAAGCTCCAGTTGTTAAAAATTCTTGCTAGACACCATGCGTTATTGGCAGACCCCAGAGGAATGAACATCTGTGCCCCCGACGCCCTCACCTCTATTTTCAGAGTAGGAATGTTAGGGCATGCTTTTGGGTAGTTAACGTTGTATAATAGTAGATGCTTTACATTAAATAAGCCGTTTGCGGGTGTAGTTCAGTGGTAGAACGTCAGCTTCCCAAGCTGAATGTCGTCGGTTCGAGTCCGATCATCCGCTTTGAGAGAATGTTGTCCATTAAACAGATATTTGTCAGTTTTAAAGACTTGTTGTCTATGCAGAACGAAAAAGCAGCCTTTTCAGGCTTCATGAAGCTCTTTGCCTGTAACTAAAGCAGTTTTAAAGAGTTAGTGTCCAGACAAAATAGTGTTGAATATGGTTTTGGGAAGCTGACGTTCCTTTCAATCTCCCTAAAGTAATAAGGCTAAGCTAAGGCTCTAGCGGCGAGCTTTCAACCCACCCAGAGGCGGAAGGGCTGATGAAACTCATGCGATCGGCAAGGGAGCCATCATAAGACGCTTTCAACCCACCCAGAGGCGGGAGGGCTGATGAAACTTGGCGATATTAAAGCCAATGGCTTTGACCCGTACTACTTTCAACCCACCCAGAGGCGGGAGGGCTGATGAAACCGCGCCCGCTGAAACCCTTGTCTACACAACCTGACAAATACATTTCTGTCGGCTGATTTTAAATTGTTCATTTCAGCTCTTGCTCCAAGAGAAAGCTGAATTTTGTAAAAGTTTCAAAGCAAGACTAGATAAGGGTTTTAAACTTTTGACGGCTGCCTGGGGTTTTTGCCCCCGCTTTGACCCGTCAAAAAAAGATGAGGGAGGATTCCTTCTTGCTCGAAGGCGATTGGGTAGCTGCCACGACACGTAAGCCTGTATCCTTATAATCAGAGGCTCTACACCAAAGTTATAAAAACATTGCCCCTTGATGCTAGGCGCGACCCTGCACCGTATTCACGGAAAACTTCCGTAAAAGGAACGTCGCTTACAGAGCAAGCTCCGTAAAGAACGTCTCTCTCCAATTTAAGCGAGAGAAGCGGACAACTACCAAGGGCGGAAAGCAATTAAACTGCCCTTACACTTATCGTCTGTTCTCAGGGAACGAGACGCGCTATTGAATAAATATTATTTTGTCAAGGTACAAATACTTTATGGCTTAAATCATGAAGTTTTGACATTGTAGGAAGATAGAGCAATAGCTATGGCTTTTTGCTCCAAATCGCCTTGAGAGGACTGTTTCCTTTCAACGACGGCTATACCCTCTCTTGCGCCGCACTCTTTGATGCACTTGGCTAGCCGCGCATAGCTCCAACTATGGAAGCTGGCCCGATAATGCTTAGCATATTCCTTCTGGCGTTCCTTCTCGTTGGGAAATTTGCGCTCTGCCTGCGCTCGAATATCACTTTCAACGCTTTCACGAATGCCTTTGAGTTGTGGGATAACAATAGTTCCGGCTTTCCGTTGTAGGGCAAGATTGACTATTCGAGACGCGATAAGTCGGTCAACGTAGAGTCCTACATTGGAATCCGAGTCGCTCTGTTGATAACGGTTTTGTTGCTGCTGTTTGACCCTTTGTCGAGAATGGTGCTGATGTCGTCGATGGAGTTGCTCAACTAAGCGATAGGGTTTCCATTGAACGTGTTTTCCTTTTCTGATGTAGAGCTTGCCTCCATTAGGATGTTGCCTTTCGGTTCCATCTCTTAGCACAGGTTCCTTCGAGCCGTTTCTCCAGATATATTGGGCTTTTCCCCTGTTCAATAGTTCCTTTGCACTCTGGCACTCTAACACTTCTTGTTTGTGGACATCTACAACAGCAATCGCTATAGGTTCATGACGACTAAAACTGACTCCAACTGAGATGTCAGGTTGCCCTTCATAAGGTACGGTGTTAGGTCGAGGAGGGGGTGAATTATTCTCCAGACGATTTAATGTGGAGCATTTGCGTTTAATGGAGATAATCTGTGGCTGAGTTAGTCCTAATTGATGAAGCTCTGTCTCTTTAAGCTTCTCTTTACCTTTAAGTTCTTTAAGGATTGCCTGTTTCTTTTCTGCTCGTACCTGCTCGGTTCCCTCGGCTGTGAGCAATCGTCTGTCTACATTGCAATGGAGATAAAGACGATGAGTATTCCAATGTTCTAGTTGGTCTTCTGCTTGGTCTGCCCCTATGTTCTTCTTGCTCCTGTGTCTACTTTCATCTTTACGCCAAATGAGGCAAGCTGAGCGCAGAGCAAAGAGTCTTTCAGAGAAACGTTCTTCTGTGGGCAATTGGGTATAAGTCTGGTAATCAATCAGAAACCGCCGAAATAAGGGGAGCTGACGACGATCGCACTGAATTTTAAAGCTATAGTCTTTGGCTCTCTCGGATTGGCTTTTTTTGGGTTTGGCTTCCTTGGATTCGACTCCTTTGAATTTTACGCAGATTCTTTCGGTCGATCGCTGACCATGCTGCTTCTGACTCTTGGGCAACTCTGAATGACTCCCATTCTCTGGGCCAGAAGGATGGGATGTATTTTGAGACTGAACAGACCAATACAAGTCACCCGAACTATAAAACAGAATTGGGTAAGGTAATTCGTTGTACAGAGGAAGTTGTTGCTGCTTAGTGAGTCCATCTAGGTCTGCTTCCAGCTTCTGGGAGTCATCGCTGAATTCTGGAAGAGTACTGATGTGACCCAAAATCTGTAAGTATTGATGTCCGGTTGGGTCTCTTCCCTTGGGAAGTCGGCTCTTTAGCTGCTCCTCAAGCCGCTTAATTTCTACTTGTGTTTTGTCTAGCCGCTCGGAAAGCTCGTTGAGATTTTGGTCTTGTTCGCTAACTTGAAGGTTATTTATCAGTAGATGATTAATAGCACGACGACTTAGAGAATCTTTGCCCGTCTGGTCATGCCTTTTGAGGAGAATTCCCATTAGATTTTTTGGCTTACTGCCTTGCTGCTCCAGCTCCTGTACCGCCTCTTCCCGAATGGCGTGAGCCTTAGTGCGAATCTCGCCTGGATTAAAATCAGTGGTCACTGACAGCACAAATTCGCTTTCTACTGCCTGTAACCAACGCTGCTTGCCCAGGAGTCGAAGCTGTCGTTCTTGCTGTAACGCTAACCAAGATTTATAGGTGTCGCATGATATCAGCTCAGCGGAAGTGTAAAACCGTTCTGGCAGTCCCGCATATTGCAAACTTTCCTTCAGGGGATTGAGAATTGTTCGTACCGTTTTGCGAGAAATATCGCCCTTTTTCTGCCATTCCTGAAACTGGGGATGTTGAGCAATCTTTTCGAGTAGTTCATTGACGAGAAGCGTGTATTTCTCCATCGATTCCCACCAGTATCGACGTGTCTGTTCACTGGCACAAAGACGGCACTGAATTGTAAACATCGACATATTCATGAGGTAGATACCCTTATTACTCAGAACTCATCTGAAGCTGGTAAAATTTTTTCTTCCGTACTTATGTGACCTAAACTGGATACTTTGCCCCATTTGTTTAACTGGGGTAAAAATCAGAAACGTTCTTTCTCTCTTCACCTACACGACGTGAGGGTTCGGATGGGCGAATCACTTCTATAGTTTGTTGAGCTGACTGCGATAGGTTGAGGCGATGACACCAATTATCAAACTCTGCTAGAGAGAGCATTCAGACTTCTCCTGCTTTTGATTAATCAAATAGTTCTACTTAAAGTGTCAGACGTTTTTCCTGGTTTCTATATTCAAACACTTTGATTCGTTGATTTCTTTCATGAATACTATTTTACCCGATAAAAATTCAAAAACGATATCGCAACACCTGACGATATCGTTATTCAAGCGGGATTGGTTGAATCAATAGGAATGAAAAATAAAAAACCCGTCTAATCCTGTAAATTAGACGGGTTTTTTATTCATTTCAGAATTGGATAGAGCTTAGATAATGTTTGTAAACAAATGTTAAAAGGTGACTGAAGTGTTAATATTTATTTCAATATTGGACGAATCATAGTTTCAATGAAGGTATTACTAACTTGGGTGGATTTTATATTTCTTTACATACAGTCTCTTGAAATTTCTAAAATGCTTGAAATTACACAGTCGTTTATGTAGAAATGAGATGCCAGACCCGAAAATACAGTAAATAATCTTAACAATTCACAAGACTCAATTATTGACCCCTATTGACTGATGAAACCCATTCCCGTTGCCGTTGCTGTATTCCTGACCAGAAACCTCAAAGGGTTTAACTGTTAAATCTCTCCCCATTGCCTTGCCAATTAACTCCAATAACGCCACAGTCCGCGCCGCAAAAAAACCTTCAAAGTCATCTTGGTGGAGCATTTCTGGGTCAATAGCGTGCGATCGCAACATGTCATCGAGTCTTTCTGGCGATGTTCTTTCCCTCTCCAACTGTCTGAGGTAAACAGAAGGGGCTTTCGAGCCAATTTTTTTATTCGTTTTCGCTGACAGGGGCGTCCGATTGACCAGACTGTTGTATTTTTTCGGGTCAATGCCTTGCTTTCTACACCAGGACACCGGGAAGATATGGTGCGACTCAACTCGTTGCTCAAAATACAGTACGTCGTTGATTTCTTCCCCCGTACTCCAATCAATTGCCCCTTCTTTTCGCAACAAAGCTGACAAACCCTGGTACACAGCACCATAACGCTTTCTGACACTGAGCAGCCGCTCTACCGAAAAATTGGCATAGATAATAGTACGAGGCACCAGTATCGGGCTTCTGCGTGATAAAAAGATTGGCACTTCCAATAAGTCATCACAGACTCGCGTCTCAGCCGCACGGGAATACATTTCTCCAAACATTCCAGTCCACAGCCAACGGCTTAATCCACAACGAACCCGTTGAGAATCTGACTGCTCTCCCAGTACCGTTAAAATAGCTGCTAAAGCAACTAATTGGATCGGGTAAGCTAGGTCATTGGCATCAAAGATTTTCTGGCTGTACAAAAACCGCGCCGCTTCCTCAAACCCTCTCGTCACGGGGTCTGCCCAAGTCGTATAGTCTTGGGTAGACAGCTTCAGGACATCGGAACGCCGACAGCTAATGGCGGGAACTTTATCCCGATTCATAGTCTCACGGAGGAATGATTTTCGCCGGGTGTAAGTGACAACCAAGGTCACGGCTTGGAGAAAATCAGTATTTCTCAAATGGCGTAGCACTTTGAAGGATTTGAGGTGAGTTTCTCTGTGCTTCCAGTCATCTCTCAAGCTAAAGTTGTCGGCACAGTAACTGGCACTCATTAAGTCGAAACAAGTCAAGTCGCACCCGGAGGTGTTGGTGTCCTCGAAAACTTGGCACACTGCCTGTTTCGGCAAAGAGTCTCGTAGTTGAATCACTGGCATCTGATAATGCTCAAACTTTTTGAGGACTTCTAGTTCAAACGTATCCAGGAGTTTGAGCTTTTTGGGATCGTAGTGCCAGAACTGACAATACTCACTTCTCCATTGGGAGAAGGAGAATACTTTTGACAACGGGAACAGTCCGGCTAAAAATTCTTGCTGTGGGGTAGAAGCATCAATTAACTCACCACTAAAGGTTTGTAGTTTTTTTGATTCAGGTAAGGCAACAATGGCTTCTGCTCGGTCGGTGTCGCAGTCGAGGGCTTTTTCGATATCCAGGTAATACCAGTGATGGCTTATCTTGTTACTGTTTGAGTCTTTCACCAGGACAGGTTGCTCAGAGAGCAGCACCATGAACAGAGTGGTTAAACGCTGTTGTCCATCTAGAATTAATAAGCTGGGGTCTGGCGGTTGTTGTAGAAGAGTGCCATCGACCAGGCGAGGTTTGAAGCGGACGTGAGAGTTTTCTTGCTGGAGTAGCATGAGAGCACCAATGGGATAAGCCAGAGAGATGCTGGATAAGAGCCGACGCACGCGAGAGTCATCCCAAACCCAATCTCGCTGGAAATCAGGGAGTTGGATTCTGCCTGTCTTGATGTCTTTGAGGACATCAAGTAGGGGGTATTTGGTGATGTCAAAGGTGCTAATCGAGTTCATCGTCTAGGGAAGAAGTGGTTGCAGTCTTTACCAACCATAAAGCGCTTGATTTTCATTGGATTAGGTGTAACTGCAAAACCTATCCTCAGGCCAGGTTTTTGTGAATGTTCATTAATTTTCTATTGACTTTCATCAGGAAAAATGAATTGAAACCATTGTTCTGGAATGTCTTGATAATTTTCCAGGAGCAAATCTGCCAGTTTGAGTTTGAGGCAAGGATAAGTACCGGGACGCCGATAGTTTTCTCCTCTGGCAAACCAGCGAGTCACGGTGCCGATGGTGCAATGGCAGATGGCAGCAACTTGTTCATAAGTCACGTCCCATTTGGTTAGGAAGGTTCGAGGTGAAATTCCGAGTTGGGTATGAGAAAGGCGTTCAATCAACTCTAGTTCGCTTTGTCCGAGTGGGCGGGGATTACTCATAGGAATTTTCTTCATCTAGCGGTTCGAGGTCTTCTTCCCAAGCTGTGTCGGCTGTACAGAAACGGCGGCTGTAGGAATCGGGGTCGAGGAAAATCAAGTATTTCCATGCCCACTGGTTGCGATGGTGGGCAAACAGATAACAGCGCCCAATGACTATGCCTGTATCGATGTTGTCGATGTCAGATAGCGGTTTCCACTTGAGATGGTCGCCACACATAAAGCAAGGCATCTCCGTACCTTCTGGAAAGGTGGGAGGGAGGTGGACTGATAGAGGAGGTGCATCCAGACTGATTAAGAACAGGTCGGGAATCACGATAGGTAGGGTTTGAGGGAATACGTAAGAAATTAGCAAAATTAGCAAAATTAGCAAAATTAGCGTAAATAGCAAAAAAAAGAGCTTTTGCTAGTTTGTGCGAGAATGAAGCCTGAAACTCCGATGTTTAGCTTATTTGTGGTCGATAAAAGGAAATCTCCGGATTACCAGGAGTTGCGAGGTTTTATCCCCAAGGCGCTTTCCTTAAAGTTCAAGGGAATTTGTAAAGGTGTAGGTCGAAACATCAACGCCTGTTTAGAAGAAGCGCTACAAGGCTGGATAGAAGAACAGCAGAAACGGGAAGACTTAGCACCATCTGAGTCATCAATAGCTGAGGCAGCAACGACTGTGCCACCAGCCGTTCCCACGATCGCATCTCTGATTGAAGAAACGCTGAGCAACCCTAACTGGGCGCTTGGGAAGCTTGCGGCTGATGCTGAAATGCCTGTGGAACGGATTAATGAGTTACTAGAAGGCGATCGCGCCTCAGATTCAGAACTCCAAAAACTCGCTCAACGGCTTGTTAAACCGAACGGCGAAGCGTGGGAGGAGGAAGAACTGGTGGATATTCGACTGGCTGAGGATTTGAAGCGGAGACGGCAAAAAAGGCGCTCGCCAAAATGACCCGAAGCCCTGCCTATTTTCCCTCACTGATTGCATCCGGTTACAAATTGTAAATTGCCCCCTTTCTCAGCTAACTACCGCGATCGCTCTCTATCATTCCTGGTTTGGGCAATGCCTCGAAGCAAGCTCTAGTGTGACAGTCGAGGGGGGTGTCCAGTTAAGCTGCAATTGGGAATTGAGTATGGCGGTTGCTCTATGGCTGTAAAACGACCCTTGACCGACTTTTTGGGTAAGCGATCGCTACGAAAATGCGATCGCTTGAGAAAGTGACATAGTATCTTAAAGTCTCCTCACTCTCGTTGCCTATCTTACATCTATTGCTGTTCTTACATGACGAAACAAAGCAGTAGCCGACTGAGGAGTATACGCCTGTGCCAAAAGAGATGAAAGATATGGTAGTGCTGTTGCCTGGAATTCTGGGCAGCGTGCTGCAAAAAAACGGTGAAGATATTTGGAATGTTTCTGTTGAGGCAATCTGGAGAGGGAGTCGCGAGATAGTTAGCCAGCGTTCGTTACTTGAAGAACTAATCTTGCAGGAAGATGACCCAGAAAGGGATTATTTGGACGATGGTATCAGGGCAACGGGTTTGATACAGGTTCCTCGTTTGGTTCCAGAGTTAATCAAGAAAGATGGTTATACTTATATTCGGCATAAGCTTATCCAGGATTTTAACGTTACTTTTGGCGAGGTAGATAACGATAAGGCTGCGAACTTTTTCGAGTTTCCCTATGACTGGCGACGCGATAACCGGGTGGCAGCTAGGTTGTTGAAGAAGCTAATTGACCAGAAGTTACGGAGATGGCAGGAAATACATCGAGGGGCTAAAGTCATTCTCATCGCCCACAGTATGGGGGGCTTAGTTGCTCGTTATTATCTGGAACACTGGGGCGGCGCGGAGCATTGCAAGGCTCTGATTACTTTGGGTACGCCCTACCGAGGGTCAGTTAAAATACTGAACTATCTGGCAAACGGCTGCCGAAAGCGACCTCTTCCTGAACTCACTGAAGTAGTACGTTCCTTCACCTCAGCTTATCAGTTGCTGCCGATGTACCCGATGGTTAATGTCGATGGTAATTGGCAGCGAGTGGCAGAAGCGGATGGTATTCCAGGCGTGGTGAAAGAGCGAGCTATACAGGGGCGAGAGTTCCTGTTGTCACTCAACCAAAGCACTGCCCCGTACATTCTAAAGCCATTAATTGGTATTGGGCAAAAAAAGACGTTGCAATCTGCAACGCTTTCCAATGGGAGACTAGAAGTGAGCAACAAGGAACTGCCATCACATCCAAGCAATCAACAACCGCTCTCTCCTAGTTATGCCACTGGAGATGATACCGTACCTAAATTATCAGCTACCCCTGTTGATTTAGACGGCAAGCTTCAAAACGTCCCTTTGGTAGAATGTCACGGCTCACTGCAATGTAATAAGCAGGTATGGAATGTGTTGAAGTCTTACCTAGAGGAACTAGAAGGCACAACACAGGACTTTACAAACCCCAATATGGCTCCGGAAGATAAAGAACCGCCAGGTATTAGTCTTGATATTGATGATTTGTATCTCCCGGATGAGCCAATCCAACTGGGTGCTGAAATTGTTAACGTGGAGCCTGAAACTCTCAATTCAACAGGGAACTTTGGTGGGCTAAACGCCATGATTACGCCAGTGCGGGTGAGTGGAGAGCAGGAAGAAGTGGAAATGGAGTTTGAGCAAGAAGAGGATACTCGGTACGTGCTGACTCTCGATCCAACTGAACTTGCTCCAGGACTGTACCGCTTGACTGTGGAAACGAGCAAGTCTCACGCTCAAGCGCCAACATCTGTACACGATTTGTTCAGGGTTATGGGGTGAGGGTGCATCTCGTTTTTGTCAATCTGTAGTGCCAGCTAGAAAGCTCACTTTTAGGTGTACGTGAGCTTTCCGGCTCGCGCTACCTTATATCTTCACTAGAAAGGCGGAGGGGGAGGCAATGAGCTGGTTTTGGGATAAAAAAGATCATTTAGGTCTAGCTCGCTTCGTCATCGATTCTAAAGATTCAGCATCGGTTAAGTCCTTCATTGAAAAAGCAGTTCAATCGTCCCATCTGCCTAAGAGTGAGTACGATTTTCATCAAGCTCATAATGATGGACGCAGACAGCTTATCGAGAAAATTTATAACGCTTTGCGCCAGAACGAGGTTGGGTATGCCCGGAATGAATATCATGAGTCATCGGGGGACAGGCAATGCATCCGCACGCCGGAGGAAATTTTCGATACTCAACGCAAAGGAACTTGCCTCGATTTGGCGATACTCTTCTGCGCGATTTGTTGGTATTACGATTTGCTACCCATCTTAATTCTGGTCGAGGGTCATGCCTTAGTCGCTGTGTCACTTACCCACAGTCTCCGGGATTGGGAAAATGAGGAACGGCGAGGGCAACAACTCTTCTGGAAAGGACTGGGAAAGCTTACAGATAGCGATAAGCTCCGGAAGATGGTTAAACGAGGAGACTACTTGGCAATCGAATGTACAGGTTTTGCCGAGAGTGAAACTTTGTATGAAGGCGAGGATGAAAAGTTCCAACGATTAGATGGTTTTTTATCCTTTAACCAGGCGGTTGAATTGGGTTGTAAGCAACTAACTCGATCCTTAAAATTTGCTCTCGATGTTCACATTGCTTACAACTTTTGGTGGTCTAAAGTAATATGTCAAAATCGCCTCGAAGCCGAAACGCCAAAGCGGTTGATTAACAACCCTCTGACGAATGGGGAAAATCCTCTCCTGAAACTCTACGTACCACTGGAACTGATAGAGCGAAAACCGGATGCACAGCGCCGACCTTATGAGAATGCCTCACCTCCAGAAGCGTCGCCGTTCAATCAGCCAGATGCTCAGTATGAAGTTGTGCGAGAGTACAATAATGAGGAATTTTTCGAGGAAGTTCTCAAACACAAGAGCAGCAGTAGGAGCCAAGGAAAACGATTGGCGATTGTTGGCGACCCCGGTGGCGGGAAAACTACCCTGTTGCAAAGGATTGCTTATTGGGTACTAGAGGAAGAACAAGGGTTGCCGATTTGGATTTCTCTGGCTAATGTTAACAAGAATTGGGTGGGGAGAAGAGATGAAACGAATGAGGGATGGCTATATCGCTATCTTTCAGAAAATTGGCTCAGAGATGCAGCAGGTAAAGCCAAGAGAACGCCGGAAAAATGGCAGCAAACGTTTGAAGAACTCATCGAAAGCGGTCAGGTTTGGCTGCTGTTGGATGGGGCAGACGAAATGGCTCTCAGGCATCCTCTGCCAAGGCTCAAGGAACAGCTAACTAAAGGTTGGGCTAAGTCGGTGAGAGTCGTGCTGAGCTGTCGGTTAAATTTGTGGGAAGAGGAAAAGGATACGCTCAGAGAGACCTTTGATATTTACCGCACGCTGGAATTTAACTATCCTGACCAAGTGCATCAATTCATTAACAATTGGTTTGGAGAATATGATTCAAAAGCCAAGGAATTACAGAAGCAGCTAGAGGAAGACAATCAAAAACGCATTCAAGATTTAGTTAAAAATCCCCTGCGGTTAGCGCTATTGTGTCGGGTTTGGAAAGAGGGTCTGGGCGCGTTACCTAATACGAAAGCAGACTTTTATCAATTGCTGGTAGAAAACCATTACAAATGGAAAGGTGACAGCACCAATGAAGAATTTGATATCCCTAAAGACCGGAAAAAGCAACTGAATCGAGCTTTGGGTCAGTTGGCGCGAGAAGCCATTGACAGCGAATCATCTCGGTTTCGATTGCGGGAAAGCTTTATCAGAAAGTTTCTTAAAGACCCGAATGACAAGGATTCCCTGTTTTGGTCGGCATTAAAGTTGGGATGGCTCATCCATGTAGGCTATCCCACAGAAGGAGAAATCAACCCAGGTGAAAAAGTCTATGCCTTCGTTCATCCCACGTTTCAGGAGTATTTTGCAGCTACAGTCGATGTTAATTATGACTTTTTCCTGCCAATTGAACACCGAGATAGACCGATAAAAAATAAAGATAATCCGGATAAGTATAAGCGCTACCGGATTTTTGAGCGGCAGTGGAAAGAGGCTATTTTATTATGGCTAGGACGTAGCGAGGGGGTGGACAAGGAGCAGAAGGAGGAGTTTATTAAGGCGTTGGTAGAGTTTGAGGATGGTTGTGGCAAGTTTTATGGGTATCAAGCGTATTTTCTAGCAGCTGCTGGGATTGCAGAGTTTAGCGACTGCAACCGTGCTGATGAGATTGTGAAGCAGATCGTCAAGTGGAGCGAATTCAACACGTCGTTTAGACCAGAAGCTAGGCAAGCACTACTACAGGCAGCTAGGAAAGCACTACGAGAGACTCAGAGGGCAAGAGCCATCAACGCCCTCGTGGAGCAGCTCAAAACGGCTAAGGAAAAATCTATCCCTTGGGGAACAATATCGAGCTTAGAGAAAATTGGCTCAGGCAATCAAGATGCTATCAACGCCCTCGTGAAGCTGCTCAAGACTGCTCACAATGAACTTACTCGTGGGCTAGCAGCAGTGAGCTTAGAGAGAATTGACCCAGGCAATCAAGACGCCATCAACACCCTCATCGAGCTGCTCAAAACTGCTCACGATGAATACACCCGTATTCTAGCAGCAGAGAGCTTAGAGAAATTAGAGAAAATTAACCCAGGCAATCAAGACGCCATCAACGCCCTCATCGAGCTGCTCAAGACTGCTCACGATGAAGATACCCGTAGGCGAGCAGCCGAGAGCTTAGAGAAAATTGGCTCAGGTAATCAAGACGCCATCAACGCCCTCCTAGAGTTGCTCAAAACTGCTGAGTCTGAATACAGGCGTTGGCAAGCAGCAAAGAGGTTAGGGAAAATTGATCCAGGCAATCAGGACGCCATCAACGCCCTCATCGAGCTGCTCAAAACTGCTCACGATGAAGATACCCGTAGGCAAGCAGCAAAGAGGTTAGGGAAAATTGACCCAGGCAATCAAGACGCCATCAACGCCCTCATCGAGCTGCTCAAAACTGCTCACGATGAAGACACCCGTAGGCAAGCAGCAGAGAGCTTAGGGAAAATTGACCCAGGCAATCAAGACGCCATCAACACCCTCATCGAGCTGCTCAAAACTGCTCACGATGAAGACATCCGTAGGCGAGCAGCAGAGAGCTTAGGGAAAATTGACCCAGGCAATCAAGACGCTATCAACGCCCTCATCGAGCTGCTCAAAACTGCTCACGATGAATACACCCGTAGGCAAGCAGCAGAGAGCTTAGAGAAATTAGAGAAATTTGACCCAGGCGATCAAGACGTTATCAACGCCCTCCTGGAGCTGCTCAAAACTGAGGATTACTTGACCTGTCTTATAGCAGCAAAGAGCTTAGAGAAGATTGGCTCAGGCAATCAAGACGCCATCAATGCCCTCCTGGAGCTGCTCAAAACTGCTCACAATGAATACACCCGTTGGCTAATAGCAGAGAGCTTAGGGAAAATTGACCCAGGCAATCAAGATGCCATCAACGCCCTCCTGGAGCTGCTCAAAACTGCTCACAATGAATACATCCCTGGAAAAGCAGCAGAGAGCTTAGAGAAAATTGACCCAGGCAATCAAGACGCCATCAACACTCTCGTAGAGCTGTTCAAAACTGATCAGAATGAATTTAGCCGTTCTCTAAGAGTAATGAGCTTGATGCAAATCACTCAAGGCAAAGGGTTACGCTTAGTAGTCTCAGGCTTAAAGTCCGGCTTGACAGATGGAGACAAAGAAAATAATTTTGAGCGCTACCAGGAGTGCGATGAACTCATCTGGCACTGTATGCAAAACATGACCTACCCTGCCTTCTATCAAGCTTGGCATCAGCAAGAAGGAGTAGACAAGACAACAACTGCCAACAGCCAAAGCCTCACTCAAGCGGACTTACAAGAGAAGCTTCAGAGTGCCATTGCCAACGACCCTCAGCTAAGCCAAATTATCCACCTAATTTGCATCGACACTAGCAAATTCATAGACCCCAATAACCCTGCTGCCAAAATTTATGTTGAAATGATCAAGCAAGGCTGCTCCAAGAGCGACGAGGGCACTCCCAAAACAATGCAAGACCTCCAAGTATATTGGGATTTGCTGACTATAGAAAGCGATCGCACCATCGTTTTGATGTTTTACCAAAACCCCAGCGCAGAAGCTAGAGAGAGCTTTTCGCCTACCTTCCTCACAAACTTGAGCAAATTCGAGGGTGCGATTTGTGTCATCACTGAGCAACCCTTTGACAACATCAATCTAAAGTTCTTCACACCAAGCCAGCCGATTGAAGACGTGGTGGAGTGGATACGAGCGATCGCAATGGAGCAATGAACTAATAAGCACAACTGGCGGCGCTCTTACACATTCATGTCTTTACTTATAGGCTTAAAAGTTTTTATCGCTCGTACTCATTAGTATTAATAAAAGACTTACGCCAAATTGCGAACTTCTCCCTTTGTTTGAAAAATTGCTTTAAATTTTTCGACTTCCTTGCCCAGATACAGCAAATCGTTGTAGTAGCGTGGGGAAGGTTGCTGCTTCCCGGTGGCATCGATGAAGTGTATTCTTTTATGCACTTCACAAATTGCCGTTACCCGTCTCAACTGCTGCTTATACCAAGCTGCCCCAGTGCGGTTGAGCAGGAGTATCGCCGCTTCTATCTGTGAGTTCTCGTAGCAGGAGAGTGCTTTCTCTAACCAATCTGGTGCCTTCCTGCCTTTGGGCTGCTCTTTGCCATAGGGAGGATTGCACCATACCCGCCCAAACCAAGGTTGCTCCATGCCGTCCTCTAAGGCAGTATAGTAGGTTCCAGCTTTTATCCACTCTTGCGGCTTGGCTGTGCTGGCTGGATCTAAGTCAATCCCACCTAAGACTGTCCTCGCCATTTCTACAAACTCTGGTGGTGTGTACCACTCTACGCAGGCATCAGCATCCCCATGAGGATTCTTACCCCGTTGTACTCGTTGAGCAATTAACGCTTCAATCCTTACCCTGTCTTCTCTGTTGAGTTCGAGGGAAAGTAATTTAGCTGCAACAGTCTCCCAAAATACTGCCCTCTGGCTTGCCGAGGGTTTGGCTGCAATACTCCCCAAATACGCCAGGGTGGAACTTTTGACTTTTCCTGCTACCCTCTCCCCTGAGCAAAGATAGCAGTAAACGGTTGTCCCCTGTTTGGTTTCCCTTGTTTTCCAACGAATGTACATTGTTGTGTCCAAAAATAGACACAACAATTTTAGTTGGATTTTCCTCGTTCTCGACGAATATACACTGTTGTGTCTAAAAGTAAACACAACGATTCTAGTTAGACTTTCCTCGTTTTTCGACGAATATACATTGTTGTGTCTAAAAGTAGACACAACAGTCCGAGGGAGAGTCGATTTGTTTCTTTACAAATCTTTAGCTAGCAGGACTTACGCAACTGTCACACGAGAGCGCCATATTTGTGATGGAATTTGTAATTAGAAGTAAAGAGCGGCTGTATCGGCACGAACCCAACGGTAGCTTAACTCACGTATCTGAACCGGAGAGGACAACAAAAGCGATCGCGCTGATTGCCCCAAGCGTAAGAGAGGGCTTTCCATCGCACCATTCCAACTAGGTAATATTACGTGACTTTCTCTTCTCAAAGTCGTAGCTGCCAGCCTCCGCAGCGTGTTAGATTGACAGGTGCTTAACGGCTATATTTGACCCAATCCCGCGATTTGAGAAAGGAGGTAAGCGTGCCGACTGAGTGTCGGGAGACAATGGCTGTATTCGCTGAGAACAAGGACTTGCCTCGTATCAAAGCGCTTGCCGATGCCCATCGGCAAGAGTTGGGCTTTGTGAATCGGGCTACTCTTGAGTCAGCCATCAACTCTAAGGAAATTCTCAACCTACCCTACGGCTTCCTACACTTTCATCATCGGCGCGACAACATCTCTACGCTCTACCATCTGTGCGTTTCTTCTGAACGTCGCCGACAAGGAGTAGGTCGCTCTCTTGTTAGCGCGTGGGAGGAACATTGTAGGAAGTGCGGTATTAAAAGTCTGCGCCTTAAATGTCCGCTGGATTTAGAAGCGAATGGTTTTTACTCTCGGTTAGGCTTTAGTCGGGTGGATATCGAACCGGGTAAGCATCGCCCTCTGGTTGTTTGGGAAAAAAAACTACGGGAGACAGCACCAAGCCGTCCTAAATTTGTTGCTGCTCTCAGTGCTGGTGGTCCTGATCTAAAGCGTCTTTTTGACCTTTGGGACGATGGCTGCGATCCGCGTAATCCATTTAAACGAGTCCTGACCTCACCACTGGCCTGTCCTGTTTCTACAACTATTTATTTGCGCCAAGAAAAAGAGAGAGGGCGTATCAAACAGGTCTGGCTTGATTGTGGAGCTTATCAGGTACAGCAAGGTAAGCGAACTTATGAGGAGTTGCTACTCTTTTTAGACAAGTTTTATCACGATAATCAGTGGGCAGATGGGTATGTATTGCCAGATATTGTTCCTATATCCACCGATTCTGATGAGGTAGTGGAATACAAAGTTCGAGAGACTCTCTACCATTGCTCTAGATTTTTCGACCAAATGCCTCCCTATGTCCAAGAGCGTGCGATCGCACCCGTACATGGACGCACACCCGACCAAATCAACCGTTGTATCGAAACTTACGCCAAGATGGGCATGACGCGAGTTGGATTTGGTTCTTGGGGAACATCTGGTCCTAACAGCAGTGTCAATATGCTCTCTCAAGAGAGCTTAGCAATATTCTCAATTGTCTCCGATATCGCCAGTGAACATAGAATGAAAGTTCACTGTTTCGGTATTGGTGGACCAAATAGTTATAAGCGTCTTCAAGACAACAAACTCATACCCCACACCTTGGATAGTACAACTTGGTGGAAAGCTGGAGGTTTTGGCAGTATCTTCTTCCCCAAAACATCTCAAATTCAAGTTACACAAAGACGCGGTTTTGAAACTACAAAGCTCGGCTTAAAGCAGATTAAAGAAAAGACCAAGCATTCCTGTTACTTTTACCAGAGTATTGAAAAATTAAGGACGAGCCGAAACTATCGTATCATGCATAATCTGACAGCTTGGCTAGATACTTTGGATAGCTAAAATGGGGAAAAAATTAACTTTACATTTACAACAAAATACAACTTTAGAAAGAGTCTCTTCTATTCTTTATTTTTTCAACAACCAGGAAACCGACCTTGAACAATTAGCTATCACCTGTCAGGTAGGGGTTCCTGTTTTACAGAAACTTATATTCCCGTTTTTACGGAGCATTTCTATTTCTAAGCAAAATCCACCTCAATTAACACAATTAGGGAAAGTGGCTGCAAATATACAACAGTCAAATCCCAAACTGCTAGGTGATTTTTTACATCTGGTGATTTACTCCCTACATTTAGAAGAACCTGATAAGAGATTCTCTTGGGCTTATGCGACTGTTGTACAGCAACTTTGGGTGCGAAAAGAAGTTATTGTATCACCTGCCGAGAAAAAATCTTTAGTTGGAGAAGTGATTGAAACAGCTTCTCACAAGTTTGAATTACCATCAAGTGAAATAGCCTTCAGTGATAGCAGTGTTGCTGGTGTACTCAACTGGTTACGCTCATTGTCCCCAACGGTGCTGGAGTCAGAGGGAAAATTAGAACGCTTCAGTCGGCGATACTTCTGTACTGCTCCCATTTTGCTCAAGGCAGTAGATACCATCTATAGACAACTGCAACGAACCTATGGGGTCAAGATTTTCTTGCGAGAAGATATTCAAGAGCGTTTATGTCAAATATTGTTGTTAGACCCAAGTGGACTAGATAACACCTTGGATAACGCCAAGCATACTTATGATTATGATCAAGGTGGTCTATTTGACTGGGGTTATGAAGGGGGTTATGGACAATGGGTAATGCTAAGTCAATCCCCTGAGTGGACTCAATTGCTTTAGTTGGAGTCAATCTCACGAGAGAAGTTTAAGATGCAACGGCTATTAGAACAACTGGACTCAATCGAGGCAATTGTCGATACAGTTAGTCCATCCCGCATAGAATATGACCCTCAGAGCGTGCGAGAGCGTTATGAGTTATATGCTAGCGCCTATGAGCCAATCGAACGGGTAAAGGCTCTTCGAGAGCGTTTGATTGCTGAAATTCGCAAAGGGAAGCCTGTCAATGGCTACCTGAGTGCCGACTATGGCTATGGCAAGACGGCAACATTGGTCTATTTGTGGCATGAGTGTCAGCTCTCATCAATTGTTGCGGTGCCGCCGTTCAAGTTCAAGGAACTGGGAGACCTGATGGTTGCTACTTATGGCTGGATTAAGGCTTGCGTGCAACCAGAACTCATTCCTCAAGTGGAGGCACTGTATGGTAAGTACGGCTTGCAGTCTCAGCAGGAGCAAGCAGCAGAAATAGCACGTAAACATAAGCTATCTGAAGCTAAAGCTCTTAAAATCGTTCAAGAATTCAAGACTGACATAACAAACACCGATAATGTTTTGAATTTTTGGCAGGAGAGTGTTCCTATTCTCCGAAAGGCAGGTTTTGCTGGTTTAGCAATATTCGCTGATGAAAGCCAGGAATTTTTGCGAACTGAAGAGGGTTCCAGCGTCCGGATTCAGATTTTGAGCGATCTAGTCAAAGGGATGCGGGCTTTGGGAAATACGCCTGTTGCGTTAATCCTGAGTATGCCGACAGATCCAACGGAATCAGCGATTGAGGAACAGGCGGGTGATATTATTCACCGCATGAAGGAGCAGAAAGTCTCCTTGCGATTAGCTGATGCCTATAACTACGAGTTTCCTGGCAAGCTTTGGGAGTATCTATGTGCCAAGTTTCTGGAGCAGGAGTCTGAGGGAAACCAGTTAGCACATCCGGCGACGATTGAGAGCTTGGGGCAGTTGTGCGATCGCAAAGACCTCAGCAATGGCCCTCGCGCCGTCATCGAAGTATTCAAACGCCTAGTTCATGTTGCCCAAGAGCAGAGACGAGCGTACACTCCTTTGGATTTGATTGATGATTATCTAACAGGACAGGTACAGTTCTATGGTGCCCAACAGCATCGGATTAACAATGCGATCGATGCCTTGGAGCAGCTAACATCTATTCAAAAACATCCAAAAGGGCAAGAAGTAGTCAGACTTCTTGGTATTTTCCCAGCCGGGGTTTCTGAAAGCATAGCTGAGGAATTAGGACTGTTAGAGAGTCTTGAAGAACTGGCAAAAGATGAGAATTTGTATGGTTTGTACATCATACAACCGACCGAGCATAGCTTTGCCTTAGTCTCGTTAGCTAAGCCAACTACCCCAACGGTTGTAGATAAAATCCTCAATCGGTTTCGTCAGCAGTGGTTTGTTGAGTGGAACAATGCTCAAAAAGAGAGCATAGCAACAACGATTTTCAGCTCGGAAATTATCCCCTTACTTTTTCCAGTTTCTAGGTCAGGACAGAAAGCGAATTGGACTTGGCGCTACAAGGATGAGTGGAAGCAGGATAGATTTGGATTTTATAATTTTTTGAACGGTGCTCCAGAGAGATACAATGCTGAATTTCCCAACCGTTCTCTAGTTATCAGCCTTGGTACTGACAAATCTAAGTTGATGAGATTTACTCCGCCAGAAGAAACTCACTTAGACTGGCGGTTTTACTTGGGTTATGACCGGGGAGCGAACGCTGCCTCGCAAAGATTAACTGCGATCGCGGGAACAGGTCAAGTAGATTTTTCCATTCAGCTAGGTCGCAGCTTTGAACGGCAATATCCCACAACCTTCGGGTTACTGAGCAAAGTTATGCCTCCCGAACAATGTTCGGCTTGTACGCTCCTCAACCTATCTCATTACATTGGAGATTGGCTGCTCAAAAATCCTGAAGTCGGCAAAGCAGATCGAGCTAAATTGGAACACCATCGCAAGGAGTGTCATCAGTATGCCCTGCGGTTACTGTTCCCGGCAGTTCAACCAGAAACTTGGATTATTGAAGGTCTAGAAGATGTAAATGGTGCGGAAACTAAACTGATAGAGTCAGTATTTTATCAGAAATGTAAGGTTCTGTTTCCCCAATATAAGCCTTTCTACAACAACCTACGTCCGTCCTTACTTAAATATAAGTTTGCGCTTGAAAAGGTTCCTTTAGCTGTTCGTCGGAGAAATCAGTTGTATCAAACTTATAGCAACTGATGAGGGAAAATGAAAGCTGAATATACAGATGAAATTAAATTAAAAATAAGGCTAGTTCTAAATCGAGCATCTTCCATACTATTCCCTCTACAAAGAGAGCAAATCGAAAAGTTAGTTAAGCCTCATACTTGGCGTGATCGCAAGTATGTTGGTGAAGTTGGTGGAAAAGTTTGTGCTTGGTCAGGCTACAGTATCAATCTTGCATATTTAGATTCTCGATACAGAGGTTTGTTTGCTGACTATGTGCAGAATCAGCTACCCGTGGTAGAACGTCGGCAATTGTTTGGTAGTGAGTTTGCGGGAGCGATTCAAAACTTTTCAAGTTTTGTAGTGATATTTAACTTAGACATTCCACTTGGTTCTATAGAAATTGTAAAGAGTTTAGGGTTTATCCCTAGGCAAATGAATCGGAGTAGTCACATTTGTATGATTTACTCCCCTGAAGAATTCTTAGATACTCCTTTAGACTTGATTAGCCTGAAGATAGCAGAGATGGTAATTTTGCAGAGGAACATTGCAATACACCGTCAACCTTTAGATTCATTAGAGTTACCATTTCAGCATTTTTTGTACCAGTCAAATTATTTACATGGTCTGGTAGTCAAAGAAGGGTTATGGCTCAAAAACATTTCTGAACCGAGAAAATCAGGAGAATTTGGACATGATATGGAGATTCAGGCAATATCCCCAAAAACTCAACAATCTCTTGTCGTTGGCGTCGAAGTTTTTATGAAAGGATGGGGATATCATATGGACTCAGTTCCTAGTTATATTGAACAGTTCAACTTAAACGGATTGATTGTTATCTCTAAAGATATACCTGATAGTATAGTAAGACAGATCCAAGCAGCTCTAAATTTTCCAGTTAGCCTGGTTTCTAGACTAAGAGAGTTTCCAGATTGCCAATCATGTTTCCCAATTTATCATTTAGCATTAGGGAACTTAGTTAATGATTTGTTTAATCTTGAAGACCAGTTGAAAAATATTTTGAATCAAAGTAGAACCATAGATTTAGCCAAGCGCTTGAGGCAAGAATAGACTTAATATTAAACTTTTTTGAGACCTTAGGCACTACCAGGAATTGATGCAGGATTTTATGGGCATAATGCACGGCTTATCATCTCGTTTCTGCTTTTTTCGCAGGTACAGAGTGAGCTTATTTCTGACCCCGATGTGGGGCTAGAAGCATCCTTTGACCAATCGGAGCATAACGGAGTAAAATTGTGTTGATCAACTGAACAAGCTTATGGCAATAGCTAGAAAGAAAGGATTCAGAATAGAAACAAAAACATTTCGCACAAAATTGCTGCGGGATGGATTTAATTTATCTGAAACCAATGCTCTTTTTAGCGAAGTGACCTTATTTTTTCTGCTAACAATCGCTGACGACCCATCGGGAGTAGATGAGTCTGATTTCAAACGCTACTATGAACCTCGGTTCTTTAGTCCTGAAGCGACTCATACATTCCCGTTTGACTGTCCTCAAGTCTTTCGTCGTGCTGCACTCTCTAAAGCAGTCGGTATCTATCGCTCATGGCGGTCGAACTACGAGAAATGGAAGCAACGGGAAGAAAAGCGATTGTCAAGTAAGAAACGTAAGCCAATGAAAAAGCACCGTCCTCCTACTCTTCCGAGTGAGTTGCGTCTGAATGCAACTTTCTACTCTGGTATGTTCAAGGATGATGACGGTGAAAGTATTGTCCTTAAGGTAGTAAATCAAGGCGTATGGAAGTGGGTCAAGTTCCGCTACCAAGCCCCTGAACTACCTGCTATGTGGCAAATGTCTACTCCAGCACTTGTCACCAAACAAGATGGCTCAGCTTGGCTCAACTGGGTGATAGAGCGTTATCAACCTGCAACAGGCGGAATTCATACCGTGATGCAGGATGGGAATAAGATTTGCACAGTTGACCTAGACCTCGATGGAGAATTGGCAAAATGCGCCATCTATAGCGTGGAAGTTGATGGGACTATTTGTGAAGTAGCACGAATGACAACAAGAGGTCACAAGTCCCATTTAAAACTTAGGAAGTCGCGTTTAGGCGAGATTGCCCAATTGATGAAGAAGACTGGGGCTATTTGTAAAGGATTCGCTTCCAATCGTTGGCGGAAAATCCGCAACGGAGAGATAGATCAGTCTCGTAAACAAGCAAAACAGATTGTTGAGTTTGCTTATTGTCATGGAGCTGCTGTAATAGTTTTTGAACATTTAAGGAAGCTAAGACCTTCACGGGAAAGGTTTTCTAGACGTTCAAACCAAAAACGCGCTTATTGGCTCAAGTCTGCGGTTCAAAAGCAAGCCTCTAGAATTGCTCGTCAGAATCACAATATCCTCACTAGCTATGTCAATCCTCGTGACACCTCTAATATTGAGGCTATTACCGGAGAACCTGTGATGCGAGTTAATAAGATGTGGCAAGCTCAACACTTAGCTTTTGACTCAGAGAATTGGGATTTCTTCAAGCTTCAGGAAGGCTACCATCCTGGTAATTTGGCGGTATCCCGATCTGGGAAAATCATAAATTCAGGATTAAACGCTTGCAGGAATATAGTCTTAAAGTTCTGCAAGCGTTACTACTCAAAGCCGCAGCTAGCAATAGCTAGGTGTGATGAGAGTTCTATATCAACAGTGGTGCTACCCACTTGAACTCTATCACGGGGGAAGTGTAACGCCCCAATTCTTTCCTACTCCATTACGGTCTAATCAGTAGAGGCTAGTCCTCAAATAGCTGATGGATACGCTTACAGAGGAGAGATAGAAACAGTAGATTCCGGTTTATTCCGTTTTCTCGTTACACCATCGTGAACCGTCTAATGAAGACTCAATATGCCCAAGTATCCTAAACCGCCGTAAAATGCGTTTAGGCTCCTCAAGTCCCAGAGCATCGCAGGCTTTCTTGAAGGATTCCCAAGTCCCACTGCTAAGTGCTGATAGCCAGTATAGAAGTTGCTCATAGCGCTGGGAGAGTTCATCAACATCGGATGATGGCTTATTGATAGGTGGTGATGCTATCCAGTCAAATGGATTATCGTTGGTAAATTTTTGTACTGTTTGATAAGGAATAGGGTTAGTGTAGTCATGAATATCATGGGCAACACCCACCATAGATTTTATTTGTTCATAAGTAAAACAAGGACTGCCTGGAACTGCTGGAATTTTCAATAAAGGTAGCTTTAGTAAATTTGAATCGCTCACTTCGGAAGGAATTGCACCTACTTCTTCACTCTCGATAGCCAAGAAGAAGTAAAAGGGCTTTCGAGCTTTTGCACCCTTTTCTAGTCGCAAAATAGGCACATATTGACTGAGTTTATATTCCTGAACTTTTTTAGAAATTTGTTCGACAAGTTCTTTAGGATTTCCCTTGTACTTGTATCCTTTGTACCAACGTTGAACTTGTGGCATTATGCATCCGCCTTGTTTAAACTCAGTTCAGAACCTGGCTCAATTATGCTGCCGCAAATTTGATGTCCCGAAGCGATTGGTGTTACTTCACGACGCTCCAGTTTTTCTATTGACAGCCAGCTCCAATCAACAATCCTGATAAATCGTTCGCTAGATTCACCTGCACAACTAGCTTCTACCAGGTAATCACCAGGAGTGGGAAAATTAACCGCAATTGGAATATTAGGACTTTGGGACTTCTCCAAAACTTTGTGATTATCGGATAATCGAGTCACTTGTAACTCAACTGTAGGTGAGAAGCCAAAGATGGTCACTTGGGGGCTATGTCCTTCCAGCCATGCGCCCATTTGGGGTACACGCAAGCCACTAGAAAAGCTGATGGATAACCGCATACTCGGCTGTAAAGCATCTTTGAGGGCTTGATTCTTTACGAAAACTCCATCCCAAGCCTGTGAGATAACCTGACACTGGTGAAGTTCTACCCAATTGGAGCGCTCCCAAACAGGTAGAGGCTCACCGCTCCACTCTAGCAATCGTTCATCTCGCAAGCGTTGAAGATCGTCAAGCAGTTCTCCCTTGCAGAGCAGGACAAACTGAGTACCGAGTGTTGGTTGTCCCCAAGAAGCATAGACACCTGAATCAGGGTTGTCTGGGTCAGGAATCAGTATCCAGAAATCACGAGCAGGCAAAATCAAGGAATCGAGGTCATCAGGTATGGCAATCTGGTATTTGGCAGCACCATCTAATTGACTTGAATCTATAGGGAACTCTAGCGGCAAATACCATCCAGGGCGTTCAGCCCTCAGTTGGTAAAGCTTGTCCTCCAGTTTAACTTGTACCGAATCTAGCTGCTGTCCTCGCAGTTGCCTCGGATAGAGATAGTAATCAACCTGACCGAAGAATGGGTCTTCGGTGCGATATAAACCAGCAAAAAGATGACGGCTTCCAGTAGATACTCCTGCCTTAAGTTCTACTGGCTTCCCCTCATCAAACCACTGTTCGTAAACTTCATGAATTACCTCGGCAACAGCTTCATAGCGTTGTCTATTCTCACTCAGTAGTTCTTTTAGATGTTGGGGCAGCCCCTGCGCTTCGCAACGAACATGAGCAAACAGAGTCATTGCATCCCACTGGGCTTTCCATTGCTTCTGGTTGAACAGTACTTGAAGTCGGTCTTTATCAGTGCGACGGAGTAAAGTTTGAGAAATTGGATAATTGATATAAGTTTTTGAACCTCCGCGTCCCCGCCTTGCTGAAGGTAGGAATCCTTGCTCCATAAGCCAGCGGTTCCAGTCTTTCCAAAACGGTTCTTCAGCCGCCTCGCCAGACTTCATGCCTGGTGGACGACCGACTCCAGACAACCCCAATACTTCCCGCAATCGTTTGAAGTAGTTCAGTTCTGATATTTTGTCAGTTTCTGCCATTTGATAAGCAGCCAACACTGTCGCACCTAAAAATGCAACACTTCGGGGAAAGCCATCAGCATCACGCCCTTGCAAGTTGCTTAAAGTAATCTGTCCCTCAAAAACAACTTTTTCCATCACAGCTTCACGGAAGTCTGCACTCCAACTATCAGCCTTTGGAGCTTGCGCCAAGCCTTGACCAATACGTTCTAGGAGATCGTCGTCAATGCTGAGATAGACTTTGGTACCGCGTGGCACGCCACTGGTAAAGTAAGACACTAATGCCCGGTTCCACTCTCTGTAGTTTGGCATTAATGTATTCCTCCGCTACGCTGTGGAAGTTCTATCTCCCTGGAGAGCCAGCCTTTTTCAGTTGCTGTCAACTCATTCAAAATCCCAAAAATTGTGTGTGTTGGTTTTGGTAGTCGCACTGTTCTCTCAAGGTTCCTACTATTGAACCTAACTGAAGAGGCGCTGTCTAAACCACAGTATTTTTACGGATTGTAAATCAACGAAATAATTAGAAGAGCTTAAGTTGAATGCTCCTCCGTTGGGGTGTGCGAGCGCTTCTTCTTCAAGCCTATCCTCAATTGGCTGATGTCGAGTTAGGGTGTTACAGGAAACGGAAGGGGCAAAACGCTGGTACTCTGTTACAGCCCAAGCTATTGTGTCTACTTTTGGACACAACAAAAACAAAAGGAAAAATCTCACTAAAAATGCTTCCTGCATTTTAAATTTGCTGCTGTGATTGCTAACACTCAGTTGCGTTCAGGCATACCATCTTCACGAAAAAAGGTAGAGGAAGCAGAGGTGGCAGAGGTGGCAGAGGATAAGGATAAAATTGCCTCTATAAGGCAACTTGGTAAAACTGCGATCGCACTCACTCACAAGACCTACTACCTAATTCTCGTGCTTTTCTTGCCCGCTCTTGCCGCTTTTCCTTTGCTATTATTTGCCGCTTTTTCATTGAAGTAAAGTTCATACCGCAGCGCTTACAGCTACCCTTTTCCCACTCAGATGGCAGCGAAAACTTCAGGTCACAGGCAGGGCATCGTGATATCAGTGGTAGTTGATGTTTCTCACACACTTCTGTTGATTGAAACTGCCAATGAATGCGGTGATAGGGAGCTTCACGGTAACACACAGCACATAGTCGAGTTGAGCGAGTCACCATCAGTACACCCTTTGGCGGACACAAGGCTTCAAGCTTACTGACTTCTACACCAATCAGCTTACTCATTGCCTGTAATTCTTTCAAAGTTGGGCGCGGATTAAAGCGAAACTTCTCCCAACGAGATAGAGCAGTACCAATCCCCGCTTTTCTGCTTAAACTCCCCGGAGCGGATATATTCACAATCTCCTGACGGCGAAATCGTCCGAAGTAGTGGCTGATGCTTTCTCCTTCAAAAGGCTCTAGATACCAGGGTGGATGTTGAGGAGCTTCAGTTTCCATCTCTTAAACCTACGAATATGCTCAATCACGGAAGTTTTGAACTAATCCTTTTTAACTTTAAGCGTGGATATTGGTTTATATTGAATGCCTACTGCTTGGGATATATTTTGAGGGTTAATTTGAGCCTTAGGATGGTCAACCCTCCAAACAGCAATCTCACGCAGATGTTCATATAGAGGTTTAAGCTGCCCTTGAGACTTTTCGTCCAGAAGCTCAACTATCTTACGATCAGATGTCAAGTTCATAGGCTTTGACCACTTTAACCCTGATTCCTCCCACTCTTTGATTACAGTCGCCGTATCATCCTGAGATAGTAGATGAAGCGGATGATACTTCAAAAATGTATTATATATATTGATGTATCTTTTCTTTTTATTGGAGTTTGGATCGAGAATATCGTTTAAATAGGGAGGACCTGCCAAAATCACCGCAATCTTCAGTTTCTCCGCAATTCGTACAAGCTCATTAAAAGCTGCCAATGATAATAAATCTGCATTATTGACAATTAGGATTTCGACCCCATACCCCTTAAGGGTTCCCCATGTCCGCGCACGCAAATCTCTAAGAGGTCCACAATCAAAAGGATTGGAAAGAAACTCCAGAATCAAGAGAAATAAATCGGTAGGGCTGCCATGTTGTTCCATCTCGACATAAGCAACTGAGGCAGGAACCTGCAACAAATCACCTCGACGCTTTACACGTTGCTTGGTGTAGTAATCTAACACTTTTGATAAACGTAACTGATCAATTGTCGTAACACGGGCACAGATTTTTAGGTCACGCCAGTAATCCAGGCGGTCGAATAAATCCTGATCCCGTTGCACTCCTGCATACAGTTCAATCCGGCCAATTCGCTTAACCTCGGCTTGTTGTTCAGGTGAGCGATTTTGTTTTTGTTGCTGCCCAGCCTTCGCTGTAGTTGCTTTCGCCTGAGTATTGCCAGCCTCTTGAGCATCCTCTTTTTGCAGAGGCGAGTGGCGTGGTTCCTCCTCAGGTGGTTGTATGGCTGCGTTGGATTGGCTCATCTTCGTTTACCAGTTGTCTTCCATGAACTCATCCCAGTCAGGAACTACAAATAGAGCAGGCTTGACTGGCATCTCAGTTTGTTCATATTCAGACTCTACACCCTCAGCAGGCTCCGAAGCGATCGCCGATGTAACAGTTTTCCCCTTCTTTTTGCCTGTTGAAGCATCCTCTGGATGTAACTTCACAACCTTGGAATGACCAGAGTTGTGTGTAATGCGACGTTGTTCAGTCTTTCGTCGTCCTTTGAGAGTCTTTACTTGCTTAATCGAAGAGGTGTACAAATCCCGTTGCTCTGCCAGTATTGAGGACTGATCGATTGCTTTACCCTCATCACGAATCTTCTTTTTGCGATCTTCCCACTCCTTCAAAGACAACCGCTCCTCCTCTAAGTCCCTAGCCCTGATAGTACCTAGATACTTCGAGGGTTGACCGTTCTTCTCCCGCGTGTAGACGAGAATGTAAACGATATTGCTCGGATTGTATCTAAGAGTAACCTGGTAGCCTTCGTAATCCTTTAGGAAATTTGCTGCCTTGTCGTATCGCCAATAACCCTCATCATCTCTGCTCAAACTAGCCGTATACACTAGCCCTACAAAGTCTATGCTTCCACGCTCTTGGACTTTTCGCTTTGCCTCCTTCATCAAACAGATATCGAGTTCCCGCTCATTGTTAGGCATTCTTGGCGTTCCACCAATTAAGCCTATCCACCATCGTTGTAGGCGTGTTTGATTCTTGACTCTGGGATAAATGTGTCGATTGCGGTGATCGACAAAATGTCGCACTAATTTCCTGTCATACTCCTCGTAGACTACACAAGCCTTCTTCTCTGGATTCTTTGGGCGCTCCTCCAAGGAACCTCCCTTAAAACCTGGCACTAGTGCGGCAAATTCAGTCTTCAGTCCTAAAAATGAGTTCTCTACCACTCCACCCTGCTCAGTGTAGAGTCGAAGGCGCATCTTGAAGCCCAAATCGGCAGCAATGTGTCTTAGATGTGCAGACTTAAATTCCTTGGCTCTGTCAGTGACAATATACTCAGGTAGGCCACAAACCTCCCACTCGTGTTGGAGTTGGTACTCTTCACCGTAATGTTTCTGCAAAATTGCATGTCGGAGTGCTAAGGCAACTTCATGGGAACCTGGAGATTCAAAGCCAATGTGATACCCCATTACACAACCTGAATACGTATCAATGACTGAGGTAATCCAAGCACAATTGACTAGCTCCCCATTGGCGTCTACCAGTAAGTTATTCAACAAGGTATGGTCAATCTGCCAAACTTGATTGCTGCGTGTAACAACGATATCGCCATCAGTTGTTTTGACGATGATCCCAGGTCCTTGCCCTGGATTGCGAACTTTTCGATTTTTCCTTTCGATAATCGGGTTTAAAACTTTATACACAAACATATGTGAAGGGTATTCACCCTCTTTCAACCCTAACTCCAGTTCAGCATGTCCCTTGACTTGGTTATAGACAAGGTTTGGGGTCATGCCTAGACCAGCTTTTTTAGCCTTCTGATAGGTATTGATGATGAACTCTACCCAATACTTAACACCGTGCTTCCAGCGCTTACAACCTTTGAGTTGACCAGCATCAGAACGAGTAGTTCTAGCTATTGCAGCTAAACCTTCCTTCTCAACCTTCTCTAACCACCGTCTTATTGTTCTAGGATGCTTTTCTAGTCGGTCTGCCCACTGTTGGATTTTCTCTGGTTTAAGCTCCTCATCAGCTTGGAGAATCTCCTCGATCGCCTCAACCTTACGCATCACCTCCTTTTTCTGATCTAGATCCTCGATAAGCTCAATCAGGATTGTGTATTCCTGAGTTGGTGGCTGCTCTTGGTCTGTTTGAGCAGCTTCGGTATCTTGAGTCGGTGAGATTTCCGCTGATTCCATAAGATAAGCTAATGATTTAAAGCGATGGCTGGAAAAAAGGCATTTATCTCTTTAAAATGATTTTGGTGAATTTTCGGTAAAAAGGCAAATAGCGCTTTAAACTCAGACCGAGAATAAAAAGAAAGCAAAAAAGCTGAAAACCTTTGAATATAAGGTTTTCAGCTTATAGGTGATATTGACACTAAATGTTTAAACTAGACAAATATCTGTTTAATGGACACTAATAAAAGAAGCGATCGCTTTTCCTTTAGATGGTTTGCGAGAACAGAGTCTACCCATTCCCGAACCAACTACTCTTTTGACCTTCCTAACTTTGAGAAGTAGGACGCTTTTTCACATTAGGAATGCTATATTCCTTGGCTACTTACTTCAACACCGCCTTGTCAATCTTCTTGAAACCCCTAGACAGCTACTGCCTGAGAACAACTGTCTGATAATAAACATTGCGTTTTGTCAAAAATTGGCTCTCAGAGACACTGGTTTTGGTTAACGTATGGTTAAGGATAGGTAAAAAAATTTGTTAAACTTGAAATTTAATCCTACTAACTAAGGAGGTAGCAATGGCAGATTCAGCTCAGATGAGCAAGAATAGCTTTCTCTACCCTCAGAGTCGCTACTACGGACGCTTTACACCCGAGCATCTAGCCTTCAATGCCAATTTGCAAGAATTTGCTCAAAAAGTCTCTTACATTTCTGGCCTAGAGACAGGAGGGAAGCTTTCCTCAGAAGAAGCATATAACAAGATCAAATTTCTGTGGAAGGAATTAAAGCAAAGCAAGAAGGCATTAGGTATTGGCAAAAATCTGTCCTAAGGCAGAAGACAATTTTTTCAGTGTTTAGTAACCTGACCGAAGAGTTGGTATAAACCGTCTGTACGAGGGATTTACGAAGCACCACTTTGGCTGTCAGCTCGTAACGAAAAAACGTCAAAGCAGAACAATCAGCAGTCAGGATGACCTCACCATCACCCTAGCCTATAAAATATAGAGCTTAAAAAACGGCGAGGAAAAAATCGTTCTGACTGTCTGCTGACCACTGATGCCTTGATTCATTTGGATCAACCATCTAAAAAGCAACTGATGGCAAAAGTTTTGGTAATTGAAGACGAAGAAATCCTGCGCGAAAGCATCTTAAACGTTTTAAAAATAAGCGGATTTAATGCAATTGAGGCTAGAGATGGTCGAAGTGGATTACACTTAGCTAAAAAGATGGTCCCCGATTTAATTTTGTGCGATATTCGGATGCCAGAATGTGATGGTTACGAAGTCCTAAGAGCGATTCGCCAAGACCCACTCACAGCAACCATTCCTGTAGTTTTCTTGACGGCTGAAAGTAGGCAAACTGTTATCAGCCAAGGGCAACACTTAGGGGCAAATGGTTATCTGTCTAAGCCCTTTACAACGGCTCAACTTTTAGCAGAAATTAACAAAGAACTGCGCGAATACTAATTTTGAGCAACATTGACAACGGTTTTTTAAGAGGAACTGGAGTTGGGATTTTGCGACTATTGAACGTTGATTTCTACAAGCTTCTTCAGACTTTCTGGGACTTCCTCAAAAAGCTGCTCGTTGCTCATTGGCGCTCTTTACTCCTGCTATTAATTGGTGTTTATTTGCCCTTACAAATCTTTGGAGATTTAGCCGAAGATGTTTGGGAGAACGAAGGCGGTTTTCCTTGGGATGTACCGATTCTATTAGCGATTCATGCAACAGCCTCACCCCAAATGAATGTATTTGCCTCGACACTAACCAAGTTCGGGGTATTTTGGGGGGTATTTCCGGTTGCGACCGTAATTGGACTGCTCTTGTTGCTCCGACGCCGATGGCGATCGCTAGTTTATTTACTAACCACGTTACTAGGCAGTATTGTTATTAACCGCACCGCCAAGACCTTGCTGCATCGAGTTCGCCCCCACCTGTGGACTTCACCAGCTCCAGAATTTGACTATGGGTTTCCCAGCGGTCATGCGATGTCGAGTATGACGCTGGTTGCGGCTTTAGTTATTCTGACTTGGCACAGCCGTTGGCGCTTACCAGTTTTGCTGCTTGGGGGACTGTTTGTGTTAGCTATTGGCTGGACTCGTCTCTATCTAGGAGTTCACTATCCCAGCGATATTCTAGCTGGTTGGATGGTATCCATTGCTTGGGCGATTGGAGTTAGCCTGCTCATCCGACCTTATGTGACCAACAAGGTAACTGTCAAGGATGAGCAGCCTGTAACTGAAACTCAGCTAACCGTTGAGGAAAAGGCTGAATAAATCTGAACAAGAGTTAAGCCCTGTAAGCTTCGAGCCAAGACTTCATTTCTTGAGCTTCCGCCATCATCCCCAAACTCTCAAAGCCTGCCATTGCCTGCGTCGCCCAGCGTTGGAATTCAGCAAGATTCCCTCTCATTTTCTCTAAATGAGTCCAAGAACGCTGATGAAACGCAATCGATCGCTTATCCTTTCTCTTCAGCGCGATCGGCATACTGATCTGTAACAAACGTTCCGCTTCATCGAGGTTGCCTTCTCCAGCCAGTGCAACATCTGCTAGCCAATTGAGCGTATAAACTTCCACTTGCTGCCATTGAATGGCTTGAGCTTTTTCCAGCGCCTTTTGATATCCTATTTTGGCCTGTTCATAATTTCCAGTTCTAAACCAAACTTCCGCTTCATAGTAATCGATGCGAATCTGCTGGCGCAGTCGTTTTGACTCTTCTATTGGGAGACGATTGAGTACCTTTTTCCCTTGATTTAATAGTTCATCAGCTTGAGTAAACTTTCGCTGATGAATCGATAAAACCACCCGATCAATGATTAACTCCAACTGCAAGAGCAGGTCTTCACCGTCTTGGAGATACAATACCTGTGTAAACAAAGTATCGACTTCTGTTAACTGCTCTGGTTTGCCCATGAGAGTTAACGTCCAGCCCTTATCCACTAGAACTTCTGCGATCGTTGCCTGATCTTGGCGCTGCTCTGCCGCTTGCAGCAACCAGTCTATCCAAGTTAAGCGCTCGTGCCAATACCCGCGCAAATAGGTGTATCCCTTGATTCGCTGCCAAAATTGCCTAACCTCTTCATACCTATTTTGGTCAAGGCACCAATCAATCACAGCTTGCAGATTTTCCCACTCTTGGTCTAAGTCTTGGTATTCGTACCACTGTCTCCAATTTTGAGATGGGTAGGCTTGAGACAATTGTAAATACCAGTTGACCCAACGTGCCCGCGCTTGCTGCTCAAACTCTGAGTTGGCTTGCAGTTCGGCGAGAGCATACTCGCGGCTTAAGGGATGCATATCGTACCGTTCCTCATCCTGCATCACCAAGCGCAATTGGTACAACTGAGCTAAAGCATCGATTACTCTTAGATTGGGCGTCCCTGGCACTAGAATTTGTGCTGCTTCCCTAACATCCTGGGGGCGGGTTTTAGATTGGGGATTAACTGGATAACTCAAGTCAGATTCAGGACAAGCCACTTGCGTGATCACATCCAGTGAGGCAGATTTGGCAAATAGTGCCAGCCCCATGAGCAGACGATGAGCCAGTTGCCCTCTTAAGCGTCGTACGGAATCCTCAAAGCAATATTGAGCAAGATCACTTTTGGCTTGCTCTAATCGAGTGGTTAACCCATGGGATGAACTGCCGTAGACTGATAATTGCCCGATCGCGTAAACAATCCCTAGCGGCAAACCACTGGTTCTCTGATAGATAGCCTGGAACTGTTCGGGCTTGAGCTGTACACTTTGCTCTTGGGCTTGGTGTTCAATCAGGAGTGCCGCTTCTTCGGGTGGCAAGCACTCTAAATGAATCGGAACGCCTAAAGCTCCTCGCACACGGGTTGTCATGACTACTTTTACCGTTGATGGGAGTTCGCACAGAAAAGAGATGACAGCGTCTTGATTGTCGATAGTTTCCAGATTATCGATAATCAGCAAGGTATGCAGCTCTTGTAAGCGACTTTGAATGAACTTTAGTTGCTCTTCAACGCCTGTAGGGATACCATCAGGACACTTGATCGTGTGCAAGATGGTTCTGAAGAGGTCATTCAGGGTGCGCTCTTGCCTGATGCGTTGCAAAATATGGTTGCCAAACAAATGCTGTTGTTTGGCTGAAGTGAAGATAATGGCATCGAAGGTGGGCGCAAGAGGCGCTGTCTTAGCAGCCCGACTTGCATTCAGACAGCGATAAGCCACTTCCAGCACCAAAGATGTTTTCCCTACACCACCGAAACCGTCAATGATGATACGAGAAGCTCTCTCGTCGCAACAGAGCAGTTCCATTAGCCTTGCCATCTCTTTTTTTCGACCAATTAAGACGGTATGGTGAGGAACTGGCAAATTGTGGTATGGACGAGTGCGTAACGCAGTGGGTGGAGGCGGGGTGTGGTACGGTTCGGATAAGGCTAAGTTGGGGTCAAACGGAGTAAATGCGGAAGTCGTTTCTCCCTCATCTCCCCTCGCTCCCAATTCGCTTGGTTCAGCGATTTCTTCCCAGTTAAGTCCTAAAACCTGGCAATACGCTTTAAAGGTACGCTCTTTAATTCGGTGTAATTTTCTTTGTGAAGCAAACCGACTCCAGGTTCCATAGGAAATATCCTTAGCAAAAACTTCTCCTGAGTCAATGAGTTTTTCAATGTTCTCCAATAATGAACCGTGTTGAGATCGGGCAATTCGGGTCTTGATTTCATTGACCATTGTCGGCTCTTCCACCCGGAAAAGCTGCTCGAAATCTCTCAGCCATTTTGAGTCATTGACATCCCACTCATTTGCTACAGCATGTTGCTTGATGAGAAACAGGCTGGCTTCTTTGAGGGGTGTATCGTCCTCTTGGGTAACCTTCCATCCCTTCTTTTGTCTAGCTTGCTGAATTTTCGCTTGTCCCGCCAGAGAAGCGCAAAGAGTTACTATTCCCATGTTGGGTTAATTGTCAAGATCATTTCCGATCAGCTTGTGTTTGATCTTAGTTGATCGTGCGCTCTCCCAGATCAATCGTGCATTGTGAAGAGTAGGAAAGCCAATCCTCATTTAGTTGCTCCGATATCAATAGGACTTACGCATTAGCTCCCCCTGCCCCCCAATTCTAGGGGAGTAAAATCTTGTTCCCCCAAATTTGGGGGGTTAGGGGGGCTAATCAACAGATATTGCGTAAGTCCTGATCAAAAATCTTATCTCTCCCAAACCGGGAGAGATAAAACATTCCCTAGAGCGGATTTCAGCCTTTACTCGCTCTTCGAGTCCTAAAAGAATGTAAATCATCCTGAACTCAATCAATGCTTGTAGGAGTGCGATGTGTATTTTGTCAGTGACTGGGCGATTTTGAATGACACAAAGTCTAAGCAGTTAGAGCGAATTTTGTCACAGTTCCATCAACTGAGGGCATCGGAAATTGCTCAAGCTTGCATCTTATTAGAAAGCTACCATGCGGTTTATCGGCGAGACCGACTAGAGCAACGTCGCAACCAGCTCTCCTGCGGACAAAGCCCAAGCCAAAAACAGTGTCCACCACCTACAGCAACCCAGTTGCAGGAAATAGCTCAGCGCATGAATGCTAAAGGCGCGCTCAACATGGGAACTGAGGAGGTAATCACCCAATTGCAAGGGTTAGCAATATGTCTGCGGCACTATAGCCTTTGTGTCAGAGCAGGATTGCCAAAAACAGCCTCTGGGCATGAGTTCAACAATGGCTCAAAACTCGATCCCATCCAGCCTAATGAGTTCATGAATTACGTGGACGAGCGAGATGAATTGACGGAATTTTGGGAATTCACATCTAGGAAAATCCGATGTCAGGGGTGTGCCTAACTGTATTTGGGACAAAACTAGTCCTTAACAAGAATTATCGTGCGAAAATTCTAGCTCAGGTATCGGTACAAGCGCCTAAATTCGACAGCTTTTTCCACGCTTGCTGATACAGGTGCATAACTTACTACGCCTCAGAGGTATAGCAGATAGGATAAGATTCTCCAGATACGATGTCTGCCTCCTGCTCCAGTCGAGGTGCATCCCATGAGCGTAACCCAAAAACTAACTTACGACTATCAAGTCGGTGGAAGTCTACCCCCAGATTCTCTTACCTACATAGTGCGAACAGCCGACACTGAACTCTATGATGCGCTGAAGAAGGGAGAATTCTGTTACATTCTCAACTCCCGGCAGATGGGTAAGTCCAGCTTACGGGTACGAACGATGCAACGATTGCAGCAGGAGGGAGTTGTTTGTGTAGGGATTGACCTCAATGCGATTGGTAGCAGCAACATTACTCCAGAGCAATGGTATGCTGGCGTCCTTGACGAAATCATCCGTAGCTTAGAGTGGCATGAATTTGATTTAGACCATTGGTGGACTCAGCGAAGTTACCTCTATTACGTCCACCGCTTTAGCCAGTTTATTGAAGAGGTACTCCTCACCTTAGTTCCACAAACTATTGTGATTTTTTTCGATGAAATTGATAGCCTGCTCCAGCTCAATTTCAGGCATGAATTTTTTGCCGCTATCCAAGCTTGCTATAATAAGCGTGCCCAAATTCCAGCCTATCAGCGCCTCACTTTCGCTCTGTTTGGGGTGGCAACGCCATCTGATTTAATTCGAGACAGCAGCTGTACGCCTTTTACTATTGGTCGAGCCGTTGAACTGTGTGGCTTTCAGTTTCCCGACATTCAGCCTTTAGCACAAGGATTGGCAGGACTAGTCAGTAATCCCGATGCTGCACTCAAGGAAGTGTTGGTATGGACGGAGGGTCAACCATTTCTTACGCAAAAGCTCTGTCAGCTTATGGTTCAGGCGTCGGGAGTTGTACGGGCGAACATTCGTTCACCCGTACAGGGGTCAAGACTCAGGAGTCAGGGGTTAGGGGAATTCGCGATTAATCAACCCCCTAAAACTCCAAACCCGTCCACTCTCACAAGTCCGAGAACGAGCAAATCTCAAACCGCTGAGTGGATTGAGCAGCTAGTACGCAAGCACTTGATTGACAATTGGGAAGCCACAGATGAGCCTGAGCATTTGAGGACGATACGCGATCGCATCCGCAAAAGTCAACAGCGCGATCATCTTCTCAGACTTTATCAGCAAATTTTACAACGAGGGGAAGTAGCAGCCAAGGACAGTTCAGCAGAGATGGAATTGCGACTGTCGGGTTTGGTGGTTAAACATTGGGGTCGATTAAGAGTTTATAACCGCATTTACCAAGCCATATTTAATCTTGATTGGGTTAAGCAAGAGCTAATTCAAGTTGCTATAGAGACTCATCATGAAGATACGAGCCTAGAAGAAGATTTACTCTACAATCACCTCAGATACTGGGTGCAAAGGGAGCCACCATCGCAGTTAATTCGTCGCTTTAGCACCCTGTTTATCGATGGCTACGGCTACCCTGAATCGGAGATTTCCGAAGCCTTAAACCGAATTATCGCTTCAGAGTTAGCTGAGTGCAAGCTTAAACTCATCCTCAACCGATGTTGCTACATTCTCATTAATCGTTGGCACAGTCGCCGTGAATGCAAAGAGGCAATCCCTACTTTAGTGGCACTATTTAAAAATTCCTTGTCCAGGTTTGAGCCATCCCAATCCAATCTGCGTTTGCGAGAGCTGGTGCAAAGGTTTGTCAGGAGTGAGGAGTATCAAGCTTTAGAACGCCTATTTCTTCCAAAGACAGCGACGAATAACCATGAAACTAAGCCCCCATTGGCTCAGTACATCTGTCGCTATCCTTACTTATACCCCTATTATCTCCTACGTGAGGGTTGCTCTACCGAAGAGAAACAAACAATCTTACAACTTCAAGCCCAAAGACAGCGCCAATTTGAAATTTGTCTTTCCCGGTATTCAACTTATTTAGTGCGACGCATCCAACTCCAGCGGCAGACATCTTCAGCACTAGCCGCGCCAATTATACAGCCCGTTCGCAATCCTACCTTATTAAGCGATCGCGACCTATTTCTTTCCCTCAGGCAATTTGTCGGCAAAGTGGACGGTTCCCATACCTACAGAGACTTAGCTCAGCTTTTTTTAGCTCGTACTTGTCAAATCTCCTCCTATCAAGACTTTAAACAAGATTTATATGAGTACTTGATTGCTTCTATTAGGCCGGAATACGGTAAACATCGATTTAATCAGCGCTTGGTGAAGCAGCTAGAAAATACATTTCCTGAATGTGATTATCAGAGAGTCAGTAAATTCCTTTTAGTAGAAACCTGTCGGCAAGTGTTTAATTTTCTAGTCGCCAGCCCTAAACAGCAGGAACACTTATTTTTCATTGACTTAATTTCTAATAATGGTTCACTGCAAACGACGGTTTTATTACTAAAACTAGCCTTACTTTCTCATCAGATTAAACCTGATTTAGAACAACGACTTTCGACTTTGTTTACTCATTATGAATCTCAGTTTGTTAACAATGATATTCTCTGGTTAATTGAATCCTTGGAAAATTTAAATATCGCTTTTGTGACAAATTTTGGCTCTGTCGATCTGTCATTTATCAATAAACTATCCTAATCAAGGAATGACAGTAACTAACTTCAAGGAAAGTTTGACTCTGTGAATCTTGAACAAATTGACCAATTGTTAGCCGACTGGAAAAACAAGATCGACCTTGTCAGCCAAAATCTCATAGACTTCCATGGACTGCCAACGTACCAAAGGCTGACAGGTGTCTGTGGATTCCCCAAAACAGAGCTAACGGGGGTAACACAGGCGCGGGTCACTCCAGCACTAGAAGCCATGAGTAACCTGTTTCAACACTTCGACCTACTGTTGACTACCCTGAATCAGGCGGTTGAACGACGCAAGCAAGTACCGCGCTTTTTGGGGTCAGAACAGAAAATTCGTGAAATTGAAGACATTTTAACCGGAGCATCCATTCAGCTAGCAGTAGTTCAGATTCCACTGGCTCAAAGAGGACTCCTGAGTGCATCGACAAGTGGCAAGGCGATCGCACCCAACGATCTCCTTACTGCCATGACGAACGCCTTCGAGGTTGCCAGAGATGTCGTTTTAGCCGTTGATGAAGCTTGGTTGCGCCTAGATGCAACGCTTGCCAATGCAGAAGTCGAGATTGTTTCACTGCAAAATTTAGCGAAATCGCTGGGACAAGATGCCTCAAACGAACTCGCGATCGCGCGTCAGAAGATTGCTTCTCTCAGGACGAGCGTTGAAAGCGATCCATTAGGAGTGAGTGCGGATTTTGACAGGGAGATTAAGACGCCCATTGCGCGACTGAAAGCAACCCTCGATCAGTTGGTTCAGCAACGAAATCAGATTCGAGAAAATCTGGAAACTGCCCACAAGCTATTGAAGCAGTTGGTAGAACTCAATCGGCAAGCCGCAGAAAGCTTTGCTGAAAGTGAAGAAAAAGTGGTTGACCATTCAACGCTAAAAACTCCCTTAGCTTGGGAGCAAATTGAGGCTCTGAGTCAATGGCTGAAAAGACTTGAGACTAAGTTTACCGAAGGTCTTTTGACTCCTGTTCGTGTCGGTCTGGAAAACTGGACTGCCAAAGTGAAGCAATATATTGCAGCTGAGGAAAGGGCGTACACAGCCAACCGGGCACCTTTGGATACTCGACAGGAGCTGCGCGGACGGCTCGACGCCCTCAAAGCTAAGGCGTTGGCGCGGGGTCTAGCAGAAGATGCCATTCTGACCGAACTGGCTCAGAATTCCAAGCAGCTTCTCTACACTCGCCCGACTCCTTTGGATAAAGCGGCTGAGTTGGTTAGTCAGTACGAAAAATGGTTGAACAGTCGGCTAAATGGTTAACTAGGGTGCTGATCGGAAAACTGCATAAGACATCTTAAGCCACTATTTCTTACTTCAAAACTTGAACAAAGGAAAATCTCAATGGACGGCGCAAGGTGCAAACGAAAGGGGTGCACTGGCATGATCGAAGATGGCTATTGCAATGTGTGCGGACTTGCTGCCCTGAAAATGCAAGAAGTCAGCCAGAAGCAAAGCGCGGTAACTAAGGGTACGGGTTCAGTAATCACCACAGGCACGGGTTCATCACCTCTGACCAACCGTTCCAAAGGTTCACGGCGTAATAGTAGCCACAGCACTTCGAGGAGTAGTCGCAGGCAACTCGGTGCTGGACTGGTATCTGTACCAGAACTGCCTTCGACGGAACCTGAAAAGTCGATCATGGCGGAAGCGAGGGTTCCTGACAATAAACGCTTTTGCTCGAATTGCAACAATCCACTCCGGCGAGAAAAGGGCTTCTGCCCGAAGTGCGGACATAAGTATTCATTCATCGCCACACTCAACCCCGGTGAATTGGTTGTCGGTCAGTATGAAGTGAAAGGTGCGATCGCATACGGGGGTCTAGGCTGGATTTACCTGGGTTTTGATCAGACGCTGTCCCGTTACGTCGTCCTCAAGGGTTTGCTCAACACGGAAGATGCAGCGGCGGCAGCAGTCGCGGTGGCAGAACGGCAGTTCTTAGCAGCCGTCAAACATATTAATATCGTCGGCATTTACAACTTCGTCAAGCATGGCACCGAAGGCTTCATCGTCATGGAGTATGTCGGCGGTAAGACGCTCAAGGATATACGCAAAGAGCGAGGCCCCTTGCCCGTTGCGGAAGCGATCGCCTACATTCACCGGATTTTAAGTGCTTTTGCTTATTTACATTCCTTGGGTTTGGTGTATTGCGACTTCAAGCCTGACAACGTCATGCTGGAAGGCAACGATGTCAAGTTGATTGACATGGGCGGCGTCAGACGTATCGATGACCTGCATGGCGACATCTACGGTACGGTTGGTTACAGTGCTCCAGAGGCAGGTGAGGGGCCGACGGCTGTATCCGATTTGTTCACAGTAGGCAGAACCTTAGCTGTCCTACTTACCCATATTCGAGGCTTTAGTAAAGAACATCAGTATACGCTCCCTAGCCCTCAGGAAGAGCCTTTGTTTGCCGAGCAAGAATCACTCTATCGATTTCTGCTCAAAGCAACGGCTGAGAATCCAGACGATCGCTTCCAATCAGCAGACGAAATGGCCGATCAGCTACTCGGTGTACTCCGAGAAGTGGTTGCCACCGAGACGAATACCCCCCGTCCTGCCACGAGCAATGTGTTCAGCGGCGACATGCTGGCGCTCACTACCAGCAACGACTTCGAGCCAATCCGCGCTGATTATCACCAGCTACCCATTCCAATGCTGGACTCAACAGACCCAGGTTTCAATGCAATCCTGAATGCTGGTAGTATTCCCGATCCAATTAAGCGGAGTATCAGTTTAAAGCAAATCGTCCATCAGTTTCCTACTTCGATAGAAGCACTGCTACGGTTTGCGAACAGCCTGATTGATACAGGTGATTACAGTGAAGCAAACCTGACTTTGGCACAAGTCGAGGAACAAGACCCTTGGGACTGGCGAGTGCTGTGGTACAAGGGACGAAGTTTCATGGCGCAGGATAAAGCTCAGGAAGCTCAAGCCGCCTTTGACCAAGTTTACTTTGACCTACCAGGTGAACTGGCTCCTAAGCTGGCGTTGGGACTAGCAGCGGAACAGGCGGGGAACTACCAACTAGCTATCAAGATGTATGACTTGGTATCCCGCACCGACCCTAGTTATACCTCAGCAGCTTTTGGGTTAGCTCGCTGCCTTTGCGCCACTGGAAACCGAAACGATGCAGTGGCGGCTTTGGAACGGGTGCCCCAAACGTCTAATCTGTTTACGCGATCGCGCGTGGAGATTGCTCGAACTTTGATTAATACTGAGCGTTCCGCACCGGGGATGAAAGAACTCAAGGATGCTTCCGTTGCGATCGAAGCACTCGCCCTAGAGGGGATGGATCGATATCGATTAACGAAACAGGTTCTAGAAACAGCCCTGGATCTTGTTACTTCAAAGACTCTTACACCAGTCTCTTCCATCGCAATTCTGGGACAGCCACTTGAGGAGGTACATCTTAGAAAAGGTCTAGAGAAAGCCCTGCGTAGCATGGCACATTTGGTGAGTGGTGACGAAAAAATTCGGTTGGTTGATGAGGCTAACCAAGTACGACCTCGAACCCTATTCTAAGTGGCAAATACGGGAACCATGACAAAATTTTGTATCACAACTGAGCGATTAGAGGTGATGGCTGGCACCTTAGAAATGGCACGAGCGGAAATTAGCGATCGCACCCAGTTTTCTCAGCTGCTTGATGCCCGTGTACCTGATACTTGGCCTCCTGAATTTAATGACCATGAAACGATGTCTTTTTTCTTACAAAAATTGGAGGCAGCTCCAGACGAAGTAGGATGGTGGGCTTGGTATTTCGTGCTGAATAGTCCGGTTAAAAATGAGCGAGTTTTAATCGGCAATGGAGGCTTTAAAGGTAAACCAACCTCTGACGGAACTGTAGAAATCGGATACTCCATTTTAAAGGAGTATCGAAACTTAGGATACGGTACCGAAGCTATCAAGGCTCTCGTCTCTTGGGCGTTTAACCATTCTGAAGTTCGGCGAGTCGTCGCAGAAACATTGCCAGAACTGAAACCTTCACAACGACTTCTGGAAAAATGCAATTTTAGGAATATTGGAGAAGGCTCAGAGGAAGGAAGTATTCGCTTTGAACTAGTGCGCTATTAGGGAAAACGAACCACTCTAGGCGCAGAGTACACAGAGCAAGAAGAGAGGAGAGGAGAGAGAATTTTACGGCTCTTGTACGGATTGCTAGATATGAGGAAAATAGTATGCAATGTTCAAAATGTGGGGCTACGGTACAGGCAGGCGATCGCTTCTGTGAAGAATGCGGTACAGCACTAATGGTAGAAGCTGCCATCCCCCAATCGACAGGAGGATGTGAAAAATGCGGTGCTGCCCTAGAAGAAATCGATGCTGAGGGGTATTGTTCCTGCTGCGGATTCCGCAATCAAGCGCGGGAAAATGACCGAATTGAGGTAACCTGTTCCTCGAAGTTGGCAGGTGTTAGCGATCGCGGACTGAGACACTACGACAACGAAGACTATGTGGCTTGTGCAACCGTTGATGGGAAAAATGCCTACGTCCTCGTTGTCTGTGATGGAGTTTCCAGTTCCCAGAAACCTGAACTGGCAGCCATTGCCGCCGCCGAAGCCGCTTGTACAGAACTAACCACCGCGATTGAAAAGGGTGATATTAAGCCAGAAGAGGCAATGAATTCAGCCTTTACCTCTGCTTTGTCAGCCGTGTGCGCTATCCCCTACAGCGAGGGGACGAATGCAGACTTTCCCTCAACAACCATTGTTGCAGCCGTTGTTATTGACCGCACGGCAACTATTGGCTGGCTTGGTGATAGTCGTGCCTACTGGATTTCCCCGCAAGGTTCCCGACAACTGACTAAGGATGATTCTTGGCTTTACGACATGGTTTCATCGGGTAAGATGACTGAGGTTCAAGCGAGGCAGTCAGATAAGGCACATGCCATCACAAGATGGTTGGGGGTGGATGCGATCGCGGATGCGGAACCTTCCCTTGTGAACTTCAATATCCCTGGTTCTGGGTACCTGCTCCTGTGTACGGATGGGCTGTGGAACTATGCTCCTGAACCTGCACAGATTACTGAAATTGTCAAGTCAAAGTCAGGTGCAGATGCGCTCACAGTTTCTCGGAGTTTGGTAGAGTTTGCGCGACGCTCTGGGGGACACGACAACATCACGGTTGCCGTACTCTCCCTATAAGCCCAACTCTCAGTTTCAACAATACGCTGCGTCTGCTGTAATCACAGGATGAGTGTTGCGTTATGAATCAAGGCCAAAATTCAGAAGAGATTATTGAAACCGCCCGCGTCTTTGCTACAACTCCAGCGCCTGCTGCTCCTTATTGGGAAGGACAAACGCCAGAAGAAAGCGTCAAGATTCCCCTCGATCGCTGCTATACATCCGAAGAGTGGAACTGGATTCTTGATCGTTTCACTGGATTAATCATAAGTCCAGACTACGAAAAGAGAAAACAGCTACTCAATCGAATTTTTACAGCCATCTGGGCAGAGCAAATGCAGAGTTATCGGCAAAAGGGGTTTGTTCCTGTACCTGCCAAACAGCGTGTTGTGCCTGTACTGAAGGCAATAGCTCAGCAAGTGCAAACACAACCAGAAATTTTAGAAGTGTTTTGTAAGGAAGCGGATTATCTGGCGGATAAAGACGAAAGCACCCGACAGATTATCCTCTCTTGGTTAGAGGAATTAGCCACCAATCAACAGACTCTTGGTTTGAATCCAGATATGATTCTGGTTGCCCAAATTCACTTTGGGGGATATGGCACGTCTTGGACAGAAGCTAAAACCAAATTATTAGCCGCACTTGACCATCCAGACTTACTGGTAAGAGCCAGTGCAGCTAATCAAATCAACAAATTCTACTTCTACGATGATACCGATGAATATGATTATGAAAACGCAATTATCAATCCAGAGATGCCATCGATTCAGGGAATGATGCAGTTGTTCCGGGATAAAGAGATTGCACGACCAGGAATTGCAGGTTGCTTGTTCTCAGCGGTTAATACATTTGCTGACAGAAATGAGACTACAGAGTGGATGTTTGACATTCTGGAACATAGTCCGCATCCAGAACCATTTTTAAATCTATTCTCCTGTGGAATTGCTTTTTACGCTCATGAACGCTTTTCAATGGATGTAACGGCAATTCGTCGCTTGATGCAGATTGGTAGATTCGATGTTGCAATGGAAGCGGCTACAGAAGAGAACTTTAAAATCGAGGGGTTGGAACCCATCTTAATGGAATTGGGCAATTGCGAAGATGTAGAAATTGTTCGCAGAGCTTCCTGGCATCTGGCTTACCACTATCACCAACTCCATCCACGCGGTGCGGAATTAGGCTATGTGGAACTGATTTGTGATTCGCCAGAAATTGACCTGTTTTTGCTGTTTCTTCGCCGCCAAGCTGAAGAATCTCCTTATGCAGCCGTTATTTATCCTAAAGCAGAACATCAGTGGCTCACTCATGCAACAGCCTGGAAATGGCTGAATCGGATTTTTCCTAAATCGATTCGGGGGAAACGCCGATCAGAACTCGCCATCTATGGATCGAATTGGTATCAGAGAGGTTATATAGATTTTCACCAGGGTGATGAAAATTCTAAAATTAAGCGATGGAGCAATATTATTATTGGCTATCGTTCAAATGTACCTTGGAATCCGAAACAGTTGTTATCAATGGATTTTTAACTAACCATCGAATTTCAATTATTAATCATAGTGAGGAAATTTAGATGTCTACTCAATTCAAAGCTGAAGTCTTCCAAAACCAATTTTTACCGCAAGGTGTTAAAGAAGTTCATGCCATTATGACCGTTACAGCAGACGGGAGTGAAGGGGTGGTAGCTACTCCCACTGGGGGAAGACTCTTCGGCGTCATTTGCGATGTTTCTGGCTCGATGGGGGGTGGCAAGATTCATGCGGCTAAAGATGCGATGATCAAAGTCGTGAATTTGTTGCCGGAGGATTCCTTTTTCTTCGTTGTTACCGGTTCTACTAAAGCCAAGCTGGTTTACCCGTTAACCAATGCTACGCCTCAAAATAAGGAACGTGCGATCGCATCCATCAAGGCGATCGATGCAGGTGGCGGAACTGTGATTTCGACTTGGCTTGCCGAAGCGCTCGAACAGTTCAAAAAGATGCCTAATGCCGTCCGTCAGGCGCTGCTGCTCACGGATGGACAGAACGACAGTTCCGACGAGCAGCGATTGAGTTCAGTTCTTCAATTGTGTGAGGGCGTCTTTCAGTGCGACTGCCGAGGCGTGGGTACGGATTGGAGAGTGAAGCAACTCCAACAGATTTCTGACAACTTGCTGGGCACTACCGACATCATCCCTAATGCTTCGATGATCGAGGCTGACTTCCGAGCTATTCTAGCGAAAGCGATGACCAAGAGTGTGAGCGACGTGGCGCTGCGCCTGTGGACACCTCAGGGAGCGAAAGTGTTGTTCTGCAAGCAAGTCAGCCCTGAAATTGTTGACCTCACCCACCGTGCTAAATCCGTCAAAGCTCAGATTTTAGACTATCCAACCGGTGCTTGGGGCAAGAGTGAATCCCGTGACTACCACTTCTGCATTGAAGTCAAACCCGGTGAGGTTGGTGATGAAATGTTAGCCGGTCGGGCGAGTCTAATTCATACAATAGACGGTGTGGAAACCAAAGTTGCCGAGGCGCGAATTCTAGCAATTTGGACGGACGATGAGGCAAAATCAACCAAAATCGACAAACGAGTAGCTCACTACACCGGACAAGCAGAACTCGCTCAATCAATTCAAGAGGGACTAGAAGCACGCGATCGCGGCAATATTGAAGTAGCCACCGCCAAGCTCGGAAAAGCCGTCAAACTCGCTCACAATTCCGGTAACGAAGCCACTGCAAAGCTTCTCAGAAAAGTGGTGGACATTCAAGATGCCGCAACAGGTACGGTAAGGCTAAAGCGAGAAGTCGCTAAGGAAGATGCAATGGCATTAGAAACGCGATCGACTAAAACCACTCGTATTCCCAAATCTTGATGAGTCACTAGAGTTTGTCTGCAACTTTCATATACAGCAGAAGTCAGGAGTCAGGAGTCAGGAGTAGAAAAGGCTTTATCTCTAGCTTTCTCTCCTCAGTTGTGTACCTCATCAACTTGAAAACTGCTGTAGATAAAAATAAAAAACTCTCCTCTTCTTTCCCCTCTCTGCGTTCTCCGTGCCTGGAGTGGTTTATTAACAATCTACGTTGCCAACACACTCTAACAACTTGGGTGCGATCGCAAGATGTCTTTAATCTGTAGGGTGCGTTAACGAAGTGTAACGCACCGCCCTTAAGGAATCAAAATCAGTCCCCGTGTAGTTAGCTTTTATAGTACTCCCTCGCCTTTGAGGGAAACGCCAAACCAGCTATGTCCACCTTCAAATGTCCAAAAGGACACGAATCAACCGAGCCAGATTATTGTTCGGAATGTGGTGCAAAAATCAATGGTGTTCCTAAACTCACCTCTTCCGCCAATCCCCTGAATTCAACCCTGCGGCAAACCGACCAATCTGTCATCACCTGCCCTGATTGTACGGCTCCCCACGAACCCGACAGCGGCGACTTCTGTGAAATTTGCGGTTACAACTTCATCTCTGGAGCGCATGGCGAAGTGCCGCCTGTGCCCCTCACGCCTATCCCTGTGGCAGAAGCCACCCCAGCAGAAGAGGGAGAGTCTTCTTTCACTCCCGAACTTCCTCCCGCTACGCTACCATCCCCTCAACTCTTGACTAAAGCGGCAGTTCCCTCATCCCTGGCACTCGAACTCGTCATCACCATCGATCCTTCCTTGCGAACCCCAGACAGCCCCCCAGCACCTCCTGATCAAGCCCCGATCGCTTTCCGGTTAGAGAAGGAAACTAACCTAATTGGGCGTAGTAGCACCCTTCAAGGAATCCAACCTGAAATTGCCTTAGATCTGGATGACGCCGTCTCCCGCCGCCATGCCCTGTTACTCCGACAACCAGACGGTACGTTGAAGCTGCGCGATATTGGTTCTTCTAATGGCACCAAGTTAAACGATGTTGAATTGCCGCCAATGGTTGACACACCCATCAAAGAAGGGGATGAGATCACCCTCGGACATTGGACTCGGATTGTGGTTAAAGCGATTCAACCTTTAGGAGGGAGTGGAGGCTAAATCTAAATAAAGTCAAAAGTCAAAACCCCAATTCCCAATCTATTTTTTAATATGACTAATACACTTTTCCTCTCAAGTAAGGCTATTACAAAGCTAACTACCCCACAACTGCTCAAAGGCGGTTTATATCTTACTTGGGGAGCTAGTTTCCTTGTGCTGATTGCCACAATTTCTGGAGCACAAGGCGCTAGGCACGCTATTAAAACCGTTGGTAAGGACTCAGCACCGAGTATCATCTCTGCTCAACGCATCAAAGATAGTTTGGCAGACATGGATGCTAATGCCGCTAACGAATTTTTGGTTAAGCCTGGACAGAACCCGGAAGCTGTCAAGAGTTACGAGGAACGACGCCAGAAAGTAAACCGAATGATATTGGATGCCTCCAAGAACATCACTTACGACGAGGAAGACAAAATTATCCTGACATTGCAAGTGAAGTTAGGTGAGTATTTAACGAAAATCCAGCAGGTACGGGACTTCCATGCACGTAACGATAAGAATGGAGTTCTACTTCATTACCGAGAGGCTGCCGACCTCATCGATAATACACTCCTGCCCACTGCCAATAAGCTCAATGAGGTGAACTGGAAAGCCCTCGATCGCACCTACGGCGACGAGCAATTTGCGTCTGCGCGATCGCTGTTTTTGGTGGTCATCTCTAGTTTGCTCCTAATCGGCATCCTGGTAAACATTCAGCTATTCCTCAGCAAACGGATGCGACGGACGCTTAATCCCATGCTACTAGCGGCGACTGCGATCGCCATCCTCTTTCTCGGCTACACGACACGAGCGTTCCTCTCGGCATCCAACAATCTGAAAGTTGCCAAAGAAGATGCTTTGCAATCGATTCAGGATTTACGCAAAGCTCGCTCCATCGCCTACAGTGCCAATGGTGACGAGAGTCGCTACTTGCTCGACACCGCATTAGCCGCCAAACATGAGCAGTCTTACTCCCAAAAGGTTGCCCAACTCGCTACCTTCTCCCAAGATCAAAATTTCCAGACAGTCACTACATCCTTTGCCCAGTCCCAGGTAAAAGAAGTGAACGGCTTTACAGGTTATCTGGCTGATGAACTGAAGAATATTACCTTTGACGGTGAACGAGCCGCGGCAGTGGATACCCTCTCCAAGTTCGGTCAATACAATGCCATCGACCAACAGATTCGTCAACTCCAGCGAAGTGGCAAGTATGCCGAGGCGATCGCACTTTGCGTCGGCAACAACCCAGGACAGTCAAACTGGGCTTTCGCTCAGTTTCTACAAGCGAATCAAAATACCCTCGATATCAATCAGAAAGCCTTCGACGAGGCAGTTGACCAAGGCTTTAAGGATGTGGATGGTTTTGAAGTGGTGACTCCAGTAGTGGCGGTTGCGATCGCGATACTGACCTTTTTTGGACTACAACCCCGCCTTAAGGAGTATTCGTGATCGCGTTCTGATGTTTTCGCATAAATGGCTCAGGTTGATTTTCAGTATTTACTTTGAAGACTCCTACCGATGACTGGAGTTCTTGAGCGACGGCTACAGTTCGCTGCAAATAATCAGAAATTTGATGAGAAGACTTGGCTGTTTGTTCAGAAACGACGACCATATCTTTCATCAAGCCTGTAACCGCTTGAGAGGTTTGCACCTGAGACACCGTTGCACCAGAAATCGATTGCAATAACTCATCAATCTGACGTGTTACCTGCAAAATCTCACCGAGGCTGTCCTTGGTTTCTTCAACAAAATGAGTCCCTTCTACAACTTGAGCCGTACCCCGTTCCATTGCCTCAACCACTTCACTGGTTTCGCGTTGGATATTTTCCACAATCTGCTCAATTTCTTGAGTGGCTGCGGTTGAACGCTCAGCCAGTTCACTAATTTGCTCGGTAACGGCAGCAAACCCTTGATTTCCTTCATTTTCTCGCGCCGTCTGAATCCCTGCGTTGAGCGCCAGCATGTTAGTGGTTTGGGTAATTTGCTGAATCAAGTAAACCGCTTTGGAAATCTCCTGGGAGGATTGACCCAGGCGCTTTACTTTTTTAGAGGTTTCTGCTATAGTGGCTCGCAATTTCAAAATTCCTTGCACGGTGCGCTCCATCGCTTGCCCACCCACGGCGGCTGTGACGGAAGCTGTGCGAGCAACGGTAGCGGCTTGGTGTGCACTGTCCGCTACCGCTTGAATGGAAAGTGTCATTTGCTCGACTGAATCCAGGGTGCGAGTGGTTTCTTCCGCTTGGGTGAGGGCTTTATCTGAAAGCTGGCGGATTGCGGCTTCGTTTTCTCCAAGGGAAACGTTGACTTGCGTGGCAGCCTCTTTGACCTGGGTCACAATGTCGCGCAGGCTGGCAATGATGGAATTGAAAAAGTCAGCAACTGTGCCAATCTCCCCGTTAATGACCTTAGCTCGAACGGTGAGGTCGCCTTGGGCAGCTCCTTGTACATCGCTCAGCAGTTCTGCGAGTTGATGTTGAAGTGCTTCTTTTTGCTGCCGTTGCTCTTGATAACTAGCCTGAGCTTCCTGACGCGCCTGTTCTCGTTGTTCAATCAGAGTGGCTTGTTCGATCGCAATTCCCACCTGTGTTGCCACCTGTGCCAGCCAATTGATTTCCTCCTGTTGCCAAATGCGCGCTCCCGAACACTGGTGAGCAATCAGTAAACCGAGCAGTTGGTCGCGAATTAGGATGGGAGTTACTAGGTTCGCTTTCACTTCAAAGCGTTCCAGTAACTGAATGTGGCACTCGGTCAAATTCGCCTGATAAATGTCATTAATCGCCCGGACACGCCCTTGACGGTAAAGTCCACCATGAGTGTCTTGAAAGCAAGTATCTTGAACTTCTGCCCCCAAGCAGACTGTCCACTTCGCATCAACTGATTCAGCAATCATCGTGCCACTCCAGTCCGAATCAAAGCGATAAATGACGACCCGATCAGCCTTCAGCGCTTGTTGCACCTGTCGGACTGTGGTGTTGAAGATATCTTTGAGGTTGAGCGATCGCAAAATTTGCTTGGTCATTTCAGCAAAAGCGTTGGCGCGTTTGGCTTCTGCTTCTTTTTGCCGACGCTGCTCAATTGCTGCCTTCTCAGCCGCTTCTGCCAAAACTTTAGCCCGTTCTGCTTCGGCTTCCTGTTGTTTTCGTAAATGTTCCTGCTGTTTGAGCAGCATGGCTTGGTCGAGGGCAACACCTACCTGGGTAGCAACTTGCTTAAAGAAATCGATTTCAATATCCTTCCACGCTCGTGGTGCAGAACACTGGTGAGCAATGAGCAGGCCATGCAGTTGCCGATCTGCGATAATGGGCACAATCAAGTTAGCCTTGACCGAAAACGTTTCCAGTTGCCGCATGTGGCAATCAGTCAACTCTGCTTGGTAAATGTTCTCAGTGACTTTGACCCGGCCTTTCTCGTAGAGGATGACAAATCGATCAAAACAAGGCTTAGTAATTTCCGTTCCCAAAGCACTAGGCCAACCCCTAGCAACCGATTCAGCAACGATAGTCCCCTTTGAGCCTTCATTGAAGCGATAGACGACCACGCGGTCAGCTTGTAGAGCCGCACGGGTTTCGACTACGGCTGTGTTGAAAATATATTCTGTATCTAGAGACTCCCGAATATTCGAGGTAATTTCATTTAACAACCGTGCCCGTTGAGCTTCCGCTTCTTGCTGTTTGCGTAACGTTTCTTGCTGTTTGAGCAAGATTTCTTGGTTAAGAGCAAAACCCATTTGGGTTGCCACTTGCTTCATGAAATCGATTTCTGTCTCCTTCCAGGCTCGTGAACCGGAACACTGGTGAGCAATCAGTAAGCCATGAAGCTGTCGGTCAGCAATAATGGGTACGACTAAATTGGCTTTGACGGAGAAGGTTTCGAGTTGCCGAATATGACAATCGCTCAATCCAGCGTTATAAATGTCCTCAATGGCTTTAACTCGGCCTTTCTGGTAGGGGATGATAAATCGGTTCTTAAAACAGGTGTCATTAATTTGAGCACCTAAAGAAGGAGGCCAACCCCGATCAATGGATTCGGCAATCATGGTGCCACTCCAGTCTTCATTGAAGCGATAAACCACCACCCGATCAACAGAGAGTGCCGTGCGGACTTCTGCCACCACGGTGCTAAACATGTCTTCGGTGTCGAACGCTTCCCGAATGCTGGAGGAGATTGAATTTAAGAGCAGCTCTTGTTTAACCTCGGCAGCTTGTTGGCTAAATTGAAGCTGAAGTTGGTCTGCTAGTTTGTTGATATTAGACCCCAGGGCGGATAATTCGTCTTCGCCTTCGACTTTGAGGTACGTATTGAGTTCTCCCCGACCCAATTTTTCCACGGCATCCGTTGCGGCTAAAATATTCCGGGTGGCACGGACAGAGAGATAGGCGGCGATCGCACCCACAACCAAGGCTGTTGCCCCAGTTCCTAGCATCAGAGTCATCAAGATTTGTACCTTGAGTTCTGATAAGTTGGCATTTTCGCTTTGCGCCGTTTGGGAAACCTGCTCTGTTAAGGCTTGATTGGTGAGATAGTAGCTGGTTGCTCCCATGGTGAGAACTGGAAGGGTACCACAGGCGATCGCAATCACAGTCGCTTTAGTACTCAAGCGCAGTCGTTGCCACCAGGGAAGACTGGATTTGTGATGGATGAGAGAAAGAGTCGTACTACGTGGCTGAGCCTTAATCGTACCCGTGGACACCTGAGGCAGATAGAGTTGCGGCAATTTTTGGCTACTACTCTGACTCACTGAATCTGGATGACTCGTACTGCCTGAAGACTCATTCTCCAGTTGTGCCAAGGCAGCACGAGCTAAGTCAGTTGTTGCCGAATCAGTGGCTAGTCTAAGAGCTTCTCGAAATTCAGCTCTAGCCCTGTCAAAGTCGCCAGCTTCACGACAGGCTGCACCGAGCCAAATGCGAATTTTCGCATCTTGATGATTCTTGGAGGCTAAGTCTGAAAACGGTTGGATTGCCGCTTCGTACTGTCCTTGGGAATAGGTTGTTGCTAGAGCTTGATCGAGTTGATTCTTCATAGAGCGGAGGTAATTACCCCAAATAAATCGTTGGCACTCGTTTAAAGTTCAGTGATTTCCGTACCCTGGCGAAGCGTTGTACTGGCACAAGTCTTATCAGATTGGGAAACGTCTGAAGCTTTTCCACCTTGAATGCAGCAAGCTAGAAGAGGACTCCACGCCCCATGCTCTATACCCAGTCAAGAGCAGGCAAGTCAAAGGCACAATCGCTTACTAACCTGAGAAGCCTTGTCAGCACAGACAATCAGCACCCTTATTGGTTGCTTTACAAGATTTGGCAAATCACCCATCTCAAAAAAGTCTTCGGGATTGGCAGCAGCGGACGAATCACTCAAGTGTTGTGGAGATGCTCTAAAGTCTTGCTGCTCTTAGGACAACGAGTTTTTGCGTGAATTTACGCAGAGTTTTGTCAATCTAATGTTATTTTAAGGGTAATTTCTGAGAGATAGGTAAAGTTTTATTAAAGATTTTGATTTTTGGCTAATTTGTCGCACAAAAACAAAAAATGGAACCAGAGTCAGGCGATTGCCATCACTGACATGATTTTTTTAATTATTGCTTCAGTTTGCTCTTGCGACCTCCGCAGAGTTGCTGAGCTTGGCTACGCAATATTACTGAACGTTGCTGGGAAAGGGGTGGGTTGGGTATCTTTCCTTTAGCAATGGGCAACAAGCTGTCAACGAAGTCGCTTCTCAATTACGCAACGAAATTAGCGATCGCATTGAGCAGAACCTGCGTATCTACCTGGCAAGACCTTTTCAAATTCTTCAAGTTAATACCAATTCTCGATGAAGTTGCACTTTATCAACCCCCATCTGTCGCCGTTCCCCTTATTAAGGGGGGCTACAGGGGGTAATAAATTAAGTGCATTGTGGAGATAGAAATGGTAGGGTCTCCAGTCAACACCACTGATTTCTTGATATACAAGAATCTTGCTAAAGAAGTAAACCTCGCTCCCAGAAACAAAAGCCCAAGTTCAGACAGTGTTAGTTAATGACTTTTCGTTCGATTTTTTGACTTTGGCTATCCAGCCTTGATGTAAATTCAAAATCTCTGAATAAGGAACTGTCGTTTCAGATATCAGTTGAAACAAGGAGGGTAAAAAGTGTTTGGGAAATACTTTGTGCATCAATTTAGCTAAAGCCTCTCTCAACATAAACTCAATAAATAAGTTCGTGGATGAAGGAAAAGCGTTATCGCTCAATTCAGTTAAAGCATGAGCATCTGGCTGGCGGCGAATCGTAAACTGTTCTATAGCCTTTGCCCAATCGTCAGAATATTCGTCCAACAGATTATCAAGCACAACCACATCTTCAAGTGCTGCATTGCAACCTTGACCGATAGCGGGTGAAACAGCATGTGCAGCATCTCCAATCAGCAGCACCCTGTCACCGTGATGATAGCGGTTACAGCGAACCGTTAAAACCATTGATATTGGTCTTTTTAGAAAGGCTTCTGCTTCTGCTTCTGGCATTAGCTTGCCCACCTCTGGAAAATTCTTGTGAAAGAATTCAAGTACCTCTTGTTTGGTAGAAAGACCAACAATCTGGTTCTCATCACGGGGAAAGTGGATGACTCCACTCATCGCCCCGTCTAACTGATGCAGCAACAACACAACCATACCGTCGTTGCGTCTCCAGCCATGAATATAGCCTGATTTAAGTTCCATGCCTAACCTTGTGTCAGGCTGAGGAAGAAAAAGCGATTTGTAGTCACTGGAAACGTACCTTTGCGCGCATTCAAACCCTTCTGTACCTAAAAAATTCTCTCGTACAACAGAACGTGCTCCGTCCGCACCGATTAAGAAGTCATACTCAACACTTAACTCTATTGCCACATCTTCAGATGCTGCTTCCGTAACCTTTTGAAACGATACCGTGTTTGCAGCAAAATCCACCTGTGTGCATTTTGCGTTGAAGTGAACGTTGAGTCGGCGGCTATCATACTTTTCAGTCAGCTTTTCCAATAAAGCGGTTGCCAAGTTGGTGCGATCGAGGGCAAAGAGTGGTTTCTGCCTCGGCCTGAGTTGTGTCTTGCCGTTTTTTAGGTGAGACATGGCGCCCCTTATCGGCACACTAATCGCTTTGACCGCTTCCTCAAGCCCTTCAATTTGCCTCAAGGCGTTTAGTCCCCTTTCGCCCAAGGTGAGGGGGAATGTTCTAGATTTTGAAAACTCGACAATTCTGGGGTCGCTACGACGTTCATAGATATCAATTTTGTAGTGCTCGCCGCGACGCAACAGGTAGTGAGCAAGGAGGACGCCACTCGGCCCTGCACCCACAATGACAACTTTTCTAACCATTATTCAAAATTCCTCAAAGCGACCTGATAGTCTCATCTCATTCAATTGGCTCAGGCTAAATAAGAATGTTGGCTGTAATCACTACAAAGCCAAGCAAGGGAATCGGCTGACTTAATAAGGAGGTTCACACGCTCGATTGTAGGACAAGCTAATGTTATCCTCACCTAAACGGTAGGACGTAAAAGATGTAGCTACTCCATCTCCTAAACAAAATGTATAATTCTTAAAGCCTTCACCGCCGCTAAAAGGAGGAGTAATATCTTTCCAAATTGAAGGGTTATAACCGAAGATGTAGGCAAAGAATTTTGCAGCCTTATCTTTGTTATAGGAAAACTGTTTATCTTCAGTTGAGTGTGGCTCTAATCGTATCTCTTGAGATTGGTTGTTAACAAACGTAATTTTAAACTCTCCGTCTTGGGGAAAATCAGGAAACAGACGATGTAGACCTGAGGTGGAATAGCTAGCCGTATATTTAATATCAGCGATCGGTTTAGCAAAGTAAGTTTCTATCGTCTTAGGGCTTTGATTGAGAACATAACGCCCTGCTGTAGCGGAAGGTGAAGAAATACTAATCAATAGCAATAATCCCAAACAAAACGCAACGATTTTTATAAGGCGATTGAATAGCATTTTTTTATCCTGATAGCTAGGAAAAGGGGAAGCTCTGCACCAGATATTAGGTGAACTCTTCTAGTCTAGAGGTAGAGCGGACAGCCTAGAGTGCGGTGCGATCGCTAGCTTCTTGACTTCTAATCTACAGGACTTCTGCCCCGTCACAGCGAGAACCTCCGAAAATGGTTGAAACTCCTGCTTCTGAACGGGTAGCTTTTAAATTAAACTTAAATAAAAAACTTAAATTAAACTGAGACTAAACGTTCTGAAAAAGTCATCCTGTGAAAATAATATCCCTCAGTAACCTTCCTGAAGAGCAGGTTTCACACAACCAGGAAATTAAGAAAAAGGTAATGTTACGTCACGGTGACCTACCTCACCTCACTAACTTCTCCCAATCTCATTTCGCTCCTGGTCAACAGGCAACGGCACACGCTCATTCGGATATGCATGAAGTTTTTTTTGTCGAAGCGGGTTCAGGAGTAATTCGCATTGATGGCAACGAGTATTTACTCCAGCCTGGAAGCTGTGTCGCCGTCGAACCCGGAGAGGTACATGAAATTATTAACAACGGCTTAACAGACCTAATTCTTACCTACTTTGGTTTACAGGTTGAGCCTCAGGTATAATGTAGTATGAGGACGTACCGAGTTAATGGCTCCACTCACACCAAGGCTAACGGCAATAGTTGAGTGGCTATGTCCTAGGAATAAATCATTTATTGAGTAGTGGGAATAATCAGCTTTTCAACTTCCCCTAGAATGGATTGCAGAATGGAGTAAGCTTCGTTGAGAGTGGTTAGTTCTACTCTGAACTTCCACAGGAATGGACCGATTCTTTGCTCTGTAATTTCCGCTGCCTCCCAAACCGTTAGTTGCCATCCTTGTGCAGTAGGGATGAGAGTGTAATCGAGGCCGCTGATTGTGTCGAAGTGAGGTGCATTGGCTATCATCTTCTTTGACTCCTGATGCGACAAGAATTGGGAACGTTAGCCTTGAATGTGTGATAGTAGACGCATCCAATCGGGTTTCGTGTTTCAATGCCTACCAGCAGACAATTTATTCCTCCTTGATTGATTCAGTACCTATCATTGACTGAGAACGGGGTATGGGGTGTAGGGTGTAGGGGGAAGATACTGGATTTCTACACACCGCACGCGGCAGCCTTGGCTCAACTTGTCCTGATCATGGCACTCATCCCCCCTTCAGTGGACTCTAAAGCTGGTGCGAAAGCTAGTGTTTGGGTGAGTCTCTGGTGTAGGTGACTGAAACAGGGTTAACAGAAAAGCCAGAAAAAAAGAAAGAGCTAATAACTTGGGTAAATCGCTCATAGAACGCCCTGCTGAACTTGAGACAGCTCAACATACCTCTGAGACAATGTCACTTATGCAGTTTGAGCGCTCTACTCGTCTTCCAGCTTCGACTCAACCTTTAAATTGGGAAGTCCCTCCAATTTTTCCGGTGGTTGAATGTCCTCGGTTAAGGGGACGAGGAGAGTTAAGCCACCGGGAATACACTCCACGTCAATCGGCGTTGTACCAATAATTTCTCCATCTAAGACGACTTTCTGCGGGGGATCGGTAGTGACTTTGAGGCGTCTGGCGCGTAAATAGCCGATATCATCTCGTTCAGCCGCATCACCCCGAAACGCGGTTTGTAGCAGATGGTACGCTGATGCAATCGCTACTGCCCGGTTTGCCGGCGCTACTACGGTTAAATCCAGTAGCCCATCATCATAGATAATACCGGCCGGGCCTTGAGCGAGGATGGAGGTGGGAGGTGCGGCATTCGCGATCGTCACAGCACTGGCTGTCACCGAAATGATTTTCTCATCTGTCTCAATCTGTGCCTCAAAAGGCTCGAACTGTCGTAGCTGTTGTACCCCTGCCAAAATGTAAGCCAACATGCCTAGCCGATTTTTCGTTTCTCGATCCGCTTTTTCAACAACTTCTGCCTCAAACCCAATGCCAGCCAGTAATACCATCGGCTTGCCGTTGCACTGTGCCACATCCACAACCTTTGTGTTGCCCTCTAAAATCGTCTGACAGGCATCTTCTATCGTGACGGGAAGGTTTAAAGCGGAGGCAAAAGCATTGGCAGTCCCTCGCGAGATGATGCCCAAGGGAATATTGGTTCCCACTACTGCCGTCGCCGCAGCAGAGAGAGTACCATCACCGCCAGAGGCAATGATCATATGAACACCCCGTTCTACTGCCTCTTGCGCCAGTTGCCCTGCATCCACTTCAGGTGTCGTCAAGTAAATATCCAAGTCAATCTCTGGCTCTAACAGCGTCTGAATTGTTAATAAATCTGGTTCTGAGTTACCTTGACCAGCAACTGGATTAAAAATGAGACAAGCAGAACGCTTAGTAGTCATTGGTCAGTTTTTAACTGTCGCTTAATGGGTGAGAGTTTTCAAGGCCGTGAGTAAGCTTTTCGGGGAGAAATTCTTCATGGTGTTTATCCGTAAAGATTAGTCTCTAGTTATGAGCTGACATTTTTGTTGATTCAACCTTTTTCTAACTACTGACCTTCCTTATTCTCACCACACACGGTTAATTACTTCCTCCCCCTCAGGAAAGGCTTTGTTCTCTAATCCACGTATTGTTGGTAACTGGTGGTTAATATCGATTACCTAAAGGTTTGCTACAGATGATTGACACGAGGATGCTCCCGACGCGGAGATTAATCTATAGCAGTATTTTAGAAAATTGATCTAACACCTTCTCAACCTAAACCTATTACGTGTTAAGCGCATCAGCTATTACGCGTTTAACTTACATAGTTTAGACGGGTAGGATGCTCATCCCCCAAGAGTTTTAACAACAGCAAAGTGCCACATCTATTTGGCACCGCTTATATAGCTGTCGCTATCAAGGTTAGGTTAGATTTAACGGCCCAAACGACCACGTACTAGTAATAAGCTTTCTGCCTTCTGTCTTCTGCCTTTTGCTATAAAAGTGGAAAATTTCTCTGCTGTTACTGTAGTGTTCCGTTTCAACCCGACTGATACAGAAGTTTTCTCAGCACGCCTCCTCAACCTGACTGACACGACGCAGGTTCAACACATCACTCATTTTCTTGATTTGGCAAAAGCTACGCTCTAGTTGTTGATGGTCGCGGATATCAATGCACAAATCAATGAGCGCTGGCTTTCCTTCTTGTGTCCTGACTTGAGCATTGCGCACATTAATATTTTGGTCACTCAAGCGAGACAAGATATCTTTGAAGACACCGACGCGGTCAATGACTTCAATTTGAATATTTACTGGGTAAGTTTGAGGACGTCCACTACCGCTATCGGTGGGATTCCAGCTTACAGGGATCACCCGTTCTCCAGGTATATTCTCCAGGTTGGCACAACCTTGGCGATGAATCGAAATCCCGCGTGTGCGCGTCACTACCCCAATAATCGGTTCACCAGGCACCGGATTGCAGCAGCCGGCTAGGTGATGCAACAGCCCTTCAACGCCATCAATGGGTTCAACTTTATTCGGTGTTGCGGGAAGTTTGCTGGGAGCTGTCTGGGGAACTGGCGGTTCTGGCGAGTCAGCTTCCAAGGGTTGCCGCGCTTTCACCGCTTCTCGCAATCGCTTGACCACTAAATTTAAGGTCAGTTCACCGTAGCCTAGAGCCGCGAGTAAATCTTCGACGCTGTGATAATTACATCGTTCTGCTGCGGCTTGCATGGGTTCAGATTTGAGCAGGGCTTCAAAGCCTTTTTTGCCCAATTCCTTCTCCAGAAGTTCTTTTCCACGAGCAATATTTTCATCGCGATGCGATCGCTTATACCATTGCCGAATCCGATTTCGGGCACTGGGTGTAACGGCAAAATTCAGCCAATCTAAACTGGGATGGTTATTGTCCCGAGTAATAATTTCCACAATATCCCCGTTATTTAACGGAGTATCTAGCACAGTCCATCGCCCATTTACGCGAGCACCGGCACAGTGATTTCCCACTTCTGAATGAATTCGGTAGGCAAAATCAACCGGTGTTGCGCCCCTGGAGAGGGAGACTACATCTCCATTCGGCGTGAAGACGTAAACGTCGTCGTCAAATAAATTGTCTTTGACGCTTTCTAGGTATTCCTGAGCATCTTTCAGGTCATTCTGCCATTCCAGCAATTGCCGCAGCCAGGTGAACTTTTCATCTTCCGCTGAAATCCGGGTATTACTCGATCCCCCGGTTTCTTTGTACTTCCAGTGCGCTGCAATTCCATACTCCGCGATATGATGCATTTCCAGAGTGCGAATTTGCACTTCAATCGGACGCCCAGAAGGGCCCATCACGCCGGTGTGCAACGATTGGTAGCGATTGGGCTTGGGCAAACCAATGTAATCCTTAAACCGACCCGGAATCGGTCGAAAGGCATCATGAGCTACGGCTAGCGCCCGGTAACACTCTTCTTTCGTCTCTACAATGACCCGCATGGCAGCTAGGTCGTAAATTTCATGGAACCCCTTTTGCTGCCGCTGCATTTTCTGATAAATTCCATAGAGGTGCTTAGGCCGCCCACTAATCTCCAAGCCGTGAATCCCAACCCCCTCAAGCCGCTGTCGCAAAATATCTGCGACCTTACTTAAGCGACCTTCTCGATCGACTCGTCGCTCTGCGACCAAGCGCTGCATCTCTCGGTAAGCTTCAGGTTCGAGATACTTAAACGCCAAGTCTTCGAGTTCCCACTTGAAGCGACCGATCCCCAAGCGATTTGCCAAAGGTGCAAAGATTTCGCGGGTTTCTAGAGCAATTGAGCGCTGTTTCTCCCGTGGCAAGTGTTCCAATGTCCGCATATTGTGCAGTCGGTCTGCCAACTTCACTACAATCACCCGGATATCCGCCGCCATTGCCAAAAACATGCGGCGAAAGTTCTCGGCTTGGCGCTCGGTTTTACTGGAGAAGTTAAACTTAGATAGTTTGGTGACGCCTTCTACCAGCCGCCGCACCTCAGGGCCAAATCGGGATTCGATCTCATCGGCTGTAACATCGGTATCCTCGACAACATCGTGGAGAAATCCAGCCGCTATCATTACACTACTGCCGCCTAAATCCCGTAACAAACCCGCCACTGCCACAGGATGCGCTATGTAAGCTTCTCCGGATGCGCGGTACTGTCCTTCATGCAGTTGGTAGGCAAATTCAAAGGCTCGGCAGATTAAGTGCGTGTCGTCAGAGGCGGGTTCATTAGCGACGGTGGTTTTAGCAAGGAGACATTCCTGCAACCAAGCGGGAACATCAAAGTTGAACTTAGAAGTTGTAGCGATGGCGTCCATAGTGGCTTGTCTAACAAATAAAAAATAGAAAACTGAGTTTACCAGACTGACAGAGAATCATCAGCGGGGTTCATCCTTTTTGGTTACGCCTTACTCCTCCTTTCTTGACTTGGGAGATAGTTCCAGGATACGGCGAGTACACGCCTCGCTCAGTGGTAGTGGTAGCTACGCTAAGAGTGTAAGCTGACGCCAACGACGAGCGATTAAGTGGCAAACGCTGTTCAAGAGCGACAGTTAAACCAGTGAAACGGTCATGCGGCTCATCACTTTGTCTTAAGAAAGCTGGCCTTCTGGGTTAAACCTTGAACAGCGAGTTTTGGAGTCACTCAATCGCCTTTATTAAACCAAAGACAAAATTCTTTACATTAATATTAAACTAAACCAGAGCAATAATGTTGCCATCATTACATTGCCAACACTATCAGGAGTTTCAGGGCGCCTTAGAGCAACTACTCCAGTATGTCGCTGACCAACAAGAGAAGGGGACAGCGCTGCGAGAGTGTTTCCAGGAGGTTAAACAGGTGTTTCAACGTCAGATTGCGACCCTGAGTATCGATGACATCGCACCGGAGTCTGCGTCTCGGTGGCAGTCTTTGCAGACAGAAATTCACAAGCAGATGCGGCTATTGGAGACAGATGTTATGCTACTGCTCTCATCTCGTAGTTTGACCACGTCGCAACGCCGGACTTCGGGATTGTGCGATCGCGTGAATACCCTGATTCAGTACTGTACAGCTTTGCTACAATTGTAGAGCTGTCTGTTTTTCGGCTATTTGGGGACTACATCCCTACGTGCTATTGACTTGTCTAGGTACAACTGCTCACAACAAAGCTAAATGACTTGAGAGCAACAGTCTCTAGCTTCACCCAAGGGCCATCCCATTATCGGTTTAGTGTAACAACCGTAACAGATGGCTTTTTGGCGCACCTGGCTATTAACTGTCAATGTTAAAGGCGATCACGCCTAGCGCACCTTCCTAAAGAGTGATCACCAGGTTGTTGAACTCACTGCCCTGTTCTTATCTTCTAGATAGCATCATCAGCTGCACTCACAAAGAAAGGATGAAAGTCCCTCTCCCCGTCTCCCCGTCTCCCTGTCTATCCTCTAAATACGATGGTGGGAACTCTCGCGCATTCACAGTAGAGTGAATAGGGAAATTAGACGGTTAGAGGAAGAAAAAGCTGTGCAGTGTCCGAAATGCAAGAAGGCAACGCTATTGGACGGTGTTCTGGGAGAAAAGTTTGCCGTAAAGTACTGCCAGGAGTGCAAAGGGACTTGGATTCCCGCCAAGGAGTACGAAGCATGGCAGGCAAGTCAAGCTTGGAATCGAGAGATACCGGAGTTGCCCTCTGAAACCCTTGATGTTGATTTTGTTCAGTCTCCTTTCGATGCCAAAGCAGCCTTATGTCCAGAGTGTCAGCGCTATCTTTCTCGCGCCAAAGTTAACTTGAAGACGCCGTTTTATGTGGAGCGGTGTATGCAATGTCGAGGGATTTGGTGCGATTACGGAGAGTGGGACATCTTGGAACGATTAGGACTGCACACAACCATTGAGCGGCTGTTTACGAATGAATGGCAGACACGGGTACGAGAGCAGCACTACTTTGATAAAGAGCGGCAAGCAACGATTGAAAAACTAGGGAGTGAACTGGCAGAGCGTGTGTTTGAGCTGGCTGAAGCGTTGGAAGTACACCCCCATGGCGATTTTGGAGTCGCTTACTTGATACGGCGAGTGGCAACTAATCGTCAATCACCAGAAGTCAACACTTAGGATAGGAAGTCAGGAGTCGTAGGGGGGAACGGCTGTTCGCCCCTACAGTAGCCTCCATCATTGCACCGCAGGCGGGGATCAACTTAAGCCAAGCCTAAATCGGTAACTGCACCGACACTGCTAGAGGACACTAATTTGGCATATTTCGCCAACACTCCCGTTGTGTAACGCGGCTTGGGGGGTTGCCAGTTGGCACGACGTTGCTCTAGTTCTTCATCAGATACATTGAGCTGTAACAGTCGTGCTGGAGCGTCAATGGTAATCATGTCACCTTCTTGAACCAATGCGATCGCACCTCCAACAGCCGCTTCGGGTGCCACATGACCCACAACCATGCCATAGGTTCCCCCAGAAAAGCGTCCATCGGTAATCAATCCGACGGCATCACCTAACCCTGCTCCAATTAGAGCAGATGTGGGAGCCAACATTTCCCGCATTCCTGGCCCACCCTTTGGCCCTTCATAGCGGATGACAATCACATCCCCTGCTTTAATCTGGCCCGCTAAAATGGCATCTAGGCAAGCTTCCTCGGATTCAAACACCCGTGCAGGGCCGGTAATTTTGGGCTTTTTGACGCCTGTAATCTTGGCAACGGCGCCTTCTGTAGCTAGATTTCCTCTCAAAATCGCCAAGTGTCCTTGAGCATACATGGGATTATCCCAAGGACGAATCACATCTTGGTCTTTCGCTGGTTCCTCTGGAACATCGGCTAAGACTTCAGCAATGGTTTGACCGGTAATCGTTAAGGCATCACCGTGTAACAAACCATGCACCAGCAGCATTTTCATCACCTGCGGAATGCCCCCAGCGCGGTGCAAATCCGTAGCCACATATCTACCACTGGGCTTGAGGTCGCACAGTACGGGCACATTGGCGCGAATCCTTTCAAAGTCATCGAGCGTTAACTCGACCTGTGCAGAATGTGCGATCGCCAACAAGTGTAACACCGCATTCGTCGAGCCCCCAACTGCCATAATCACAGAAATGGCATTTTCCAAAGCTTGGCGGGTGATAATCTGCCTGGGCAATAACTGCTTACGAATGGCTTCCACTAACACAAAGGCCGATTTTTCCGCACTATCGGCTTTTTCTGCATCCTCTGCTGCCATCGTGGAAGAATACGGTAAGCTCATCCCCATCGCTTCAAAGGCAGAAGACATGGTATTGGCCGTATACATCCCACCGCAGGAACCTGCACCGGGACAAGCTTGGCGCTCAACGGCTAGCAGTTCATCTTCTTTAATCTTACCCGCGCTGTATTCTCCGACGGCTTCAAAGGCACTCACAACGGTTAAATCGCGCCCGTCGTGACGTCCCGGTTTAATCGTACCGCCATAGACAAAGATGGCGGGGATGTTCATGCGGGCGATGGCAATCATCGCCCCTGGCATATTCTTATCGCAGCCACCAATCGCCAGCACCCCATCCAGACTCTGACCATTGCAGACTGTTTCAATCGAATCGGCAATCACATCCCGCGACACGAGGGAATACTTCATCCCTTCGGTGCCCATCGAAATGCCGTCACTAATCGTAATCGTGCCGAACATCTGAGGCATGGCTCCCCCACTTTTGGCTCCCGCCTCTGACTGTTTTGCAAGCACATTTAGTCCCATATTGCAAGGAGTAATTGTGCTGTACCCATTCGCAATACCCACAATGGGTTTAGTAAAGTCTTGATCTTGAAACCCAACCGCCCGGAGCATGGCTCGGTTAGGTGATCTTTGGATGCCCTGAGTAACGACTTGACTTCTAACGTTGTCCGGCATTGATTTGTTCTTTCCTGAGCTATTCGCCATATATCAGCAGAATCAGTTGCAGGGAGTGCAAGAGAATTTGTTTAGCCAGTGGCAGGGTGTGCAGGTTACCCGTGATAATGTTCGACCTTCCGACATTCAACCTACCAACCTTGAAACGTTCAATCCTTACCTAACCTTCAACGTCCTAACTGTCCAACGTTTAATTCGGCTTCTGCTGAGTGCTATTTTTTGATTGTCTCAGAATGCACGACGCTTTGGTTGGCGCTCTAGCAACGCTCTGTCGATAAATGTCTACTCGTACCCAACTAAACTTTGCTGGTGGAATTTGACTGGATTGACTTGAGTTGAGTCGGTTGGGCAGGATGCCAATTTCAATCAGGTTACCTTACGAAATGCTGCTCCAATTGAAGCAATTAGGCCCGCTTAAACTAACTATTCATAAAAAATCAATATCCAAAGGAGGATTTTGTAAGGCTTAAAAAGTTTTTTCACGCCGACTCTTAAGCCCAGGATGAGCGCTTAACCTATCGCTTAGGAAAACCAGAGAATAGATTGGAGATATTTTGCTGATGCCCTATAATGCAGTTCAGTGCAACTATTAAGTTAAACTAAAATTTTGTAAAAATAATTTAATTGTATTTTTTGCAAACTATCAGCAAACTGATGAGCCAATTTCGGCTGTCATTTCCGCTCGTTCGTTGAAACCTCTTTCTTTTAGGAGTTAAAAAAGGAACATGACTACTTCAGGCAGCAAAAAAAATAGTGAAATTCAACCGAAGACAAAACAGGCGGGAAAATCCAAAGCCGATACACCCCAGAAGCTTAACCTCAGACCTTTACCTCAAAATCGCCCCATTGCGAATAACAACAGCGATGGCATCACTGACCTGATGGGCTATCTTGACTAATTGATTACGGCGGAGTGAAATAATTGGCGTTTCCTCTCCCACTTCTCCCAGTTTTGGGAAAATAGGGGAGGAAATTTGGTCGTTTCATCAGAAACTTTCAACGTATCGTTTTAATTCCCTTGCCATTCGTTGATTGCCTCGCTGCTCATCTTCGCGAATGAAGGGCAGAAATGCACGAGTTAAGAAACCTGAATAATAATTTTTGTGAATGTATTGAGTGCGATTCATCCCAATTTCTTGCAGCTCAAACACATACTCGTTGCGAAAGCCAGGGATTGAGGAAACCCAGCTCAGGCAAATGTTGGGCTGAACTTGGGTAACTAGAGGTTCAAACTTGGTTTCCTCCTCATGGGGAATCCGTCGCACACAGAGAAAAACCTCATGTCCTTTGCGAAAAGGAAGTTCTGAGTCACAGTCAAATAAAAACGTATTCCAGCGCTTCCATCGGTCTTTTTGGAACAATGCCTGCCAAACCCGGTGCTTTGGCGCATTAATCACGATTTCTGTGTAGAGGCTCGCCATAATAGGGAGTACGTCACCTCCTCTAGGTGTAACTGAGTACAACTGCCAACGGCGTCGCTCCTGTAGGCTAGGGGTTTATTGAGATTTTAGATATGGGCTTTTGAATTCATTCTAAAATCTACAAGCTACAATCCGAAATCAACACAGAATGGTAGACTTAACACCTAACCCTAGCTTCAGTTTAACGATTCGTGTACAGGTTCCCAACCGTGCTGGAATGTTAGCCAGCGTTACTCAAGCGATCGCAGAAGTTGGCGGCAACCTTGGACAAATTACCCTTCTCGACCAGACTCGCAAGATTTCCGTTCGCGACCTTACGGTTGATGCCACCAGCACAGAACACGCTCAGCAGATTGTGGAAGCGGTGAAGGCACTGACCAAGATCAAACTCCTCAACGTCTACGACCGTACTTTTAACCTACATCGCGGCGGCAAAATTTGTATCCAGAACAAAATGGAGCTAAAAAGCCAAGCGGATTTGGCGATGGCGTATACGCCTGGTGTGGGTCGCATTTGTCAAGCGATCGCCGAAGAGCCGGAACAAGTCTACTCTCTCACCATCAAAAGCAATAGCGTTGCCGTCGTCACTGACGGTAGTGCAGTCTTGGGGTTGGGCAATTTAGGGCCACAGGCAGCACTGCCAGTGATGGAAGGCAAAGTCATGCTGTTTAAGGAATTTGCTGGGATCGATGCCTTTCCCATCTGTCTGGATAGCCAAGATACAGACAAGATTGTCGAAACGGTCAAAAATATTGCTCCCGTTTTTGGCGGTGTCAACCTGGAAGATATCAGTGCTCCCCGTTGCTTTGAAATCGAGGCGCGACTTCAACGAGAGTTGGATATTCCTGTCTTTCATGATGACCAACATGGTACAGCAATTGTTACCCTTGCGGCTTTAAAGAATGCCCTAAAGTTGGTGCATAAATCTCTGGAAGAGGTTCGGATTGTGATCAATGGGGCAGGTGCGGCTGGAATTGCGATCGCACGCTTACTGCGCAAAGCGGGTGCGAAGACCATTCTCGTATGTGACTCTAAAGGTGTCCTCTCTAAATGTCGGTCTGACTTAACGGCGCAAAAGCGAGAATTTGCTGTGGATGCTTCCGGTTCCCTTGCCGGTGCTATCTCGAGTGCCGATGTCTTTCTCGGTGTCAGCGTCCCTCACATCCTAACGCCACAGATGGTGCGCTCAATGGCGAAAAAACCCATTGTTATGGCAATGGCGAATCCAATCCCCGAAATTCAGCCCGAATTAGTGGATGATTATGTCGCTGTGATGGCAACCGGTCGCAGTGACTACCCCAATCAGATTAATAATGTCCTTGCCTTTCCCGGCATCTTTCGCGGAGTACTTGACTGTCGGGCCGCAACGATTACGGCTAATATGTACCTGGAAGCCGCCGATGCGATCGCCTCTCTCATTCATGCCTCAGATTTAGACCGAGAACATATCATTCCTTCCGTCTTTGATGAGCGAGTTGTGACAGCCGTTGCGGGTGCTGTACAACGGGCAGCACGACAAGATGGCGTAGCGCGTCGGTAATTCTTTTGTGCTCTTGTTCCCCCCTTAAAAAGGGGGGTTAGGGGGGATCGTAGTAGGGTATCGCCGTGTTCATTGATATCCCCTATTTTTCTTTTTCCGCAGCAGGGAATTTAGGGTCAGTATCAGGTTCAGTGTATTCGCAAAACGTATTCAGTCCAATTTTGACTACTTATTCCGTATTGAGAAAGATAGGAGCCTAGTAACTATAACCCAAGCACGATGACAGTCAGGCACTGCTATTGGTAGCAATTAAGAGACTCGACTGTATTTTGGGTGTCAAAGCATGAATTTTAACTTTTTTGACCTATTTTGGATTTTCATCGTTCTCTCTTCCCTCCAACCCTGGTGGCAAAAACGCCAGATGGAAATCCGCCGAGTTCAAACCTTACGAACATTTGAGCAGCAGCGCCGCAGCCGAGTTATTTTGTTAATTCATCGACAAGAGTCCCTAAGCTTCCTAGGAATTCCTATCTCCCGCTACATTACGATTGAAGATTCAGAACAGGTGTTACGGGCGATTCGCTTCACGCCTCCAGATACACCCATTGATTTAATTTTGCACACCCCAGGGGGTTTAGTACTCGCCACCGAACAAATTGCCAGAGCACTGATTCGTCATAAAGCCAAAGTTACCGTTTTTGTCCCTCACTATGCCATGAGTGGTGGCACGATGTTAGCACTGGCAGCCGATGAAATTGTGATGGATGCCAACGCTGTTTTAGGGCCAGTCGATCCCCAACTGGGCAATATGGCAGCCGCAAGTGTTCTTAAAGTTGTCGAACAGAAGCCAATTGCAGAAATCGACGACCAAACCCTAATTATGGCAGACCTATCGCGCAAAGCGATTCAGCAGGTTCAGCGATTCGTGCGGACGCTTTTACAAGACGAAGTGCCGCAACCGAAGATTGCTCCAGAAAATGTTGAAAAAATTGTCGAAGCCTTAACGACGGGAAAAGTCACCCATGACTATCCCATTACCGTAGAAGAGGCGACAGAACTCGGTTTGCCCGTTACTGAAGGCCTGCCGCCTACCATCTACAATCTCATGGAACTATACCCCCAACCCCAAGGTGGACGCCCCTCGGTGCAGTATATCCCCATGCCTTACCAACCACGTCCAGCTTTACCCGAACCGAAGGGAAGACCGTTACCGGAGCAAGCTCGGTCTTAAAGGCAAGCTGGCGTTAAGCGTTGAGGCTTTAACGTTGCCCTCCTGGTTGTTGAGTGGGTGACGGACTAGGTGATGGGGAGGGCGATGGACTGGGTGATGGGGAGGGTGACGTTGTTTGTGGTGTAGCCCTTGGTGTCGGCGTTGCCCTCGGTGTAGCCCTTGGGGTTGGTGTTGGGGTTGGGGTTGGTGTTGGGGTTGGGGTTGGAGTTTTTTGGTTGAGGATGTTTTCTGCTTCTTGGTCAAGTTTCTGACGCATTTGCAGCGTAGCAATTCCCGTTACTGGCAAATTCGAGTCCTGCTGATACCGCCTTACAGCCTCTTCCGTTTTTGCATCCCAAAACTGAGTGATAGGTAAAGCAGGGCTGGGCTTGAGAACTAAGTTCAGATTGGCTTTAAGAATTTTTACCAAATCGGCGGCTAAATTCTGCGTGACAGCTCCAGCTACCCCATCAACTTGTAGCTTGTATCCCTGCTGGAACTGACGAATAGCAGCTCTGGTTTCCTGATCCCTGAGGCTATCTCCGAGCGCAACATTGTAGCCAAAGCCACGCAAAACAGCACGAAGCTCTCTTGGTGTATAGTCCTGGCTACGAGCAGCAAAAGAAACTTCGGCACTCACCATACTGGCAGCTAAACTCATGCCAATGAGAGCGACTGGTATTCCATACCGATTCCACATCATTTACATTCCTCACACCACTGATTGAGCGTAGATAACAATTGGAACAGGTTTAGTTTAAGCTGTAAAGATGCCTTTTTGTCTTAATTGATATAATATTTTTTTTTATTTTGGTCAAGAGCAATCTGCTAAGCAAAACTTAAGGATGGAGATAGGTTTTTATTGGCTTGTTGCCACATCTCTTCTCGATTTTGGAAGATGGTTGAATTGAGAAGAGCAGCAAAGTCCTACTATCCAACAGCTTTTGATGGCTTCTCAATAAAAATAAATGGCGTCTGGACTGAAATACTCTCGCAATAAATAATTTCTGACTACTCAACTATGTCATCCTTGCCAAAACTCACCGGAACAAGCAGTAAAAATCAAGTCCGTCGCAACCGTTGGTTTGAACGAGCAAGCCTCACCTTTGAACGAGGAATGGCACTTTTGGCCTTGCTGAACTTGATGTTGGTGCTATTTGATTTGAGCTACATTCCTCTGCGGGATTTCTGGCTACATCGCCAAATCAAGTTTTCTAACTTTACCGCCGATGTTCCCCTTCCTCCTATTACTCAGTGGTATGACTCGATAAAGGGCATTGAACCCTATCGTGATACTGATCAGTATTTAAAAAGGGTAGAAGACCTAGAAAGTCAAATTAGCCAAACTGGTTTGAAATCACCACAGGCAGAAGGAATTCTCCAGGATCTACGCCGCCGCAGTGAAGAAATAGTTGATACAAATCCCTTTCAGGTCGCTAATAAGACAGGCACCCTGGAAAAAATGAAAAATCGGATGCGTGTGCATGTATTTAAAAGTAAAGATGCTTCAGCCAAAGAATCATTTAGAAGATTCTGGAGTCAAAACTATTTAGACACTAACGGAGTTAAGCAACAACTAACTTTTTTCAACTATCAGATTCGACCTTTACTTGAAACCAATTACTTCCGGCCCATTGGCGAAAATGGCGAATTTATAGACCGTTTTGGACTGATTGACTTCCCATTTTTTGTCATATTTGGTCTAGAGTTTTTGGCTCGTACTTGGGTGATCAGCCGCCGTCATGCCGGTATCAGCTGGCTTGATGCCATGCTATGGCGTTGGTATGATATCCTTCTGTTGTTGCCGTTCTGGCGCTGGCTGCGCGTCATCCCCGTAACTATTCGCTTAAATCAGGCTGAACTTATAGACCTTGAGCGTATCCAACGGCAAGTCAGTCAGGGGTTTGTTGCCACCATTGCGGAAGACATCACACAAGTCGTGGTAGTTCGAGTCATTAATCAGGCTCAAAGCGCAATTCGCGGCGGTGACCTGGCTCGCTGGCTCTCCAAGCGAGAAGTCCGCCCTTATATTGATATCAACAATACTGACGAAGTAGCGGCTATTACTACTTTGATCATGCAACTGACGGTTTATCAGGTTCTGCCCAAAATCAGACCCGATATCGAAGCCCTGCTGCAACATAACCTAGATAAGATTATCCAGCAGTCTCCCGCTTACCAGAGACTTGAGCTACTACCAGGACTCGGAGAACTTCAGCACCAGCTAACCGAACGCTTGGCAAAAGAAATTACCCAAGCTGTATACGACGGTATCAATGGTGCAATCCAAGAAGACCCAGTTGGGGAACAACTGTTGAAACGCCTCATTGAACATTTGAGCGAAGCTTTGGGGTCGGAAATACAGGGCAAGCAGACTTTACAAAGGATTCAGGTTTTACTGACGGATTTATTAGAAGAAATCAAAATTAATTATGTTGAGCGTTTGTCTCAAGAAGACTTTGACGCCATATTGGAGCAAACAAGAGCCATTCGCCAAATTTCGCACTAAAGCTCTAGTGAATGGGGCGACTGGGAGAGGAGCAGAGAAATACAGGGGGCAATTTCTCCCGCTTACCGAGTCTCTTGTATCACTCTCCCGCTCTCCCCTCACAGGCTGACTGGATTGCGCTACACTCGAAGATGGAGCGCAATAAGAAGTCTTTCCATCGAGCGCTAGGGTTCTTGTTGCAAGAGATTTTACCTGGAAGTGGGGTTGAACCCACTTTTTTTGTTGGAGTGGTTCCATGACTCATCCCTTAATTCCACAACTTCTCGATTTGGCAACACCGGTAGCCGAAAACTTGGGATTGGAGGTCGTCGGTGCAGTTTTTCATACGGACAGACGACCACCCGTCTTACGTGTGGATATCCGTAACGGTGACGATGATACTAGTTTGGAAGACTGCGAACGGATGAGTCGGGCTTTGGAAGAAAAGTTAGATGCTTTGGATCTGATTCCGGAGTCTTATGTTTTAGAAGTTTCCAGTCCTGGAATCTCACGTCAGCTGACTACCGACCGAGAATTTATCTCCTTTAAAGGGTTTTCTGTCCTTGTCAAGACATCTGAACCGTATGAAGGTCACACCGAATGGCGCGGAAAGTTAACTAGCCGAGATGACTCCGCAGTTTACCTAAATCAAAAAGGTCGAACAATCGCCATTCCTCGCCATCTGGTCATTAGGGTGCAGCTGGAAGACAAAGTTTAAATTCGGGTTGAAGGTTGAAGATGAAAAAGTTGTGAATGCTCAAGTACGCTTGTCGTTTAGTTTAGCCCCGTAGCTTCCTAGGAAGTAAACGTTTCTGTTTTAGGCGATCGCTTAATTGCATGGCGCTAGCTTCCAAAACAAGACGCTGTCACTAACGCACAATCGCACTTGTGCTGGCTGAACTAAAACAGCTAGCGCCATTAGTTCTCCGCAGGAGTAAGCAAAAGATTTCTTCATGCAAGGAGGATTTTGCCCTGTGTTCAAGCGTGCGATCGTGGCTCTTGGGCCTTGCAGGAGCGATGCCTTACCGTTGTCGTACTGACTGAGATAGCGCGTAGCGTCCACTAGGTAGGCTAGGTAAGAAGTTTACAAATTTCAACGGATAACGTTCTCCGCCTTAGACAAACCTCTCACTGTGTTTTGATATGTATTCATCCTTGAATTAGGGCCATTTGCTTATGTCAATAGTTGCTTTACCTGGGCTGAAGAAAATGATTGAAGAAATCAGCCAAAGTCACAATTTACCAAAATCTGCTGTGCAACAGGCACTACGCGAAGCACTTTTAAAAGGATATGAGCGCTATCGTCGTGCTCAACGCCTTGACCGACACCACTTTGAAGATGACTATTTCGACAATTTTGAAGTTGATCTCGACATCGAAGAAGAAGGCTTTCGCGTTCTTTCTACCAAAACTATTGTTGAAGAAGTCAGCAACAGCGACCATCAAATTTCACTGCAAGAAGTTCAGGAAGTTGCCACTGAAGCACAACTGGGAGATTCGGTCGTTTTAGACGTCACGCCCGATCAAGGTGAGTTTGGTCGGATGGCAGCGATTCAAACCAAGCAGGTACTCTCCCAAAAACTTCGAGACCAGCAGCGTAAGCTGATTCAGGAGGAGTTTGAAGAGCTAGAAGGAACCGTTCTCCAAGCTAGAGTGCTGCGGTTTGAGCGGCAATCGGTAATTATGGCTGTTAGCAGCGGTTTTGGTCAGCCTGAGGTGGAAGCAGAACTGCCCAAACGAGAACAACTCCCCAACGACAACTATCGCGCCAACGCGACGTTTAAGGTTTTTCTCAAAAAAGTGCGCGAAGGCCCACACCGGGGGCCTCAGCTCGTCGTTTCCAGAGGTGCTGCGGGTTTGGTGGTCTACCTTTTCGCCAATGAAGTACCGGAAATTGAAGATGAGGTTGTACGGATTGTTGCCGTAGCCAGGGAGGCAAATCCCCCCTCTCGTCATGTGGGACCCCGCACTAAAATAGCAGTAGATACTCTAGAGCGAGATGTCGATCCAGTCGGAGCTTGTATTGGCGCTAGGGGCTCGCGCATTCAAGTGGTAGTGAATGAATTAAGGGGTGAGAAAATTGACGTAATTCGCTGGTCGCCTGATCCATCGACTTATATTGCGAACGCACTCAGTCCAGCTCGAGTTGAACAAGTGCTACTCGTCAATCCCGAAGGACGTCAGGCTCATGTTTTAGTCACAGAAGACCAACTGAGTTTGGCGATTGGCAAAGAAGGGCAAAATGTCCGCCTTGCGGCTCGTTTAACAGGCTGGAAGATTGATATCAAAGATGTGGCTAAGTACGACTATGAAGCCGAACATCGGAAAATCGAGGCGTTAAAAGCGAGTGCTCCCCCTGTGGAAGAGCCTCAAGAGGATGAGGAAGATGCTGTCGAAATCATGAAAGTCGCTGATCCTGATCTGGTAATTTCCAGACAGGAAGAAGAAGAAGAAGAGGAAGAGGATGCTTTGACTTGATGTTCAGTTAGCAGCTATTTATTGGTGAGGCTAAATCCATTAAAAAGCCTGCAACTGTTCTTAGTGAAGCGCGATCCCCATTCGTCTTGAGGCGTCTACGCACTGCTCACCCATTCTATGGAACCTAACTACCGACGTTGTCTGAGCTGCCGCAAGGCGGCCCCCAAACAGGAGTTCTGGCGCGTTGTCCGAATCTACCCATCGCGACAGGTACAATTAGACGAAGGAATGGGGCGTTCGGCCTACATCTGCCCTCAAGCGAGTTGTCTGGCGGCGGCTCAAAAGAAAAACCGATTAGGGCGAAGTCTTCGTACATCGGTATCCGAAGAGCTTTATGAAAGCTTATGGCAGCGTTTAGCCGCCATGCCAGCAACGGACAAGTCTAAAAAGGGAGGGGAAGAACAGCGCTAACAAAGTCAAATACTTTCAGTGAACCTCAGCAATCGCTAGGATAGAAGAGGGAAATTGGTTGTTGCGGTTTTTTGAGGAGGTGAGTGAGTCTTAAACCGAGTCGGCAACTGGCCCAGATGCACAACGTTAAGACGGACAAAACACCAAACCTATCTCAGTTTTTTTAAGATTTGTGCAAGATTAGATAAAGAAGGGTCTAACCTTTAGAGGAATATCCCATTAGCTTATAGTAAGTAAGCTTCTCTGTAGCATTGATGTTTGATCACTTGATTTAGAAACACATACACAACGGATAACACGTCCACCCATTGGTCACAAAGCAAATGAGCAAACAGTCATTCGAGCATATAGATATGGTGTAAAACTGGTAGTTACGACGGGGAGATACTGGATGAACAACGGCAAAGTCAGAATTTACGAATTATCGCGGGAATTGAACTTGGACAATAAGGACATTTTGAATATCTGTGAGGGGCTCAATATTTCGGTCAAAAGTCACAGCAGCACGATCACCGAATCGGAGGCGGAACGTATTCGTGCGGCCTCAGAAAAATATTCTGACCGCACAACGGCTGTAAAAAGCCGTGACCACACCGCTTCCTCAGAAGGAGGAACTGGAGTATCATCTGCTAAATTAATGGGTCGTCCCAACGGTCAACGGAAGCAACAAATTTTAGAAATACGTAAGCCGAAATCTCCTCCCCGTTCTAGCTCTCAACAGGAGGATCAGAGAGTGGCAACTCCTCCTCAACCCCCCGTCAAGCCATCAATGACACCCCCCAATAGACCGACTCCCAATCGTCCCACATTGGTTAATTCGCCAGAGCGTCCGCAACAGGAATCAGTAGCTGAGCCAGAGCAAGTTTTTGCTCCTCAAGAAACGGTAGCCGATCAGGAAGAAATAAAACCTCAACTGGCTGGGCCGCCTGTCAGACCAACTCCGCAAAAACCAGTAACTCAGTCAACTCAAGTTGAGCGACCGATTTTGAAACGAGAGCGGCAGGAGGCTACTCCCTCCAAGCCGAGCGCTTCTACAGCCCCGACGAAGTCGGTGAGTCCAGCTCAACCCTCAGCCCCATCAGAATCTTCCCCACCAGCGCGTCGAACTCCGCCGCCAGCGCCGGCCATTCCTAAACTTCAGGGGCCCCCGAAAAGACCTCGGCCCCTGCGTGATGGACAAGGATCTGAGGTGGCAGCTGGTGTCAATTTGTTAGACGATGAGGCCGCACCCGATGAGGAACTTGAGGTCGTCTCGCCAGACATTAAGGACCTCAAGTCACCCAAGCGGCTCACTCCTCCCCGACCCCCCAAGAAAAAAGAATGGGTGGATGAAGAAGAGGAGGGGTCAGAACTGGCTAAACCAGGGAAAGCTGGTGGAAAAAACAAGCGACGAACTGACCTTTTTGAGGATGATGAGGATTTAGAAGATCAACTCAATGAACTGGGTGCACCGGTCACGGTTAGTCTTTCTGTCGCTCGTCCGCCTAAACCCAAATCCAGCCCGAAACCAGCCGCTGTTCCAGCAGGTGCTACCCAGAGACAAAAGCCTGGCGCAAAAAGTGGTGGTAGCGATGCAGGACGAGATACCCATCATGGTGGCGGCAAATCTGACCATCGCGATCGCCAGCGTGACAAGAAATCGACTCCAGAACGCCCAGAAAAAGTCGTGCTGACTGGCTCTATGACGATTAGAGAACTAGCGGCTGCGTTGGGCGTTGCGGAAACTGAAATTATTAAGCGGCTATTCTTCAAGGGGATGGCGGTCAACATCACCCAAACCCTAGACCTTCCCACGGCTACTATCGTTGCTGAGGAATTGGGAGTGGAAGTGGAAACGGCAGCAGAAGAATCTGCCGCCACTAAGGTGACCGAGATGCTGGATGTAGCCGATCTGGAGAAACTCCAACGGCGTCCACCCGTTGTCACGATTATGGGTCACGTCGATCACGGGAAAACCTCGCTACTCGACGCCATCCGCGAAACCAAAGTGGCACAAGGAGAAGCGGGAGGGATTACCCAGCACATCGGTGCTTACCATGTAGATGTTGAACATGGGGATCAGATCCAGCAAGTGGTCTTCCTCGACACCCCAGGTCACGAAGCCTTCACCGCCATGCGGGCACGAGGGGCTCGAGTTACCGACATTGCCATTCTCGTAGTCGCTGCCGATGATGGCGTTCAACCTCAAACGATCGAAGCTATTAGCCACGCCAAAGCGGCTGAAGTCCCCATTGTGGTTGCCATCAACAAGATTGACAAGCCTGAAGCCCAGCCTGACCGCGTTAAGCAAGAGTTAACGGAATATGGATTGGTGCCAGAGGAATGGGGCGGTGACACGATTATGGTTCCTGTCAGCGCAACCCAACGAGAAAACTTGGATACCCTCTTGGAGATGATTCTGTTAGTCGCGGAAGTGGAAGACTTTCAAGCTAACCCGGATCGGCCCGCCAAAGGCACAGTCATCGAAGCTAACCTCGATAAAACGAGAGGCCCAGTGGCTACCCTTTTGGTGCAAAACGGCACCCTGCGAGTCGGTGATACTCTCGTAGCTGGCTCAGTCTTCGCCAAGGTACGAGCCATGATCGATGACCGAGGAGCGCGGGTAGAAGCCGCCGGACCCTCCTTTGCTGTAGAAATCCTCGGCTTGAGTAACGTTCCTGCTGCTGGCGATGAATTTGATGTCTTTGAAAGCGAAAAAGAAGCGCGTTCAATCGCCAACAAGCGGTCTGAAGAACGGCGAGAATTCCTCCGGGAGCAAGGGATACGCTCAGGCCCAGTTACCCTCACTGGCATCTCTGATCAGGTTAAGAAAGGTGAACTTAAAGAGCTTAACTTGATTTTGAAAGCCGATGTCCAAGGTTCTGTTGAAGCCATTCTCGGTGCAATTAAACAGCTACCGCAGAGAGAAGTACAACTACGAGTCCTGCACGCCGCGCCTGGTGAAGTCACGGAAACGGATGTTGCCTTAGCGGCAGCAAGTAGTGCTGTGATTGTTGGATTCAACACCACCTTGGCTCATGGCTCTCGGCAAGCGGCTGACCAAGAGGGAGTCGATGTCCGCGAGTACAACATCATCTACAAACTCTTAGATGATATTCAAGCGGCAATGGAAGGTCTCTTAGAGCCAGAGTTGGTCGAAGAACCACTTGGTCAAGTTGAAGTGCGAGCCGTCTTCCCTGTTGGTCGAGGTGCTGTTGCTGGTTGCTACGTGCTTTCGGGCAAAGCGATTCGTAACTGCAACATACGAGTGCGGCGTGGCGGCAAAGTGGTCTACGAAGGAAATCTGGATTCCCTCAAGCGGATGAAAGATGATGTCAAGGAAGTTGCCGCCGGTTACGAGTGTGGTATCGGCCTTGATAAGTTCAACGACTGGCAAATGGGCGACATCATCGAAACCTTCCGGATGGTGACCAAACGCCGGACTCTGTCAGCGAGTTAAAGAGTTGAAGGTTGGAAGGTTGGCAGGTTGATAGGTTGATGGCTTAAAGATTCACACCAGTCTATAAACTAATAACCTGTTAACCTACAACCCAGATTCAAACCTGTAACCTTCTAACTTTCAACTTTCTAGCCTGCAAATTAGATAGATTTATGCGCTCTTTCTGGACTGAACCTTTCTTGTGGCTTCATTTGGCGGGTCTGGCGGCGTTCCCTCTTACCTTAGAACTGGTTTGGCTGGGACTGGCAGTGGGTGACCCCATCTTGCCCGTTTGGCTAGAGTTCTGCTTGGTGGCAACAGTCGGAATTGTGCCGATAATTTGGATGCAATTAACTCGTCCTTTCGACATTTTCAGCCTCCTCATCTTAGCCATGAAGCCGGAGCAGCTAACTGAGTCGCAGCGGCGTTTGTTAAGTTTGTTCAAAGCGAAAACAAACAAAATCTTGACTGTGATTGCAGCTATTTTTCTGCTTTGGGTGTTGTGGCAAATCTATCGAGTGGCACCTGTAGCTGCTGCTGTTGTTCCCCTAGCCCCTCGCTGGCGCATTATAGGTTTGCTAGGGGCGGGATTAGCATTTCTCGCAAGCCATTTATTCTTGCAAGTCCCCCTCTCGGTGGCACAAGTTTTGTGGACTAGCGAAGCAGAATTTGCCGCAGCAGCTCCTTACCCTGTCGAAAAAATATCGCAGGACTTTACAATGTCAGCGATACGCGTTAATAAAATCTTGCCGATAGCAGAGCCAGAATCAGTGACGATAACCTCATCCTCTTCACAGTTGCCGTCTCAGCAGAAATGACCAAAAAATACGAATCATGAAAATGAACGAAGAAGTATGAAGGATGAAGTCTAAAGCTACCAATTGATGCTTCAGAGTTCACCCTTTACACTTCTTCCTTACTTGAGATGTTGTCGATCGCACAATCTGAATAAAATAGCCAAGCTATGCTGAAGGTAGAGCAAACACTCGGAGTTATCCGACCTTGCTTTCAGCAAAAGCGCGATTTAACTAGATTGTGTAGAGTTTAAGGTATTTTATGGTAAGCCCAGCTACTTCCGAATCCAGTCAATTTTCCCAGGACAGCCAAATCTGGGATAGCCTCAAACAAGCGATCGCAGCGAGTTCAGGATTTCAGCGCTGGCAGGTAGAATATCCCGTCAGTGAGCAACCTCAGGACTATAGCCTGGATACCCAAGTTCGCCGGTATCTCCGCGAAACCTTAGAGACTCTTGCTTATTAACGGTCAAGGTGTGTAGGAGCATGAGCTCATGATCTAGGTATTGGCAGGCGTCCGAGAACCTTACGAATATCCTGCATTACCTCAACCAATCGCTCGCCCTCGACATAAACGTCTGGCGTTGGATAGTTTTGCAGCACTTCAATTAAAGTAATATTCCCATCCGGCAAAGCGGAACTCACCAACGCACCTCGTAAAGACTCTCGGTTAGCCCGATTGGAGGGAGTATGAACCACTTGACTCACTTGATCGAGCAGCCCTTCCCCGACGGGAGTCTTGAGAACTTGATAGAGAAATGTCGAGTTAACTTTGACCTCTTGCGTCAGAGCACGCCGCAAGTCCGCTGGGTCTTTTCCAGCCTGCTTTAAATAAAATTGCAGGGAGTTGGACAGTTTCCCCGTTGTGACAAACGCTGTAAGTTCGGGGACTGACACCTTCTGCTGCAAAAATCGATACTTTAAAACTACCGATTCAGCAGCTTCGGCACGAGCCTGATAGAGCCAGAGACTCGTCAGAATGACCAAACCGAAAATTAAACGCCGTGCAAGCGAGAAATAGTCAACTTTCTTCTCTTTTGGCACATTTCACCTCAGTCGTTGATCGTTCATATTTCATACTCCACACTGAGGTAAGCTTAGCATCAGTCTAAGGATAGAAACTACCATCAGGCAGAATAGCGCTACTGAGCTTGGTGTTTTTCTGCGTCGTATTTTCCCAGTCAGCATTACGCAGGTTAGCCCCCCTCAAGTCAGCGGAATTCAGGTTAGCATTGCTTAGATCAGCCGCGCTGAGGTCAGCCATGCTTAAGTCAGCCCCCGTAAGGTTAGCTCCAGGTAATTTAGCCATTGTGAGCATAGCCCCAGCCAAATTAGCATTGGTGAGATTTGCACCGATTAAGGCCGTGACAATTAAGTTGGCTTGGCTCAAGTTGGCATCTGTGAGATTAGCATAAATCAAGCTGGCACCGCTTAGGTTAGCACCTGTAAGATTCGCGCGCCTGAGGTCAGCACCTCGGAGGTTAGCCCCCGTAAGATTTGCCCCTCTCAAGTCCGTATTGCTTAAAAGGGCTTCTACCAGTTGTGCGGAACTCAGGTCGCACTCAACACAGCTTCCCGTTTGCCGCAACTGCTCGAGGTGGGCTGGATTGAGGGCGTTAACTGGGATTGGCACTCCCATAGGCGTGAGGAGGAGGGCAAGGGTGAGGATGCGGGATTTCATAGCTTCTTGGATTAGTTGTCACCCATCTAATTGGCCTAATTCCCCCAAGGGGTGAATAAAGTTAAGCTGTCACGCTTCTCAATTGTCTGCTCTTGGCCGACAGGGGGAGGGGGAGAAGAAATGTGCAACGTTCGATGCGCGTTAGCTTAATCATGGACACTTTCGACGATCGGCTCTTGAGCAATTTCATCCAATCCCTCTGATCGCAGCAACGTTGCCCATTCAGCCGCGATCGCACTATCTCTCGGATGCAAGCGGCGTTCCTGAGCTAACGTTGTCAAGGCATCATACCAGAGCTCATTTTTTTGATAAAGAGCGACTCGCTTGTTCAGGGAAGCCTTTTCCAATTGGCTGGCGAGGGAAGGTAAAAGTTCAACTCGTTGTACCCAACCATCCACATAAATATCTCCCGACCGATCTTGCGACTCACAAAGGATTGAAATGTACCAGTGATAATTCTTGCCAAGTTTTAGGGATGGCAAACTTTTGTCAGCAGAGAGCCTGAGACTTACAATACCAGGCGTGGTAGAAATCGCGAAGGTTTTTTCGTAAACTCGATTGGCATTCTCTTCATCCACGAGAACAAATCTCGCCACTGTAGCAGATGTACGAGGAGCGTAGAAAAAGAAAGTTGGATTAGCTGTAACCGTCAAGCCCAAGTTTGTTTTTGGTGTCAATATTGCCAGAGGCTTGGTAGAGAGAAGATCGCAACCCCTACCTCCCGCGGGCTGACGCCTTCCAGGTAACCCCTTTCGACTCGTCGGTAGCGGGGCTTGTGCCTGTAGGATACGGGGTGCTAATCCAAAATCCTGGTTGATTACCCCTTTTTTCAGAGAGCTGGGGGAGCTGGGGAGGCTGGGGGAGAACAATCCCGAAATCGAACGGGGATTATGAGAGCGGAGTGGGTATAAATGCGTAGGAGATGGCAAGATTCTAAGTTGTCTTTGGAGGTGTGAGTTAGGTCGTTGTGCGAGTACCTGTATAGGTAAACCCGATAAAAACAGACCCAGAAGTGAGGCTAAGCAGAACCGGAACAATGGTGAACGAAACGTCTTCCAAAACAAAGTAAGCATACCCTTCAATCGAGTAGGCCGATAAAGTTAAACGTCAAGTGGCCCTACTTCTGCTAATTCCTTCTGACTCTTGAGTTCTGAGTCCCTGAGTTCTTAGTAATTCTCAAGCTTTGCGACCCACCACACGGTAAACATCAACTTTGTGTTCTTTTCCTTTTAATTGCAGGGCACCCCAAGCTTCCACCTGCAAATTATCTGGGAGATGAATTAGGGTTTCGTAGGCAATCAATATTCGGCAGTCGCTGGGTTGGTAGTCTTTTTGGCAACTTTCTAGACGAGCCGCAATATTCACGCTATCTCCAATCACGCCGTACTCTAAACGTTCCTTACCCCCCAAGCTCCCTACCATCACCGGGCCGGTATAAATTCCAATACGCATCTGCACGACGGGTAAGCCACGAGATTTCCAATCTAGGTTGAGTTTCTGCAAGCGATCGCTCATCGCCAACGCACAAGCTACAGCATTGCGTGCATCCCTCCCGACATCCGCCTCATTAGCCGCCGGCACAGGCACCCCAAAAACGGCTAAAAGACCATCACCCGTAAACTTGTTAATAATCCCGTTGTAGTTTTGCACTTCCCGAACCATGACAGGTAAATATTCGTTCAACCAAGCCATCACGTCTTCTGGGGGCATTTTTTCTGAGATAGTGCTGAAGCCCTTGATGTCAGTGAGTAACATGGTGGCTATTACTCGTTGCCCTGGAAACAGGCCCGAAGAGAGCAGGTGGTCGCGTTCCTTCCACAGCGCTTTGGCAATTTCCGGCGATGTTTGTTGCCCCAAGAGCTTCATCACCATCTTTTCTTGCTGTTGTGAGATTTGTCGCTCATAAGCTTCCACAGCTACACCCGTGACAATCAAAGCCAGAGCCGGTGCTGCCAAAGGTATCCATCCTCCCAGGAAAAATAGCGACAGGGTAAACCCAAACAAAACCCCCAACGCGGCTAGAGCGCCTAATCCCTGGACGAGGAGCCTATCATTTCGCCTCACCAACGCGCCGCCCACCATTGACCATCCAGCAATCCATAACACCTCGACCCATTCAGGCCAGTACCAGAACAAGGGGCGATGATCAAGAACTGCACTCAGAATTTGGCTGACAATTTGGGCATGAATCGCCACTCCCGACATGAGAGGATTTGCGCGTTCTGTAGAGCTATAAGGGGTGTAGAACAAATCTTTGGCAGTAGGGGCAGTAGCGCCAATTAGCACAATCTTGTGTTTTACCCACTTAGGGTCAATCTGCCCTTGCAAAACTTGCATGATCGAGACTTGCTTTGCTACCTGATGAGCCGAGCGATAATTTAGTAGGATTTGATAGCCAGTATCATCAATGGTTTGATAACCGCCGGAGTCGAAACTCAACCACTGAAATAGGGTTTCACCTAATTGAAGCGTTTCAGTGTTAGTTAGTTTCGGTGAAATGTCTTTTTGAGCCAAATAAGCGAGAGCCAGCCTGAGGGAAAAGGAGTAGAGGGTTGTTTTCTCGTCCAAGGTGGCATACATTAAAATGCGGCGAATTACGCCATCTGGGTCAGTTACAACATCATTGAACCCAACCCGTTCTTCCGGTATCCCAGGAGGTGGGGGTACTCTCTCCGATTCCGTATTCCCGATATAAGTGATGGCAAAAACTTTAGGACTTTTAAATTGAGCGATTAATTCATCATGACCGGACTTGATCGGTACATTACGAGCTAGATCTACGCCGATGGCGATCGGTTGATGCTGCTGCAATTTCCTCAAAAGCTCAGCCAAAATTCGGTCAGAGATAGGATATCCTCCCAGTTGATGAATGTCTTGCTCAGTAATTCCCACTACCAGCAAACGCGGATCGGGGTCTTCATTCGGGCGGAGGCGGACTAAGAAATCGAAGGCTTTGAGTTCTAAGGGTTGGAGTAAGCCTAAGTGTCGCACCCCAACAAGCAAGCCAGTGGCAGCCAGACCTACAAGGATTGCATCAAGCTTCTTCGATGTCAGAATTCGCCAGATAACGCCGAAAGACGGAGAAAATTTGGAGAATAAAGACCTCATGTCAAGTTTTGTAGTGGGTCATGGGGAATGGGTGATGGGTAATTGGTAATAAGCCTTTAATTGTGACGTTGGACTGGTTTACCAGGGATTGCCAATCATCGTAAAAGCAGCCCAAAACTTTGGATGAGATAAGTTTTGATTTCCTAATTTTGCTAGTTCTGGTGGTAAAGTTACTGTCCTACTGGAAGTAACCAACTTGCCATCTTCCAGCCTCACTTCCCCTTTGAGCATCGCTACCTGTGCTCGTCGCAGCGCTTCTGCCTTAATCGGTGCTTGTTTCAATTCCTCGTAAAATTCCGCCATTAGTGCCATTGTTCCCTCATCGCTGACAAACCATAAACTTGCCAAGGCTGACTTGACACCAGCTTGCACACCTAACCCAGCAAAGCCCAACTCCACCTGTTCATCGCCCTGTGCCGTTTGACAGGCACTCAGCACCAACAACTGTACGAGAGAATTATCCCAACCCAATTGCCGCAGTTGATCGATTCGTAACTTTGTGTCGGCTAACTGGATGTAGGAGTTGGTCGGTTTCCCTGGCTGAAAAAAGGCATGAGTTGCAAGGTGGATGATGCCGAACGGCGTTTGGCGGCGTTGTGACTTGAGATTGTCCAGAGTAAAGCCTGTATTGAGAAAGGATTGACCTTTCCACAACGATGTGATAAAAGATAATTCCACAGGTACAGAGGGTAATGGCGTGTGGTTGGTGAATTTTGAGGCACCCATCGCTAGGACTTGGGCATTTTTGATGTCCCTGTAGCGGGTATCCGTTAAGCTGAAACTGGGCATCAGACCAACGCTATACTTCTCCACGAGAAAGCCCTGACCATCGTGTAGGGCGGCTAGGGGAACTGAACGCAGCCCCGCATCCACGATGAAGACCAAGTTTTCGATACTGAGGGCTTTTAAATCTGCTTCAAGGGGAGCTACCAACCATTGGTACATTTTTTGGGCAGGAGGCAGGTAATCCGGAGCGCGACTGGTGATGTCGGTAACTTCTCGGCGCAATTGCCCTGCGACGGCAAGAACTTGCTGGCGAGTTGTTCCAGGTACTCGCTTGTAAATTGGGGGTTGGTCTGGGGTGACGAGAATTAATTCTAGCTGGTCACTAGTTTGTCGTTGATCGAGCAGTTCAGAGAGTCGGGTTTCTAACTCAACAGCGGGTGTAGTAGGCTCAGTTGCTCTTGCGGCTAAGCTGGCGGGAACAAAGACAGCATAGATCACGGCTGGCTTCACCCCTGTGGCGCTATAGATGCGGCGTAGGGTATTTTGTGCGTCTGCCAGTGTAATACTTTTTGTCTGGTGCAGTCCGAGATATTGCTTAAAGTCGTTGGTGAACACTTTATCCACTGTAGCGACAGCATCATTGACCTCAATAGACAAGGGTGCTGATGAAGTGGTGAGTGAGGGTGGAGATGAGTAGGGGAGTGAGGGTTGTGATGGTTGCGGGGATGGTGATGGGGGTGATGGGGAGGGCAGTGGAGAGGGGGGTGAGGATGGTGATGGGGAGGGCAGTGGAGAGGGGGGTGGCGCATCAACGCTAATGATGCCGATGTTGGCTTGTCTGTAGGTGTAGGGCAAGGATTGGAACGGTGAAATTGTGAAAAGGCCGCTGCCACTACTAATCGCACCTGCTGTACCGTTTCGAGTCGCATCTCCAACATCAAAAGGGATGTTGCCCTGACCACCATGGTGAATTGTGATTGCACCGCCCCCAACTCCACCAGTGCTACAAATACTGCTGTTAATACAACTGCCATCGGTGAACGTTCCAGTTGCTCGGAAATAGCGATCAGTAGCGATGTTAATGATGCCTCCTGTACTGTTAGTTCCGCCTTGGGCATTAATAGAGGTGATTTGGATATCACCTGGCGGATCGAGGGTGACATCACCCCCCTTGCCTTGCCGTGAACTGGAGTTGATGACTTGAGTGGTGATACTATTGCCTGACTTAACGGCGATGTTTCCACCTCCTGTCAATCCGGAAGTGTTTAGATCCTTACTAATCACAGCTCCTGTAGGCGTCGTGAAGCTAATGAATCCTCCATTCCCATTGGTTGAACTAGAGTTGACATTACCTGTAGTAATGCGATCGCTAGCCTGAAGGGTAATCTTCCCACTTCCCGCGGCACCTGAAGCGTTTAAGTCATTGCTCTGTATGGCTCCTTGATTACTGGTAACAGAGATATCGCCGCCATTGTTAGTAATCGAGCTGGAGTTTAAGTTTGCCGTGGTAATATTACCATCTGCTCTCAGGTCGATTTTTCCTGCATTGCGATCAAGATTGCTGGAGTCTAGCGCAGCCGTGTTGATGCTAGCTCCAGTGAGGGTTATACTTCCTCCCGCCGTAGCGACATTCCCCAAAAGCGCGATCGCTCCCGTACTGGTGAAACTAACATTCCCTCCTGAAGTGGACAAGGGAGAGTTCAAATTAATCTGACTGGGAGCGGTCACATCACCAATCATAATGTTGGCGCCATTGGTAGAAATGGCGTCCTTTAGACTCACACTCCCAGGAGTATTGATTTTAAGAGGTGAGTTCACTCCTGAACCGGAGGTAGAATTCAAGGTAACAGCACCTGTAGTAATGTTCTGATCAGCCGTGAGGGCAATATTGCTGCCCCGGAGGCTGCCACCTGACGTGTTAATCAAGCCTGAACTGAGCAGGTTAATATCTCCAGTTCCAGTTGCTGTTACCTGGACACCGTTGCTAAACTCGACTCCCCTACCCATCAGTCGCAAACTGCCATTAGCGACACTCAAGCTTCCCCCATCCAAGAGAATTTCGCCAGTGCCACCCATGCCTGACATCATGATATTTCCGCCACTGGTGGTTTGAATATTTCCACCCGTCACGCGGACATCATTACTGGTAATTTTGATATCGCCGCTATTGGAATTAAGGGTGGCACCATTAAGATTGACACCGCTCGCCGGAGTGGTTGACGGGTCGCTGCCACCGCCTAAAATGATAGTGCCGCCGTTGGAGTTGATGGCTGAACCTGCATTGAGCGCGATCGCTCCTGTACGATTTCCATCTCGGTCAGCATTGAGGGTGACATCCAACCTGCCAGTGCCATTAGCTGTCACTCCTGCACCGTAATTGAAGATAATATTGTTATTCGCTTGTAGAGTTAAGGCTCGATTAGCAGCACCTGAGTACGTGATATTGGCATCAACATTAATATTGTTATTGGCAAAAAGTGTCAGGGAATTACCGCTACTCCAGGTAATCGGACTGCTAACTGTAATATTTCCTGCACCCCCCAAACCCGATGCGGTGGAAACGGTGACATTGCCCGCAGCCAGGTTAGTTTCTAGGGTTGTGGTATTGAGATTGGAAGGAGTCGTCGTCGGGTCGGAAAATAAGCCCCCAGAATTCCCCATGCTACCTGTATTCGGTTGGGTACTGATGGTGATATCTGTGGGGTCTAGCAGTAGCATTCCCACCTGACCCGCTGGTGCTAACCGATCAACAACACCTTGAAAGTCCAGCGACTGCTTCCCTGAAACCTCGGTAAACCCACCATTGCCAGAGGTGACACCACCACGAACACTGATTTGGCCTAAGAATCGAGTCGCTTGATCAGCCCAGACAATCACTTGTCCGCCATCCCCCCTCCACAGGGCATCTGCTTTGATACTCGAATCACGGCTAACAAACGTGCGAGAAGCATTCGGCACTGTCCCCTGACCCTGTAAATCTCCTCCAATTCGCACAGTGCCACCACCATTTGTACCAGAGGCGTTGATATTGGCGTTCACAAGTCCAACCTTGTCGCCCAAAACATTCACATTGCCACCCACTCCCCCTTGGTTAGTGGGGGTTGAGGCATCAAGTGTGCCAGATGCGATCGCTGTACCCGCATCAGTTGGTATCCCTACTCCAGAATCCGTTAGTTCTGCCTGACCATTTCCATTCACCCTTAAGTTAGTGACCTGGCTTCCATCACCACCAGTGAGTAACTGTGGTAGTGATAAGGCTGGAATTGTCCAAGGTCCCGCTTGACTTTCAGCCGCTAGTGGTTGTACCTCCAAACTGAGTAAATGCCCGGGTTGGCTAAGACGTAACAAGTTTTGACCCGGTATCGCCGCCATCGTGATCGTCCCTTGATGGGCTCTCAACTGCCCGGTATTGATCACCGTGCCACCTAAAAGGGTAAGATTCTGCCCATTGCTGACTGCCAACTCCCCAGCATTGACAATTGCTCCCGGTTGTAATGGGGTGTTAAAGGCAAACGTATTGGGTGTCCCAACCAGAGCCGCATAGTTATTGTCCCCTAAGGCATTAAACCAACCATTGCCAAACCCGATCCCCGTGGCAGTGGTTGCAGTGAAAGAGGCGGGGACATTCAAGCGGGCATTAGCCCCAAAGATCATGCCGGCTGGGTTCATCAAAAACAGGTTAGAGTTGCCACCTGTAACTTGAATCAGCCCATTAATAATCGAAGCATCGCCCCCCGTAACCCGCCCCAAAATGTTCTGAATGGATGGGTTAGAAACAAAGTTGGCAATCTCGCCAGGGTTAAGATTAAACGTTTGAAAGCTGTGGAACAGGTTCGCCCCATTGCCGGAAAGGGTGCCGCCATTGATGTCGAGGCGGTTCCCGTTGGGTGTCACTACTGTTCTGGTCGTGCCATCGGAGACAATAGGCTGAGCAAAAGTAGGTGTGACCCCAAGTACTCCTGTCAAGGACAGGCTGGTTAATACAGTGCTTTTGAGTCGGAGAGAAGATAGCATAATTGGGTGCTTCTCAGTTACGGGACTTCTAGCAAATGGGTCAGATCGCCCAGGTAAAGCAGAGGAACAGACTGGATTGACCAGCTGCAAGAGCCTCAATCCGCTTTGCTATTAACAGGTAGAGTCAAGCACCTCCGGTTAGCCCGATTTCAAGGGGATAGCCGGTGAAGTATTTTTCACCGACTTCGCAGGTTTATAGCAATTCTCGATTGAGTGGAGTACAGCTAACTTCTGCCCTAGAGCCTTCTGTCCTTTGCCTTAAAACCATCAGCCCTGTACCTCATCCAAATGCAAACCGCTATATCCTCCCAGTGGGCATAATTGATAGAACTTCTAGTTCCCTGGTAAACAAAAAATGTTCCCCGCTCAGTGACAGGGAATGTATTTGAACAAAATCAATTAATGCAAGAATGTTACCTATTTTGACGTACCTCAGTTCGCTTTAAGACAACCTTTAAGAACTAAGAAATAAGCTTTCGGTAGAATGCAAGTGGGATAAGAAGAATTTTGGGGAATTTAATACTAACTTAAATATTGGCCTCCAGACCACCAACTCCGGCAACCATAGGCATCGAAAATAAAATTTGTTTCTACCTATAGCGTAGTGTCGCGACACCCCATACTTCTTATACCCTAACGCTCGCCTCTACCTATTGTCAGATTAACGAAAATCTATACTAAAAGTAGTACGCAATTAGTCGTAGATAAAAGAACATGGCTCCCGATCCCAAGATAATGAAGGCGATTGAGCAGCTAGGCTACCGTGTCACCGTTGGTGACGTTGCTGCTCAGGCAGGGTTAAATATTAATTTTTCCGAGCAAGGATTACTGGCTCTCGCCTCAGATGCGGGTGGGCATTTACAAGTAGCAGAATCCGGTGATATTGCTTATCTATTTCCCAAAAACTTTCGGACTATTCTTCGTAACAAATTTTTGCGGTTACGCTTGCAGGAATGGTGGGAAAAAATCTGGCGTGTCTTGTTTTACCTGATTCGGATTTCCTTTGGAATTATCCTAATTCTTTCCATAGTCCTAATTTTTGTTACGATCACCATTCTCCTCATCGCCATTAGTTCCAGCAGCGACAGTAACGATTCAGGTGGTGGCGGTAGCTCTAGTTCCGGCGGAGGCGGCTTCATCTCCTTTCCCAACGTCTGGTTTTGGCCAGATGTCTGGTGGTGGTTTGACCCAGGCTATGACTCTTCTTATCGGCGGGGACGGGCATCCTTTCGTTCTGCCCCTAAAAATGAGATGAATTTTCTGGTGGCAATCTTCTCCTTCCTATTTGGAGACGGCAATCCCAATGCTGACTTAGAAGAGCGTCGTTGGCAAGAAATTGGCACTGTGATTCGCCATTCAGGCGGTGCTGTCGTGGCTGAACAAATCGCCCCCTATCTCGACGATATTGGAGAAGGGGACAAGCGCGAGTTTGAAGACTACATGCTACCCGTACTCACCCGATTTAACGGGCGTCCTGAAGTTAGCCCAGATGGCGAAATTATTTATCAGTTCCCCGACTTACAAACGACCGCTGCATCAGATCAACCTCAGTTGGTAGCTGCGGACTATCTTCAGGAGAGGCGTTGGCGTTTTAGTCAAGCGAATAGTGGGCAAATTATCCTGGCAACTGCGCTAGGTGGAATTAACGTAATTGGTGCATTGGTTCTCGGTTCCCTGTTGCAGGGAGGTCAAATAGCCGCCCAAATCGGTGGATTAGTGGCCTTCGTTCAATCAATTTACTGGCTCTTACTGGTTTACGGCATTGGTTTTTTGACCATCCCGCTGATTCGTTATTTCTGGATTCAGTGGAAAAACCGCAAAGTTGAAGCCCGAAATCAAAAACGGCAGGAACAGGCAATCGCCCTCGAACAGGCATCTGCCACCTTACAAAAGAAAATAGCTTATGCTCAGCAATTCGCCGCTCAACACGTTATCAAAAATGAGAACTTAGTGTACACCAGTGAAACTGATTTGCTCGATCAAGAGCTTGAGCGAAAAGACCAAATCGATGCTGAATGGCAACGCCGTTTAGATTCCGGTTCGTAAGGGTTGAAGGTTGAAAGTTAGCAAGTTGAAAGTTAGCGAGTTGCAGGTTATGTGTTTCACCCTTCAACCTTTACCCTTCAACCTTCACCCCCCTGCATCTGAGCAAGAGTTACATTTTGGTAATAGTGGCTCAAAATCTGCTGGTAGTTGACCCCCTTAACCGCTAAGTTGCGAGCGCCCCACTGACTCAACCCCAATCCGTGACCATAACCCCGACCCTGAAGGGTAAACCCGTCGCTAGTTGGATTTACCACGAACAGTGTACTTTTCAGCCCTAGGGCACTACGTAAATCAGTACCACTGATTCGCCGCGTACCGCGATCGCCTTTGACAAGCATAGTCACAATGCGTCCTTGAGGCGTTGTGCGTTCTGCTGTCATCGAAATCACACTGCCCACTCCGGAAATCCGACTGCTAAGTTGGTGGCGGGAGAAATGCTTACTCCATTCGTAAGCAGGTGTCCCCTGGTCATAATCCTCGACACCTCGCAGGTAAGGTATCAAAGGGCTTTTCCAGATATCTTCTACATTTTCTGTATGTCCTCCCGATGCAGCGTGGAAGACAGCGAGGATAACCTTACCGTCGTAAATCATCACTTGCCCAGCGGTTGCCTGTACGGCTTTTTGTGTACTGGTCGCCTCAGTTTCCAGACCTTTGTAAACCTGCCAGGTTGTCGTGTCTCCGACATCGTAGACGCCATTTGCAGTCGTCGCACGCTTATAGAGCGCATAAGACCGGGCAGCAACCGCTTGCGCCTTAAGCGCTTCTAGAGGCCAATTTGCACTCATTTCAGCGCCGAGGACGCTGTAGAGGTACTGTTCTAAATCAACATAATTGACAGCAGTCAGCCCTTTGCTCGTAGAAACCAGTTCAGTACGTCCCCGATACCAGCGATTGCCAATCCAGACATAACCATTATCCGATGGTTCAATCCAAAGTGTTTGCGATCGCCACTGACCCAATGTGACGCCACTCTTGTCACCTTGAGCGCTAAATCCGTTCAGTGCAGGTAGTTCCCCAACTTCTTGACCAGCGGCATCCCGGACAATTGCTTTAGTTGAACTACCGACTTGTACCTTACTGACTCCGTCTTCAATCGCCACTCGCAATTCCAACGCACTAGCTGGAGCGACTAAGACAATCCAGAACAACAAAGAGAGCCACCCATGACGCCCTCCCAGCCGCATCATGGGTGTTAGTAGAGATACAAGCGAGACGGATAAACGCCTAAATGCCATTTTTCCAAACTTCCTCTGACAATGAATGTTCTTGTTTTCCGGATTAACCTTGACTACATTTGGCTCAAGACTTCGCGTCGATGAAAAAGTTTCAAACGCTTGAGCGAAAATCTCGCCATCAACTTTTTTTAGGCTTTATGTTTATTGATGTCTACGTACTTACTCGCCTACTTTTAACATGCTGGCAACCGTTTTGGTCAACACCAATTGCAATTGTCTTCTTCTTGATGAGCTAGCCACAATCAGGATTCCCCATTTAGTTTACCTACGCCAGAAGAACTGACAAACTCTGAGCCACTGAGCTGTGTACCATAGGGATGAGAGGTAATTTCCTGTGGAGGAGAGAGGTAGAAAGGTAGGTTTGTGCAAATTACTTTTTTAGGAACAAGCTCTGGAGTACCGACGCGATCGCGCAATGTATCGAGTGTTGCGCTGCGTCTACCCCAACGTGCAGAAGTTTGGCTGTTTGACTGTGGCGAAGGCACTCAACATCAGTTACTACGTAGTGACCTCAAAACCAGCCAGATCAGGCGTATTTTCATCACCCACATGCATGGAGACCACATCTATGGTTTGATGGGGCTTTTAGCCAGTTGTGGTTTAGCCGGCAATACAGACCGAATTGATATTTATGGCCCTGCTGAGCTAGAGGACTATCTTCGCGCTGGCAAAAAGTATTCATATACCCACTTCTCCTACCCGGTTCAGGTTCATCCCGTTCAGCCTGGGATTGTCTACGAAGATGAAGAATTTCTGATCAGTTGTCGCCCCCTCAAGCATCGGGTTCAGGCGTTCGGCTATCGAGTCGTGGAAAAAGACCGACCAGGGCGCTTTAATGTGGCAAAAGCTACAGCCTTGGGAATTCCCTCTGGCCCCATCTATGGCAAACTCAAGCGGGGTGAAACTGTAACACTGCCAGATGGGCGTCAGATCCGAGGTTCCGACTTATGCGAAGAGAAGGAAGTGGGGCGTAAAGTGGTTTACTGCACCGATACAGTCTACTGTGACAGTGCCGTGGAACTAGCCCAGGATGCGGATGTACTCATTCATGAAGCTACCTTTGCCCATCAAGACGCCCAGTTAGCGTTTGAGCGATTGCATTCCACCTCAACCATGGCGGCGCAAGTGGCTTTGGGGGGTGGGGTGAAGCAGCTGATTATGACTCATTTCAGCCCCCGCTATGCTCCGGGAAATGCGATCATACTAGATGATTTGCTTCAAGAAGCGCGGGCAATTTTTCCGCAGACGATATTAGCGTATGATTTCTTCACTTATGAAGTGCCCCGACGTCTCTCAAAAGCCACTGAGGCGATGAAGTAGGAGCGTAGGTAAAACACCCCTACTTGACCAGTTGATTTACGCATCGAGGCTCTCACCGGAACGCCCTATCGGGATAGCCTGGTGGGATGCCTGTGATTCCGCTGCCGGACTGATGGATAAATCTTCGCCTGACTCTCGATGACCGTTGCTTCGGGTTAATCGCTGGCGAATCTCGCTGAGCCTACCTTGACCAAAAGTACCATTATGTGGTATTGACGATTCCGGAGAAGGAGGAGTGACCTCCTCACGAAACCCCTGCTTATTATTGCTTTGGGATAAGCGATCGCGAATCTGCTTGAGGCGATCCTGACTACTGACTGGCTCTCTCGGTTTCGGTATTTCTGTATTAGGCCAACTGGGTAAATCATTGCATGGGCATAATTCTGGCGGTAGCCCAATTTTGATTAAAGGGACGGGCATATCACAACGAACACAAGGTTCTATCTCCCACCTTGGGCTTAACAGTTCAGCGATCGTTTGTTGAGTACCTTCTAGGTAACAATCACCGCTCTCTGGGGAGACAATTTGCAGCCAGACGGCTTCAAACTCATCGCTGTAACGATCTCCTGCTACAACCGATGGCGGCGACACAGCGGCGCCACTGCTGTGAATCATAACTTTTTTGCCTAACTGAAACCAGTAGGCGAGGTAACGTTTGACTTGTTGTTCAGATGCCATGAATGGTATGGTAGGTTCGTGTTCGGTGGCCTTTGGACGTAAGTTGAAAGATAAGAAGCCTTCTGACTCAGGTAGGCCACTTAGCCCTTATCCGGATGTCCCTTGTCTTTTGAGTTCAACCAATTGGGTTTGATTGTGGGTAGTGAGTACGAGTTGCCAATACCCAGTTTGCACTAATACCTTCATGGTAATAGCTACATTGCTGATGAATTGACTACCGTAGGGGCGAACCCAGAAGGCTGAGATTCAGAACATATCCCCCTGTCACTAGGTAGACCGGGTTAGCGATGCTCCCTATCTTGCGGATTAATTCTCCTAAGCGATCGCGAAATAACCTGCCAATGGGATAAGCGGGAACCACACCCCAACCCGTCTCTTCTGCCACGAAAATCACAGTATCAGCGGTCTGGGTGAGGCTCTCCAAAAGGTGCTTTACCGTTTTATCCCAATCGGCTTCATCTTGCTCTAGCTGATTAGCCACCCAAGTTCCTAACGAATCCACTAACAAACAGCAACGACTGACAGAATATTCTCGAATCGTCGTCGCCAACTCAGTCGGCACTAAACGTGTCGTCCAAGAATCGGGTCGTCGCTGCCGATGCTTTTCAATCCGGGCAAGCCACTCCACATCATTGGGGTCAGTGATAGAGGTTGCCACATAGATGACGGGTTGGCCGGTTTGCATCGCTAAAGTTTCTGCCCACTCACTTTTGCCAGACCGCGATGGCCCTGTTATTAAGATGATTTGAGGAGGAGAAGATACCATATCTACTTAAGCGATCGCAATGTGTTGAACGGATGCAGGAAGCGGGAGACAACGAGAATCTTACAGCTTATCCTCACTAGTAGCACCACAAGTAGGGAACTGCCTAGCAGCTTTGATAAAATGACCGCAAAATTAAAAAGACAGGATTGCAACTCTCAAATTCATCAGGTGCGTTGACCCCACACCAAGAGGTTGTGCTGGAATTAAAGAGTTGGGGACCAAAATCAATGGGATTTAATCCCCGTCCTTCTAAGGCGGCTTTTATTCTGTGGGTCTATGTAACGAAGAATCCCCGCACATAAGCGGGCGGGGAGTGTCAAGTTAACACAGTGGTAAAAATAACCATGAAACCAGAACTGCAACGGATCGAAACAGCGTTGAATCAGTTGGGACAACCCCAACCGACTGACAGCCGAAAAACATCCGCTACGGTGAGAAACCAAACCGACAACCTTGGAGAAACTCAACAGCACCCTAAAGAAAGGCGTGACCCTTCCTTTTCGGTAGCTGTACAACCTTTCCCCGCCCGCAAGCAATCCCCAAAAACGCCAACGCTGCCCAAACTGAAACCCGCTAAAATCAGCGAACATCGTCACGCCGCTAACCCCGCCTTGGCGACGACGTTGCTCAAAGAAATCCAAGATATTGTTGACCGTTGGCAAAACGAACTGCAAACAGCGGTACGGCAAATCCAAGACCTTTACATGGAAGGGCCAATTGTGGATGGCTGGTTAGAATCTCATGCCCGTGAAACCAATGAAGAGGTAGGGACAGTACGCCCAGCCGAGAATGATCGGCTGATGGATTACGTAGCAGAAGTCTTGCATCAACCCGATGACAAAGTAACCTGTGAAACACCGCGTACCGGCTACCGCCTGTGTGGACTCGATGGGGATGGTCAGTTTTGGTCACGCCCTTGCCCACCCGATCAGGTAGCGAGTGTGAGCGTCGCGATCGCACGCTATCAAAAAATCAAACAGTTACTCAACCGCAAACAAGAACTAGAAACTCGTTTGAGCCAATTATCGGAAACATTAATCGTCATGCATGGTCACTTAAGCAAAGACTGACGAATCGATACCTCTTGAATAGGCCAGAACCCTCAAACTTGTCAAATCCTTTGCACCCACAAATGAGTCGTAAAATTCTCTCTCTTCTCTTCACTCCCTGTCCTCTGTGCCTCTGTGGTTAGTTAATATTAACCAATCAAATAAGACTGCATCCCAAAAATCTTTACAAATAGAACAGCCCTCTCTAACTCAGCTTTTCTTCTTCCTAGAAAAAGAGCCATTTCATCCTTGATATCTCATCCTTCATCCTTCACTTATGGCATCTGAACCGGCAAAAATTCCTGTTTCTGTCTTAATTCCAGCCAAAAACGAAGAGGCTAACTTACCCGCTTGTCTAGAAAGTTTAACACCAGCGGATGAAATTTTTGTTGTCGATTCTCAAAGTAGCGATCGCTCCGTCGAAATTGCAGAAAGTTACGGGGCTAAAGTTGTACAATTTTATTTCAATGGTCGCTGGCCTAAAAAGAAGAATTGGAGCTTAGAAAATCTTCCTTTTCGTCATGAATGGGTACTTATCGTTGATTGCGACGAACGTATTCCCCCCGAACTTTGGGATGAGATTGCGGTTGCCATTCAAAATCCAGATTATGAAGGCTATTATCTTAATCGCAAAGTCTTCTTTCTTGGTACATGGATTCGTCACGGTGGCAGATATCCGGACTGGAACTTACGCTTGTTTAAGCCCAAAAAAGGCCGATACGAAAATCTTAATACTGAAGAAATTCGCAATACAGGTGATAACGAAGTTCACGAACATGTCATCCTAGATGGCTCATCTGGCTACCTGAAAAACGATATGCTGCACATCGATTTTCGGGACATTTACCACTGGCTAGAACGACATAATCGCTACTCAAATTGGGAAGCCCGTGTCTATCTAAATTTACTCAATAACACAGACAGTTCGGGTACGATTGGTGCAAATCTTTTTGGTGATGCGGTGCAGCGCAAGCGCTTTCTCAAAAAGCTGTGGGTACGACTACCCTTTAAACCCACACTGCGATTTATTGTGTTTTATATTATCCAACTTGGCTTTTTAGATGGAAAAGCTGGGTACACTTATGCCCGCTTATTGAGTCAGTACGAGTATCAAATTGGGGTCAAACTTTATGAGTTACAAAAATTTGGGGGACAACTGAATGTTGCGGCAACGCCGTCTTTAACTCAATCTCAGTCAGTTGTCTCTCCCAAGCGCTAGGATATTGACAAAATAGCATCGATAGTGTGTGAAGTGGGCTTCAGGCACAAGCTTTCTGGGTGATCGCATCTTGCCCTAGCCAGTAACCCAGAAACCCTTTGAGCCAATTTTCCATTGGCAGCGCGTACAACGAATGCTGGTAAAGCTGCTCATCGCGGGACTGTGCCCCTGGAAGGGTAAGCAAGTGAGCGCCCTCTGTCGTCCACCGTTCCATAATCGTTCGCGTCATTTCCGGGTGAAATTGTACCCCATAGGCGTTTTCACCGTAACGAAATGCCTGATTTTTAAAAATCTCCCCTTCCAAGAGCGAAACGCCACCCTTCGGCAATTCAAATCCCTCGCGATGCCAGTGATAGACATGCAATGGCTTGCTGAAATGTTCGCTACCCTTTCCAGTTGGCAGGACTCGGAAGTAGCCGATTTCCATCCTGCCATCAGGATGAGGTTGAACCGTTGCACCCAGGACACGCGCTAAGAGTTGAGCACCAAGGCAAATGCCGAGGTAAGGTTTACCTGACTCTAACGCTACCGGAATCCAATCAAGTTCAGTCCGAATAAACGGAAGGGTGTCGCGATCGTTGGCACTCATTGGCCCCCCGAAAATTACGACAGCGTCATGGTTATCCATTGTTGGGGGAAGTTCGTCTTGCTGACTGGTAACTCGGATATCCAGGGTATAGCCCCAAGCGCGAAGGATTTGCCCGACAAGACCTGTATCACAGGTGGGTTGATGAACGATGATTAGAATTTTTTTCACGAGTTGCACGCCTATAAAGGTTCACGTTTAGAGGCGAAGCATTGGCACAAGAAACTCTGCTGTTAGCAATAAAACTGGGCGTCAATACTTCGCGCTTGCGACATCTCTGTCAGAGGTCTATTGTAACGAGAGTGCTAGTCTGATTTTGTTCATCTATAGCTAGTCCATTTAAGTTATGAATAACAACAAACCGCTCTAGGCACAGAGAACGCAGAGAAAGAGGAAACAGAGAATTTCACGAATCATTTAGACTGGCTATAAAACCGCAGATTACAACCCGTTGCCAATAAGAATGAACGGTGCCCAGTAGTAGGGATGGCTGAGGTGAGTGTTCACCTGTGGCGCAAGACTTCTGCTGATGCGCTGCTGCACTTCCAGCCCCCGTTGTTGACCTAAGGCTTTGTAATCTCCAGTAATGAGGGCGATTTGAGCTTCGCGTAAGGCTTCAGCTTTCGTAATGTTACCCTTTTCCAGGGCAGCATAGAAGCTATCCATCAAGGCTTGTGTGCCACCATCATCAACTTTCCACAGCGAGGCAATGGTTGCTTTTGCTCCTGTTCGTTGCAGCTGGTAACCAAAACCAAGAACTTCTTTCCCGTCGCCCAACTTTTCGCCTAAACCTGTTTCGCAAGCTGAAAGTACCACTAAGTCCACATTCGGTAGACGCCAACTGCCTACATCCCGAAGCGTGGCGCGAGTACCATCCCCAAACATAATAAAAGACTCCTCTGGCTGTCCCTCGACAAAGGCGGCATGAGTGGCAAGATGCACAACCGAATAATCATTCATCTGAAGCACGCTATTTCGGTTGAATTGCTGATCTAACAATTTCGTCGTATCAGGAACTATCTTTGCCAGATTATCTACCTCAACCCTGGCATATTTTAGCCCTTGGAAACTGAACTGCTGGCCTCTAACTTCAAAGGTATAACGACCTTGGGTGAAGGCGCCAGCGAAGACTTGTAGGGGCGTATGACGATACACCTTTAAGGGTTGAGTATTGAATTCGGTAAGGCTGAGGGCGGTGATGTTGTTGATGCGGAATTTCTGGACTAGCCATTGGTTGCCGTCATGGAGGGCAGCTAGCGGAATATAACGCAGTTGTCCATCGGGAGCGTAGATAATGGTTTTCGCTTTGGCTTGAGCTAAGTCTTTTTCAATCGGTTTAATAAGCCAATTGTAGAACTTATGAGCAGGAGTTTTGACATCAGTGGTAGAACTTTTCAAGCTATCACGGAATTCTACAATCGCTCGGTTTAAGTCTTCTCGTCTAAGAGCAACAGTACGACGTAGTGGGGGAGTGTAAGGGGTGACTAACACTAATTCCAAGTGGTCATCTAACACGAAGGGATAGAGAATTACGGCATCTTGCTGAAGTTGCTTAAGGTTGTCTTGTAAGGCAGTGGCGTATCTGTCCAAATCAAAGTTCTCCCCTCCTGTGGTTTGCCTTAGTTGCGCTACCTTTTCTTTAACTTCCGGACTATTGAGGAAGTTGAGAAACTGTTGGGTAATTTGCTCTTGATTCTTCCTCAGTTCAATAACACGCTGTCGCTGCACTTGAGTTCGATTAGAAACGGGAATGCTTTCTAGTTGGGTGAGTTCTTTTCCTATCTCAATTGCTCTAGTTTGAATTTCTTCGTAGCCTTGTCGAATTTGTTGTTCTGGAAAACGTTCAACAATTCCGCTGACGGTATTATCACTCCCTCGCACGTTACGCAGATACTCCTCTAGTTCCTGCACTTTGAGCAAATCCAAGACTCGCTGTGCTTCCAAAACTCGGTCTTGCTTGAGCAACAAGTCAGCGAGACGGCGATAAGTATTGGCAACCGTTTCGGTATAAGACTGTTGTTGCTCCCTTGGTAATCCTTGGAGATCACGCCGAATTGCTTCTGTAATGTTGACGGCTTGCTTGTAGAAAACAATGGCGAGTTCTGGCTGGTTTTGTTTTTCTAGCAGGAGACTAATATTGCTGAGAGTTCTAGCTTCGCCTGTGCGATCGCCAATTTCTTGTACTATTGCCAACTGTTTCTGTAGGAACTCTATCGTTTACCCGTACTGCTGTAGGGAATAGTAAGCAAGGCCCAAATTGCCCAAAGAACTGCCTTCCCCTTGGCGATCATGAATTTCCCGTGCTAATGCCAAGGACTGCTGATAAAACTCTATTGCTTGTTTGTATTGCCCTAAGTTACGGTAAGCTTCACCCAGGTTATTCAGAGCAGCAGCTTCCCCTTGGCGATCGCGAATTTCCTGTGCCAATACCAAAGACTGCTGATGAAACTCTATTGCTTGTCTGTATTGCCTTAGCAAATGGTAAGCATTGCCCAGATTGTTCAGAGAAGAAGCTTCCCCTTGGCGATCGCGAATTTCCCGTGCCAATACCAAAGACTGCTGATAAAACTCTATCGCTTGCCTGTATTGCCCTAGTGAATAGTAATTGTTCCCTAGACCTCTCAGGGAATCTGCTTCCCCTTGGCGATCGCGAATTTCCCGTGCTAATACCAAAGACTGCTGATGGAACTCTATTGCTTGTCTGTATTGCCCTAGGTAATAGTAAGCTTTGCCCTGACCCATCAGAGAATAGGCTTCCCCCTTGCGTGAAGCGAAGCGGTCGCCGTTAGGCGACTCGCTAAGCTCTCGATAGATTCTCAGTGCCTGTTGGTAAGATTGTAATGCTGCTTGAAATTGACTTGTATCCAGCTGTTTATTACCTTGTTCTAGCAGTCGGTCTGCTTCTGCTTTACTCCTTGCTGAAGTTTGAGCTAATGCTGGTGGTGCAGAGAAAGGTGCTGAAAAATTAGGAGTGAAGGCGGTAGTAGTAGCAGCTAATAGGGTGATGAGAGCGGTGATGCCGATTCTTACAGGTTGCATGGAATAACTCTGGGCAGGATAGGGCAGAGGATTGCTTGTTGATTAACATATATCTCTGCGCTTGATAAATTGCAGCCGACTTACATTCTTGTTTATTAAAGTTATTGGGTTGACTCATGTTCGGCAACTCGACAATACGCTTGAATTTTAACTTGGAGCGATTTGTACCTTGAGGAAATGCACGGAAAGGGCGCACGTCGGTGCGCCCCTACAAAAAATGTGTATTTCACTGACTCGAAAACGGCTGTAAATTCTTGGATGGTATTTTCTCCATCCAATTCATGATAAACCAGTAAACCCTGGAATTTAGGACTTTCTTTTAAGTGATAAACATCAGCCGTTTGAATAACGGAATAGATCACCCAACTAAGCTGTTGAGCTAAGGATTTTTAAGACCCCAAAATAACTGAACAATCACAACCGAGCATCGTGTATCAAAGTTTTGGGAATGGGCAGGTTTTATGTAAAAATTATTAATCGGATTCAAATATAATGACCAAACCCGCCCTATAACTGTTGAGAAGACGATCACACCACCGCTGGCTTTGAGCGCTGTCCGACCTGCCGCTGTAATAGATCGCGGTTCTCTCTGGCATCAGCATTCTTGGGGTTAATGCGTAGTGCTTCATCAAACGAGGTAATCGCTTCCTTGTATCGCTTCAAGCTTGCCAGTGCCAGTCCTCGATTAAACCAAGCGGCGTCCGCTTTAGGAACAAGGGCAAGTGTTCGATCATAAGAGGCGATCGCTTCCTCATATCGGTTCAACCGCAGCAAGGTATTGCCACGCTTAAACCAGCCATCGCTTTCCTTCGGATTCACTTTCACCACCTGGTCAAAGGAGGTCAAGGCTTCCTCGTAACGCTTGAGATTTTCTAAAGCAATACCCCGGTTATACCAAGCATTTTCTTTGTTGGGATTGAGCAAAACGACTTGGTCAAAAACGGCTAGGGCTTCTTCGTGGCGCTTTAACATGCCCAAGGCCAGACCTTTATTGAACCAGGCTTTTTCACTCTTCGGATTAATGTTAATCGCCCGCTCATAGGAAGCCACCGCTTCTTCGTAGCGTTCCAAATCAGATAAATTATTGCCCCGATTATACCAAGCGCTCTCGTAGTTGGGGTTGATGCTCAGCGTTTTGTCATAAGCTGCAACGGCTTCCTGATAGCGTTGCAGCCGTCCCAGCGTTACCCCTCGGTTGTACCAGATATTGGCGTTTTTCGCATCGAGTTGAAGCGCCTGATCATATGCTTTTAGCGCTTCCTCTGGCTGACCTCCATCATCAAGGGCATTACCCAATTCTCCCCAGGCTGCAATAGACTGAGGATTGAGTTTGAGCGCTTGACGATAAGCCGCGATCGCATCCTCATACCGCTGCAAGGCATACAGCGCCTCACCACGACCGAACCAGGCTTCAGATTGATTGGGATTTAGGCGAAGTGCTTGTTCAAAGGCTTTCAGCGCTTCTGTGTACTTCTGTTTGTTTAAAAGAGCATTTCCTTGATTGAACCACTGCTCAAATTCACCCGTTTGGGTTTGTGTTAGTTCAATGCCGGACACGGCTAGGAGTTTCGGTGGTTGAGCTTGGGGGGTATATCCCCTACCTGTCACTGCTAATACAGGAGTTGAGACACCAGCCAAGAGTGTAACTAATGCCGTGAATCCAATATGCTTGAGTTGCATCGCAAAGTCCTCGCTTAACCGCTTTCCATCTCCTCATATCTCTAGAGGGTGGAGGACTTATGCAAAAATTTGCCACCCAAAATTTCAGGGGTCAGGGGTTATTGGGAAGAGGAGAGGGGGCTTTTGGGAGGGGGAGAGAGGGAGACAAAAACAGGGGGGAAGGTTTGTTGGACAGTTCCCGATAGGAGTAGAAAACCTCTCCCACTTCCTCCCCCTCCCCCACTCCCTATCTTCTTCTTACCAGTGAGCCTGTGGGCCTGCCCAGACTTGGTTCGTGACATGACCATAAACAGCAGGTTTGTCCTCAAGGGCAAGAGTCGTTTCGCCATTGAGAGCAACAGCCCATTGGGGCCAACGCTCATTACCAAATTCTCCAGCACGAAAGAGAATGCGACCGGGATGTGTTTGACTCCAACCCAGCAACACGGCACTATCATATTGAACTCGCTGAGGAGCTAGGGTAGTGGTACGGTTGTGTTGTCGCTCCCAAACTACGGCAAAATCAGTCGCATCCGAAGTGCCAAATATTCCTTCAAACTGCCTTACCAAGAGGTGATGGCCTGACTTAGACCAGGAAATGGGTATCAAAATTCTGATCGTCCCTGCCATATCCATGTCTTGGGGGCTGGCTAGA
>DATNPV010000024.1:0-5200 GCA_036703055.1 Waterburya sp.
GCTATCCACTTCAGTTGTCCCTGGCTTGAGACCCCTGTGTCTCACTCTCCAGCGAACTGTTACAAAACATCAAGTCATTCCCGGCAACTTAGACCCTCTAAGGGTTTGGGATTGTTAAGAAAGATGTGAGTAATGCATAGCCAAATCTGGGGGGAGTAAAGATCTTGTTCCCCCCAAGCTTGGGGGGTTAGGGGGGCTAATCGACGGATATTGCGTAAGTCCTGTAGATGATAATTCTATTAAGAAGCGTCAAGCATCGCTTCGGGCAGATGAATTTCAAGGCCAACTGTACTAAGGAGATGCTGGGATGACAAAAAGTTTGTGGCAACCCCCCCGCCTGCGTACTGCCCAAGACCAAGAAGAAGAACGACGCGCCACTTGGTTGGAACTTTTTTATGATTTGGTGTTTGTCGCCGCGATCGCACAAGTCGCTCATAGTCTCAGCGAACATATCTCGCTGTCGGGCTTCTTCGGCTACGTGCTACTGTTTGTACCCATTTGGTGGTCTTGGGTCGGGGCAACGTTTTATGCGACCCGGTTCGATACGGATGATTTGGGACATCGGTTGCTGACCCTACTGCAAATGATTGCGATCGCCGTGCTAGCCGTTAATGTACATCATGGATTGGGAGAAAGTGCAACAGGCTTCGCTCTCTCCTATGTAACCGTTCGGGGTATTTTGATCGTTCAATATCTCCTCGCTGGATACTTCGTGGCGGCAGCACGAGGATTGACCCATTGGTATGCTACAGGCTTCGGCATTGCTGCGGCCATCTGGTTGGTTTCAGTGTTTGTGCCAGCACCTTGGCGGCTTTGTCTTTGGGCATTGGCGCTGATCATTGATTTCGCCACGCCTCTAACAGCAGGGCGTTTGGTTGCCCAAGTACCACCAAGCTTTTCACACGTACCAGAACGTTTGGGCTTGTTTACAATCATCGTGTTAGGTGAGGCCGTTATTGCTGTAGTCAGAGGAGTCTCCCAGTTGGAATGGGGAATTGCATCAGCTGTCGAGGCGGTGCTGGGGATGGGCATCGCGTTTAGCTTGTGGTGGATCTACTTCGACAGCGTTGATGGTTCCCCCCTGAAAGGCATGAAATACGGTCGCATGGGTATTGGTCTAATCTGGCTCTATTCCCATCTACCCCTTGCTATTGGTATTGCTGGTGCTGGTGTTGGCGTAGAGCATGTCATCGTCAGCGGAGCGGTAACAGCACTACCGACTGCCGAACGATGGCTCATTTGTTTCTCCGTAGTCCTGTGCTTGATTGCGTTGTCCGCCATCCACCTGATTACCTGTACCTTGGGGACAACGCGACGCCGTAAAATATTAGCGGCCTATCGCCTTGGGTCGGCAGCTTTCATTTTGATTCTCGCTGTTGCTGGGGCTAGTCTTTCGCCCATGATGCTCATTGGGCTAGTAACTCTTGCTTGCGCTGTGCAAGTGGTTTTGGATTTACTCGGAAGCCATCATCCTCAACTTGAGTCCAATGGCTGATAACTTGCGATCTGCTGTAAGCAGCAGCGCTTCGCTATCGCATCCTTGTCATCGTTGGCGACGAACAAACAAGGCGCGATAGACCGGTTCACTGCGAGAAAGCGTAGAGATTTCCCGTTCGGTAGGAACGGGTAGGGGGTTGGTAGCCAGCCAGGTATCTGTACCTTGTTTATGGAATGCTGCATGTTCTGCGAAGCGATCGCACATTTCCACCGCTACCGCCTCCACATCCGATTGCAGAAACACCTCTCCCCCATCAACTAAATAAGCAGCGAGGACATCGACTAATTCTGGCTGCACTACACGTCGCTTTGCTTGGCGCTTTTTGAACCAAGGGTCGGGAAATTGAATCGTGATGCGCTGCAACGTCCCCGCTACTAGAGAGTCCAGCAGGGGTTTTAACGAGTTGTTGGCGTTGCCAAATAAAAAGTGAAGATTCTTCAACTCCAGTTCCAAAACTTTGGCATTCGCCTGTTCGACCAAAGGTTCCCGAATTTCTAATCCCAAAAAATTCCAGTGGGGTTGTAGTGTTGCCATACTCAACAGAAACTCCCCTCTAGCACAACCAATATCCAGATGTAAAGGTTGAGTGGGTTGAGCATAAATATCTTCCCACTTGGGAGGAGTGATTGGCGTTTGGTATTTCTGACTCAGGGGATTGACATGTTGGCGCACTCGAACTTTTGGCAATGTTCACACCTCCTTGATTGGACTGACTCTCTAACGTATCACTATATTGAGATAAGGAGATAAACTACAGTTACCTAAATGCTCCAGAGAATTTTTCGGGCTCATTTTCAGTTTTGAATTCTCCAGAGTTAACCAACTGTCGCCCTCCTCCATGAGTTAGGAAATTCTCTCTTCATTTTCTCAATAACTAATGATTATTTGTTCATTCAATTGTAAGGAAATATAAAAAAAATGGTTGGTTTCTCATGAAAAGCAAACTTATCATGGATAATTTCAATAACGCCTTTAATTCATTTTAATAAACTTTCCTATGATGGGTTTAAACTTTCGCTTCGCGGTGGTCAGTGACCCCCACGTTGGATTGCCCCATACTATCTGGGATCATCCCAGTCGTTTTCATTTAGTGGAAGTAAGCATTCCTGCTCTAGAGCTAATTTTAGAGCAATTGAAGCACCAAAACCTTGACTTCCTTCTATTACCTGGAGATTTAACTCAGCATGGTGAAAAAGATAATCATGCTTGGTTGCAAAAGCGGTTAAGTCATCTGCCTTTCCCAGTTTACGTTGTACCGGGGAATCATGATGTCCCCAATTTGCTCCCTGATGAGCGCACGATTGGATTAAACGATTTTCCCTACTATTACCATCATTGTGGCTATGATAATCCAAAGCAATTGTACTACAGCCGTGAAGTGTTACCAGGAGTACAGTTGATTGGATTAAATTCCAACCAATTTGATGCATCAGGTCAACAACTGGGGCGTCTAGATGAACAGCAATTACTCTGGCTGGAGAAGGAGCTAGCCCACAACAAAGATAAGTTGATCTTGGTGGCGGTACATCACAACGTTGTGGAGCATCTACCCAACCAATCAAGCCATCCATTAGGACGGCGGTATATGTTGGAAAATTCCCCAGTGTTGCTCAAACTCCTCAAGGAAGCTGGGGTAAGCCTGGTATTTACAGGTCATTTACACGTTCAGGATGTCGCCTTTCACGAGGGGGTCTATGATATTACAACCGGTTCGCTAGTGAGTTATCCTCACCCCTATCGGATATTCCATCTGCGCACCGATGAACAGGGAAAACGTTGGTTGCAGATTGAGTCGTATCGTGTGGAGTCAGTACCCGGTTGGGAAAATCTGCCCAAGTTCTCGCGAGAATTGATGGGTGAGCGATCGCACCCATTCATGCTCAAGCTTTTGACCACTGAGCCATTAAGTTTACCAGCCGCCGAAGCGGAAAAACTAGCTCCCAGCCTGCGCTATTTCTGGGCGAACATTGCGGCGGGCGATCCCTTATTTGACTTCCCAGATTTCTTCCCAGAAGCTAGAAGCTACTTCGAGGCATTTAGCGCCACCACCCGTGATGGTCAACCCGCCTTGATCGATAACTACAGCGTGCTGCTACTGAGTTGACGTTAAAAGGTTGAAGGTTGGCAGGTATAGCAAAAGGCAGAAAGCTCCAAAGCAGAGGGCAGTTAGCGTTTGCCTAGCATGGTGCTTTCTTCAGCATAGCGGACGCAGCGCAGCGAGTAAGGCTTATTACGAATACACGGTAGTTTCAGTCGTTAAAGAAAGTCCTAACCTTTATGGCGACAGCTATATAAGGCGATCTGTCCAACAATTCATTTAGACTTGCTATAAAGCAAATTTTGCTCCTGAATCCTAAATTCTGCTGTGAGCATCAGCGTTTTGAACGGCAAATCCCAAAAACTGAAGTATAGCCATGCAGAAATGTACTGCCACCGACTGGCCCAATTTCGCCGTTACAGAAGAAGCCACCCAGTTGAACCTGATTCAGGTAGCGGCGAAAAAGTTGGGAATCAAAATCAGGCTTGCCATAAAGTCCTTCTCCTCGTCCCAGACAAGAAAACATTAAAGCACCAGCCACTTCTGTTGAATGAAGAGCATCCCGTCGATAGCGCTGAAGCAGTAGTTCTAAGTCCTCCTCTGAAGTACGGGCATCCCGAAGGTGGAACTGAATACGCTGACCGGGTCGAACGCGATCGCCAATTGCGATCGCCCCAACTCTGGGGTCTACACCTAATAAGTTTCGGATGAGAAAATCACCATGTCCCAGCTTCTGCTTGAACTCATCTCTAGCAACACCGACAAAGAGGGAATGTTGCGCTAGCTGTCGGTCTTCTTCACTCAAGTTTTGAATTAAATCTCGCAGAATTTCCAGAGGGCGACGAGACTCAACTTCACCCATTGTCTTTTCGATGCTATCTTGCGCCGCCAACTCCAACAAGATATTTCGCTCACAAGCAGTGACCTGATATGTTTCACCAATTGGACGACACCCCTGAGCCACAATTGTTTCAACAACAATGTTGCCACTTAAGGCTACGCCAACAGTACCCTCGCGATAAAGCTTATAGTTACAAAACAAGCCATTTTGAGCTCCCGTAACCCCACCACTGGTCAGCCCTCCCACCTTAATCGACCCTGGATATGCAAAGTCTAGACCTTGAAGAAGGTCATTGATGCCCGAAAAGGGGTCAGCTAACAAAACGTAGTCCGGTTGTTCTTGAGGCGAAACACCAATCAATTCTATCCAGGCATTGGGAGGACTATCTAAATCGGGCAACCGATCACTAGGAATATGAAACGCCTGCACTTTAACGCCAGGCAAATGAGCCAAACTCAGGCTCAGGGCAGGTTCTCCCTCAATTTCCTGGGCTTCACCTTGAGAGTTCATGCCAATAATTCCGCTACCGCCGCAGCCAATGAGCACGGGCACCGATAACCGCTCTCGGAGTAAAGGCATCAGCCGGGAGTACTCGCTGGCATAAGCAGACGAGATAAACACCAGCGCTAAGTCGGGCGAGGCGGTCAACGACTTTTGGGCGCGTTCCACAACTTCCGCTACGGCGGCTTCCAAAGACGGACAGGTCGATAAGGCGTTGGCCCACTGAATTGGATTAGCCATTGGTTTTGCCAAATTTAATCCCGATGCCGATTCCTGGTTGTGGGAGTTTGCAGGCGGTTCAAGCCTTATCATAGCTCTAAGA
>DATNPV010000032.1:0-16462 GCA_036703055.1 Waterburya sp.
TGCCAAACGTGCGTCCATTTCCTAAAGTACGTGAACTCTTTGAGCGCATCAGGGCAGATGGTAAAAAGGTTTTGTTAGCTTCTTCCTCAGAACAAGAAATTTTAGAAACCTACAAGCAATTACTACAAATTGAAGACTTAATTGATAGCGCAACCTCCACTGACGATGCCGAACAATCGAAACCCGAACCCGACATTTTTCAAGCGGCGTTAGAAAAACTTGACGGCATTAAAGCGGAGGAAGCCATTGTTGTTGGCGATACTCCGTATGATGCCGAAGCGGCTAACAAAACCAACTTGCCTACAATCGGTGTCCTCTGTGGGGGTTTTCCGGAAGCGGAGTTACGAGAAGCCGGTTGCATCGCTGTTTATCGTGATCCAACGGATTTGCTTGCTCATTATGAGCAGTCCCCGTTAGCTAAATCTTAGTTGTAGGGTGGGCATTGCCTAGAAACGAATTGTTGTCAGGCTTGGAAGAGTATCATGGGAAATGCCCACCTTACGATTAATTAGATTCTTCTACTTACCACTCATCAACCGTCTATAAAATACCCGAATAAACCAGGTATGAAATGAGGAAGTTATTCTCAAGAATCTAACACCTGCAATCTCCCTCTGCGTACGGCGTGTAACAACCGATTGATTAAGATTTGCTCCTCTTTACAAAGAGAATTGCTTAAGATAGCTGACATTAAAGTACAACGGTCTTGTAAAGTAATCTGTCCTTTTTGAATAACTTCAGAAAATAACTGAGCTATTTTTGACTCTAGAAAGTAAACTTGGCACAACTTAGCAGTCCTCATCAAATTAAAGATTAAGGTAAATATTTTTTTCTTTTCTTTTCCTGCTTTCCAAGTTTGGGGAAAATAAACTCAATGAAAACTTAAGTATCCTTACAAAAAATCATAATGCTGATTTGATAAAGACGAAAGAAGTAGTCGCCCTCTTTCATCTATTCTTTACTTGTTTGAGTTATGTAAAGACTTATGAGTGTGAATAATCATGAAGTGCCAGTCTTTGCAAGACACTGATGAATGTATTCTATTTAACAATGGAGTGGAAGTATTTAGCACTAACTTAAAAATCTTTCAACGGAGAATGATGCGATTTCGTTATAATCATAAGCATCATTTATAGGAGCCTAAGATTGTCGCGGAAAGTTAGTGTTTACACAACTTTCATAATCGAACCGCTCTACCATAATTTACTGATGCGACTTAGTCAGTACTCTAAGTGAAAGGTTGTGTTTTTTTAGACAAGTTGCCTAAACAAAACGCTCTCTCAGGAGATAAATACTGAGAAATAGTTCAGATGTTTTCTAGGACAACAGTGGGAGGTAAGCAGTAAGCAGATGCTATTTACGGGAAGAGAACTTACAGACAAAGACACCACTAGTGCATGTAAGCTTTTGGAGTTGTTTGCTCAGGGGATTCATACTCATCAGATCAGTTTTACTGACTGGTATGAATTGTTGACAACTCCCTTAGATGGTTCGTTTAGCAGAGAGGATGAGGATTTGCTGGTGCGCCTGATTTATGCGGTGCGGCAAGGATGGGTCAAGGTGATAGACACAGATTAGATGGGGAACCGGGAATACTCGCTGCGCTGCGTCCGCTAGCGTCACGCCGACGGTCCTTGCGTCGCTACCACTGCGCTAACGCTAACGCTATCAGAGGATGACGGCTGCTTATTAACAAGTATTTATCCTGCCTACTTTGACACTCACTCTTGTGAATATTCATCCACTAGTTGCTGAAGGCGTTCTGGAGTTAACTGCTGAACATTAGTGAAGACCACAGCAGCACCCGCTTCTTTAAGAATCTTGGCGTAAGCCTCATGACGTTCTGGATTCTCCTGAACATGAGGCGGTAGAACACCAACGGCAATCCAAGTCCGTTCGGGGTAGAGGGGTTTAGCTTTCTGGATGGTGTACATATCCGCCACCGTGTCCCCCACATAGAAGACTGGAGTCCCCTGCTCAATTCCATGCCGCTGTTCTAGCTGTTCAACGGCTACCAACAAGCCGGTCGGGTCAGGTTTGCCGGGAGCATCTTCCATGGCAATCAGCACTGGAGTCTGAAGACCCAGCCGTTTTAAGAGAGCATAGTTCGCTTCGTCCCTAGGGGCTCCGCTAAAAAAGCCCCAGAGAATCCCCGCATCTGTCAGACTTTCGAGATAGCTGGGTTGCACGAGTAATGGTTCTGTGCAGATATACCCTGTCCAATTTTCGGGGTCTGACCCTCGGTAGCGAGACTGGAAGAAGGCAACGAGGGTGTCGTAGTTGAGTGCTACTTGCGATCGCGTCTGACCTTGAGTTTCAAAGTACCGATAAACAAGTTCCTGTGTCGCTTCCCAGTCGTTGTTCCAAATGCCTTCCGATTTGAGTTGGTCAAGTTCCACGCCGGAAGGTCGATACACACCCCCCGTAAAATGTTCTACTGTATCTGCGATCGCCCGTCGATATGAACCCCCAACATCACGCACGACGCCATCTATGTCAAAAATAATCATCGCTGTGCTGTTGAGAATCGGTGATTCAGGTGCCATGCCGGTGCGGTAGAATTAACAATTGTACAATAATTGCAGAACGCCTGAAGTAGCCCTAGGAGGTGTGATTGGCAAAATTCATTCTCAAGGTTCTCTGGTTAGAGGAGAACGTAGCCCTGGCGGTTGACCAAGTGGTGGGTAAAGGAACTAGTCCTCTGACCTCTTACTTTTTCTGGCCCCGGAATGATGCCTGGGAACAGCTGAAAAACGAGTTGGAAGCCAAGCACTGGATTTCTGAACATGATCGCGTCGAGCTGCTCAACAAGGCAACAGAAGTGATTAACTACTGGCAAGAAGAAGGTAGACGCCGTCCCATGTCAGAAGCTCAATCAAAGTTTCCAGAAGTCACGTTTACTGGCAGCGCCTAATATCATGTCCGGTTGAATACCCATAGTTAGGAGAGACGCGGAGACGCAAAGACACGGGGACGCGGAGAAATTTTTATTATGGGCAATTAGCCGGACTTGATATAATTGAGCACCAAGATTTCAGGCAAAAGGCAAAAGCAGAAACTCAGGGTTTCCCTTTTGCCTTTTTAGGATTTATGGACTAGACTAAGCCACCAGCCGCTTGATAGCGAGCTCGTGCCTTTTTGAAAGCTTGAGTCGCCTGGATTTTTTCCTGGCGATTTTCGCTAGTTTGGACTTGATTAAACCGTTCTTGGGCTTGGGCAAACGCTTCCCTCGCCGCTTCTTTGTTAATCGTGTCGCCACGCTCAGCACCGTTGACGAGAATGGTCACTTCGTTGTTTTCGATTTCTGCAAAGCCACCCATCAGAGCGATTGGCACCCAGTCTTTGCCAGGACGGACTCGCATCACGCCAGTATCTAAAGCCGTCAATAGAGGAGCGTGACCACTCAATATACCTAGCTGACCGGTAGTGCTAGGCAGAATTACTTCTTGAGCCTCAGAATCCCAGACTGTTTTGTCCGGAGCAATTACACGAACCGTTAAAGTCATGCGATTTTAGATTTAGAGTTTAGATTTTGGATTTTGAATCGACCCAAGGATAAATGTCGGGACTTTTTGCTAGTTGTGAGTCCACCAAAAATAGCTGAGTAAGGTGAGCAAGAATCGCCCACCTTACAAAGTTACTAGCTAGCTGCCTGGAGTTTCTCGCCTTTGGCGATCGCTTCGTTAATATTGCCGACCATGTAGAACGCCTGTTCCGGCAGGTGGTCTAACTCTCCAGAGAGGATGCGCTTAAAGCCATCAATCGTCTCTGTCAGCTTCACATACTTACCTGGAGAACCGGTGAAGACTTCTGCCACGAAGAACGGCTGAGACAAGAAGCGTTCAATCTTCCGGGCACGAGCCACTGTTAGTCGGTCATCTTCAGACAGTTCATCCAAGCCCAAAATCGCGATGATGTCTTGGAGTTCCTTGTACCGCTGTAGCGTTGACTGGACTGCACGAGCGGTGTTGTAGTGTTCGTCACCCACAACAGCTGGTTGCAGCATTGTCGAGGCTGAGTCGAGTGGGTCTACAGCTGGGTAAATCCCTTTCGACGCTAAGCCACGAGACAACACCGTCGTTCCATCCAAGTGAGCGAAGGTGGTAGCCGGTGCGGGGTCGGTCAAGTCGTCCGCAGGAACGTAAACGGCTTGAATGGAGGTAATCGAGCCTTCTGTGGTCGAGGTAATGCGCTCTTGCAAATCCCCCATGTCAGTGCCCAAGGTTGGTTGGTATCCCACCGCTGAAGGCATCCGACCCAGAAGCGCTGATACTTCTGAACCCGCTTGCACGAACCGGAAGATGTTGTCGATGAACAGCAGCACGTCTTGCTTGTTCACATCCCGGAAATACTCAGCCATCGTCAGAGCAGCCAGACCCACGCGCATTCTAGCTCCGGGTGGCTCGTTCATCTGACCATAAACTAGCGCAATCTTGGACTCGTTCAGATTGTCCTTATTAATAACCCCTGACTCGATCATTTCGTTGTAGAGGTCATTGCCCTCACGGGTGCGCTCGCCCACACCGCCGAACACCGACACACCACCGTGCTGGGTAGCGATGTTGTTGATCAGCTCCATCATGATCACGGTCTTACCAACACCCGCGCCGCCAAACAGACCAATCTTGCCGCCACGTCGGTAGGGAGTCAACAAGTCGATCACTTTAATCCCGGTTTCAAAGACTGAAGGCTTGGTTTCCAGTTCAGTCAGCTTAGGTGCTGCACGGTGAATGGGGAAGGTTTCTTGGGTATCAACGGGGCCACGGTTGTCTACGGGTTGACCCAGCACGTTGAAAATCCGACCCAAGGTAGGCTTGCCGACGGGTACGCTAATCGGAGCACCCGTGTCCACCACCTCCATGCCGCGAACCAGACCATCAGTAGAACTCATGGCAACGGCTCGCACCTGATTGTCTCCTAACAACTGCTGCACTTCGCCGGTAACGGAGACATCTTGTCCGGCTTCATTCCTGCCTTCAATTTTCAAGGCATTGTAAATTTGCGGCATCTTGCCGCTGGCAAACTCAACATCGACAACGGGACCGATGATTTGGGTAATACGGCCAATGTTCGTCTTTTCTGTGGTGGTGACCATGCTGCGCCTATGTTGTGAAGCTACTTTTTCAGATACTGAAAACAGTCTTTACATTTAGAAATGTCATCTTCCAGGTTACCACTGAAAGGTTGCTGGATCTGCTCAGGCAGCATGACTCGATCCCCAACAGAAATGCATTTTTATGAAACTAGGCAGGGGAAGTAGGAGGCTGAGGTCTGATTGACGTTTTTTCATCCTTCATCCTTCCTTTGCTGTTGCTGTTTGCGCTTCCATACCGCCGCCGCCCCCCAAGCACTAAACGCTAAAACACCCACAACTGAACTGGGTTCAGGTACCGCTTCTTCGGGTACGGTGGAAACTGTAAAGGAACCATCAGCATATCCGCCATATGGGTCAGAGACTCGCACTTTGACGGAGTGGCTACCTTCTTGCGTAAACGACCATTCTCCAGTTGTACCCACATAGTCATTGAATACACCATCCCCATTGAAGTCCCACTGGTAGGTTAGTTGATTACTGGGCGTACCTGGGTCAAAGGCAAAGACGGCAAAATTAAACAATTCGTTGGCTTTAGTAACGATGTTTTTAGTAATCTGGGTGATGGTTGGGGCAATATTCAGGACATTAAGCGTCCTGGTAATCACATTACTATAACCACCATCTTTATCCTCTGCTTGTCCTGTAAAGCTATAAGTACCGGGTTTGAAAGCACCAAGGTTTGTCGTTGCCGAACGAGTGCCGGATATCCGTAAATCAGTGCCAACGTTGTTGCCATTGATAAAAAACATCTCTGAATCTGCACCTGGGTCAGTAGCCGTTAGTAAGGCGGAGACGGATTGACCTTCGGAGATAGTGTACTGAGAAAGGTCGAAACTCGTTAGGGTTGGAGGCATATTCAAGACAGTCAGGCCGCTGGAGACAGGGGTACTCAAAGCTCCATCTTTGTCTTGAGCAAAAGCTGTATAGGGAATGTAAGTATTATCGGCAAAATAACCCAAGTTGGTGGTGAGACTACGGGTACCAGAGGTGTTCAGGTCGGCTCCCACATAGCCGTTATTGAGGTAAAAATTGATGCCATCTGCTCCCGGATCGACGGCAGATAGATAAGCCGATGCTGATTGCCCTTCGTAGATTATGGGAATGTTTAGGTCGGTGAGAGTGGGAGCGACATTTAAGACAGTCAGCGTGCTGGTAAAAGGCTGACTAGAACGGCCTTTCTCGTCCCGTGCTACGGCTGTATAAGTGTATATATTGTTGTCAGGGAACACACCTAGATTTGTACAGAGTGAACTGGTTCCCGCCGTATTGGGAACACTACCTAGATATCCGTCATTGAGGAAGAATGAGATAGCCGTTTGATCTGGCTCATAAGCAGAGAAACAGGCAGATGCCGATTGGCTTTCATAGATAGTCGGTGTAGACAAAGAGACAGAGAGAGTGGGTGCAGCACTATAGGCGACTGGATCTCTCGGCTGAACCGGCCCAGTGCTCGTACCACTATCGGTATCCGCAAAGAATTGCATGATGCCATTAAATCCACTGTTCCAATACAGTGAAAGCATACCGAAAAGGTCTCCGCGTGAGATATCGATGGGGACGGAGTATCTAGACACGTCGGGCGCTTGTCCTGCCACGGATTGAAAATACCAACCTTCAGCCGAACCCGGTGTATCAAGTGAGCCACCATAACCAGGCACGTTATCAAAAAGCGTGTTTCCAGGAATAGCATCAATGATTAAAGAGGTAAGGCCGGGGCCTGAATTGCCCAAAACCCAACGTGAGGCATTAGGGTTATCGGTTTGTGGGTAGGTATTACCCGCTTGGGTGAGAGACCAACCATTACCTAGAACCCCCCAAGAGCCTGTACCTGTAGGGCCCCAAGTGAGGCTCTCAGAAGTGCCATTGAGAAAATTGGCTGTTACCCGCATTCCAGCCATATCGCTTCCGTAAGTTGAGAAGTTACTGAGGGTAGTGGCCTGTGCAGATACTGTTGCTGCTCCCAGGAGAATAACCGTTGCCCCAAGGAGGTGAGTTGAGCGGTTCTTCAAACATGAGCTACTCATTGAACTTGTCCTTGATTTTTATTTTTTAAAAGAGAAAAAGCTTAAAGAATTAAGGCAATATTTTTATGATTCACGGTATAATAATACTATATTTTTTTATTCTAAAAATTCTAGATAATTCGCTAAACAAGTTTTTCCAAGCCAGATAAGAACTAACTTTTTTGTATTAATTTTCTTCATGATCTAGGGGTAAAAAAGCCATGCCACCGGAGCCATGCCGGCTCAAGATAAATGGGCTTGTAAGCTGATGCGAGTTTGAGCGGCATCATTGGAATTACCCGAATCACCGGGGCATGAGCAGACAAGAAGGCGGGAAGATGTAATTTGAATGGCGATTAGCGCAGCAATTCTAGGGGCTAAATCAACTCTCAATGCCTATTAACTTAGTAATGGCATTCATTTAATCCTGATTGTGACTTAGGCTGTAAATTCAAAGAATTTAGTGTTTTTATCATAGGAATTGGCATTCCCCAGCACACGGGAAAAAAGTCATGAATTCAACCATGACTTTAGTCATAGGTATTGGCGCTGATTCAAGACAAGAGGGGAACCGGATTGTCCTAGTGCAGGCTGGCAGAAATAATCCACCAGTTTTTTTGTAGGAGTTTCTCCCACTCTCCCACTCCTTCCACCTGGCTGGTGAGAAACTTTCGTCGCCTTGGACGATTGAGCGCTATGCTTTTATCCGGGTTAACCCGGCCAACTTGACATTACCGAATTAACTCCGCTTGCTGGTGAGGAAGTAAGTGGTCATTTCTCCTTTGCCTTTGATGTCAATAGTTCCTCGCTTCTCAAAGAAATATTGCTCTTTTAAGAGTTCATAGGTAACTTCAGAAACCTGAATCACACCCGCGACTCCCTGAGATTCCATGCGGCTGGCAATATTAACGGTGTCTCCCCATAAATCATAGATGAACCGTTTGAGGCCAATTACCCCAGCAACGACAGGGCCAGAGTTGATGCCAATCCGGATGCTAAAGGACTGGTTCTGCTCACTATTAAAACGCTCCACGGCCTGTTGCATATCAAGAGCGAGATTGGCGATCGCATGAGCATGATCAGGGCGAGGGATAGGCAAACCCGCCACCACCATATAGGCATCGCCAATCGTCTTGATTTTCTCTACCCCATGTTTTTCCGCTAGCTCATCAAACATGGAAAAAAGCCTGTTCAGCAACACCACCAGTTCTGCCGCCGAAATTCGGGAGGATAACTGAGTAAAACCGACAACATCAGCAAACAAGACTGTAGCCTCAGAAAACTGGTCAGCGATGGTATTCGGCTCACGCTTCAAACGTTCCGCAATAGGTTGTGGCAAGATATTGAGCAGCAGTTGTTCTGTCCTTTTGCGCTCAACTTCCAGTTTTTGGTAAGCGATTTCTAGTTCTCGACGGGCGTTAAATTCAGAACGCTGTACTCGTTCATACAAATACACGGATAGGACACAGATGAAGCAAAACCAAAAAAGGTAGAGATTCAACGGCAAGTCAGAGTAGGGCTGTCGATTGACATTCAAACGAAAGATAGCATTGATACCCAGATAAAACAGGGGTGCGCTCAACTGCGACAGTAAGTGGAGACGCCAGTGAATAGGCATGAGTGTCGCTTGAGCGAGAAACGCTAACGTCCAAGTGTAGGAATTGGGCTCAGCCTTGCCTGCAAACGCCGCTCCAATTTGTGGTAGTAAAATAATTGACCAAGAGAATCCGAGAAAGAGCAGCCAAGGGTAACGGTATCCCAATGGAGTCTTCAGCAGTGCCAAGCTAATCAGCAGGCACAACTCTACCAAGGTGTAGCTAATTAAAACTGACCAAGCTAACCCCCGGCCTAGGGCAGCCAGCACTAAAATCATGATAAGTGCGGTCAAGACAGCGCCGAGGGCAATCCGTAAGGTGAGACGCAGGCGGTTCCTCAAGAACGTATTTCGCCATGCTTCGTAGTCGGCTGACCAAGAGGTTGACGACCTCGCCCTAAAAAAGGCTAGCCCTTGTCTGACGGGCACCGCTAGCTCTCTCAAGTCCCCCCAAGCTGGCTTCATTGCGGATTTTCCTTTGAAGGAGTTTTAAGCAGATTGGTATCAGAGCACAAGCATTGAGATGCACCAAAGGAAGCTTGGAGTTCAGACTATCTTGAGATTTAGTTCACTGATGGTCTTATCAGGTCGCTGCCAAGTCTTGTCGTTTCAAAATTACCATATTCGACCCGACGACAGGGCTACGGGCAACTAGCGTTCCTTTGAGGTCGGTGACTTCTAGTTTACTAAAATCCAGTTCTTGAGCACGGCGCAGAATTTCGTTGGCTAACTTGTTCTGCTGAGCCTCTTTCAGGCTATACCAGCCATCGCTGATTTTCACAACCAGACGACTGCCCAGAAAGTTGGCTTCGATAGATTGAATGAGCCCATTGCCATATTGCTCGGTAATTTCGGCAACTTGCTGTTGAATCGCAGCAATCAAGCTTTGCTCTGGGGTGAGTTCTGGAACAGGGGGGGGTTCCTCTGCTACGGGTTGGGGTGGTTTGGGGGCTTTCAATTCGGGGGGAGCCTCAATAGTCGGGGGAGGCACTTGCGCCTCCTGGGGTGGCGTTTGCGAGACAAGGGTAGCTGTTGATACTAGAATAACGACGACCAGACCTGCGATCGCACTAGTTAACCCCCAATCCGAAACCTTTGCATTCCAAGCGGCTGGCAGTATAGAGCGGACTTTGGCTAAGGTAGCATCCCAAAAGGCTTGGAGTTTGTTGAAACTGGGCAATATGCGATCGGGCAATTGCGGTTCTATCGGCTCAGAAATCTGTTCTTGAGCAGATGTTTCCGTTACGATTTCTGGCGTGAGTGTGGGAGTATCTGAAAGGACGACTTCTGGAGTCACTGCCGGAGTCTCTGCAATAACGGGTTCTGGTACAACTGTTGGGGTGTCTGAAGCAACGACTTCTGGAGTCACTGCCGGAGTTTCTGCAACAGTGGGTTCCGGAGTGAGTGTTGGAGTATCCATCACGACAACTTCTGGAGTGGCTGCCGGAGTCTCTGCAATGACAGCTTCTAATGTATCGCCCTCCCATTCAGCTTCTGGCATTGCTGTCGTCGTGTCCACGACAGGTACAGACACCGTTTTTGTTGTAGGAGATGCCACTTGCGAGGAAATCTCCTGAACGGGTTGTCCCTCCAGTTTTTCCACAATGCCTTCTAGAAATCCAATGGTTCCTCGCAAGACTTTGAGCGTCTGAGTCTGAAGCAACGGTTTCTCTCGGTTGTCAGTTCGCTGAACCGTTACACGAGTTGATTGATCTGCCGCCGATTCCGGCTGCGGCATTTGAGGCTGGGAACGTTCTGATTGTGGCTGCTTCTGTTGCTCTTGTGACATTGTATCTCCCTCCCAGGCAGCGCCCTTCTTCTTGGAATGCAAGCAATTGTTGCACCAAGCTCCATTACAGCTCAAATCTACCATCTGTGACAAACCTGCTCTTGGTTAGCCGAAGCTAAAAAACTCTCCCCACAAGGGCATGGGGCATAGAGTTTATATGCCAAATTAGATCTGAAATAGCTGAGTACAGCGAAAAGATAATTCAAAAACCATTCATCTATGACCCTTAATCGCCGTCAATTTCTTTTTTTGAGTAGCTTCAGTGTCCTGGGTTTAGCGGCTTTCACCAAATTAATCCGAAGTCAGACGGCTCAAAGTACTGATATCAGTTCAACCAACCTCGCTTCAACGTCCCTCGTCGCCGATGCCATACCTAACCCTGTAGAAGGAGCACCTGTTTTACGCTTTGTTTCTGTGGCGGATACAGGTACGGGTGCCGCAGGACAATATGCTGTTGCGGAGGCGATGGCTCGCTATCATCAGCAAAATCCCTATGATTTAGCCATCTTGGCAGGTGACAATATTTACAACAATGGCGAGATGGAAAAGATTGGCGCGGTTTTTGAGCGACCGTATCAACCGCTACTGCAAAAGGGCGTCAAGTTCCAAGCCTGCCTCGGTAACCACGATATTCGCACGGCAAATGGTGAGCTTCAACTCCGTTATCCCGGCTTTAATATGCCAGGACGTTACTACACATTCCGGCGGGGAGATGTGCAATTTTTTGCCCTCGACACCAATCACAATGCAGACTGGAAGGCTCAACTTACGTGGTTAGAACAAGAACTCAGCCGCAGTGATGCTCCTTGGAAATTCGTATTTGGACATCATCAGATTTACTCGTCCGGTCAATACGGGTTAAATAAAGCGTTTATTCAAACCCTAACTCCTCTTTTCCAAAAGCATCGAGTACAGTTATATATCAACGGTCACGAACATCATTATGAGCGCAGTCAGCCAGTCAATGGTACTACTTACCTCATTTGTGGGGCTGGGGCTGGGACTCGACCTGTAGGACGTTCTCAATGGACGGCGCATTCGGCACAAAGGTTAAGTTTTGCGGCTTATGAGGTGTATCGCGATCGCCTAATTATCAACGGTATCGATACCGAGAACCGTGTGTTTGATCGGGGCATCATTCCCTTGCAATCCATCTAAGTTTTGAATTTTGAATTGATTATTTCCACTCCCCTTGTAGAGTGAAAGCCGCCCAATAATAAGGTTCCTGCCATTGGGAAGTTTGCAACATTTCCAGTTGCGCGGCTCTTAAGGCGGCGGCTGGCTGTAATTTTTCTTGCAGCATCTTTTTGTAAAATCGACTCATTAGTTCGGATGTGCCGCGATCGCTAACACTCCACAAACTCACCAAGACTCGTGGCGCACCAGCATACATAAAGCCTCTTGTCAAGCCCACGAGCCCTTCTCCTTTAACATCTTGACCTAACCCGGTTTGGCAGGCACTGAGGACGACGAGTTCGGCGGGGAGATTGAGGTTGAAGATATCGTTAAGTCGCAGGAAGCCGTTTTGAGGTTTGCCCTGTTCATCGACTAGCGAGAGGACGACTCCTGAGAGTTCCGGGTTTCGGCTGTTGAGGATGCCATGAGTAGCGAAATGTACGATTTGATATTGGCTCAGTTGGGAACTGGTGGCTGTGGCACGATTGGCGGCAAAATCGAATGCCGATTGGGTTTGGGTATTGGGGATGAGGGAGAGGATGCGATCGCCTTCTGTCCGGGTAAAGGGTAAACGCTGGAACGTGAAACTTACTTCTGTGGCAGAGCGAGTTAACGCTAAGCTGTCCAAGTTGTTGGGGTTGGCGCTTTGTAGGGGCGATTCATGAATCGCCCCTACCCGTTCATCATCTTTGCTAAAAACTGGATCGGCAATCACAGCTACCTTCTTCGGTGCTAATTGACGTCCGTTGGTGTCTTGGCGGATGAGGGCTAAGGTAGAGGCGGAGGGGGAATTGACGATTTCGTGGTTGACAATTAGGGGTACAGGAGTTTTGTCCTTCCCTAAGCTGTTAGGTTCTGGTAAGGCGGCAAAGGGTAAATATTGCAGTGCGCCGTCGCTGACGATGAGTAAGCGTTTGCCTGCTAACTGTCCTGCTACAGGGGATAGGAGGATTTGGCTGAGTTGGGTGGTAACTTCCAGGCTATCTTCACGGGGGAAAGCACCTACTCCTCTTTGTTCGGGTGCGTTTTGTTTTCCTGTATTTTGGTAAAAACTCTGCGCGGCTTTTTCGATGTCGGCACGTTTGGGCAGTTCGTAGCTGCTGATGCTAGTCTTGGTAACTGCCCACAGGTAGCTACGGTCTTGACCTAAGCTGTACTCTAACAGTAGGGTGTCGTCGTCGAGGACTTGTTGCTGAATTTCACTCAGGGTGAGGGGTTGGGGATACTTTAGAGACGCATAGCGGGGACTGGTACGGCGGATTTGTTCTTGGACTTGTCGATACTCTTGTTGCAGTGCCGTCCTCTGTTGTTCCAGGGCTTGTACCTGTTTGTTAGTCCATTGTTTGCTAAAGAGTTCGATACGGCGTCTTTCTAAGGCATCAAATTTCTGTTGTAAGGTGCGCTCTTGTTCGAGTAATTTAGGGTCTGCACCTTGGCGAATGTTGGCACGCGCTTCGGTGAGGAGTTCCAACAGAGAGCGTGCTCTGGCGCGTTCGCTGGTGTTGAGGGCTAAAGCGTCGTACCCTTTGGATGGATTAGTTTTGTGCAACTGCATCAGCAGGTCGATGTAAAACTCGTAATAACGCTGCACTGTGGCGAAGTAAGAGGTGCGGAGTTGCTGGCTATCAATTTTGGTGCGGAGGTCTTCAATAATGGTGATGGCAGCTTCCATTTGAGTTAAGGCTTCGTTGAGATTGCCTCTTTTGCGTTCAAAGTGGGCAATATTACCAAGGGTGGTAACTTCCCCTTCCTTGTAGGCTACTGCACGGGATAGTGATAAGGATTGGTTGAGAAGCTCTAGTGCTTTTTGCTTTTGACCTAAGTCATCGTAGACAAAGCTGAGGTTGTTGAGGGTAGCAGCTTCCCCTCTCTTGTCACCCACCTCACGTCTTAAGGGCAGGGATTGGTTAAAGAATTCTAGGGCTTTTTGCTTGTCTTTCAAGGTAGCGTAGATGTTGCCGACGTTGTTGAGACTTTCAGCTATCGCCCTCTTGTCACCGATCTCACGCCTTAAAGATAAGGCTTGGTTGTAGAGTTCCAGCGCTTTTTGCTTTTGACCTACATCAGAAAAGACTCTAGCAATGTTGTTGAGGGTAGTAGATTCCCCATCCTTGCTCCCTATGGCACGGTATAGTGACAGCGCTTCGCTGTAGAATTGGATCGCTGTTCGCTGTTCTCCCAAAGCGCTGTAGATTCCGCCCATGTTGTTGAGGGTGGTAGCTTCTCCTGATTTATCGCCTACAGTACGCCTCAAAGGTAGGGATTGGTTGAAGAATGAGAGTGCTTTTTGGTATTCTCCCAAGCCATAGTAGGCTAAGCCAATATTGTTAAGGGTGACTGCTTCTCCTTTCTTGTGACCCGCCTGACGCCTTAAAGGCAGGGATTGGTTGAGAAACTTTAGTGCTTTTTGCTCGTCTCCCCAGTCAGAGTAGACTAGGGCGATGTTATTGAGGGTGAGAGCTTCCCCTCTCTTATCGCCTACCTTACGACTTAGAAGCAGGGATTGGTTGAAGAATGAGAGTGCTTTTTCCTTGTCTCCCAAGTCAGAGTAGGCTTCGCCGATACAGTTGAGGATGACAACTTCCGCTTGTTTGTAGCCCACTGCTCGTACAAGTGGCAGGGATTGGTTGTAGGACTCTAGCGCTTTTTGTTTGTAACCCCAGTCAGAGTAGATTTTGCCAATCATCAAGAGGGTGAGAGCTTCCTGTCTCTTGTCGCCCTGTTCGCGTCTTAAAGCTAGGACTTGGTTGTAATACTCTAGCGCTTTCTGCTTTTGACCCAAGTCATCGTAGACACTAGCAATCCTGGCGAGGGTGTCAGCTTCCCACGCCTTTTTGCCTAAGGTACGGCATAGGGGCAAGGCTTGGTTGTAGTACTCCAGGGCCTTTTGGTTCTCCCTCAAATATGAGTAGATCAGGCCGATTCTAAGGAGGCTAACCGCTTCCCCTGCCTTGTCGCCCACTGCTCGATAAAGTGGGATTGCCTGTTCAAATTTGGTAATTGCCTGTCGCCGGGATTCTGCTGTTTCTTGGCGATATAGTTGTAATCCCTCCTGAAAGGCTCGTTCTGCTGCGGCACGAGTTGCGTCTTGCTCGGTAGCGGCTGGCTGTTGGGCAATGCTTGACGCTCCTCCCCAGCCCTCCTTGTTAAGGCTACAGTATGCACACAAGTTTTTCCCGCCCCCTAAATCCACGCCAGGTGCTCTACTTGGGGAGACCCCAAGACCGCACTGGCTCCCCAATTCTGGGGGACTTTGAGATTCCGGTTCCCCCTCTTCTCCCCCCCAAAGTTGGGGGGTTAGGGGGGCAAAACCAGCTTCTGACGGTAATTCCCTTGAATGTGTAGACAGGGTAGGCTTAAAAAGGGAGGAGAATTTCGTAGGTGTGGCAGCTACGGACTCTGAAAATAAGTGAACACCGATGAAGAGAGTTAAACTCCCTTCGCATAGAGTAAGACAGCTCTTGAGCAACACCAACAGCGCTTTGTGAGTCCTTGTGTCTGTTTTTTGCGATCGCGCCATTAACCCCACCTGCCCTCTTCACCGCTCTCAACTGTTGCACTGTATCTCTGAGAGTTTAGAGGTTATGCAAGTGGAAAAGAAATCTTAATTGATCTTTGTCGGGTACGTTAGCGACAGCGTAACGTATCTATTATTCGGTGGGTTACGGCTACTACGAATTCTGTGAGCCAAGGGTTTGAACCCCTCGCGGATGAGTGCATCCTTGCCAGATGCGATCGCACCTTCTCAATTCAACGCTACGAGCTAAATGCGATCGCGGATTGCCAATCCGACTGATGTAATTGATTCATCGCGCTATCTTCCATCAATTGACAAAGAAAATTCGGATTCCTCAGGCGATCGCATTAGCCTATGAGTTTTTCCAGGGCACGATAATATCGTGCCTCTACTGAAAATCATTGTAGAGTTCGTTTGTAGGGGCACGGCATGCCGTGCCCTTTTTATATTCAAGGAGACTGGTGAAGGCAAAAGGCAGATAAATTAGGTGACGAGGTTCAGAGGCTAGCAACTTCCCGACGCGATTCCCTATGGGATAGCTACGCTTCACGCACTTTTGTTCTAAGCTAATACAGGCGTTCTTGCCGCACAATACAACAAATTCTCATCAGTTCATGGCTAAAGCAGCAGATATTGGCAGCAAGCGCTTGATTAGTTTAGCTCCTGACCTGTGGGTACAATGGGTAACGCAGAGTCCCGATGTAGAAGCGAGAGAGATTATCTCATCCGATTTCCAGTGGGTATCCCGCGAAAGCGATGTGCTGGTACGCGCCTACAGTCCCCAGCATGGCGAGTTCCTTGTCCTCAATGAATTACAGTTACGCTACACTTCTGAGATGCCTCGACGGATTCGAGCTTATGCCGCCTTAGCGGAAGAACGCTACAAACTACCCACCTACCCGGTACTGATTAATATCCTGCCGCCTCCTGCTTCAGTTATGATTGCAACAGGCTACGAATCACAGTTCAAAGGTTTAATTGCCCGTCAAGACTATCATGTAATTAACCTTTGGGAAGTAGAAGCAGAATTAGTCTTTCAACAACCCCTTCCCTCCCTCCTCCCCTTTGTGCCAATTCTCAGGGGAGGGGGTGAAGAATCTACTGTGCGAAGAGCATTGCAGGTTTTGCGAACTAATCAGCAGTTAAACGAATTAGAATCTCTGCTAGCATTCTTTGCTACGTTCGTATTAGAAACGCCACTAGTACAGCAAATCATGAGGTGGGATATGGCAGTTTTACGAGAATCCCCTTGGTATCAAGAAATTTTGCAACAAGGACAGCAGCAAGG
>DATNPV010000033.1:0-23795 GCA_036703055.1 Waterburya sp.
AGCGCTGAAACGGCGACAACAGATACTCGGTTCACCCACAGCCTGCCAGCTTTTATTCCGACGCCGCCGATCAGAAATTCAGGCCGAATTATTACAAGACCAACTCGCATGGCTCAAAGTCCCCCTTTTAGTTCTGCAAGGGGCTAAAGATTCTCCAGAGGCGATAGCTTGTGCCCAAACTTATGCTCAAACCAGCCCAAACGCTCAGCTACGGATGATTGACTTTGGCGGCAATAATTTACCTGAAGCCTTCCCCAGTTTAGTCACTCAGCATATTCATGAATTTGTGACAAAGGTTGAAGGTGCGAAGGTGGGACGATGGGAAAGTTGAAAGTTGGAAGGTTGAGTGTTATGGCAAAAGGCAGGAGGCAGAAGGCTCCAGGGTAGAGGGCTTTTATGCTTATTAGTAGTACGTGGTCGTTTGAGCCGTTAAAGAAAGTCCTAACCTTTATGGCGACAGCTATATGACCTGTAACGGCTTAGCTTGCAACTTCTGCAATCACTGACCTAATCCCCCAAAAAATTAAGTAAGGGTCAGCAATCAGCTGGCGTGCTGTTTCAGGGAATTGTTCTCTAAGATAAGTCAACAGCAATGGAGAGTCCCCACCCGTTACAGCCATATGACTGTCTGGAAACCGAGATTGCCAATCTTCAATAAAATCTCGGATACCGGCTAGTACCGTATAGATCACACCACTCTCAATGGCTATCGGTGTCTGCATTGCCCAACGCTGGGGTAGGTAAGTTGGCAGTCGCACCGCTGGTAGTGCGGCTGTTCTTCCTGCCAGAGACTGTAGCTGTAGCCCCAGTCCCGGTAAAATAGCTCCTCCCCTCAGTCGCTTTTGCACATCCACCCCTGTAAAGGTCAGTGCAGTACCCGCGTCAATCACGAGTACAGGATAACCCAACCTCTCACCTGCTCCAAACACTGCTAAGGCGCGGTCAATGCCCAGGGTAGGATAAAGTTCTAAAAGTGGCACTTGATCTAGGGTGATGACTTGAGACGTCGGGTAAGCTTGCCAGAGTTCGGTCTGGGGAGGGACTACGGAGGCAATATACAGCGGTAACTTTCTGCCCTTGTCCGATTCTTCAGCAATTAACACAGGGGGCAAAATGTCTTCTGGAATCACCCCGGATGTCCAACGCTGGATGAGTTGCTCAACAGTAGGCGCTGATAGATGCTGGGTATCCCAGGCTGCGTTAAGAGTTGCACCGACAAACCAAGCCCAGTGTAACCGGGAATTACCAATCATTAACATTAGACATCTGTCGTTCACGGGACTCATCGTGTTGCGGGATTCAGCAGGGCGAAGTATTGGGTTAAGGAACTTTGGGTTTTACCTGACATCTTGCAGCATTCTCGATAACCGTAAGGTGGGCACTGCCTGCCAGAATTGGAAAAGCTTATTCTCTCGTTTATGCAGTGCCCACCCTACCTGCTTTGGGTTTTACCGAGTTTACGACTGAACGAGCGCTCTAAATATGTGTAGACTCCGTAACGGCTAGTGAGTTGTCACCAGTATTTTTACTCAGTTACTATACAATTAGTAACAAATCCTTACATTCGCAGATGAGTTCAGGCGGATTTCCAGGTTGTCAACGTTGAAACCATAGATAATCATCTATAAGCTAACTCAAAAAAATTGCTGAATAAACACCAATAAGCGGATGCTTTTGAGTTTCAAAAGTGGATAGTATATCGCAATTTCTCTCTTAAGTTGAACAAATTTAATGCTGTAAAAATCCAGAGAAATTCAAAACTTATTCAATAAAAAAAGTAGTTGATTAAGGAGCCATTCAATGGTAGTACTGACAGACCCAACCCAAAAGCGGTTAACAATGCAGACGGCTGAAATTGCGCCAGACACGACAGCCATTCGCTCACTAGATTGGGATCGTGATCGCTTTGACATCGAATTTGGCCTACAAAATGGTACCACCTACAACTCGTTTCTAATTCGGGGTGAGAAAATCGCTTTAGTTGATACCTCTCATGAGAAGTTTCGTCAGCTGTATTTAGATACGCTCAAAGGACTGATTAATCCGACCGAAATCGATTACCTAATTATTAGCCATACCGAACCCGATCACAGTGGTTTAGTCAAAGATGTCCTTCAGCTAGCGCCTCAAGTCACCGTGGTGGGGTCAAAGGTGGCCATTCAGTTTCTCGAAGATATGGTGCATCAACCCTTCAATCGTCTGATTGTCAAAAATGGTGACAAGTTGGATTTGGGAAATACACACGTTTTAGAATTTGTCAATGCACCTAACCTGCACTGGCCTGACACCATTTTTAGTTATGATGCCGGGACACAGGTGATGTTCACTTGCGATGCCTTTGGCCTGCACTATTGCTCAGACAGTACGTTTGATGAAGATTTGAGGGCGATTGAACCCGATTATCGGTTCTACTACGATTGTTTGATGGCTCCCAATGCTCGCTCCGTGCTATCTGCTCTGAAGCGGATGGAGCAGTTGGGAGACGTGAAAATGATTGCCAATGGTCACGGGCCATTACTGAGCCACAATGTTGATGAACTAGTGAGTCGTTACCGCAAGTGGAGCCAATCCCAAGCTAAGGCAGAGAAATCAGTTGTGGTATTCTATGTTTCCGATTATGGCTATAGCGATCGCATGAGCCAAGCCCTCGCTAGAGGTATCACCAAAACGGGTGTCGGCGTAGAGATGATGGATCTAAAATCTGCTGACCCCCAAGAAGTGCAAGAATTAGTCAACCGTGCTGCCGGGTTAGCGATCGCCATGCCTCCAGCCTCCAGTCAAATGGCATCTGCGGCGATTGGGACGGTACTTGCGGCTGCCAACTCGAAGCAAGTTGTTGGCGTTTTCGAGTCCTACGGCGGCGATGACGAACCGATCGACCCCCTACTCAGTCGCTTCCGAGAGTTGGGCTTAAAAGAAGCATTTCCTGCCATTCGGGTGAAAGATACACCCTCAGAAGCAATCTACCAACTGTGTGAAGAAGCAGGTACGGATATGGGGCAATGGCTAACCCGCGATCGCGACATCAAGCAACGGAAAGCCCTCGATACCAACCTGGACAAAGCTTTGGGGCGGATTAGCGGCGGACTGTACATTATCACCGCTAAAAAAGGCGACATCAAAGGCGCGATGCTGGCATCTTGGGTCTCTCAAGCTAGCTTCCAACCGTTGGGTTTGACCATTGCAGTGGCAAAAGATCGGGCGATCGAGTCCTTGATGCATGTAGGCGATCGCTTTGTTCTAAATGTCTTAGAAGAAGGTAACTACCAAGCATTAATGAAGCACTTCCTCAAGCGCTTCCCACCCGGTGCTGACCGCTTTGCTGGGGTAAAAACTCAAGCGGCAGAAAATGGTTCTCCCATTTTGACAGACGCTCTAGCTTACATGGACTGCCACGTTATTAGCCGCATGGAACTCACTGACCATTGGATTGTTTACGCCACCGTTGATGTAGGGCGGGTTTCCAAAGCCGATGCTTTGACTGCCGTTCACCATCGCAAAGTCGGGAACTATTATTAAAGCAATCAGTAGGGTGGGCAATTCCCACCCTAAAACTTTCTACAGGGAAAGGTTGAAGGATGTCAGAACAACCGGAAGAACTGGCTATAACGTTATCGTCGCCACCCAACCTTTCTAAAAAAAATCCTCGAAATCTCACCCAAACTATTTCATTCGTTGAGGAGCGTTTAGCAAAATCGGATTCTCCCAACGAGGCTTTAGACTGGGCTAGGGTGCGCGAGGTGATGCTTCGTCAAAATGAGGAAGTTAAGGAGGAAAACCATCGACGCTTTCTGGAAAAAAGCCAATTTATCTATAAAATTGCCTTTTCTGGTGTAGCTTTTGTAGTCGGAATAGTCCTTTTGATCTGTGGCTATGACAACGCAGTCTATCTAATCGGTGTAGGGTTTGTTCCGCTAATTTCAATAAGAAAAGCGACTTGACGAAACTTGGCTGAGGGGGCGATCGCGCATGGCAATCTATCGAAATAGGAAAGCGGGATATTTCAGGATTGTTGGCGTGATGACCGTGATGGGAAGTTGTGCAAGCGCAAATTTTCCTAATCGCATTCTCGCTCAGAGCAATATCGTACCCGATGCCACGCTGGGGACTGAAAGTTCCTTTGTTGTACCCAACTTTAACGGTTTGTCGGTGGAAGCGATCGGGGGTGGGGCTGTAAGGGGTCAAAATCTATTCCATAGTTTTCGGGAATTCAATGTAAGTGAGGGCAGAGGAGCCTATTTCTTCAGTCCTAACGCCGCTATCCAGAATATTTTGGCGCGAGTGACGGGTAATAATCCATCACAAATCCTGGGTACGCTGGGAACCTTTGGTAGTTCGCAGCCAAACCTGTTTTTGATTAATCCCAATGGCATCATCTTTGGGCGGAATGCGCGGCTCAATGTTGGGAGTTCGTTTTTTGCGAGTACGGCAAATAGTGTGGTGTTTGATAATGGCTTTGAGTTTGGTGCTACAAACCCCCAAGCGCCACCGTTGCTGACTATCAATGTGCCTATTGGCTTGCAATATAGTGCGAATCCCGGAAGGATTGTCAATCAATCGCTGTTTGGTCTTCGAGTCCGACCAGGGAGAACTTTGGCGCTAGTGGGCGGTGAGGTTGCCCTACAAGGCGGTAGTCTCTTTGCACCTGATGGACGAATTGAGTTGGGGAGTGTGGCTGGAAATGATCAGGTGGGCCTAACACCGACCGACACTGGCTATGCTCTCAATTATGAAGGTATCAGGAACTTTCAGGATATTCGTCTGACGCAGGCAGCATTTGTCTTTACCGATGGCGCTGCTGGTGGCAGTATTCAAGTACAGGGCAGAAACGTGACCCTTACCAATGGCTCACAGATTTCGGCAAGTCCCCTAGGAGCAGGCAAGGGGGGCGGTTTGAGCGTGAATGCCTCTGAATCGGTGCAAGTGATTGGTCGCTCTGCCGATGGTCGGTTTCCCTCTGGCTTGTTTACTGAAGCCCTTCGGAACGCGACAGGCGAGGCGGGAGAGTTGAAGATTACCACATCCCAGTTGTCGATTCGGGATGGGGCCGTAGTCAGTGCCAATAACTTTGGTTCTGGCGAGGGGGGGAATCTGACGGTTAATGCCTCCGAGTCAGTGCAAGTGAGTGGCATCTCCACTAATGGTCGCTTTAGCAGTGGCTTGCTTGCTCAAGCTCAAGGAACGGGTGATGCTGGAGACTTGATGATTGTTACAGGGCAATTGCTTATCTCTGAAGGGGCACAGGTGAGTGCTAGCACCTTTGGCTCTGGCAAGGGGGGAAATTTGACCGTCAATGCCTCTGAATCATTACAAGTGATTGGCACCTCTGCTGATGGTGAGTTTTTTAGCAACTTAGCAGCGCAAGCCAATCAGAACTCAACAGGGGATGCGGGAGACTTAAGCATCATCACGAATCGATTGCTCGTCTCAGGTGGGGCACAAGTGAGTACTGGCACCTTTGGTGCAGGCAAGGGAGGCAATTTGACCGTCAATGCCTCCGACTCGGTGGAAGCGCTCGGTAGCTCTGCCGATGGTCAGTTTTTCAGCACATTATCGGCGCAAGCTAATGAAGGGACAGGGGATGGAGGAGACTTGAGCATTACCACAAATCGGTTGCTCATCTCAGAAGGAGCGCAAGTGGGTACTGGCACATTGGGCGCAGGCAGGGGGGGAGATTTGAGTGTCAATGCCTCTGACTCGGTGCAAGTGCTTGGTACCTCTGCTGATGGTCGGTCTTTCAGCTACTTAGGGACGGGTACTTATCGGAACGCAACAGGGGATGCGGGAGACTTGAGCATCACCACAAATCGGTTGCTCATCTCAGAAGGGGCACAGGTTGATGCTGGCACCTTTGGCGCAGGCAAGGGGGGAAATTTAACTATCAACGCCTCCGACTCGGTGCAAGTGAATGGTACTTCTACCGATGGTCGAGTTGGCAGCACTTTATCGACGCAAGCTGCTCCAAATGCGACGGGCACTGCGGGAGACTTGAGCATTACCACAAATCGGTTGCTCATCTCAGAAGGGGCACGGGTGAGTACTGGCACCTTTGGTGCAGGCAAGGGGGGAAATTTAACCATCAACGCCTCCGGCTCGGTGCAAGTGCTTGGGACCTCTGCCGATGGCAAGTTTGGCAGCAAAGTAACCACGCAAGCTCAAGGGACAGGGGATGCGGGAGACCTGAGCATCATCACAGATCGATTGCTAATTCGAGATGGAGCACAGGTTGATGCTGCCACCTTTGGTGCAGGCAAGGGGGGAAATTTGACCGTCGATGCTTCTCAAGACATGCAAGTGATTGGTACCTCTGCCGATGGTGAGTTTGGCAGCACCTTATCAGCGCAAGCTAGTCCGAACGCGACAGGGGATGCAGGAGACGTGACCATCACCACAGCTCGGTTGCTTATAAAGGATGGGGCACAGGTGAGAACACTCACCTCCGGCGCAGGCAAGGGGGGAGATTTGACGGTCAATGCCTCCGAAGAAGTACAACTAATTGGCACCACCGCCAATGGTCGGTTTGCCAGTGGTTTATTTGTTAGTGCTGACGCTGGTAGCACCGCCGGGGATTTGATTGTTAAAACCAGGCAAATGTCTGTCAGGGATGGGGCAGCAGCCAACGTGAGCAGTACCAGAGGGCAGGCAGGTAACATGACGATCTCGGCTGATTCCCTGCTCCTGAACCGAGGACGCCTTTTCGCCGTAACTGGAAAAAGTACGGTTGAAGGTGGGGCAAATATCACCCTACAAGGTTTAGACCTCCTGCGGATGGACAACGAAAGCTTCATCTCTGCCAGTGCTCTCGAAAATGCCAACGGAGGTAATGTCACCATTGATTCCACCTTCATCGTCGCCACCCCCCCAACAGGCTCAAAAGGTAGCGATATTACTGCCAATGCCGTCCGAGGTAACGGCGGTAACGTCAACGTCACTACTCAAGGACTCTTCGGTATCGAATTCCGACCTAAACTCACCCCAGATAACGACATCACGGCCAGTTCAGAGTTTGGCGTTGCTGGCATTGTCAACATCAACACGCCCGGTGTTGACCCCAGTCGTGGGTTAAGCGAATTACCCTCTGATGTTGTCGATGCCACCCAGCAAATTGACCGCCGCTGTACTCCCGCCGCAGCAGACAAAAGAAGCAGCTTTGTGATTACAGGACGGGGTGGCTTACCTCCTAGTCCAAGCGACACGCTACAAGGTGAGTCAGTCATCACCCATTGGGTCACACTCGACTCAGAAGAAAGCACAAATCATACAGCCCCTCAACCTTACCCTACCCGTACCGCTCCTAAACAACTTGTGGAAGCTCAAAGCTGGATATATGGTGCAAATGGAGAGGTTATCCTCATTGCCCAAGCGCCTACAGCTACACCTCAAAGTTCTTGGCAAATACCACCATCTTGTGATGCAGTGGGGAGGGAGGAAAAAAAGGTTTTTAACGCAGAGGGACGCTGAGGTTCTCTGCATTAAAAAAATAAATTCTTATCAAAACAAAACCTAAAAACATGGTCACAGTCACACCAGAAACGAAGCAACGCGATGTCCAAGTTCTCCCCATTGGTGCAGAAACCACCGTTTTGCGATCGCGCACTTGGGATAGACTCAAGTTTGAAATCGAATACGCCCTGCAACGTGGCACTACGGCCAATTCCTACTTAATTCAAGCCGATAAAATTGCCCTATTCGACCCACCGGGAGAATCGTTTACCGAAACTTTTCTCACTGCATTAGGCGAACGCCTCGACCCGACCCGGATAGATTACGTAATTCTTGGTCACGTCAATCCCAACCGCGCTGTCACCCTCAAGGCACTGCTCGAACTGGCTCCTCAGATTACGATTGTCTGCTCCAATCCAGCCGCGATCGCGCTACGCACTATCTTGCCAGAGCAAGAGCTAAAAATTGAGGTCGTGCGCGGTGATGACACACTCGATTTAGGGCAAGGCCATCATCTGCAATTTATCCCAACTCCCAGTTCTCGATGGCCTGGTGCCCTTTGTACCTACGACCCCCAAACCGAAATTCTGTTTACGGATAAGTTATTTGGTGCTCACGTCTGTGGCGACCAGGTCTTGGATGAAGGTTGGATGACGATTAGCGAAGACCGACGCTATTACTTCGACTGCCTCATGGCCCCCCACGCCAAGCAAGTGGAAAAGGCATTAGACAAATTAACTGAATTTCAGGCAAGACTTTATGCAACCGGTCATGGCCCCTTAGTCCGCTATAGTCTCATCCCCCTCACTCACTCTTATCGCCAGTGGATTGAGCAAAATGCCAATCAAGAATTGACAGTTGCCCTAATTTATGCATCAGCGTATGGGAATACTGGAACCTTAGCGCAAGCGATCGCACGGGGCATCACAAAAGCGGGTGTTGGGGTTGAAGCGATTAACTGCGAAGTTACTGACCCAGCTGAGGTTCAGAAAGCGGTAGAGAGAGCAGATGGGTTTATTATGGGCTCTCCAACCCTTGGCGGTCATGCCCCAACGCCTATCCAAACGGCACTAGGAATCGTACTCTCAACTGCCACCAAAACCAAACTTGCTGGGGTTTTCGGTTCTTTCGGTTGGAGTGGTGAAGCCATCGATTTGATTGAAGCTAAATTCCGAGATGCGGGTTACCAATTTGGCTTTGAAACCATTCGGGTGAAATTTAAGCCCAACGACGTTACCCTCCAATACTGTGAAGAAGCGGGTACGGATTTTGCCCAAGCCCTAAAAAAAGCTAAAAAAGCCCGCACGTCCCGGCAACCGACCAGTGATTCCCAAGCAGCCCGTACTGAGCAAGCCGTGGGACGTTTAATTGGTTCGTTGTGTATTGTGACCGCTAAAAAGGGAGAACTCAGTGGCGCCATGCTAGCTGACTGGGTTGCTCAAGCCACCTTTACGCCTCCAGGTGTCACGATTGCGGTTGCTAAGGACCGGGCGATTGAATCGCTGATGCACACGGGCGACGCATTTGTGCTTAATATCTTGGCACAAGGGAAGCATTTGGGCTTAATGAAGCACTTCCTTAAACCCTTTGGTCCTGCTGAAGACCGATTTGCTGGGGTGGAGACACAAGAGGCTGAAAATGGCTGCCCAATTCTGAGCGATGCCCTTGCTTATCTGGAATGCACGGTGGACAATCGCATGGAATGTGGCGACCATTGGGTTGTCTATGGCGTTGTCAAAAATGGCAAACTCCTCTCGGATGGCGTCACCGCCATGCATCATCGTAAATCAGGGACTCATTACTAAGCTTTGCCTCGAAAATGTGGAATAGCTTATTTTTCCCTTCTTGACTTTTAATCCAAAATATGAATCCTTGAAAAACTCATTGGATGTAATTTTCTCTGCTTGGAGAATGAAGTAATTAGTAAATTCCTGATAGGATATTGCCTCTGCAAGGGTATCTTTAAAAGCAGAGTGGAAGAATATTTATGAGCGCTGTTCCCAATTCTTCGCTGGATACTGGCTTAGCTGCCTTGAAGCAGGGAAATTATTTAGATGCGATCACTCATCTCAAAGCTGTCTGTGAGACGGAGTTGGATGAGTCTCTGGTGACACGCGCTTCACAGGGGCTAGTGTTGGCTTACCGGAAAAGCGGTGAAACGGAAAAGGCGATCGCCCTTTGCCAAGACCTCACTCACCACCCAAACCCCAAAATCCGGGAATGGGCGGCTAGTATCCTGGCAGACTTAAACGGGAATGCCTCAGCTACTCCTATCAAGTCATCGACGGCAAATGGCACAGGATTTACTCCCTTGGATGGCAATCCTCCCACCCCTTCAGCCTCAGATTCATCCGGCTTCGTCGCCTTTAACCAAACCCCATCCCAACCCAAAACAGCGCAGCCGGTAACACCGACTCAAAACCCAAAACGGTCGGTAGGGGTTACGGCGGATTCAAGACAAACTCAGGGACAGCCTACCTCTACCACATCAACAGGGCAACGGCATACGAATTCAATACCCAGTCAGGGTTCAGTCAATTCAGAAGCTACAGCGGAGGACTCACCCTTACTCCCAGCTAGCTATACTCCGCCCTCAAATCCTGTGCCCTCACTGTTTACCTCTCGTGCTGGATGGCGCAACAGCGGACGTGCCCAAAAATGGAGCCCTCTCAAACCCCTCAATTTAAAGCGATTGTGGCTGGTGGAGCTTGTCAGTGCGATCGCGCTTTTGGGAGTAGTGTACTTTTTCTTGCGTTTGGCGTTGCAGACGACCAACGCCATCTTGGTGAAGTTGCCTTTTTTAGCACCGATTCAACTGTTCTACCGTGACCCAGCACCGTTTGCAGGAATTAGCTTCGTCATCCTACTGATTGTGTCTCCCTGGTTACTAGATGCACTCTTAAAACACTTTCACGGTCTGCAAGCCTTACCCTTAACACAACTCACCGCCCGCAGTCCAGAAGCGGCTAAGGTCGTGCAACGGCTTTGTCGCCAGCGCAAGCTTCCGGTACCCATATTGGGGATTTTACCGACCAATGCCCCGGTGATACTCACCTACGGCAATCTTCCCCGAACGAGTCGGATTGTGGTGAGTGAGGGGTTATTGGCGCAACTGACGGATGATGAAGTGGCGACTCTCTACACAGGGCAGTTGGGGCACGTTGCCCATTGGGATATGGTCTTGATGTCGTTGGGGGTTCTCCTGGTCCAAATCTTTTACACCATTTATTGGCAAGTGGCTCGGTGGGGAGAGCAATTAACAAATATAGTAGAGCGCAAACTGCCCTCTTACCGACGATTTCTGCCAGCCATCATTCTGGGAATTACTGGTGTCATTGCATCTATAAGTTATGCCATTTACTGGCTATTGGGCTTACCGTTGCTATGGCTTTCTAGAGCAAGAGTTTACTATAGCGATCGCCTGGCTATAGAAACAACTGGCAATCCTAATGGCCTAACTCGCGCTTTGCTCAAAATGGCCCTTGGTATGGCGGAAGAAATTCAGCATGACCACCAAACCAGTGGACTGTTGGAAGGTTTTGATTTACTGTTGCCCGTGGGATATCGGCAAGCACTTACCTTGGGCAGTTGTTCTCCCCAAACAGCCTTGGAATCCGTTTTACACTGGGACTGCATCAACCCGTACCGTGGCTGGCTGATTGTTAGTGCGTCCCATCCTTTGCTTGGGGAACGGGTGGCGATGCTTTGCCGGAACGCCCAGTTTTGGAAACTTGACCCTGAACTGAGTCTACCTGCGCTAGCGAAGCATCCCGTTAGGGTTATCGCACCTCCAGTTCGGGCTAATGGCGCACGGTTGTCCAAACTCTTCAACAGCCCCAAGGCTTTCCCGTTGTTGCAAAGTGCTGTATTTTTTGGGTTACTGCTCGGTCTAGTGCTAAGGGGTCTGCTTTGGGTCGTTGGGCAAATTGGCGATCAACTCAACATCTGGCAAATCATTTGGATGCATAATGCTAGCCCGTTCCTTGATGCTTGCATCTTAATTGCCTTTAGCCTCAGTCTCTTCTTGTGGATTAATCGCTACTTTCCCGACATCAAACCCACTACTGTGCAATCCGAACCCAACTTGGGGACGTTGTTGTCTAATCCAGCAACTTTACCGCCCGATAGCCTGCCTGTGCAGCTAACGGGTCAACTTTTAGGGCGTCAAGGCTTACTTAACGGGTTGGGACAAGATTTGATTTTGCAAACCTCCACTGGGTTAGTGAAACTTCATTTCTCGTCCTTCTTGGGGCCATTGGGCAACCTCTTACCTCAACCCAATCACCCCAGCCATTTAGTTAACCAGCAAATCACTGTGACTGGCTGGTTTCGTCGCGGTGTAACACCCTGGATTGATATTGAAACTCTACGTAGCCAAGGCGGCAAAGTAAAACGCGCTAACTATCCCCTTTGGCTGACAATACTAGCTTTTGCCGCTGCACTCTGGGGCGCTTACCTAATTTGGCGAGCTTAGTTGGGAATACACTAAGTGCCAGAAGGCAGACGGGATATTGCTTGTATAGCAGAAGGCTCTAGCGCACAGGAGTTTTATGTTTACTACTAGTAGGTAGTCGTTTGGGCCGTTAAAGAAAGTCCTAACCTTTATGGCGACAGCTATAGAGCGATTGTCATTAGCATAGAATACACCCACTATAGGGGTGTTAGCTTCCGCCATGCCGAAGGCTATATATACAGCCGTTCGCCCTTACAGCTATATTTCCGCTGAGACCTGCCTATGTAAACAAATGTTGCAGAATCCGGTTTAATGTTGTTACATTTAGTTACATGAACTTGGCATAGACAGCAAAGAGCTTTCTAACTCATCACTTGACCTTGGGTAAAGCTAAATTGCATCTGTACCAAATTATCTCCCTCCCAACACAGCAAGCTTAACCAGTCACCGCATTTGACTGGTTTTTTATTGGTATTATATGAAGTTAACATTCCTTTATACTGAACACTAGCAAGGTTTTGCGCTAGGGGTTCACTGGCAATTTTTATGGACAGCTATAAGACAAGCCGCTACCCACTTAAGACGATTCCCTCAATGCACCTGGCACTAGACCAAGCGATTGAGTTTCTCGCGACTCCATTTGCCAAGCCGCCTGCATCGGAGGCTGTGGTTGAGGCATTACTTGAGGCAGAGAAGAGGGGTAAACAGGCCAAAATTCGCTATACCTATCCGCAGTTGCTAGGCACTTGGCGATTAGGATTTATCACCGGAACTAAGCGATCGCGCCAAAGGGCAGGGGTTATCCTAGGAGCTGGACGGTTCTTACCGAAGTGGGTCAAGATTCATTTATCCTACTCGCAATCCGAATCCGAACCAGACCGAGGAACCGTACAAAATTCCGTTGAACTCGGACCACTCAAGCTAGTCCTCACCGGCCCTACCCAGTTTTGGTCGAAGGCCAATATCCTAGCCTTTGACTTCACTCAGATAAAGATATTATTGTTAGGGCTGAAGTTGTATGAGGGCTTCATTCGGGGGGGTCGAGACCGAGAAGCCAGGTTTTACGAGCAAAGCGTGAAAGAGCAGGCATTTTTTACCTACTTCCTAGTGCAGGATGATTGCATTGCAGCTAGGGGTCGGGGTGGTGGGCTGGCGTTGTGGACGAGAACCGATTAAATCTCGTTGGCTACCTAAGATTGGAAAAGATTGCTTCCCAATCCATTGTCGATGGTCTTGCTCCCTGATTCACCAGTTCAAAAATTTTTCTTTCGGTAACTAGGTTGTCTAGGCATTCCACACAGGCTGATGCTACATCAATTCGACTGGTCTCACCGGATAGAGTATCGCCTGTACCCACGACTACACCTAATTTCCCTTCTGTTTTTGCCTTTAATAGTGTGTTTAAGTCATAGGATGTGTAGGGGCCATCGATTAACCGTGCTGGGCGAATAATGGTGTAGGGTAATCCTGAACGAAGAATCGCTTCTTCGCCTTTGTGTTTGGCATCGAGTACGCCGAAGGCATTGAGGAGGCTAAAAGGGAGTTGATCTTTGCGCAAAACACCGCAGGAAGATACGAAAACAAAACGCTTTAGTTGTTTGGGAGATGCAGCTACCAAGTTACTGACGCCTTGGGCATCGACTTGTTCGGGACTGTTCCTAGCATGAGCGCGGCGGTAGTTGGAGTCAAAATAGATCTTGCCCCATTCCAACAGACTTTCAATTCCTTGAGCCTGCTCAGTGTTGTCGAAATCCCATTTTGCAGAGGGAAAAGCCGTACTCCCAGTACAACAGATGATGTAGCTAACGTCTGGCATAGCAGGCGGGAGAGTTGTGGGCTGACGGATGTCCCCTATCGCAATTTCCACCCGATTCTCAAACATTTGCTGGACTTTCTCACGATTACGGGTGAGAACGCGAACTGGAAAACCCTTCTCGAGTAGCTTGGCAACTGTTAGCTGCCCGACACCGCCTGTGGCTCCTGCAACCAGCACCCGCTCATTCGCTCTCGCTGTTTGTGAAGTCATGACACTTTCTCCTCATGTCTGGGTACTGCCTCTAGAAAAGCAGCGTACACCACACTGATTATCTTTAACACGGTCTAAAGAGTGATGCGACTCAAGCTACTGCTGAAGGCGATCGCAATCTCAGCTGTTAAAGTAGTGACCAATTTTCCAATTAGAATAACCGTAATAAAGTAGCTAAAGTGAGGGTGTCTGTGGATGATAACGCTTTGATGCTTTCCGAGCATTGGCAAGATTGGGTAACCGTGTTCGGTTATCTAGCTTTTGCTGCTTTCGTTGCATGGCGCGTGTTAACTCCTAGGTGAATGTTGGAATGCTCCAATCAAAAGCGAAACTCCCTGACGGATTTCAATCTCCTCGCTGGTTGCAAAAAATGCAGTGGATTACTAATCCTCTGGTTTACATGGATGCAGCTCAGCAACGCTATGGTGACATCTTTAACGCACCCATCATCGGTAATTATCGCCAACTGTTGCTCGTGAGCCACCCCCAGGCACTTCAGCAGATTTTTTCTAACCCGCATCAATTTATTGCTCCCTCTAATCCACTGTTGCACCCGATTGTGGGAGACCATTCTGTGTTCGTGCTAGAAGGCGATCGCCATCGCAAGGAACGCAAACTCTTGATGCCCCCGTTCCACGGAGAACAAATGCTCTCCAATGGACAACTGATTTGTGAACTTACCGAGAAGGTGATGCAGTCGTTGCGTCCTGGAGAAGTCTTCGTAGCGCGTGACCTGATGCAGAATGTCTCTTTGGAGGTGATTCTGAATGTTGTCTTTGGTCTTCACGAAGGGGAACGGTTTCATCAACTTAAAAGCCGTATTGTTACCCTGCTCAATGGGTTTAAATCTCCTCTAACATCAGGCTCACTCTTCTTTCCAGCACTCCAGAAGGATTTAGGCGCTTGGAGTCCTTGGGGTTCCTTCGTCCGGAAACAGCAGCGAATCAATCAGCTTCTCGTTGCTGAAATCCGCGAACGTCGCCAACAGCATGATTCTTCTCGTTCAGACATCCTCTCCCTACTGCTAGAAGCCAGAGATGAGGAGGGTGAGCCAATGACAGATGAACAATTGCGGGACGAGTTGATGACGCTGTTGTTGGCGGGACACGAAACCACAGCCACAGCGATCGCGTGGGCGTTATATTGGGTACACCGATTTCCTGAAGCCCACAGCCAACTGCTCCAAGAGTTGGATTCTCTGGGAAATTCACCAACACCCACGGAAATTTTCCGTCTACCTTATCTCACGGCAGTTTGTAATGAAACGTTGCGGATTTACCCGGTTGCTGTCCTAACCGTACCTAGAGCTGTAAAAGAGCCTGTGGAACTGATGGGCTATCACCTAGAACCCGGTACAAGAGTCTATGGTTGCATTTACCTAACCCATCATCGCCCGGATTTATACCCCGAACCGGAAGAATTTAAGCCAGAGCGGTTTTTGCAACGCCAATTCTCTCCGTATGAGTTTATTCCGTTTGGGGGTGGGATACGTCGCTGTATTGGGGAAGCGTTGGCACTGTTTGAGATGAAGTTAGTCTTAGCGACCATTATGTCGCGATATGAATTGACCTTAGCGCAGCAGGAACCAGAACGTCCTCAGAGGCGGGGAGTAACGTTTGCTCCGACTACGGGGGTGAGGATGATGTTGCAGAGTCGGCGTGCGGTTTAGGGTATCTGTCTGTCGAGCGATCACTTCTGCGGTTAGCCCATTAGAAAACGAGGCTTGGAGCTAGCGCGAGTCTCCGGAGGTGGTGATGAGATGACTAAACAGCTAGCTTTTGACCCAGTTGCTTTGCCCGTCGTTTAATTCTGTCGGAAAGTTGCATATCTTTTTGGTTGACCAAGTCAACCCAGACTACCCCAATAGGCTTTGCTCCTAACATTTTGGATAAATCTTTCAACGCCCCCAGTGCCCCCGTCAACAGTCTGCCCATCCAAACTGGTGCAGCGCTGGATGATACAAGCACAGACTTCTTCCTCATTTGTGGATTCCTCAGCTTTGGTGCGGCTGTGTTCCAAGGCCAATAGCCATAGCAAGCACATCGCTCTAGGAACCGTCGCGTCAAGGCATTAATATTGCCAAAATTTACGGGTGCCCCAATAACCAGAGAATCGGCACATTCGATCTCTTGCAGAATGCTGTCCATATCATCAGCCAGGATGCATTTTCCTCGCTCTAAACCTGGCTCTTGCATACACATACGGCAATTGGTGCAGAATTCGATAGGTCGATCCTGAAGATAAATTTTTGTGGTTTGGGCGCCCTGTTTCGCCGCTTCTTCAAGAATTTCTGTCACCACTGAATCGATGACCCCGTTTTTTCGGTAACTGCCAACAATACCCACTACTCGTTGATTTGTATTCATGGCTATCTCTATCCTTTACAACGCAAGGAATTGGTTATTTTTGTATCAGATATGTCATGAACGCAAGCGCGAATTCTCCGCCTTCATCTACTAAATAAACTGGCCTAAATCAATGTAACTGTTTTTTGGCTATGCCCCATGCTCAACCTTCACACTAAATCTTAATTTTACTACCTACTTAATAGTATGAAACAAGGATTTTGGCTTGGCATTTCCTACTGCTAAAGTGCTTGCAATTTTTAACAATGGGAAAGATTAGTTAAAAAGACCCAATCGTACAATTAAAGTTAGGTTCTCTACCCGCCTATCGGCATGGGAAGTTTTGAGTTAACATAGCAAATTCGCTTTGTATACCCCTTTTTCGGCTTCGTCGCTAATCTCTCCCCCTCCCCCCCTCTCCCCCTCTTAAGAAATAAGAAGGTTATTAAAACGGATTTGGTATCACTTGAGTGAGCCAATAGTCTCTTAAGGAGTTGAATGATGAGTACTCAAACCACGAAACAATCGTTAATTCCACCTCACTTCAATGCGGCTAAGGTAGGGGAAGTCTGGCGCGTACCTTATCAGGAGAGAGCCGTTGAAGCTAGGGAGTGGGCAAAAACGTACAATATTCAGTCGGCTAGTGAAGACAAAACCCGCATCTGCCTATTATTAATCGATGTACAAAACACCTTTTGCATTCCGGGTTTTGAACTGTTTGTCGGTGGAAAATCGGGGACAGGGGCAGTGGAAGACAATGTACGACTGTGCCAGTTTATTTACCGTCATTTGGGAGTAATAAGTGCGATCGCGCCCACCATGGACACTCACACGGCGATGCAGATTTTCCATCCCATCTTTTGGATTAACGAAGCCGGGGAACATCCCATCCCTGCTGCCACTAGCATTACCCCTGAAGATATCCAGCAAGGAAAATGGAAAGTCAATCCAGCCGTTGCCGATAGCCTGAACAGTGACTCCTCAAAACTCAATTCACACGCACTGCATTATGTCAAGCAATTGAGTGATTCAGGAAAGTACCCACTCACCGTGTGGCCTTATCATTCCATGTTAGGAGGCATTGGACATGCTTTGGTTTCTGCTGTTGAAGAGGCGTTATTTTTCCATTGCATTGCCCGAAATAGCCAAACGCGATTTGAGATTAAGGGCAACAATCCGTTAACTGAAAACTATTCGATCTTACGTCCTGAAGTAGTGGATGATATTAATGGCAATGTCATTGCTCAAAAAAATACCCATTTGATTCAGGATTTACTAAAATTTGAGGCGGTGATTATTGCAGGACAAGCCAAGAGTCATTGTGTCGCTTGGACAGTGGCGGATTTATTGACAGAAATTCAGGCCAAAGATGCTAGTCTCGCTCAAAAGGTTTATCTGCTCGAAGATTGCACTTCATCAGTGGTAGTTCCTGGAGTGGTGGATTATACGGAACAGGCTGATGAAACATTCCAACGATTTGCCGCAGCGGGTATGCATTTAGTTCAATCAACTCAGCCTTTAGAAGATTGGGAAGATTTTCCTTTAACTCTTAGGTAAAACTCAACCCTAATTATTTCGTTTCTTTCCTATGCGCCATGCCCCATGCCCTATTCCCAGTCTTCACAGGGAGATTGAATTTCACCTATCTATTTAATCGCATTGCCAAATATTGATAATGTTGTCACCGCCCCCACTAACTAAAGTCTGCCCATCCGGCGTGAATGCGATCGCATGAATCCAGCTAGTATGATCGGTGAGAGTACACAGTTCTTGCCCTGTACTCAAATCCCATAACTTAATGGTCTGGTCATCGCTACTACTGGCAATTATCTGCTGGCTTTCGCCTGTTTGAGTGCGGGAAAATGGTTGGGCGAAGGAATCCTTGGATGCTTTACTATTTCTAGCACAAAAGGCTAATTCATCCAGTGCCGCTTGTGTACCAGCACCAATGGGGCTAAAGGCAATGGAATACACCGGTCGAGTATGACCTGTGAGGGTACAAAGTTCTTGCCTTGTCTTCACATCCCATAGCTTGATTGTGGCGTCATCACTGCCACTAGCAAGAATCTTGCTATCCGGCGTGAAGGCAACAGTACGAACCCAACTTTTATGACCCTTGAGCGGCGGTAAGCATCGCCCGGTCCTGAGATGCCAAAGCTTAATCGTATCACCACTGCCACCGGCAAGAAATTGCCCATCTGGCGATATAGCAATAGCCTGAATCCAACTCGTATCCCCCTTGAGACGGCAAATTTCCTGCCCCGTCTTCATCTGCCACAGCTTTACCGTCCCACTACTGCTGAGACTCGCAAGAGTTTGTCCATCCGGTGTCATAGCAATGGAATAAACACAGCCAGCATCCCCAGATAACCAGTTACCAACGGTAATCGTGCCAATTTGTAGCCCCTTGCTCAGCTGCCACAGTTTGATTGTTTTATCTTCACTGCCACTGGCGAGAAGCTGTCCATCTGCACTAAGAGCGACAGAACAAACCGACTTAGAATGACCTCTTAGCGTACAAAGTTTCTGCCCTGTCGATAGCTGCCACAGCTTAATTGTTGTGTCATCGCTGCCACTGGCGAGAATCTTCCCATCCGGCGTCATGGCGAGAGAACGAATTGCTCTGATATGAGCCTGAAGCCTATAAACACATCTCCAGTTTTGATTGGGTGAGTGTGATGTAGTTTGCGGGGATGGAGTAGCAGATTTAGTAGGGATAACTCTTGGAGTTCTGGCGCTGGGATGTCGTGAAGAATTGAGGTCGATTAGCACCTCAGAGGCAGATTGATAGCGCCGACTCGTTGCAATCTCCACCATCTTGTCCAACACTTGACGCAGCTGACGACTGACGGGATGGTGTAAATAATCCCGCCACACCCAAGTTGCTTCGCTAAACGAATACAAATCAAAGGGCTCAGCTTGAGTTAGTAAATGGAGGCAGGTGACCCCTAAACTGTACAAATCACTGGAAAAAACAGCTTTACCAGCAATTTGTTCGGGTGCGGCATATCCAGCAGAACCAATCACGGTTCCGGTTCTAGTCAGGGCAGTTGCTGAGGCATATTTGGCTGCGCCAAAATCAACAAGAACTAGCTGACTTCCCCTTGTTCCTTGGTAAGGAGGGGGACGACGAATAATATTTTCTGGCTTGATATCTCGGTGAATGATGTTGCGAGAGTGGATGAATTGCAGGACAGGTAGCAAGCTGTTGAGTAAGTCTCGAATCTGCCTTTCACCGAAAGCACCTTCGGATTGCAGAACTTGGGCTAAGTTTGGCCCATCAATAAATTCTTGCACTAAATACTGACGGTTATCTTGCTCGAAATACGCTAAAAATTGGGGAATTTGAGGATGTTTGCCCAACTCTTCCAATCGCACGGCTTCTTGTTTAAAGAGTTCTGCCGCTTTCTGGACATTGTTAATACCTGGGGTTTGCGGGTAAAACTGCTTGATGACGCAGTGAAATTTTGAGGGGTGGTTTTCATCCAGTGCTAAGAAGGTTTTACCAAAACCACCTTGTCCGATGAGTTTGAGAGAACGATAGCAATGACCTAACAGCAAGTTTGAGCCGCAACTCTGACAAAATTTTGTCCCTGTTGGGTTCTGAGGGTGTCGGCAATCGGGATTGAAGCAATAGCTCATGAAGCATAGGGCTAGTAGGCAATCTATCTCTATTGTCTACTCAAGGGCAGTGGCGACGAGAGGAATCAAATGAGCAGAGGATGCGATCCGCCTCTCACATAGAGTCACGCAGCTCTTGAGCAACACCAAGAGCGCTTTGTCATACCCTTTCTCTCTCCCCATTTTCCGGTTAGAGCTTTGTAGGGGCACGACATGTCGTGCCCCCCCTGCGGCTTTTTCCTTCTAAATGGCCTTAATTGCTAAGCATTAACCTCTCTCAATCGTGACTCCTTAAACCGATCCATCCAGCCTGCTAAATAGCGCCGATTTTTCTCCTGTTGCGTTGGATCAGTCGTATCGAGAGGATAAGGTGCTAGTCCCACAATAGCGGCTGTCGTAACACAAAACATCGACTTCTGGAAACTGATACAAATCTGCACCCGTAAATCATCCTCGCCTCGGTGCGATCGCTGATAAATCTCGTGCATATAATCGGGCAGATAATGGCGCATATCCTGCATTAGCTGCGTCGGCGGAATTCCCGCGCCCCCAATGGGTAAGGGGTCAGCATATAATGCTCCATAATTAAAGCGGCCTTGATCGGGAGAAATTTGATTCGCCTGAGCATTGTAAGAAACTGTACCCAAAAACGGCGTTCCTCGGAAAAACACAGCCTCAACATAGGGAACGGCCACATCAGGCAAGAACGTTAAACCCACCGATTTAGGAATAATTTCACACGCCTGACCCCGAATGTTTGGCGAGTAGGTAATGGGTAGGTTAGCATTTTCTACTAAACCTGATTTAATATGCTCGACAACTTGGGGAATCGTTTTAATTTTTCCCTTGTTGTAGTAGTCAGACAAGCTCATAAATATATCGCTCATCACTCGCCAGAATTGACCCAACCCACTGTAATAGGCCATCTGACGCACTTGTTCGAGCATAAAATCAGGAAATAGCCAGTTGACTCCCTGCATCAAAGGATTTCCGCCTAACTGACGCTGAATCGCTTTTTGCGTTCTCTGTTGGAATTCCGGTGTATCCAGATAAGCATCTAACCCACCGCCGCCATGCCAGAACATGACTTTCATGCAGTATTCAGCGTACTCAAAATTAATGCGATCATGCCACCAATGACGCAGCAATTTCTGCAATGAAATTTCCCCATCAAAGTATTTAAAGAAGGGAAACAACACTAAAAATTGATGATCGGCAATGTAATTCAGGTTACGGGAATAAGCATCTAGCACAATCCCGTAGCTATGAAGAATGCCGACAACTTCTTTAACATGATCGGGAGAATCTGGTAGAAGAGCTTCGCCAGCGATTAGCCGGTCGATATACTCTTCTAGGGGATGTTTACGTGTCTTTGTTTTGCTGAGTAACATTTATCTTCTGTTTATCGAACAACTTCATCCAGGTGAAGTGAATGGCGTAATACCATTTGGATTTAGACTTGCCCCATTTGAATATCTCAAACTCCCTCCTGCCGAGGCTTTGAAAATCCAAAATGGTATAAGTGAGAACCGTTTCGTTTTACATAACTTTATATTTTGGTGAGATTCTAGCCTCTGTAGCCACCCCGTTGAACCCAAATAAATGTTGTGATGGCTCAAAGGGGTAAGCGAGAGAAGGCTAGAACACAGAGTATAAGCCAGTCTTATTGTGGCGCTGTGGGGGGTGTGAGTGCTACGACTGACGGTGTTGTCACCATTGCCGCTGTTGTTGTTTCACTCAGCGCCACCAGCCATCCTGGTTGTAATCCGAATATCACGATCAAAATGGCTAAAATGATCGCCGGTATGCGCTCTTTCCATAAGACTTTCGGTAAATCCATCACCCGCCCAGACAACCGCCCGAAGAAGGCGCGATCAAGTAAAACTAGGAAGTAGACGGCTGTTAATCCAGTCCCAAGCATACATACGAGGGTTTGTGCTGGAAAAATTGGGAAACTGCCCCGAAAGACCAAAAACTCAGAGATGAACCCTACCATGCCGGGAATTCCTGCACTAGCCATCACACCCAGTACCATCAAGCTACCAACCAATGGCAAGCCCCGTTCTGGGTTAAGTAAACCATTGAGAACTTCAAGATCTCGTGAGCCTGTCTTCTTATAAACCAGACCCACCAATAAAAACAGTAGCCCTGATATCAAACCATGACTGACCATCTGAAGCACACAACCCACGAGGGCGATAGGCGTAGCCGCCGCCGCCGAAAGCAGGATATAGCCCATGTGAGCGACAGAACTGTAAGCGACCATTTTCTTCATATCTCGTTGCGCGAGTGCGTTGAACGCTCCATATAACACACTCACCGCCGCCCATGTTGCCAACCAAGGCGCTACAATTGACCAAGTTTCAGGAAACAACCCCAAGCCAAACCGCAATAAGCCATAGGTTCCCAATTTCAGCAGAACACCGGCTAGTAATACAGAAATCGGTGTTGAGGCTTCAACGTGAGCATCGGGTAACCAGGTGTGGAAGGGGACTAAGGGAATCTTAATGCCGAACCCGATCAAAATTGCCCCTAATAGCAGCAATTGCTGGCTGACAGGGAGTATGGAGGCAAGCGCGACATTCTCTTGATAGGCAAAGCTAGAAGCACCATCCAAAAAGACCAATCCAAGGAAGGCTGCCAAAATGAGTGCGCCAGAAATGGCAGTGTACAAGAGAAACTTGGTAGCCGCATAGCCGCGCCGTTTTCCTCCCCAGATAGCAATTAACAAATACAGGGGAATCAGTTCTAGCTCATAAAATATGAAAAATAGCAGCAAATCTTGAGCTAGGAAGGCACCCGCTACACCGGCGTTCAAAAGCAAAATTAAGGCGTAATAAAACCTAGGCCGTTCCAGCTCTTCATCGCTACTATAAAGTGCAATTGCTGTGAGTAACCCATTCAGTACCAGCAAAGGTAATGATAGTCCATCTACCCCAAGACTATAGGTTAATGATAAAGCGTCAATCCAGGGTAAATGCTCCTGAAATTGTTGGCTCACTTCTCCAGGATTAAACTGAAAAAGCAGGACAATCGACCAAATGAAGACACCAATAGCAACGGCTAAGGCTCCTCGACGAGCGGCTTTAGCGGTAATGGCTCCCGGCCAAAATCCCACCACAGCGGCGCTGATTATTGGTACCCAAATCAAGGTACTCAGCATAGATTAAATAATCTCCCTAAAACAATGTTGCCCTGGAACAGTTGAAGGTTAGAAGGTTGAAGATTAAAACTTTTAATTTCCAACTTTCAACGTTCTAACTTTCAACGCTTGCAACCCCTTACTATCGACCGCTAATTAAAGACCACTGCTCTAACGACCACTGACTTAATGACCATTGGCTCAAAGGCCAAATCATGAGCAGCGCGAAAAGGCTGACTCCCACCAGAATCGTGAGCGCATAAAACTGGGTTTTTCCTGAAGTATTATATTTCAGGGTTTGACCGCTAAGAAGTGTAGCCAGTCCAGCAAGATTGACTAAGCCATCAACGATGTATCGATCAATCCAATCGCTCAGGTTAGACAACGAGCTCACGGCAAAAACTATGGTTAAGCGGTACAGGCGATCCACATAAAAGTCGTAGGCTAATAAGTCCTGCACAAATTTGACAGGAATCCGAACAGACCTTGACCAAGTTCTGGGCAGGTAAACAATTGAACCCAACGTGCAGCCCACTAAGCTAGACCCTGTCAACAAAAGCTGGGCTGGACGAATCAGGTATTCGTACTTTGAAGGAGGCAACAGTGATAGTTGCTGTAGTAAAACAGGGGTCATCAGTGTCACTACAGTTAAAATCACCATGGGGACAGCCATCGGCCAAGTAACCTCTGGCGCGCGACGGCTTTTGGGCTGAGGGCTTCCTAAGAAGACTAAACGAAAGACACGAGTCAAGCCAAAGGCTGTGA
>DATNPV010000039.1:0-105533 GCA_036703055.1 Waterburya sp.
GTTTTGATTGCCGCCTGAGGTGCGTTTCGAGGCAATGCCTTCGACACTTCGGGGTGCATTTGGGTCGTCACTCGTTGGTCCAAAGATAATACCTGGATTGAGTAAGCCATTATTAGTGTTATCTTGGTCTACATTGAGTCCACCTGTGACAGTGAGCTGGCTGGCTTTGCTACAAGTAAGCTGCGGCCATTGGCTTTGATCGACGCCGTTGCGTTTGAGTTGCAGACTGTAGAAGAAACCTTTGTCTTGATCGATAGACATAGTGATTTTTCCTCTTGAAGATATTGTGATTAAGTAGCTACAGCTTGTCCCAAGATTGTGCTGTTGCAAGCAAGCGATCGCGATCGTGTCATCTGGCAATCAACTCAGGTGCGATCGCCTCAATCCCCGATTTTGAGCTAGTTTTAGCTCCTCGTTTCCATTTGCTTATTGCAGCATTACCAACACAGGAATTTTGCCTTTACCTTTTTCTAGTGGTGCGAGAGCCTTACCAATAATTGCTCCTACTGCATGTCCCGGTTCCAAAACTTTTTGGGCATGACCTTTAGTCGCACTTGTAGTCAACAAATCACCCACTTCAATTGGGGCAATGTCAGCATCAACTTTGCAATGGGCATAAGCCCCTAAGGTTACCATTGTTCCCATTTGTTGATTTTGGACTTTCTTGGGATCTGCACCTTCCTGCAATTGAGCAGCCAAAGGTTGTAAAGGGTGTACGAAGGGTTGAATATTTTCAGGGTTTAATTCTACCAACTCTTCCGGCTCTGGTTGAACTTCTTGTTCGATTTCCACATAGGGCAAATCCGCCTCTGTCACAAATTTGGCAACAATCCCACAAACACGAGAATCATAAGCTTTATTGGTTAAATCGACTTCAGGAATAGGGATGTCATTTTGATTTCCAGAGTAATGAGAAACTGGATATTGACTAATGACGACAACATCTCCTTGTTCCAAGATATCGCCAACTCTATTCACAAAATAATCAACTACAAATCCAGTTTTAGCACCTGCAAAATAAGCTTCTCCATTCTGATTAACAGAAAATTTCTTGACAAAATTAGTAATGAATGTCCATTCTCCAGGACTAGCATTTATGCGCGTCCAGGTATGACCTAAAGTGAATTCATATTCAAGGGGGGGTTGATTAGGGAAGTAATAAGGACCTTCACTGCCCAAACTTAGTTTTACATTATTTTTTTTGAAAGCACTTTCATTGCTATACTTTTGTTTTGTGAATCTCGCCAATCCTCCCCCAGTATTGGGGAATGCCAAATCTCCTTTAATTGTCAGGTCACCAGAGGTTGTATCCATCAGTAATCCCCAATTCGCTCCGGTATTCCCCCACAAACCGATTTGATTATCATTAGCCATACCAACAAAGGCTCGGTCGGTGGCAGGAGTAGTCTGATAAAACCAAATACCTGCTGTACCAGATGCGCCTTGCCTCACTCTCATTCTGTCAGTAATGTCCAACTTAAATCCTGGTGTTTTAGTTCCTATACCGACGTTGCCGGAAGGCATCAAGGCAATGTGATCATCCGCATCGTTAGAAATGCCAATCTCTAAGGTGCAGGCTTCACCCGTGCGCGGATAATACCGCATCCAAGCGGCGTCACCAGTGCCACCGCCTGGTTCTTTGGGGAACATAAGTCCGGCATTCTCACCATCGCCCGTACTGGGCATGATTGCCCCATTTGCTATCTGTAACTTCGCCTGTGGCTGGTTTGTGCCGATGCCCACATTGCCAGTGTTATCAATGCTGACACGAAGGGCGGAACCAGTATAAAAATCCAGACCGTTTTGGTTAACGCCTGCGGTGCGCCTAGAGGAGATACCCTCGCCACTTTGGGGGGCAATGGGGTCGTCACTCGTTGGCCCAAAGATAATGCCTGGATTGAGTGAGCCATTGTTGGTATTATCCTGGTCTACATTGAGTCCGCCTGTGACAGCGAGCTGGCTGGCTTTGCTACAAGCAAGTCGGGGTCGCTGGCTGGGATCGACGCCGTTGCGTTTGAGTTCCAAACTGAAGAATGTACCTTTATCATCATCGATAGACATAGCGATTTTTCTCCTAATTTTAAAAGTCCCTATTTTGGCACTATTGGGATGATTTAAAAGAATTCGATGCTGATTGAAGCATCCGTCAAATAAGGATTGGCGCTGATTACTTTAACTGTAGCAACCCGTTTGTGTTCCTCAGAGTAAAGACGGAAAAAGCCTTTCCCCTGTGCCAGTTTCAGGCTGCGAATCTCATTTCCTTCTCCATCCTTGATTGTTCCAGCATTGGTTCGTAAAAATACTTCGTCATTCTCTTCTTTGGTGTGTAAAATTTGACCTTTAGCATCAAATTTTTGTATCGTAATCGTCGTAAAAGATTGACCATCTGCGGGAATTTCTCCCACTCCATCTACAACGTGGAAATCTTTAGCGTCGGATGTTAATACCAGTTGAGATAAATCTCCCAGACTAGGCATCGTTGCCGATTCTTTAGTGATATGATCTATATGACCGTCAGTGACTATCCGGTACTCACCTTCTTCTATATAAAAGATTTGAGGTGCTGTAATAGTTTCACTTTTGACGCTTCCAATTACTCGCTCATCGGCATTGATAATTTCGATGGATGTCGCATTGGAAACGGCAATCATCAATTTATTTTCGCCTGCGGCAAGAGTTACTTTTTTCTTCATTTTCTCCTCCTTGAGAAAATATTCGTTGCAGGTTTAGAACAACTTGGTCAATTGATAATCAATAAAAATCCCTTGAATAGAAATCGGTGCTGCTCCTGAGGTGGCAACATTAATCAGCAACCAGTAGCGACCGGTTTCGTTATTAACAGTGTGGTTTAGTGCTATCGCCTTATCGCCAGCTGAGTTGCTTACTACAGTATTGATAGTTGTGACGTTGCTAGAGCCGTAAGCCACCTGCGCTAGCTGCACATCGACCTCAAAGTTAGCCAGGGTGCTTACCGTGTTAACGCTGATTTGAGTTAATACAGCGCCAGACGGGAGATACAGTGGTATTTTCCCAAAAGGTTTTGTATTGGCGGCAGCCACCATTGTTGTCAGGTTACTGGAAAATTCCGGCTGATCCTGAGCGGTACCAGCGGTTATAGCGGAATACTTTTGAGGTGCCAGGGGAACGTGGTAGCGTCTGTTTTGAGTTGGAATTGTTGCGTGGAAATGCAGTGTGGACGCATCTGAAGTCGCACCGGCGGTTAAGGTATTGAGATTAGGCGCGGTGACAGTTGCATTAACACCTGACAGATTGGTGGGAGATATCTTTTTACTATTAGTTCCGTCGTGGTCGTGTCCTGTAGTGGGATTGAAATTGTTAATCGCTGTGTTAATTTTTCCTCTAGTAGCCGGATCTAACTTACTTTCATTGATAGTATCGTTGGCAATCTTGGCATTGATGACGGCGTTATCAGCTAGCTCTGCGGTAGCAACGTTACCATCAGCAATTTTGGCACTAGTAACGGCATTGTCGGCAATTTTTGCAGTGATGACGGCGTTGTTGGCTAGTTCTGCGGTAGCGACGTTACCATCAGCAATTTTGGCACTAGTGACGGCATTGTCGGCGAGTTTCGCCGTGTTAACTGCATTGTCTGCCAACTGGTTTGTACCCACGATGCCAGTAGCAATCACTCCTTGAATGGTGCCAGTAACGTTGAGGTTCTGACTAACAAATAAACTACCAACGAAATCTACACGCTTTTCTGTATTCAAGCGCATCGTTGACCAGCCTGAGGAAGCAATATTCGGGCTCCCAAACGTTAAACTTTGCACCTGCAAATCACCACCGACTACCCCCGCATTGCGGCGGTCGGTTGTATCGATACTTTTGATTGTCTTACCCTCGCGATTCACTTTCGCCACAATCAGTTTCTCGTCGGGATTCGTGGGCGCAGACAATAACGTTTCGAGATTTGCGTCCTCAGTAATCCGGGTATTTCCAGTTACGCCAGTTTCAGACGTTGGGTCTGTTTCTTGCTCGCGGTAAGAAATGACAATATATACTGAAGCGTTGTCTGCAAAATCTTTCAACTCAATGGGTTTGTTGTCAGCCAGAACAATTTCTCGTCCTTGATTGTCATAAGCAACACCCGCATTAATAGTGATACTTGTTGCACTGGCAGGGGGAGGTGGTATATCTAAACCTTTAGCAATACCTGGAGTATGCAGCAAACGGTTGTGATCCCGTAGCCGTTCCATATGGTATTTCTGCTCGGCGTTAAAATCGTTTTCTCGCAGAAATTGACCGTTAAAATAATGGGTTCGTTTGACTGAATCTGCCATATTGCCCTCCTATGATAGCTGCGTTATAACAAAGCAAATTGTATGATTTAAATTTAAAATTGACTAAACTTTCAGCCCAAAAGTGTATCTACACCTACCGTAGAATTGACGTTAATTCGGAAAATTGGAGTCTTCACCGTTAAGTCGTAATTCGTATAAGCTGGCTTTTGTAAATCTACGATCGCTCTAGCAATTTCTCGCTTTTGCTTAATCAAATCTGGATTAGCGGTGGGTAAAACCAGGTGTACCCAAAAGAAGAACGGTGCGCCGCCATCTAAGATAGTGTCTTTGCCGACTGTGGAGTGTACGGCGAGCTGAAACGGTGTGTTTTGTTCATCAATCTCTACTCCCGTCTTCGCCTGTACTCCCGATTGGTAGATACGCAGAGCTGTTTCTACACCAAGCTTGGTACCACGCAGGCGATAAAGTTGAGCCGCATGGGCAATCAAATCGCGTTGGCGGGATTCATCCCAATCTTCGCGCAGCGTCAATGCCACCCAACTAGCTAGCCACTTTAAGAAGTCGCCGCTGGGGACACGTTCCGAGTCTTTTAAGTTCGTACCCGGTTCAAAATACCGTTGAATTCCTGCGAGTTTTGTCTTTTCTTTGTTATCGGGATTTTCAATTTTATCAACAATTTCTCCCCCTCCTATTATTTCTTCGAGTCCTGGTTCCTTTACCTCGTCAGATATCTCACCTAAGCCAAGGAGGATTCTTTCAAAAGCCAGCAGAAAACGACCTAAAAAATTTGACTGACCAAGCTCACCGTCTTCTTGAAAAACGGCTGGTAAATAGTTCAATAGGCTGCTGCCTTGCCCTGGACGTTTATCAATTGCCATAAATTCTCCTTAATAAAATTGAGCGTCGTTGCTTAGACTTTTTTCACCTCAACTTGCAAGCGCAAATCAACCAATTCTCCAGCTTTAATTTGTACAGACAGCTTGTTCGGGTCATTTTGCAGTTTGATCGAAGCTCCAGGCTGCACGCCTGCAACGTCTTCTACAGCTTGCTTGAGTTGCTGTTGACTAATAGTTCTGTTATCAGATGTCTTCGATCCTGGCCCAGGATATAAGGGGTGGAAAAATTCTCTCATCTTCTTTTTGAGCTGCTGTTTCAAGATTTTTGGCTCAGTTGACGACGTTGCTGTGACAGCGATCGCGATTTGCACGGTTACAAATGCCCCACTTGGCTCGATGACGATGCGGTTTGGATCGAGGCGTGCTGCTGGTAAATGATGCTCAAAAAGACGCAACCCAATCAAATCGCCCTCCTCATGCCAAATTGGCTCTGCCGCAACGCAGTGCTTATCCTCCGGTTTGCACTCGCTAAACAGCATAATGTCGGGGATGAAGTCCACCCCTTCAAGTTTTTCCAGCACTTCGTACAATTCGGAGACGTACACATCCCGCCCAAAAGGCCAAACTGTTTGTTCTGGTTGTTCCTTGGGCGGGAGTGGGCGCAAAAAGTTAGTAATAGCGTCTGTAATGCGATCGCGCACAGTACCAGGGGGTACATCACTGCGTCGGGCAAGTAGAATTTCAACATTCACTGGCGCGTAAAACGGCCCGACTACATGATGGCGAGTGGTGAGCAGTCTTCGTTGCTCTAAATACCCCCAAATTGCCTGACGTTGCACGGGTGTTGGTTGCGGCCCCAATTCGTTCGGCTCAACCTTGTCCTCAACAGGCAAAATGATCGTGCTGATATGACCTGGTTTAGGTTCCCTGCGAGCCGCTTCAGTGCCTGCATCTAGGTATCTGCGTGCTACACAGTGAGAACGCTGAATTCCTGTGACTTTTGAGGGCAAATTATCTGTACTCGTGGAGTTCAATCCTGTCACTTGCCACCACTCATCGAGAGGTTCACCCTTGTGTTCTTTTTGCTGCATTACTGCCAGCCAACGGTTAAAGTTCTCGATGCTCAACCGCTCAAAATCTTCGCAAGTTATGGCTCGATAGCGTTCTCGCACCCCCAAAACCGCCAATTGCACTTCTTGACGCAAGTCTAAATCTTGGCATTGCTTTCCAGAACCGGGCCATTCCGGGCCATTTAGTAGTTTGAGAAACGCGCACAGGTTCTCATCGGTAACTCGGTTCAGCCGATAGTTCAAGATCTCGGTGAGATAGGCAAACAGTTCAATCAGGGTAATCCCCGGATCGGAAGGGTTGTGGTTAGTCCATTCCGGTGCGTAGCTGGGAATCAGGCGGAGCGCTTCTTCAACCAAATCGTTGTAGGTGCGATCATCGAGGTTGGGCAGTTGTAGCGGCATGGTGGCTCCTGAGATGGGGAGAGGGAGAGAGGGATGATACTAATATCATTTCGCTTTAAGCTTGCTACAGATAAAGGGCTGGGGGAGCTGGGGAGGGTGGGGAGCTGGGGGAGAAAAACTCACCTCTTTGAACGCAACTCGGTATGAATCCTGGTTCAGGTTTGTGCAAATACAAGGTCAATTTTGTGCTTCCCGGAATAAACCAAAAAACGGCGAGTTTCCTTAATGCCTGGTCGATCTTCCTTGTCAAACACAGCCAGGTTGCGGATATGTTCAACACCGGGGACGGCTTCGAGTAGTGCGTAAAAATCTGACTTGTACGGTTCGCGCCCAAAATCCCAGCCCGTACCATCGAAACCGCCAAGCAGGGGATGCAAAAATTTATCAAGGGTTTGATAGATTGCCTGTTCCACTGCACTTGCTCCTTCGAGGGACGTTAAGGCAATTTCAGCGGTGATATTAACGCTTACATACAGCGGTCCAACCACTGACACGTTAACCGTTGGAATACCATGAGTCTGGAGGTAATCTTGAACGCGGTTAATCAGTTCAACGCTGGGTAGCGGTTTGGCATCCTGAGAACGCGGCACGATAATCACGCTAACTTCACCAAGAGCGTCAGGTGTCGTGTCCAATGGATTTTTAATCAAATTAATCAGAGGAATGCACTTAGCACGCACCACTTCCGGTGATGCCAGCAGCGCCAAATCTTCGTAATCTTCCAGAGTAACGGCGCGTCCCCGGTGGCGGATAGTACGCGGCGCACGTTCAATCAGCGAATCCAGCGTTTCAGCGTTCGCACCGCCAGTTGCAGGTTCGGTATTAATCACTGTCTCAACGTAAGGGATGGTCGTTTTCAGTTGCACGATCGCACCAGCCGGTTTGTTCCCAGCAATACCGCCGCCGGTTTGATAACGGGTGAGGCGGAGGTTGCCAATGCCAATGGGTGGAATCAAACCGTTCAATCCGTTACCAAACGAAATTTCGCCTGTGAGATGATCGAGCACGTAATGGCGATCGCGCGAGCCAGAAGCATAAAAATCCGGGACTTCCTGCCATAAGACCCAAATTTCTTGCTGGTTTTCTACCGTAACGATTGCCTGCTCATTACTAGTGGGTATCTCCAGCTCTCGCACTTGCAACTGCTGTCCCGCTAAAATCGGGGCGCGGGTGGTGCGGAACGTTTGATTTTCGCTACCATCGCTGGAACCGAGAATTTCGGTGTGGATGGTAACGGTTTGGGCTGCCATCGTGGTATTGAGTAGAACCCTCAACAGTTTTGGTTCCATTTGATAATCGCCGCTTTGTCGATACACCCGCACCCAGTACCGGGACGTTAAGCCAAATTCAGGATGCATGGCAATGTTGGCTGGCGGTAAAAATTCAATTAAACCAGGACGAGTAAATGCCTCGGTTTCGTCGCGTACTAATAACTTTGTCCAATTCTCGCCATTCCAATAGTCCCAAGCCAGTTGCAGGCGATCGCTTTCGGGAAGTTGCAATTGGGCGAAGGTGACAAAGGAGGCACTGTACTTCACATCCGGCTCGTCTGTTTTGGTGAGTCTGAGGAAGCCGCGATCGCTACTGTGCAGTGGCGTACCAATGGTGACTTGCACGTCCACCTCTTGCGAGTCACCCGCCTGCAACTCCACGTTTTGCGGAACGACAACGGTATTCCAAACCGTCCCCAAAAGGGTCAATTCAAACGTTGCTCGCGTTGTTCCGGCATTAGTGATGGTAAAGGTATGCTTAACCACTGACCCAGGAGTACCAAATGCTCGGCTATTATTAGGCCAAATGGGAACCGTTTTTTCCCCGTATTTGAAATCAGCGACACGAGCAAAAAGACTAATCTTGCGATTGGGAAACACTGTGCGATTTGGCGGCAGGGTAAAACCAAAATAGAGGGTTGGTTGCTCCTCCGGTGCGGCAATAAACGGTGGAAAAAGCTGATTTCCAGCCAGATTGGCGGCGGTAAAATCTGAAAATTCCAGATTGTTGTAAGCCAAACAATATTGAGGATTTTCAGTTAGAGTTTGTTCGTAGCCGATTTTGATGGGCGAGATAATCGGTGGTCTAAAGCTCGCTAAAACCAGAGTGAAACCTGCTGCTGGATTTGTCGGATCGGTTAATTTGTAACTTGCGTCTTTGCCGTAGTCACCATTAATTAGTCGCACGCGCAACCAATAGTTATCCTGACCATTCACCGCCGTTTGGCTCACGGTATTGGGGAATTTCAACGTCACAATTCCACTTTGGCAAAACGCATAGGTGCCATCAAAAAAGTCCGGAGATTCATTGGCATCGGGCTGTTTTTTGGCTTCACGACTAATGGTGAGAGAGGTTGCTGCCAGACGGCGATCGTCTTGAGCCAAGCCTTCAATTAATAATTCGTTACGACCTTCTTCCAATTGAATGGTTAAGGAATTACCCTTAGGTTTTGCCACAACGGTGTTATTTCTGCCGTTAGTGACGCGGACAGTTTGCACTGAATTTGCACCATCTCCTGTAACTTCGACTGTTAAATCAATTTGAGGCTTGCTTTCTGGCAGGTTAAACCCCGTACTATTTAGTTGAATAGTCGCCTTTTGTTCTTGTGTTTCTTGAAAAATGGCTATCCAGGCTTTGGTTGTGCGTCCTTTGTAACTCGCGGTGCAGGAGAACACGTTGACACCGGAGGAGAGGGACACTCGGACAGCAAAACGCCTGTCCTCACCGACTACGACAGATGAACTAGTAGCTGCTGTCTGGGTTAGAGATTGGATACTCACCGTAGCTCCGCTTTGAGCTGTACCCTGCACGACTTGTGACTGGCTGCTGGTAACTGACGGTAGCGGATCGAGTTCCAGCAAGCTGAGCCAGGATGGAGCATCGCTGATGCCCACACCGTTCCAAGTGCTTCCGTCCCAAACTTCCCAAGCTAGTCGCAAATCGTCCGTCGGACGCACGCTTGTAGGTGCTGGTAGTAAATGGGAATTAATCAGTGAAATTTCTAGTTGAATCGTCGCACCCGGTTTGGAAAAAGCTTCCCTACTGGCGAGATAAAGGGTGTCGTTAAACTGCGGTTTTTCTCCAAACGGGAAGAAATCTTTACCTGATTCAATCGGTATGGAATTGGTAACAGCCAACTCTGGCGGCAAACCGTTGCTGAGCGATCGCAGCAAGTGAACCTGCATTTTGATTTGCTTTAGCTGCGGCAGCTGGCTTTGGGCTACCATGTTTAACACCGGTTGAAGGGAATCGGTGATGGGTGTAATTAATCGGCAGCGCAGCCAGCGGCTTTCTAAGGAATTCACGTAACTTGGCAAAATTAGGTCAATGCTGCCAAATTCGATGCTTCCAGATTGGCGCAAATTTTGAGTTGAGTCTTTAAGAACTTGGTTTTTAATCGGAAGTTTCTTCCACTCAATTCCATCCCAAAATTCCCATTGCAGTTGTCGGTTGCCCTCTAAAAGTCCCGGTGCTAGGGTGAAAGTCAACGTTAGATTTTGAATTTGAGGTAAGCCAAGAAGCAGGCTATGACCGAGATACAGGATATGTTCAATAGCACTGTGCCCTTGAAAAACAGAAACGCCGATGGATGAGGGTTCAGTAGCCAAGCTTTCAGAAAGCATGGTTAAGGCCGTATTATCAGCATAAGTATCTTGTTCCGGGTCGCGAACAAAAACTGACACCAATTGTGCTGCCGTTACCACTAACTCGCGTTCCGTTTCAAAAATCACCGGTTCCTTCTCGCCTTCGGCGGGTGGTGCCGCCACTTGCGTTCCTTCAGGCACTACGGCATCAGTCGTACTTCCAGCAGCTAACGAGAATGTCAGCGGCACCCGTGCTGGTTGCGGTGGCAACAGGGAGGCACCTAGCAGATCCAAAAAAGCGAGGAAATTTTTATTCGGTACTTGGTTGAGCCGCCCAATGGTAATCTCCGCAAAACGAGCGAAGACGCCAATCAGTGCGGCGCTGATTTCCTTAGGCTTGCCAGTAACCGGATCGAATTCCTGCCAATTCGGTGCATAAATTTTCAACAGATCTTGTACCTGCTTGGCAATATCTATTGCAGTTCGCTTGTCTATTGGGGGAGCCGGTTTAACCATTACCCCGCACTCCTTTCTAGATAGAACGGATAAACCAGGTTAAAAATGTTATTCGTTGCTCGTACTTGATAGTCAATATTGATCAGCAGCTTGTTTCCATCGCTGTCCGATTGAGACGTTGTTTGAATATCAAGTACATTAATACGGGGTTCAAAAAATAGCAGTGCCTCCCGCACAGATTGGGCTATCTTTGCCGCTGTCGAGGCTGAATTAGTTTCAAAAACTAAATCGTAAATCCCGCAGCCAAAATCCGGACGCATGAGACGCTCACCCTTAGCGGTGCCGAGAATAATCCAGATTGATTGGCGAACGCTTTCTTCAAACTCTGCGCGTTGGATAGCACCACTGGTATCGAGATTAACTGGAAAACCTACGCCACGACCCAAAAACGATTTATCCATACGTTTCACCTAAATTTAATTGGGCAGTTGATGCTCCTCCTTTCGCTGGACGAAGGGTTGAGGGAATTGAGTCATCCAATTAAAACCGTACCCACTGCAATGACTTTTCCTACTGGCGCATCTGTCGGATCGTTGCAAGTGTCGGCAACATCGCCATTCCGTGCGGCCTTTTTACCATTGATGTTCACCGTTGGGCTACCCATTTTGATGGTTGCCTTGTTCGATGGTGGCTTTTGAAAGGCTGTGCCGGGTGGTGTGGGAATGTGGGGGGGTGTATTATCCGCCGTGCTGTCCACCGTAGCGGCTGGCATTCCCATGATGTTCACATCGCTACTGAGGTTGCCATTAATGATGCCAGTGAAAGGATGGGGAAGCGGTGTAGGAACTGGTGGTGTTCCCGGCACCATGACAATGTGCGTATCGGTGGCAACAATTTTGTCGCCTTGTTTTGCGGCTGGTTGACCCATAGTAAAAGAATTTTGAGTTGGGTAGTTGGTAAACGTTGTAGGGTAGGCAATGCCCACTTTGAAAACTAATTAAGATTTATCGGTTTGCCTTTGATATTCGTCGTGTTCTTTGCCTGAATATCCATCCCACTGTTAGCTTCAATTTTTGTATTTGATGAAGCTTTAATTTCGATATTTTTTGCCTCTAATTTGATAGTACCTTTGGCTGCTGACAGAGTTATATCTTTATCGGTTTTAATGGTAATGCTATTGTTAGCAGTATCGAAAATAATGCTATTGTTTTTGCTATCAATGATTTCAATTTTCTCTTTGCCATCCTCGTCATTTAAGCGAATGACATGACCGCTGCGAGATTTGATAACGCGAATATTGTTTTTCCCATCCTCATTTTTTGCGGGTGGTTTTTCCTTGCCGTTCCAGAGTGCACCAATGACGTAAGGGAAGCGGACATCGCCTTGTTCAAAGACAACCAGCACCTCGTCTTCAACTTCAGGTAAAAAATAAAAGCCGCGTTCTTTACCTGCCATCGGTGCGGCAATTCGCGCCCAATAGCTTTCGTCTTGATCGCTAAGCCAAGGAAATTTTACCTTCACTCGACCCATACCAGAGTCGTCTTTATTATTCGTCACCACACCCACCACCACCCCATAAATGCGGCTAAGTGCAGCCTCTCGTTCTTCAGTATCAATCAGTACGTCAAAGAAATTCATGAAGCATCCCTCCGAACTGTGAAATGCGTGTAGTAACCGCGTGGTAAATAGCGATGAACGGCACAGGTGACATAATATTGCCCACTAAATCGCTTGCCAACCCCGTTAATTTTGATGACTTTGCCCGATCGCAAATCGGTACGTCCCCGACAAACCCCCTCCCCAGTAATCAGCCCCAGCGCCGCCTTATTAAATAGCGCCTTTGCCATTTGATCGGCTTCGGCTTGCTGCATCACGGGGCGATCGCTCACCATACCGTTTGCCGCACCAAAAGCACTGGAAATTAACTGTGCACCACTTTTCTCCCCACCCATCTGGGAGACTTCATCGCCAGTTTTCGCCTGTCCTAAAATCTGTTTTTTATCCTTGGGATTCCAACCGCGCACCGTCACTTCACTCAACTGCCGCATTGAAGAAAGACGCGGATAAAATTCCAACAAATCATCCTTAAAACTTAAGGTTAAAATATCGCTGTTGGCATTACCTACAGGTCGGAAAAACAGCGTTTTATCCTCGACCACCACTTCATATTGAATGCGCTTAGCCCGCTCTTGCAAAAACTCCAGATCGGTTTGATTGGCTTGCAGCACATAATCATGCACTACGGCGCTATCTTCTACTTGCGGGGTTAGCCCTGCTTCGTTGGCAATTTTTTCGGCAATGGCACTATCTTTTTTCTCGACGAAAGTACGAGTTTTGCGACCCCGTAGCAGGCGATGGCGGCGATCGTATCCCCGCACAATCAAACTCGGCAAACTATTGTACGTAAATTCTGGTTCAAGTCCGGTTATTTCACCGACCAATAGTGTTTTTAAAGCACCAGCATAACCCAGTTTGACTTCGACGGCATGGCCGATACCAAACAAGTTTTGATCGTCAATCCAAGGTATCTCTTCTTGCTGAGATTCCGAACCTGTGAGTTCCAGTGTAAACATACTGGGCAACTCGACATCATCGTCAACCGTGACACCAATCAGGTGTGCTACGGCTTCAGCAGACAACACCTTGCCATTAACAAGTACATCAAAACTCGGCAGCTGTAAGTTTTTAGATTTGGCAATCGGCATAGATTCTCCCCCTTAACTCAGTGCCGGAATGGTTAACCGCCTGCCGATCTCTAATCGGCGAGGATCGTCCAGACGATTGGCTTGGGCGATGATGCGCCAAAGCGTTGGGTCGCCGTATACGTCGGCAGCAATAATGCTCAACGTTTCACCCCGCTTGACAACATGGGTGGTAAGTTCTGGATCAGTCTGGCGTAGGTCTGCCTCTGGAACAAGATATTCTGTGAAAACCACGGTCAAAGTGGCTCTGACCGGCGTACCATCGCTTTTGAACAGGGTGAATCGCTGCGTCAGGTTGGTGACAACACCAGTAAACGGAAAATCAGCGCTATTCCCACCCCAAGAGACTTGACAAATGGGCGGTTGACCTGTTTTAGGTTCAATACGTGTCAAGGCAACAATTTGGTCAGTTTCCCGGCGGACATCAGGTACAGTGACTCGTTGACCCTTTTTTTCGACAGGTTCGGTTACGTCGAAGAACAGTTGATCCAGGGTGAGGGTACGGCTACCACCCCCACCAAATTTCAAGGGGGGTGCATTCAAGAGCCTTTGGGTTTCGTTTTGCTCAGAGGGTGAGTGTTGTGGCGGTGGTGCTGTACTCCAAGTTACTGGTTTAACGATGGAATAATTATTGGGATTGAAAAGCACCTCTATTGGCTTAAGAGTGGAAGGAGATTGGGGTGTGATTGTCAATTTTGCTAATGCCATCTACCTATCCCTCGGCGTTCGCGCTCAACGGTAAGTTTGCGATGGAGAAGGCGGCTGACTTGTTCGGCGATTTGTGCCAAATTCATTTCGCCCCCCGCTGTGGGTACTGGGGTTGCCGCGGATGGGATGGTTTCATGGCTGCTGGTTGCGGTAGGTTCGGCGGCAGAGTTGGTAGTTGTAGTAATTTGACGTGCGATCACACCAGGAGTGCTACTGATGGGATGTCCTGTTAGGGGCAGAGTTTGCCCCCTGCCGTTGGTGGCGGTGCTTAAACTACCTCCGGTAGGCGAACTGTTTGAATGGGTGCGCCAGATTATGTGTGACGGTGACAAGTGGCTAACAGTTGTAGGAATTTCTGCCGCGACGGCTAGTTGGTTACTGGGGGTAATCTCGGATATTTTCTGGGGCGATCGCCTATTCTCGACTTGGACGCTTTCTTGAGAAAGCCGTTGCACTGGTAATCGTGATGTTGATAATGGCTTAACCAGCGGCAGAGAGGATGATAGAGAGAGTTGTGCAACAATCTTCCCCGCATCCCCGTGTTCCCGTGCCCCTACATCCTCTGTGTTCCCCTTTGGCTCGTCTGGTTTATGAGATGCAGCTTTTTGCAGCCGTAAAGGTGCGTTTGTCCCAGTGGCTGAAATTTGATGGACTGGTTCAGGTAAAGGATGGGGATTGCGATCGCTCGAGTTTTCCCCTGTTTGTATAGGTATACCGATTCTTTTTGGCAAAACTAGAGATTGTGGAGGTGGCTCAGCTTTAGTGGGTGTGGTTGAGAATAATCCACCTGCAAGGGATGGGTTGCTTTTTGCCTCCGCTATGGTATTTGGTTCGGTTGTTGGGAATGCGGGCTTGGGCGTAGCCGTAGGCAAAGTAGCGATCGCATCTGATGGTGCCGCCTTGATCATCGGCTTGCGGCTGACGCGAAACGTTTGTGAGGGCAATCCAGTAGCATCCGAGGCCGAAAATGTTACAGCTGTTGGTGCTGTTGTAGCCATAGTCCTGAGCGTTTCCACCCGCGATTGTGCGGGTGTAGGTGTAGCAATGGCACTGCTGCTCTGCGTTGGCATGGTTTCACCGTTGCTGCCGTAGCGCAGTTGCAATTGATCGAGCATTTCCGAACGTGCCCGCGTCCATCCTGGCGTGCGTGGGTAATCCGTCTCAGGCTGTCGCCCATCAATCATGCCGACTGGTTCTGTGCTGCGCCGTTGCAGGCGTTGTGCGAGTGCAGATGAGTGCAAGATTTCGTGGGCGGCTGCTGGTGTGGGCACAGAATCCTGCATTGCGGGAACGTTCCCTGGACTGGGCGAGGCTGTTCGCCCCAGCAAAGGTGTGTTTCTTTCGATGGATGGTGCAGCTTCATTCGGGTGGCGCTGGATGAAAGTTGCACTTCCGCTTGCAACCGTCGCCATCCCAGGGGTTTGACTTGGAATTGCTGCCTTGGCTACAGGTAAATTTACCAATGCCAAGTCGGTGGCTTGTGCGGCCAGGGTATCAACCCTACCGTAGCGCTGCTGCAATTGATCGAGCATTTGCGATCGCGCCACCATCCATCCCGGCGTGCGTGTGTAAAGGCTCTGAGGTTTTAGCACATCAATGATGCCGACAGGTTCTGTGCCACGCCGTTGCAGGCGCTGCAAAACTGGATGGGTTACAGCAGCCGTTGGCTCAGGCATGTCAGAACAGCCCTCCTGAAATTCCTCCTGAGACGTTCAGGGAAGCATCGAGTTCTGCGCCAATTCCTGCTAATACGTTGCTTAACTTTGGCTTGCTCAGACCCCGGTGTGCTAGTTCTATAGTCTCAAAGGCTACATTACCTGAATCTGCACGAAACTCCGGCCCAGTCCACTTATAAGGAAAGGCTTCTTTAAAATCCCACCACATTACAGGAATGCGCTTTTTATTCAACAAATATATCGTGCCGTTGCGACGCTCAATTTTGTTTGGGTCTATTCCCTGCGTCACGTCTTGATGCCATTGCCACAGGGTATCAATTTGAGTGATACCGTGCTTCAAAATGAGGGGTGGATTTTTTGTCGGCCCAATAAAACGGTGTACGTATTGATTAAGACCTCCTTCCCGGTATTCTTGAATTTCAGTTTCTACTTGCAAGCCAGTGCATTCTGAAAAACCGCCAACTAAAATTCCTTGAATCTCAATGAGAAAATTAAAGACTTGGTAGGGATCGGCGCGAATTCCTAAAAGATTTGTGGCAAGGCTAAATGCAGCATTTAATCCTAAAGAAGGCATTTTTATAGACTCTCTGCTTGTTCGTTAAAGCGCTGATTGATTTTGGCTACTTCCCCCACCCATCTCAACCGTTCTGGATGCTCAAAGGCCAAAATCTGTTCGTGTGACCAGTGAAAATGATAGGCAATGTACGCTACCTCCTCATACAGCCGCTCTAAGGGGTAGCTAGTTACTCCCCCATGCTACTCAGTTCTATTTCAAACTCTTTTTCACAGTGGGGACATTGCGTTCGCACTCGGTTGTGCCCATTTTGATTGATGCGGCAGTAAAGGTCTTGCAAATAAGCTAAATCGGCGGCAAACAATCCCTCGATTACTTTGGGATTGATATACTCCAACGTCCCCAGTGTAGTAATTACCCGTGACAGCAGGATGATTAGTAAATACGCCTGATTGTTACGCACCCGCGAGTCTTTAAGCGGTGCAATTTCATCAAGGGCTGTGGCTAATCGCATGACGCCTTCTTTATGCATATTGCCTTCGTCATCGACATAGCCCATAGGCAGCGTGAAAGGAAATTCGGTCTGTAACATGGGCAATTTTGAGTTTTGAATTGAGAAGTTACTTCAACTCCGACTTCATCACTCCTAACGTTTGACTTGCTTAATGCTGAAATGTAAAGGGCAAAAAACATGTATATGAAAAAAATGAAATTATCCTTCAGACTTCAGCCTTCATTTGAAGCTAACCTTTGACCACTTCTTCATGAGTAATTTCCAATGTTTCAATAGCAACGTCATTACTAGTCGCGTTGAAACTGGGTGCGGTATACTTCGTAGGCCAAGCATTACGAATATTCCAGCGCCACTTTTCTTGTCCAGCTTCGTTCATCAAAATAACAGAGATATTTTTCCGCTCTGCCTTCCCATCAATTACCGTCTGTCGCCACTTCCACAGCGAGTCGGAATCAGTAATACCGCGTTTGAGCGTGAGCGCTGAATAGGTGTTTAATCCTGGTAGTTTGCGGACGTGCGGGGGGTCGGTTCCTTCGCGATAATCGGTAGAAGCGGTGCTGGTATCCAACCCACTGCATTCGCGAAAGCCAGCTTCAGCAATGCCGTCAATTTCAACTCTAAAATTGTAGCCCCGATAAGGATCGATTCGAGTTCCAGTCGGCATGGGTATTCTCCTATTTCTTCAAGGTTTTGGTCATGGGATTAAGAACTAATTTCGCTAGTACCAGCGCGGTGAATAATTCGCACAATCACGAACTCGGCAGGAGCATTGGGTGCTAAACCGATTTCAGTAATCACTTGGTCAGCATTGCGAGTTTCCGACGGATTGGTTTCGGCATCGCATTTGATGTAAAAGGCTTCGCTGGGCGTTTGTCCTTGGAGGGCACCAGCTTGCCAAAGTTCGGTTAAGTAGGTCGTCAGTTCACGTTGAATTTGCACCCACAAGCGCGGCGAGTTGGGTTCCAACGTCGCCCACAGCATATTTCTATCGATCCAACGACCGAGGGTAAGAAAGAGGCGGCGGACGTTGACGTAGCGCCAGTTGCGATCGCGGCTGAGGGTGCGTGCCCCCCAAACACGAAGTCCACGTCCTTTGAAGGCACGCAGGCAGTTAATGCCTTCTTGATTCAATGGGCCTTGAGTGGCATTGTCAATGGTTACGTCCAGATCGAGGGCATCACCGAGCTGTTCGTTGGCTGGTGCTTTAAACACGCCATGCGTGCGATCGCTACGAGCATAAATCCCGGCAATATGACCGCAAGGGGGTACGAACCGTCCGCGATTGTTTTTCAGCCAGGGATAATAAAGTGCACCGTTAATCGGTTCGCTCTCGCCGAACATCAGCTGTTGCTGCTGAACTCGCACATCTCCGGAAACGCTGGGCAGGGCATCCAGAAGGGCAAAACAACCGGAATGGGTGGCACAATGTCGCAGCATAAAGTGCTGCACATCGTAAATTTCCGCATTACTCAGTGCTGGTAAGCGCGGCTTGGACTGCGTTGGCTCGTCTGGCGGTGGCACGCGGTATGCCATCACATCCGGTACGGCAATTAAATCCATGTCGTCCATGGGCGCGAGACTAGCGATCGCATTTTTCAGCGCCGTCACAACATCCAGTGAGGCATCAGCAAGTACGACGAAACAGCGGATACCGCCATTTTCAAAAAATCCCAATACGGCATCTGCCAAGTAACTCCCTGGTTTAGGGATGAATTGGTCAGTAAATTCGGCTTGGCGTTGCAATGCTAGGGGTGAGTTGATCGAAGCTTGCGATTTCTCAAATAGTGCTTCTGTTGCTTTTTTAAACAACTCGTCTGATGAGAGTGCTAATAGTTGATTCTTGGCGTCTAGGGACATCACTCCTGTAAAAATCAGGAGCTTTCTGCCCGTGTCGTAACTTATTCTGTCCTTGAGGGAATCGGGAAATTTTATCCCTGAGGGCAAATTTTCTAGTTTTGCCTGAGTGATTGCATCTGCAAAACCAACGAACCCTGGAATGCCAGTTGGCAGCTTAGCTTCCGGCTTGAGAAAAATTTCCTCTCGATAGACCCCTGGGGTTTTATAAGTCATCGGCATAATAGCCTCGGATAATTTAGCTGGGTGCCGTGAATTGGCTGATGCGGAAGATGACGAATTCTGCGGGCCGGACGATGGACACGCCGATTTCTGTGACAACCTGCCCAAGTTCCCGTAACTCCGGTGGATTGGTTTCCGCGTCGCACTTGACGTAAAATGCCTCTTGCGGTGTGTTACCAAACAGTGCTCCGGAGCGCCAAACGTTGGTTAGAAAGGCGGAGACGTTGCGGGTGATGGTCTGCCAAAGTGCGGGCGTGTTGGGTTCAAAAACCGCCCATTGCGTACCTTCATCAATCGATTCGCGCAAAAACAGCAGGGTACGACGGACGTTGATGTATTTCAAGTCGGTATTAGCGTCACCGCCTACGGTACGCGCCCCCCACACCAGAATGTTGTTGTTGAGTACCCGGATGCAGTTAACGCCTATGGGATTGAGTTTGTCTTGCTCGGCTTTGCTTAAGGGCTGGGTCACATCTAAAACGCCGAGAATAGCTTCATTGCCTGGGGCTTTGTGTACGCCGCGTTCGTTATCCACACGGGCATAAATTCCCGCGATGTGACCGCTGGGTGGGACTGATACCACACCATCACTGTTCGGGTCTAATTTTTTCACGGGATCGGTCACTTTCAGCCAAGGAAAATACCAAGCCGCCAAATTTGTTTGTTTGGGCATCAAACCACCAGCGTCAGCAGGAATTCTGGTTAGTTTCCCGATGTCGCTGGCTGTTTCCGGGCCATCTAAAATTGCAAAGCGATCGCCAGTAGTTTTGCAGTGGGCTACCAATTTGTTGCGCGTGTCATCGTCAATTTTCCCCGGTGCTGCTACCAAAGCAATATCATCGATTCTCGCCAAGGCATTGAGTGCATCATCAAGTTGATTGTCGTTTTTAATCCGTACCACATAGCAGCTGCTGCCACCATTATTGAAAAATCCATACACGGCATGGGCGAGGTATCGGTGTCCCGTATCGGTTGAAAACTCACCGAAGAACTTCTTAAATTCGCTGAAGTTGGTACACAGCTTGGCAACGCCAACATCTACAGGTATGAAGAGGGGTCTGTAATCTCCAGTAATCGCTGCGTTGTTGGCTGGAGCGGTGGTAAATGTAACTAAAGAGACTTTTTTAGTGTCGTCATTTGAAAGTGTTGCTGTGGTGACGGCAGTGTCGTTAAGCCGAATCTGAAAGGTAGCCGCGTCTGTTTCCACAGGGTATTTACTTAGATTAAAAATTGTTTTTGTACCATCTCCAGTGCCAATGGCTTCATTGACTATGGGACTCAGGGGCATTTTCAGCGAATCTGGCACAATGCCAATGAAGGCGGGTGTGCTGGTACCGACTCCAGCGATCGCTTTAATTTTCGACGGCACTTCTTCGACATAAACACCCGGCGAAAAATATTGAGCCATGACTATTTCCTTTGTTAAGAAGTTGGCTTTTTATCGTTTGTTAATGTGTGGCCTATTGGCTTAAAACTAACCAAAAACTTAATTTTTATTTAAGCTGAAACGCTCAAACTTAAGTTAGCTATTGTTTCTTCTCAAGCCGTCATAATTACTTGTTGGGTAGCTGTAACAAACCCCTTAGCTGAAACTTTGATTGTGGGCTTACCCGCTTGGATACCCGATAAAGAAAATAAACGGTTTTTGTCGGTTAAAATTTGTGCTTCGCTACCCAGCACTTGAATGATGGCGGTAGCGATCGCTTGATTATTATCGCTACGCTTAACTTGTCCGGTTAGTCTTGTTGGTGGTAGAGGTATGTTGGCTTTTGGGTCAAAAATTGGTCGCCCGTCTGCTGCGTTTTGCACCATAACGTTCAGCACAGTGGCAATGCCATAGCGACTCCCTAAATGGGATGCCGCAAGGTTCAGACTGTATTGCCCTGTTGGTAAATCTCTGAAATAGAAGAATCCATCATTCCGCGTTTGGGTTCGTAGATTTTGTCCTACTATTTCAACGATTGCACCCCAAATACCTTGCCTGGTGATGGCATCAGTTACATATCCAGCGATCGCAGCTCGGTGACGAATTTCTTCCACGTTTGACTCCTGGATACCATTGACATCAATTAATGTGATCTCAGTGTCAATGCTGACTACGTTAGCCACTTTAGATTATTATTTAGCTAATGTCTGGTATTTGTCACAAAAAGTCATCTAATTGACTTATATTATTTCTGTTGATTAACTCGTTTTAAGACTGGGCATAGAGTAGCAGATTTCAGATTTCTCTTAGTCGCTCTTATAGCCACTAGTCAGCTCGATTTGATAGGACAAATCATACCAAGATATTTGATTAAGAAAATTGTCAAATCTTGAACATAAGATTTGACAATTTATTTAAAATAACTATTGTGTCTGTCCCCTTCCCCTTAATAAAAACTTTCCGCGTTGTGAGCATCATTACGTCAGTTCTAATGAATTACCTGAATGTAGGAATATAGCAATTGGAAATAGTCGTTCAGGTTGACTCGTAACTTGAAAGAGCTTTCTAGGGATTTGCAGAGGCAGGAGTGTTAGTTCCAGGTCGTTGAATCGTAATGGAAATCTCTACTCGCCGTTCTGTGAGTTCTTCGACTTCGTCGGCTGTCCGTGCCTGATATTCACCAAGGGCAGAGAGCTGGAACTGCGCTTGGGAACCAGCAATGTCTCTTAGAATCTGCTGCACCCGCTCAGCCCGTCGTCGAGACAGTTCCCTGTTAGCTGGAGCTGGCTGCGTAGTGCTAGCGCGACCTTCGAGTACGATTGGCGTTGAGCCTGCCCGAACGCTGCTCTTTACGTCCTCGGGTAAACTCATATACCACCGTACAATGTGTTCTTCCGTGCCAATCTCCACTCGATCCGAGCGGACAGCAAAATGCGCCTGGGTTGCATACATTATTGTTTGGGGAGTCGGTGTTTGAGGACGCGGTACGATAAGGTTGACAGTAAAACTGCGTTGCCAAGCCTGTGTTCTAGATGTGGTCTCCTCTGCACCGAAGCTACCCCCGACATCGACACCCGAGCTAGCCCCGACATCGATACCACTAGTGGCAGTTACAGCGCCTTCACTACGGATAATTGGCGATACGATAATGTAGCCGCCTGTGGGAGAGTTACCAGTCGCAACCGATACCGGAGTGACCAGTTCTGCTGCATCACCGTGTGAAGTGGCGGAAGGGATTGCCTGTTGCAGTTGCAAGTCTCCTTGTGCTGTAACCGTGAAGGGTACGTCTGTGCCCGAATAGGCACTGCCGCTGTAATTGAAGACAGCGTTGTCTTGGAACCAGCCCATATTCACTACGACCCTGATAGTACCCTGCATACCCGGAGAGAGCGTAAACGAGGTAGAAGAGCTGCCAGGAAACCAGCTGCTCTGGGTCACCCGACCGCCTATCCAGAGTTCTGCATGGGGATTAAACCAGACATTAGAATCGCTAAAGCGACCTGGAGCACTACCCCAGTGGGGTACTCTGATAGTCTCTAAACGCCGATGGAGCTTCCCTAAATTGGCAGGATTTGGCTGGGAGGATCGAACACATTCAGTCTCGATCCCTCCTGTAATTGCCTTTGCCACCCGATCAGCCTCCTGCTCGTACACATCCCCAGGCTCACCGACAACGAGCTTGGTCTGAACTCCGCCCGTTTGCTGCACCACATGGGTGAGTTCATGGGCTAATAGTTCCTTACCAGTGGAACTGCCAGGATTGTACTCTCCCTGACGGAAGAAGATGTCCTGTCCAGTAGTAAAAGCACGGGCGCTCAGTACCTGGTTGAGGGTATGTGCCTCACTGTCTGTGTGTACCCGCACGCCGCTAAAATTAACGCCAAAGGCGGATTCCATCTGGACGCGAACCTTACTATCCAGGGTTTGTCCGCCGCCACGCTTTTGCTCAATGGCTCCTTCCACTTCTGGAGCAACGTCCGTTTCTCCTTCACCTTGTCTGGACAAAGCTAATACCCGCTGCACGTAGCGATTCCCATACTGCCGTTGCAACTGAAGCAGGGAATGGGGGGAAAGTGTAGCACGGTTGAGGGTGTCGGAAGTATTGCAACGACAGCTGACTCCCGTTACTGGGTTGTGCTGTGGCGAAAGCATGTTTTGTACATCAGGCGTCTGTTTTTGACGTTCCGCCTCTTGTAATTGACGGGGTTTGGTTTTGGCGAGATTCACAAGCTTCTGCTCACCCACGTTACACCTTCCTTACTAGGGAAACTTCAAACTTGATGCGTAGCACCATCTTGACAAAGCGGCTAATTTATGAATTAAAAAATTAGCAAATATTAGCGTAAATTCATCAATCTTCCACTCCTACGGACAAGGATTTCTTAACCCCGGACAAGGATTGTTGTTTCCAGGCGGGCAAATGTTACCCTCAGCAATTCTGGCAATCATCTCGAACACGTTGGCGAGCAACTGCTGTCTAAAACAAAGCCAAGCGTCACCGGTGTGTAGATCCCAATTAGTCGGCCCAATTGACTTAACTGTGATGCAATCGACAGTAACGCCATCGAGTCCTTGTCGTACCTCAGCACCGGGGGCAAAGGCGGCAACAAGTAGCGATCGCAGATTCGTAGGCATGGCGCGGATATTTGATGATCGCCAGTTGTAGGTTGGGTTTGTAGTTGAAGCCGTGTTTTCACTCGGAATTAATGCCAGCGCACGGAAGTTGCTGGGGTTAATCAGCGCAGTTAATGAGCTGCTGCCGGACGCACCCGCTGCATATGCCTGACGAACTTCTTCATAACTAAGGCGTACAGCCTCAATAACCATCTGCTGGGTTTGCTGCTGTGCTTGTTGCGTTGCAGGATCGAGAGAAGCCGTGTTGCGGAAAAGGAATTCGTCGCCGACAGCACGCCAGTGGAAAGGTGAACCAGTGGTTGTTCCCGCAGGGCCGCGAGGGCTGACTACATCTAGGCCAGCGTTGTCCGCGTCGTGCATCACCTTCGAGATTAGATCGCCAATTGAAAAGGCTGATAGCACATTCCCAGCCCTAGCTCGTAGTATCGGCGCGATTCCCTCAGCCAGCTGATTTACAGTTGCGATGTATCCAATATTATCTCGGTCGTTGATATAGCTAGCCATGTAGCAACTAATCATCCGCACCATGTTATCGGAAAAGTTCGGATACAAACCGTTCCAGTGGCTCTGAATCTGTCCGCGAGGGGTACGGATATGACCACCGGAAAAGGCATCGGTGAGAAAGTGATCGGCAAAGCCTTCCCGCGCTTGCCAATCTGGGCCTGTAATTATTCCTGAGCGTCCATGAGCGTAAGCAGCTGCGATCGCGTCGGCGTGGGCGGTAATGTACTGCTCGCGATTCGAGCGACCGGGTGCACTGCCAGTGGAAAAGTGCGTTTCGTTCCGTGCGGCCAGCCGATAATAGCGATCCATCACAACATCTTCAACGGTTCTACTGACCAAGGGTCTACTACGCCTGGTTGGATTTACCTTCCAGAGGGCAAAGAGGATCTGATCGCGTCCGTAGATGTCATTTGCCAATTGCTGTATCTGGCTTATCGACTCGAAATAGTCGCCTGCCATTGCAATCAGCTCACCGTAAGAAATTTTGCCAATTTCCGAGCCAATGTAGACATCTTGCCCAGGCAAAGCTCTGTTACCAATTTCGACATGCTCCTCAGAACCGAAGCGTTGCACTATGGAGGATGAAAACTGAGTTCGTGGTACTAAGGACTGCTTACCCTGCGGCACGCTGCTAACTTTGGGTATCTGATTGGAAACCTGCTTAGTTTGGATGGTTTGTTCCTCTTGCTCCTGACACTCGGAACACTTCTGCTGAATATGAAGAGCCTGCACCGGCTGAGAAACCGTTGCTTTCTCTTGAGCATTCGGTTCCAACATTCGCGTTACCGTCGCCGCAACCCGATCTGCTTCCTGCTCATACTTGTCAGTGGGTTCACTGAGCGCAAGCTTGGGGTGAATTCCACCCGTCTGCTGCACCACATGGGTGAGTTCATGCGCTAACAGTTCCCGACCGCTGGAACTGCCGGGACTATATTCTCCTTGTGCAAAGAAAATGTCCTGTCCTGTGGTGAAAGCACGAGCGCTCAATGCCTGGTTAAGGGTGTCTGCCTCGCTGTCGGTGTGGACGTGTACGCCGCTGAAGTCAACACCAAAGGCTGATTCCATCGGAACACGCACCCTATTGTCCAGTGCTTGCCCACCGCCACGCTTTCGCTCGATAGCTGCTTCCACCTCAGGGGCGGCTTCTGCTTCGCCTCCGCCCTTCCTGGCGATCGCTAACACTCGTTGCACGTAGCGGTTACCGTATTGCCGTTGCAACTTAAGCAGGGAATGAGCGGAAGTCCCGATGCGATTCAGCACAGTAGCGTAATCGCTGGCAGAACTCGCGTTGCTGCTACCAGCGATCGCTTGTGTTAGTGGAGCGTGCTGGTCAGGTTTGTGTGTTTGGCGTTCTGCTGTTTGTTGTGATTGACAGGGTTTGGTTTGAGCGATCGCCTCCAGTTTCAGCTCACCCACATTGCACCTTCCTTCCTAGAGGAAACTCAAAACGTGATGCGTAACTCCCTAATTAGCAAATCTGCTTATCTACACCCCTAAAAATTAGCAAACTATTAGGGTAAATTAATCAATCTTCAGCCGTAGTCCTTGCCTACTAAACTAATGACCAATCATTAATGATCAATCCATCACTTTTGTTGAATTTTAACCACATTTTCAGTGACCAACCCAACTTTAACCGATGCGAAGGGTTCAACGGCTATCGTCACCATGTAACTGATTCCAGCTTTTAGGCGTCCGTCGATCGCACTCCAGAAATCCCAGGCATTAGGTGTTCGTTCCGATTGGGCGATCCAGGCTCGTATTGGCAGGGATTGATTGGCAATTTCTCCTTTAAGTATCTCAGTTGGCAAAATTGGATAGCCAAGTAATGTTTTCAATATATCGCCCAAAAGTCGATGCTCATCGGCAATGTCCTTCGTCCAAATGGTAATCAGATAAGCTACATCAATTCGAGTCGCTGCTAGAGTTTCGGTGCCCAATGCCCCGTTCCGTGCCAGATACCGCTCGTTGCTGCGTAACTCGTGATTCTCGCGGATGTCGTAGAGAAAAAGATTGATGGTCGGCTTGGTAAGGCTCGTCGCCCAATCCTTGTCCGGCATCTGAAATTTTATATCAATTGCTGTCGTGTCAATCGGCACTTTTTGGATAAGCAATTCTTTGAGCGTGTCATCGAGATGGTGAATCATTGAATCAGCTCTCCAATATCTCTATCCTCTGTTTTAATTTGTGATTTTCGGTGTTGAATTCATTGATAGCCTGAAGGCGCAATGCCTTAAAATGCTCAGGTTAATTTTTTACATTCTGGGCAACTCATCCAATCTATTGCTTTTCTAATATTTTTTCTTAATTAGTAACACAGAATTTTCACTTTATAGCTTGTATTCCAGCAGAAGCACTGAACTTGTTACAAAAGGTAATTCTTTAGTTCAAATGGGTGAGATAATAGACCTCTTGCATAAATCCTTGAAACCCCACCCCAACCCTCCCCTTACCAAGGGGAGGGAGCTAGTTTCCCCCCTTATTAAGGGGGGACTAAGGGGGGTAATACCGACTTTTTCAAGAGACACCATGAGCTATCGCTCACAACGAAGGATGAAAGTAGACTTTCAAGATAGGTCTAATATCTGAGCAAATCCTCTTAGTCCTGGCTAGCGTCAAATTTCAAAAACTCCTCGTTACTCACCAACCTCCCCATTTTCTGAAACTCTCGCTTTGTCGCTTGCAGTAAATGTTTCATGCCAACCGATTGTCCATTTTCAGCGGCGAGGAAGGCTGCGGCTAGGGCAATATTGCGGATATTCCCACCAGCCAACTTAAATTGCTGCGCCATAAAATTGAGGTCCATATCGGGTGCTAACGGTGTTTCCTTAGGCCAGATGTTTTGCCAAATAGACAGGCGATATTCCTGTTCAGGGAATGGAAATTCTAAGATGAAACGAACCCGCCTTGTAAACGCTTCGTCAAGATTTTGGTGTAAATTGGTAGCCAGAATCGTAATGCCCTCATATTCTTCCATCTTTTGCAGGAGATAGGCAATTTCGATGTTGGCATAGCGATCATGAGCATCTTTCACTTCAGATCGCTTACCAAAAAGGGCATCAGCTTCATCAAAAAACAAGATGCCGTTGGCGTTTCTGGCTAGAGTGAAGATGCGGTCAAGATTCTTCTCGGTTTCCCCGATGTATTTGCTGACAACCTGGGACAAGTCAATCTTGTAGAGGTCAAGCTGCAAATCGTTGGCAATAACTTCAGCTGCCATTGTTTTTCCCGTACCGGGGGAACCGGAAAAGAGCATATTCACCCCTTTACCCAGTGACAACTTGCGCTCAAAGCCCCAGTTACCGTATACGATGTGTTGATATTTGACTTGATTGCAGACTTGTGTGAGTTGAGCAAGTTGATCGGATGGAAGGACGATATCGTTCCAAGTGTACTTGGGTTCGATCTGGCGTGCCAGCATCTGCAAGTTTTGACCCGATTGGGCACGGGCGGCTGTGAACAGGTCACTGATGTTAGGTTGAATACTGGATTGAGATGGCACTTCGTCGGGAGATTGGGCTGCATTACGCCACTGGGCGTGGTTGCGGGCAGTAACGACAGCCTCAGCGATTTGGTCGGGAAGCAGGCGGAAGCGATCGCTTAAGGCATCTAAATCTTGTGCATTGAGTGTAATGCCTGATGCTGACAAATTAGCCTGCCAGTAGGCTCGACGTTGTGCAAAATTCGGCCTAGCAAAGGGTATGCTGATCGCGCCGATTAAGCCTCGTCCAAGGGGTATCCACGGCTGTAAGCCAGCCATGATAATCATTCCTCTGTCTTGGGCTACTGCGGTCATGAGTTGCTGATAGCGAATGCTGTGTTCGTCATGACGTAGCGCATCTAGATTGTCCAAATAAAGAATGGCGTTAAAAGACCAAGCTTCGCGGAACAAGAGTTTGAGCATCTGCTCAAAGTCGGTATTGGCAGCCAAAGCGCGAACTAGATCGACAACTAACAACGGTGCATTGATTTTACTGGCGATCACCTCGGCGGTACGACGTTTACCGACACCGTGTGACCCATGAAAATACAGCTTTAGCGGCTGGTATGCTTTTCGAGCATGGCTCGTCAAAGCTGCCAGTGTGTCCTTGATGTCATTACTCAGGGGCAGTTCCGACGGTTGAGCCAGCGGCTCAACTAACTGACAGAATGATGTCAGGCGTGGATCTAAATTCTTCTGACCCAACAGCAGGCAGATAACTTGCTCGTCTAACTTGAGGTAATGAGCCAAAAGCGGCGGTTGCAGATGATTGGGGTCGGGCAGCAGGTAAAGTAGAGATTGGCGGATGAGCGGTGCGTCAGATGCAAAGTGGCTACGCCGCGCTAGCTTTTCGGTTGCGTCAGAACAGAGCAGGTTAAGGGCAAGGTCTACACTGGGTCGTCTGCGGGTAACGTCGTCTTGAAGATAGGCATATAGTCTTTCATAGCGTAGATCCAATTCTGGTGCTAGCGCGATCAGCAGCAGATCCATGTCGAAGGAAGACAGACCAAAATTATGTGCGATCGCAGCCAGTTGTGCGGAATCTTTGAGCGGGTCAGGCCAAGCGTCTTCAAAGCCCGTGCCATTCATCTGAAGCGTAGGCGCACCCGGCTGACGAACCAGTAATCGCTCTATCTCGTCCTGGCTGATGTACAGACCTCGGTGAGGGTCACTAGCCGCTTCTGGCCCATAGGCTTCTTGGGCGGCTGTGATCGCTCGCTCAAGCAATCGCTCCAACCGCTGCAATGCTTGCAGACAGCTGCCGAGACTTGCAGCGCTGACCCTCAACCCTGTTCGCTCAGGGATTGCTTCTACTGGTTCTGCCATTGCTATTGATTACCAAAGCGCTGATGCCTAAAGAACAGCCGACTATCACCGTAGAACGACGAAACAAACTCAGAGGTTGTTTCTATAGAGCCAATACATTGAGCATGTTGGCGATATCCAGGCTGCTCTATAGCGTCTACCGCATCAACAGTTGTATCATCTCCAACGTGGTTAGGAGCCACACCATAAACAGAGAATAATGATGTTCCCGATGAAATGGTAACAAGGTCATGTCTAAAGTCATGAGGCGGACTTGCAGCAAACTGAACCTTGGGATTCGGGACTAAAAAAATTTGATAGGGATAATAAGGCACACTCTCCTTGTGGCCTTTTTGGTCGAGTTCTCCAAACCCCTGCAAATACAGCCTTCTTGGATATTTGCTCGTCCGACGGAAGATTAAGTTAATTAATTTAGGCCCCATACTTTTCTCTTCCGGAACAATATTAGAAAGTTCGTGGGCAAAGAAGTTATAGTTTTTCCCCTGACCTGATAAAGAAACCAAGGCCGAGACGTTTTCTGAAGGCTTACCATCAACAAAAAGCTTGAGTGCCAAACCGGGAGCAAATCCTCGAGCTGCTGGATCGCCGGTTAGGGATAGCCGCAAAAGGCCGTAGTCAGCTCCCTTAAATAAACCTGTAAAAGGGGTATCCGGCGTAGGCACTAACTTGACTTTGGCGACGCTGCCATGAGCATGAATTGCTTTTTTCCACCTCAGCGGAGCTTCATCGGATAAGCGATCCATCTTGATTTTGAGAATGGTCAAAAATAACCCGATAACATCGATTTTTTCCAGAGGAGGCAGTTGATCGTATTTGGATTGTAAGATTCTCTGATTCCATAGAAAGTCCTGTTTTTCAGCAGCAGGCCAAGATTCATATTCTGTAGGCAAGGGGTTCAGTTCACAGGCTCCATGCCAAAATTGACGAATATCTTCCATATAGCTGTTCTATTGGATTGATGAACAATAACCTAGACGCGTAGCGACTTACCGCAGCGTCCCACTCCAGGCACAAAGCACACTCCAGAAAGAGAAGAAAGAATTAAACGATTTATTTAGACTGGCTGTAGTTGATTAAGAATCAAGCAACAACTGTAGGGGCGCACGGCTGTGTACCCCTGCCTACTGGGTGAAGTAGTTAGTGACCGGTCACGCCCACACGACGCCATGGAGCAAAACCGTTTTGGACTCCGACTAAGGCGGGATTTAATGTTGGGTAATGACGGCGCAGGACACTCAACAAATTGTTGTTATCGATCCAATCCAGACCGCATTGGCTGTATATTTCAGCTCTATAGTCTTTGGTAAAGAAGCGATCGCTCTTCAGCCGTCGAGAGGCCATCAGGATGAATACGCGAAAAGCCGTATCGCTAAACCCAAAGCCCTCTGGGAGGTCTTCGGCGAACATGCCAACCATCAGATCGACACTTTCCAGGTCATTATTGTAAACCTCGCGCAGTTCTTTGACCCAGACTGGGTTACTGGTAATCTCTTCAAAAGATTTAACCTTGCCGCGACCAATTAGCTCCCGGAACCGATTGTAACGAGGAACGCCGCGTTCGCGATCGCGGATAATATCGACGGCAGCTAGGTCGAAAACTTCACCGTTGTCCCTCACCAAATGCTGTAAAAAGCGAGGGTAGTTGTGCAATGTAATCGCACCAGGATGGGCAATTCCAAAGGAGTAGAACAAATCCGGCATTCCTACCTCTTCCACCAACGCCCGTGTGCGCTTCCCAGACGCTTCAAAGAAATTTTTCTCCAGCCGCAACTGACCATTTTCGATGGCATGAACAGCCAAATGATCCGGAATCAGGGGATGTAGCCGATACACGGATACGAATTCTTCCGTGAGATAGTAAGGAGCACTATGGTGATCGGTAGGCGACCCAATAATGCCGCTAATCGTTTCGCTGTCACTAACCCGTCCCCAGATGCGTTTGACATTTTCCCCTAACATCCCCCACCAGTTGGCGTTCATGGCAATTTGCAAGGCGGGATGTCCGAGAATGCCGGGAGTCCATTCGACTGTATGGATTTTAGCCATCAACGCCGCATTAATTAGGCGGGCGTGGTCAAATAAGTCGTCGTCGTTCCAATCCGGATATTCCTGCTTGAGGCGATCGCAAATAGCGTTATGTTCTTTGACAAACAGAGTGTGCAATAAGGCCAGCCCTAACCACCAGTTGTCATTGAAGCCTGTCATATCAAGGCCAGTTTTTGGATCGAAAGGTAAAAGACCATCGTCGCCGATAATCATCTTGCCATCGACATGCGATCGCAGCTTATCGATTGTTTCCTGGGTATCACCATAGATTTGCGAACCATCCCACCAGTGAGTAGCATGACTCAAAAAAGTTGGGGGGCCTGATTTATCTCCTTCTGGGCGGGTCGGGTCTTCTAAGGTTCTATTGATTGCCAGTGGTCGATGCTCAGCAGGCCAAGGGTCACCTTCTTCTAAAGGAATTTCAATTTTATTATTCGGCTGACCGTCGCCATGAAAGAACCATTCATGGTTCTGGAACTGAATCCAAGCCGCAGCCAGCAAGTTCAACGTCTCGGCAGGTTTAAATTCATCTCGCGTCATCAGTGCCCGACTGATCGTGCGGGGATTAGGTTTAAGTAAATTCTTTTCATCAGGATAGACCTCTTTGAGTGGCACATTGCGCCCGAATCGAGTACCAACCATACCCATTTCTGGATGGTCGAGGTCATTAAAGCTGCCATCCATTGTGCGGGCAACCAGATGACGATTATCTGGACTAGGTACAGGTTTAGGAAGCCCCTCTTTAGTTGGTAATTGCGACGTATCCTGGAGGTTGTGTTGCCGCAGTTGCGCGCGAAACCCGATGAGTTTTAACAGTGCTAGGGGAGTCGGCAACCGATGCCAAGGTTTATTCTTTCCGAGTGAGAGAAATTTAAACATTAATTAAACTTTCCTTGGACAAGATGGTAATGCAAGATGCTAATTCTTCCTTGTATTTCTAAGATAATGACACTTTTTCTACCTCACCTTTGGCAATATACAAACCCGAATTTTGTAACACTTCGTCATACATGAGAATTTTTCATGGATCGGGTGTCTGACTTTCTCTGTATCAACCTGTGGTGAGCTAAAAACCTCATCAACGAAACCCAATGCAACAATCGAACTGGATGAGCAAAATTTATAACCGAGGACTCGCAAGCAATAAGGTTTTAGTTTCTTAACTTTTCAGGAAATTCTCGAACGCCTGATGTATCACTAGTGTATGTGTATTTCATAAGGTTCAGTTCTTCTGGTTATTATGGGTGATTATGTCCCATAAGGAGAGTACCCAAAAGGGTACTGTCAGCATCTACAAAATCCAAGAAAATAGACGGTGAGATAGGTACTTACTAAAGCGCTTAGCAGTCAGTTACCAGCTTTTTCGTTGGTTTTAATAAAGAAAGCTTGATATACCGAAATCGAACAAAACGAGGTAAGACGTAATGAATGTTCAAACTCTAACAACAACCGATTTGGTGAAAATGCCACAAGCCGAGCTGGATGAGCTTTATCAGCACAGTTCCATCGGTGAGATACCGGATGGTGACAGCAAGGGGACAGCAATGATTATCCCCGGCTCGGTTTTGGCGAAGGTATTATTACCTCTGATCAAATTACTGGCTTGGCAGGGCAAAGTGTTTTATCGAGAGCAAGAGTTTTTGTTGAATAAAGTCAGCCCTTTCTCATTTAAGGCGATCAAAGCAAAAATTTATAGGGGAGAGAGCTGGGTTTGCGATGGAGAGGCTATCATTTTGGATTACTCTAAAACCTCGTTCGTGGCACAGAAAATTAGAGACGAAATCCGCGAGGTAGCTCCTGGTATTTATCTAGGCAGCGCCTATTGGGGAAAAACACGTTTACTGAATTTTATTCTGGAATTCTAATCGGAAAATAAGGCAGAAGGCTCCAGGGCAGAGGGGATAAAGACTTTTATCCTTTTCTAGTTGTAGTTGCGTCAGCACATAGCGTCTAATACCGATCGCCAGAAGGAAGTCGCGATCGCTCAGGTAATAACATCTAAATTCACGATGGGGAAACCCGTTTGCAGTAAGTTGTGTAGCGGCTTACTGTCTGTAGGTTCAATGAACAGCAGCTTCTCAAGCCGCATTTATCGAGGTGGCTCATGACTCATCAAGTTGCACTAACAATCATTGCCCAGATTGAGCCGGGAGAGCTAGATGAACTCAAGAAATTGTTAGAGTCCATTGGCAAAGATGTCGAAGGAAACAACATTATTCCTTTTACAGCCTTTAGTACGGTTCACTTTGCTCGGTTTGTCATCTTGGAAGAGGCAAAAGATGTCTTTGGTAACGTGATTCCGGCAAGCCTGGTATATTCAACAGAAATCGATGCTCCCTTGGAGAAGCATCTCGATGAACTCCTAGATTTAGCAGGAGAAGGAGTCGATCGCATCTTCAGTTATTGTCAAGGCTATCCAGCGCCGACACAGCGGAACCGACAGAACCGTCTGGCTTACCTGCGCGATCACACAGTACCGATTCAAGCGTTCTACGTCAACACCGTGGGCAGAACGGTAAAACAAGCCCACCAAGAAGCTGAACTGCGCGACAAGCTTGAAGCATTTCTAGATCAGCAACAGGAAAAACCTGGCTGGGCTGATCAGAATGCAATGGATGTCCGCAGGGCGATCGTAGACTTTGTGCAAAACAAACTCAGTTGGGCACTAACCCCAGCCGAACAACCCAGCTTGGGATGGCGCGTTAAGGAAAAACTGAATTTCATTCTCACGCTCCTCGGACTCCTAGCCCTATCGCCCCTCCTCCTCCCCTTCTTTCCTATTTGGTTGGCAATCCTGCGCTACAAGGAAAAACAGGACGCAGCTCAACAGGATCAGTCTAGACTGAGCGACGAACAACGTGGTGAACTAGCCATTCGCGAAGACCATGTGGTGCAAAATCAATTTAGTGCCGTTGGCAACATCAAGCCTGGATTATTTCGGCATACCACCGTTATGGTGCTCCTGTGGGCGGTTAATTTTGCCAGCCGTCACGTATTCAACAACGGCAACCTCGCTGGCGTTAAAGCTCTCAACCTCGATGGTGTAGATACCATTCACTTTGCCCGTTGGATTGTGATCAATGAAGGGCGCCGCGTATTGTTTATGAGCAACTATGACGGTAGCTTAGAAAGCTACATGGACGACTTTATCAACAAAGTTGCTTGGGGATTGAATGCCGTATTTAGCAATGGAATCGAGTATCCCAAAACCCGGTGGCTGCTTTTGGATGGCGCGAAGGACGAGCAAGCGTTTAAGACATTTATCCGCAAACACCAGATTCCCACCCAAGTTTGGTATACCGCCTACCAGCAATTCACGGCTGTCAATGTCGCTAACAACGCCCAAATTCGGGCAGGGCTTCACAAAGATTTGAATCAGCAAGAAACAGAGGAATGGCTGCGTAGACTTTAACAGGATTTACGCCAAAAATCTCTCTTTCCTCTTAACAATTACCCATTCCCGATTCCCGATTCCCGACTTTCCAGACAGTCTTGCTGAGACTAAATTTGCATTTTTAATTTTTGACTTTTGACTCACTTACTATGTATACCCTCGACCTCAACGACATTCAAGGGATTATCATTCGTGGCTACTCTAATCTAGAAGCTGCGGCTTTCGTATTGTTGGGCATCCAGAATCCTGCTGCGGCAAAGCAATGGCTGAGGAAACTCCAGGTTCAGAACGGTCAAGAGCGACCCTCTGACACCAGCCTGAATATTGCCTTTACATACGATGGGCTAAAATCACTAGGGGTAGATGACTCAACCCTGAAAACATTCCCCACCGAGTTTCAGGAAGGCATGACTGCCGACCACCGTCGGCGTTTTTTGGGAGATTCTGGAGAAAGTGCGCCTGAGGAGTGGGATTGGGGAGGGCCAAAAACAGCAGATGTACATATTCTCCTCATGCTGTATGCCACAGACGACGCGAAGCTCGCTGCCTTCTACACATCCTTGGCAAACGAGTTTGACGGCAACGGTGTGCAACTCATCAAGACGCTCGAGAGCTTCCCCCTCAAAGACCAAGAGAACGAACATCGAGAACATTTTGGTTTCCGAGATGCCATAGGCCAGCCCATCATTGAGGGATTGAGCAAAGTTGGGTCGCCAGCGAACACGATTAAAGCTGGGGAGTTCATTCTTGGCTACCCTAACGAATACGGACTGTACACCGAAAGACCAAGGGTGAAATCAGAACTCGATCAGCAGGGCATCCTCCCTGAAGAAGAGGGGAATTCTGGGAATCACGATCTCGGTCGCAATGGAAGCTACCTCGTGTTTCGGCAACTCGGTCAAAAGGTTCAGGACTTCTGGCGTTTTCTTGACGACAAAACGAAAGAACCCGATGGCACGAGCAATCCCGAAGCTCGGATGAGGTTGGCGGCGAAGATGGTCGGACGCTGGCCCAGTGGGACACCGTTGGTCAAAGCGCCCGATCGCGACAGCCCAGACCTGACTAACAAGGATGATTTTGATTACCACAAAAGTGATCCCTACGGTTTCAGATGCCCCTTCAGCGCCCATATTCGCCGCTCTAATCCCCGTGACACCCTAGAACCAGAACCCGGTTCGCAAAAGTCGATTGACCTCACCAAGAAGCGCCGACTGCTGCGTCGAGGTCGTACCTATGGGATACCAGTTGCCCCCTCACTCGACCCGCAGGATATGTTAAACGCTCAGGAGTCTGGGGAGCGAGGAATACACTTTATTTGCATTAATGCCAATATCAGCCGACAGTTTGAGTTTGTTCAGCAAACTTGGATTAACAACCCGAAATTCAACGGACTGTACAGCGATACCGATCCATTGCTTGGCGAGCGCAATCCAGGAGAAATTGGAGCTACAGATACCTTCACCGAACAGTCCCAACCTGTCAGAAAGCGCATAACAGGTCTGCCTCGATTCGTTGTAGTTCGTGGCGGTGCCTACTTTTTCTTACCCGGCCTCCAGGCATTCCGGTATCTGACATCTATTTGAAATTATGAATATCCCCAAAATTGTTAACGATTTAGCGCAATCTTTGATTAGATTTACGCGGCGACTTAACCCAGAGTGGAGAAACACATTCGATCGCTTATTTCAAAAGCCAATTGAAGCTGTCGCCCAGTTTTTCATCAACTTGAGTCGAAAAGACGAAAATTTGGGTGTCGCTGAGGAGAAGCTTCTACCCAATGAAGAAGAAATTACTCGGCAAATTACCCAGCAAATGACCGATTTTTTGGTCAAGCATTATACTGGGAAAATCGCTGAGCGAGCAGGTAACACAAAAACTTACGGCGTAGTTAAAGGGAGTTTTGAAGTTTTACCCGATTTGCCAGATGACCTTAAACAAGGCATCTTCAAAGAACCCAGAACCTATCCAGCTTGGATCAGGTTTGCAGGTCCAGGCCCCTTTGTAACGCACGACCTCGATGACAATGGCATCTTGAGTATCGGCATAAAGTTAATGGGTGTGGAGGGAGAGAAATTAATCGCTGACGAGAAAACGACTCAGGATTTTACAGGTATTAGTTCTCCTACCTTTACTACTCCAAACGTTATCGAGAACCTCAAACTTCAACAACAAGTTTACAAGGATACCCCTGCTTGGTATTTCCTGAATCCGTTTGATTCACACCTGTTAGATGCCATCATGCAAGGGCTATATGCCAAAGCGCATACAAGTCCCTTAGAAGTAGCTTATTTCAGTTGCGTACCTTATTTGTATGGTGAAGGCAAAGCGATTAAATATGCAATCAAACCGGATACAGAGGAGAAGACAAAAATTCCCCCAAATCCGTCCTATGATTATCTCAGAGAAGCGATGGTGAAGACACTGGAGCAGCAAAATGTGTGTTTTGATTTCATGGTGCAATACCAAACTGACCCCCACAAAATGCCCATCGAAAATGCTTCCGTTATCTGGCCTGAAAAACTTTCCCCTTATATCAAAGTTGCCACAATCCGCATTCCTGCTCAGAAATTCGATTCACCTGCACAACTTAAATTTGCCCGTAACTTATCCTTCAATCCGTGGCATAGCATAGCCGAGCATCGCCCGTTAGGAAATCAAAGCCGAGCGAGAAAATATATCTATTTAGAAACATCCAAGTTCCGGCAACGGATGAATGGCGAGCAGAGAATGGAGCCAACGGGAGATGAGGACTTTAATAAGCCCAATCTTCAGTGATTCCTGAGGAGTCCGGAAGCTTTGTTGTAACTCCTGTCTACCCCTTTAAGACGATTATAAGGGTTGCGCCTAACTGGACAACCTAAACTTAGCCGCTCTCTTTCATGCCAAAAGTTTTCCGGAATATCCACTGCATAAAACCAGGAAATAACTGATAAGATGCCTTTGAGATTTTAGCTGAACCAACTAACACCTCAGGCCGTTGATGTTTGACTGCATCCCAGATGGCGTGTGCTACCTTCTCAGGGCTCTCTAGGACAGGACTGGTTAGTGCCTTCTCTACCAAATCATGGCGCTTTTGAGTATCTTGCTCATCCTGACCGCGAAAAATTGCCCGCTCCATTAAGTTGGTCTTGATAAAATTCGGGTGAATCCCACAAACCTGAATGCCTTTGGGTGATAGTTCACCTTGTAGCGATTCTGTTAGCCCTGTAATGGCATACTTACTAGTTGTATAAGGCACTTGGTAAGAAATTGGTATTTGACCACCGATAGAACCTACATTGACAATTGTGCCCTTCCCCCGCTCTAGAAAATGGGGCAATAATGCATGAATCATGTGAATATAGCCCCACAAATTAGTATCTATCACCTGATGCCAATCATTCAGGGAACACTCCTCTACAGGCCCTAACAAATAAATACCTGCATTATTAATAAGTATGTCAATTGTACGATAGTGATCGAGTGCCTTTTTGATCAGGGTATTTACCTGTTCCGGCTCTCTCACATCCGTTGGGACGGCTAAGGCATCACGCCCGAGCGATCGCACCTCAGAAGCGACAGCTTCTAATCTATCCGCTTGACGAGCGGAGAGGACAAGATCATATCCGTTGCGGGCGAATAGCAGAGCTGTTTGTTTGCCGATGCCTTGAGAAGCACCTGTAATAACTGCGGTGGAAGCCATATTAGGACTAGATAGTCTGCGAGAGTGTGCTGCCTTGCACTTTTAGTTTGTTCAACCCAACTTAGGAAATCCTCTAACTTTCGTTAGAGTTTGGAGAAAAAATAGAACAAGCTATTTTGATGCCATTCTCAAAAATTAAACAAAAGCTTGACAGCGCAAACTAACTGAAGCAATTAATTAGAACAGATTGTGTTGATAGCCATTGCAGATGCAGCCAATCGGCTCAGCCCTGGAGATGAAACAACTCGCTAGTGCTAAATAAATCATACAAAATTCCTACCTATAGACAGACGAGCCGATTAGGAAGCGGACGTTAACTTGTAGGCAAAAGGCATGTATAGCCAGAGCGTGAAGCTGTTATAGAACCTGCTGCGATAGTAGTAGGGCGCTCGCGCTCTTCAAATCGTCAATAAATGCAAGACGGGAAGAGAGAAAATTACATGAGTTTATTATCGGTTGATGAACTTAAAACACTGGTAGAACAACCTAAGGCATTGTGTGTATCAATTTATATGCCGATCTACCGACTTGCGGCAGATATCCATCAAAATTCAATTCGGCTCAAGAATCTGATGCGAGAGGCTCACAGCAGCATAGTAGAAAGCGGAATGAGCGATGAGCAAGCGTGGAAATTTCTACAGCCAGTTGCCGATTTACTCGAGGAGGACGAGGCATTTTGGCAGGAAAATAACAATGATGGCTTGGCAATCTTTGTAGGTTCCGAAGCATTCTACTACTACCGCCTGCCCTTAAGCTTTGATGAATTAGTGGTTGTCACCGATCGTTTCCATCTCAAGCCGCTACTACCACTTTTAACTGGTGATGGACAATTTTATGTTTTGGCTTTGAGTCAACAGGATGTTAGGCTGCTTGAATGTACGCGCCACAGTGTTAAAGAAATTGAATTAGAAGACGTGCCCAAGAATCTGGACGAAGCCCTCCAGTATGACGAAACAGCTAAGGATGGGCAGTTCCGAATTAGCACCTCAAAAGGGGGAACCAACAATTCCTTCCAACATGCGGGAAGTTTTCATGGGCAGGGAGGTCCTGACAGAGATAAATTTCAGCGGGACATGGAGCAATATTTTTATGCGATTGATCGCGGATTGCACAAATATCTGAACAACAAACGTGCACCTCTAGTACTAGCAGGAGTCGAGCATCTTTTTCCGGGTTACCGAGCGGCAAATAGCTATCAGCATCTAGTCGAAGAAGGCATCCCGGGAAATGCTGAACTTCTGAAGCCAGAAGAGCTACAAGCCAAAGCTTGGGAGATTGTGGAACCTCTATTTTTAAAGGGACAGCAAGAAGCGATCGACCATTACAAAGAACTGACTGTGACGGGAAAAGCCTCTAACGACATCAAAGAGGTGGTTCCAGCCGCCTACTATGGTAGAGTTGAACAACTGTTTGTTGCTGTTGGCGTTCAGCAGTGGGGCTTGTTTAATCCCACTAGCAACACCATTGACGTACATTCTCAGCCCGAACTGGGTGATGAGGATTTATTAGATGCAGCGGCAGTTCAGACTATTTTGAACGGCGGAACAGTCTATGCCGTTGAGCCAGAAAAAGTACCCGATAAGACACCGTTAGCTGCTGTATTTCGCTATGAGCAATATGAGCAATAAGCTGTTCGAGCGGCTTGGCTGTTCATTGAACTCGGCAAAGCAAGCAAACGCATTGATTGAGGGCATTAAAGCAGTAGAAAACTTGAATTGCCAGATTTAGGAGTCTCCCGTTAAACCGCCAAAGGCGGTTTAACGGGAGACGATTTTAAGGGTTCCAGCTGATCAGCTGTTACTACAACGCCATAAATAGCACTTAGTAGTTTAGCGAAAGACTCGCTAGTAAATTGGCGGCTGCTCAAAATCTTTCGAGCTAATCGCTTAGCTTGATCAAGTTCTAGCCTCTCCACGCTGAATATATTCTGTAACTCATTATTGAGAAGGAGCATTTCTGAGTTGGCATACCGCAGTTCTTGACGATATTCCTCTACAAGCTGACGCTCGTCCTGTAGCTGTTGCTTCAGAGTATCTATTTGTTCACGCAAAATCTCTGCTTCCTGTTCTAACTTCAAGAGTTCATCGGCTCTAATACTGCCTTGTTCTTGAAGTTGGTTTTCTTCTCTTTCTAAAGCCTGAGATGTTCCTATCAACTTATTAATCATGTGGCAAACTTGATAGCTTGTACTTAAGTACTGCGGAGGCTTAGCCTCTCTGATTTAACCGTTAAGAATTTCAGGCTTTTTGCTTTTCTAGAGAGCTGTTTGCATCGAGCTAGCTCTGTAGCCATTGTCCTGAACTACCTGTGGTCCTGACTATTTCAGTCAAGGAACATCTTGCCAAGAGGCGAGCCAATTAAATCTTTGATTACCTGAGAACTGACGGCATTTGGGAGTGTTATACAAAATACCTTCTCCTCAGGGTTGTGACTACCTTCAGGTTACAGGCTGGACAAAAGTTGTGTCTGTCCGATACCGGACGTTAGTAGGTATTTTTTGGTAGATTCTCGAATTATACATTCCTAAGCTTTCGTTCCTAACGCAGGAATGAAAATTGCTCTCCCCTGACCCCTATTTTCAAGTCAGTTCTTTACGCGCCGAGAGCGCACGAACGTTGCGGTGAGAATCTTTTCTCTACACCGTACACCCTACATATTCACATTAAGAATGGTCAACCCAGTAAACGCTCGAACTCTTCTTTAACAATCCAATAACATTCACAAGAGGCAGTTTCCAAACCAGGACGATCAAGAATTGTTATCCTGCCCCGGCTGTAGCGGATTAGCCCTGCCCTTTGCAAAATAGCAGCAACTACACTCACACTAGGACGGCGTACCCCTAGCATTTGGGAGAGTAACTCCTGGGTTAGGGGAAACTGATTGGATTGCACTCGGTCTTGGCACAGCAGCAACCAACGGCAACACCGCTCTTCGACCGAGTGCCGACGATTGCAGGCAACTGACTGTGAGATCAGGTTGATCAGTGCTAAGGTGTAGCGCAGCAGCAAATTGTGTAGAGTGCTACCTGGAGTAACCTCACGATTGAACACACCTTTCCTCATCCGCATGGCATCCCCAGGGATCTGCGCCACAGCCTGACCGATCATTTGATCGGCTCCTAGTAATACGGGAATCCCAACCATTCCTTCATTGCCCACGGTAGCCGCTTCGACTGTGCCACCATCTTCTGTAAGATTGACCAAAGAAATGATGCCACTGTTGGGAAAATAGACATGCTCAATGGGTTGATGGGGCGCGTAGATGATTTGTTTAGGAGTGAGGGAGACAAACTCCAGGTTTGGTGCGAGGCGTTTGTATTCTTCTGGAGATAAGGCGGACAGGAGTCGATTTTTAATCCGATTACGGTGACCTTTGGACATGGAGCGCAGCAACATTGAGTTGTCATGTCTAGATATGACAACTTCCTCTAGGGGCATAATTAACGCAGGTTCCAATGTATAAACCGTGTCGGCGCTTTGTCTGTCCGTTACCGTACTGAGTTCAACTCAATAAACGATGTATTCCCGTTTAACGAGCTGATAACATTCGCAAGAGGCAGATTCTAAGCCTTTTAGATCGAGAATCGTGATTTTGCCACGTTGATAGCTGATTAAGCCTGCCTTCTGAAGCGCAGCAGCAACCTCACTAACAGTGGCACGGCGCACCCCCAGCATTTGGGAAAATAGACCTATTGGATAGGCTCGTTGGGCTGGTAGAGAATCTGCTTAAGCCGTAGGGGGATGGTCTCTAGGTTAGGAAGGAGATGTTTATATTCTTCCTGAGGCAGAGCAGCCAGAAGCTTGTTAGCAACGAGATTGCGAGAGCCTTGCAACATGAAAATTAAGAGCATCCTGGTCTCTGTCTTGCTTCAAGCAGACCACCAACGGCATCGATAATGATTTGTGTCGCACAATGAATGACTTGAGGCAAGTGATTGACGGTTGCTTTAGTAACGTTAGTACATTATGACATATAAGTTTTGTCTGCATTAGTCAATAATTGTTTTCTTGATCACTGTGGCTTTGTAGTTACAAATGTACGATAGCGGACAGACAAGTCATTCCTGAGTCGATAGATTAGAGGCAATATGGACTGTGCAAAAAATGCTACGGCACTTTTGGGAAAGGACGATAGCAAGTATATGCAAGACTCCTCAAAGCCGATTATCTCCCAGCGAACCCAAGAGTTGATTAACAAACTGCTGTTAGGAAAACTTTCTTTAGCTGAGATTTCTAGGATTACAGGGCTATCTGAGCAATGGCTCAAAAACTATGTCAACATCAAGTGTGACTTGGCGTCCTGATTAGATTTGTTTTGTAGGCAAAAACGGCGAGAATTAAACCATTATTCAGCTCGTTAATCAATTAAAAAAAATATTTTAAAAAAATAAATCTAATTTCAATTGATGTTAATAAAAAGGTAAAATCAATAAAAAATAATTTTAAAAACAGCCTTTTTATTGGAAAAATCTAGAAAACCAGGAAAACTGAGTAAAAAATCACCGACTGTAGTGAGATTGACCCAATTGATTCGGTTGTTTTTCCATTTTCATTCTATTGGCTGTTCCTAAATTTACTAATTACGAGTATTACAGGGATTTTTATATCTCTAGGTTGATTTTGTCCATCCTAAGAATTGATAAATTAATTTACAGAACAGAATTGAGCAACTTAATTGCTCTAAATCCTAACTTACTTAATGGAAACTGGGCTTGAAATATTAGATGCGTTGGCCCGGACTAGACTTGCACGTTAAGTCTAACCAAATATTAGCTTTTACTGGAATTTTGTGGTATGTTTCTAGCACTTTGGCCCGGTTATGTCTATCCCCTAGGGGCAACCTGGGATGGCAAAGGCACAAACTTTGCTCTGTACAGTGAACATGCAACAGGGGTCGAACTTTGTTTCTTTGATAGGGACGATAAGGAGACACGCCTTGAGCTGACTGAGGTCAGCAATTTCGTCTGGCACGGCTATGTGCCGGGGGTGGGTCCCGGTCAACGGTACGGATACCGAGTGCATGGCCCTTATGCACCGAACGAAGGTCATCGCTTCAACCCTAACAAACTTTTGATTGACCCCTATGGCAAGGCCATTGATGGTGATGTGGGTAATGGCCCAGAACTCTTTGGCTATTCTTGGGATGATCCAGAAGAAGATCTATCGTTTTCTGATCTAGATAACGCCCATCTCATGCCAAAGTCTGTAGTCGTCGATCAGTCCTTTGATTGGGGGGATGACCGATTGCTGCAAACCCCGTGGCACGAAACGGTCATTTACGAAGTCCACGTTAAAGGTTTTACCAAGCAGCACCCGGATATCCCGGAAGAACTACGCGGTACTTATGCGGGAATGGCACACCCATCTGCGATCGAGCATCTCCAGCGGTTAGGAATCACAGCGGTTGAGTTGATGCCCATTCATCACTACCTCGCCTATCCCGGACATCTTGCTGATAAGGGGCTAAAAAATTACTGGGGCTACGATTCGCTCAATTATTTTGCTCCCTATTCCGGCTACAGTGCGAGCGGCACATTGGGGCAGCAAGTCAACGAGTTCAAGGAGCTGGTCAAGACGTTGCATCGCGCTGGAATTGAAGTAATTCTGGATGTCGTCTACAACCACACTGGCGAAGGCAATCACAAAGGGCCGACGTTGTCGTTACGAGGGATCGACAATGCTTCTTACTATCGCCTGGTAGAAGACGATCCGCGTTACTACATGGACTATACAGGCTGCGGCAACTCTCTCAACGTGCGTAGTCCGCAAGTATTGAAGTTAATCATGGATAGCCTGCGCTACTGGGTGACAGAAATGCATGTTGATGGCTTCCGCTTCGATTTAGCTTCAGCCTTGGCGCGAGAACTGTATGAGGTGGATAGTCTGGCAGCGTTCTTTGACATTATCCACCAAGACCCGGTGCTGGCGGATGTGAAGCTGATTGCCGAGCCTTGGGATGTTGGAACGGGTGGCTATCAAGTTGGCAACTTCCCAGTCCGCTGGTCTGAGTGGAATGGTAAGTATCGCGATACCGTGCGGGACTTCTGGCGCGGTGAGGATAGTACGTTAGGCGAATTTGCTTATCGTTTTACCGGCAGCCCTGACCTATATTTTCAGATGAATGGGCGCAGCCCGAATGCGAGTATCAACTTCATCACTGCTCATGATGGCTTCACGCTGAACGACTTAGTCAGCTACAACGAGAAGCACAACGAGGCCAACGGGGAAAACAGCATGGATGGGGAAAGCCACAACCGTTCTTGGAATTGTGGGGTTGAAGGTGAAACGGATGACCCACAAGTGATTCAGCTGCGGGAGCGACAAAAGCGAAACATGCTCGTCACTCTGATGCTGTCCCAAGGCATCCCAATGTTGCTGGGGGGAGATGAAATGCAGCGCACGCAACAGGGCAACAATAATGGCTACTGCCAAGATAGTGAAATCTCCTGGTTCAATTGGGACTTGGGACAGGAAAAAGAGGATTTCATCAATTTTGCTCGCGAACTCATCTACTTCCGTCGTCAGCATCCGGTATTTCGGCGGCGTAAGTGGTTCCAAGGTCAAGCGATTCACGGCAAGGGCATCAGTGATATTGCTTGGTTTAATCCTGATGGCACTGAGATGACTGACGAGCAATGGGATGTTGGTTATGCCAAGTCGATTGCGGTGTTCTTGGATGGAAACCAGATTCCCAGTCCCGGTCCCCAAGGTCAACGCATCAGTGATGACAGTTTTATCCTGTTCTTCAACGCCCACTATGAAACGATGGAGTTTGCCTTACCCAATGGGTTGGCTAAGAGGGAGTGGATTGTTGTGATTGACACCAAGGAACCTCGCTTCGTCCAAGAGGAGAAGATTTACACCGGTAATCAAGCCGTGCCAGTCGTGGCGCGATCGCTCGTGGTACTACGTCGTGTAGCATGACCCATTCAGACGGCTTACGCTTTGAGCAAATTTAAAGTGAGGTTCACCTGCTGACGGATGACTACTCTGTCAGCTTTAATATTCTTCAAACTGGATGGAATTGAGAACACTAATACTAATCGGCTGAAAGTTTTTTCCAAAAATAGAGCATGTAGGGGCATGGAGTCGATCACAAGGGGAATCGGATGTTGGAACATCCCACTGTTTAGCTTCTCTCGGTCTAAGCGGCTGAGTCCTCTTATTTTTCTCGAAATGCTTATGTTGCCTCTGACTCACTTTATCCTTAGCAATCCAGCCGTCATTAGCCAATTTCACCGGGGAAAGGGCAGTCTCATTCGTGGTAAACAGCCAATGCTGATCTGATGTAAAAGCAAATACGCTGGTTAGATGACAATGACCAGAATTGGAGTATCTAGCACAGCCTGCACAGCCTTGGGGTGAAGGAGACTGATCATGGAAAAAAGGGCACTTAATTTGGGCACAGACATTAATCGTTGGCTGTGGAGAATCTAAAAGCTGCGGCATCACTGATTCACCCATTCGCGTCGGGACTAATAAACAGCTTTGGCAGTTGTCTGACCAAGGCTTCGCTTCCACAATGAGAGGTTGGTTTCTTTCTTGGGGGCTACTTCGATCATATTTGCTGGTAAGAGGAAATGAATCCGCAAATCTCCTGAAATTCCCGCTCTCACTCATCTTGAGATTTTTTCAGGTTATTCCGAGGAATTACACAGATGCCTGCAACAGGCTGAACAACTTTACACGAGCTTTTGCTCAAAGGCAGTGCTGTAGGTCGTCAGAATTAGCGATCGCTCTTGGAAGCCAGCAACTACCCTAGAGATAAGTGGCAATTTTGTATGTTCATCCTTCCCATGAAAGCCTGGCGTTTCCTGATGCTCCTGCTACTGGTGACCCCAGTCACTGCTTGTAGCTCTCCTAGTACTTCCAGCCAACAAGCCGCAGAACCGCAAGTCGAGCAATCGTCCCAAGCGCCTGCTGCACCTACAACTTCAACCCAGTCCAAACAGCAGCAACCCGCTGCAGTAGCGACGAAAAACCTGGTGCCTACTGAGACGCTAACACCCCAACCCATTAAAATCACCCTTGCTACTTTACCCAAACCTTTCGCCTCCAATAGCGCCTCCAAATCACCCGAAGTTATCCCAATCCCGCCAAACCCAACCTTGAAAGTTCCCGCAGGCTTCCAAGTTAACGTCTATGCGGACAATTTAGATGCCCCCCGCTGGCTCGCCTTGACTCCCAGTGGTGATGTCTTAGTCACAGAAACCCGGCAAAATCGGATTCGCCTTCTGCGCGACACCGATGGTGATGGCGTTGCCGATGTCCGTAAAACCTTTGCCACGTCAGGGAATGGGGTGAATATCCCCTTTGGCATGGCCTTTGCAGGCAACTCTTTCTTCCTCGGTAACACGGGTGCTGTCTTACGATTTCCCTACACGAACGGCCAACAACAGCTTACAGGTGAAGGGCAAAAAATCGCTGACCTCACCCCCGGTGGCTATAACCAACACTGGACACGCAATGTAGTTGCCTCACCGGATGGAACAAAACTGTACGTTACCATTGGTTCTCGATCCAACGTCGATGAAGAACCATTACCTCGCGCCTCAGTTCAGGTAATGAACCCCGACGGTTCCAACCCACAAACCTTTGCCTACGGATTGCGTAACCCTGTCGGACTCGACTTTCACCCCCAGACGGGCGAACTCTACGCTACAGTCAATGAACGGGACGGCATCGGGGATGACCTCGTGCCAGATTACTTCACACGCATCCGCTCAGGAGAATTTTACGGTTGGCCTTATGCCTACCTGGCTCCCAATCTCATCGAACCCCGTCAAATGAGTAATGGGCAGAGCAAACGTCCTGACTTAGTAGCTAAAACTCAAACTCCTGATGTTCTGTTCCAGGCACACTCAGCGGCTTTGGGATTGCAATTTTATGACGGACAAACCTTTCCAGAAAAATATCGCAATGGTGCCTTTGTCGCCTTTCGTGGTTCTTGGAACCGCAACCAGGGAACCGGATACAAAGTTGTTTTTGTTCCCTTCGATACCTCTGGACGGCCTCAAGGCGATTACGAAGACTTTCTCACGGGTTTTCTGGTTAATCCATCAGTACCAACAACCTGGGGACGTCCAGTAGGGTTACTGGTATTACCAGATGGTAGCCTGTTAGTGACCGAAGAGGCCAATAACCGAATTTATCGTATCCAATATCGGGGCTAATGTGAACTAGAAATTGGCAACCCAGAGGAGTACTCTATGCCCGTTGCTTAGCCAAAAGTAAACCAGTCAACTGTGGAATAGCTGAGCCTTGTTCCTAAAAAGTACTCCTTATACAAATTCTTCCTAAACTCGTAAATTTTTTTCAACAAAACTGGATAAATTTTGGGACTCAAGTACGATAAGTCTAATAGTTAATCACCTATAAAACTTCAAGGAATCTTTAGGATTTAAAGTATGGAGTCTCAAGAACCATCTGTAGGAATTAAGCAGTTTTTGCTGATTTTGAAGCGGCGCTGGCTACCTACTACAGTTGAATTTTTGTTGATTTTTTCTGGTGTAGTTTTGGCTATGTATTTAACCAAGCCGATTTACGTAGCAGAGGGAAAGCTTCTCCTGAAAAAGACAAGTTCTACCCCTTCTTTAACAGGATTAGGTAAGGAAATCGGCAACATAGATCCTGTGAACCAGCAAAGTAGCCCACTGGATACGGAGGCGGAGATTCTTCTTTCTGTCCCCATGACGGAGGAAACGATAGCCAAACTCAGCCTCAAAGACGATGAGGGAACTCCCTTAAAACGCGATCAATTTCTCAAAAATCTCAGCGTTCGTAAGGTTGAATCCACAGATATCTTGAAAGTTACCTATAAAGATAGAGAACCGAAAAGAGCCGCTGCTGTTGTTAATACTTTAATAGATAATTATCTACAAAACAACATACTCTTGAACCGAGCAGAGACCAAGACAGCTCGGCAGTTCATTGAGCAACAGCTACCTCAGGCGGAAGCGACAATGCATGTAGCAGAATTGGGGTTGCGTCGATTCAAAGAGCGCAATCAAGTTGTTGCCTTGGATGAGGAAGCGAAATCAGCCGTAACTGTGATTGCAGATTTCCAGAAGCAGATTACCGAAGCCAAGTCTAAACTCGCCGATGTCACTCCACAAACGGGAGTGTTCCAGAGTAGTTTGGGCATGAACTCCAAGCAGGCATTAACAGCAGCTTCCCTGAGCCAGTCTCCTGGGGTACAGGAAGTGTTGACAGAACTCCAGAAAGTACAAAGCGATTTAGCGGTTGGGCGGACTCGCTATACAGAAGAACACCCGAATGTCGTTAACTTAAAGCGCAAGGAAGCTGCTCTTAATACCATACTCCAACAACGAATCGCGCAAGTTGTTGGCAGTCAACAAGCTGTACCAACTCGGAATTTGCAAGTTGTGAAACTCAAACAAGATTTGACTACAGACCTTGTCAAACTAGAAGCAACCCGATTGGGCTTAGCGAATCAGATTACCGCGTTGACTAATGTACAGGACGCCTATAAGCAGCGTTTAACTATTTTACCCAAGTTGGAGCAACAACAACGCGAACTAGAACGCAAACTACAAGTATCTCAATCAACGTATTCACTTTTGCTACAAAAACTCCAAGAGATTCGATTGGCGGAAAATCAGACGGTAGGAAACGCTCGACTAGTTTCAAGGGCTTTGGTGCCAGAAAAACCGGTTGCTCCTCGTAAATCGCTATACCTAGGTGCAGGGCTATTGCTAAGTAGTCTGATTTCTTTAGCTACTGCCCTGATTTTAGAAGCCAGCGATAAATCCGTCAGGACTGTAGAAGAGGCGAAGGAACTACTTGGATACACCCTATTAGGAGTCATTCCTTCCTTAGGGAAATCTAAAAAAATGACCCAACCCAACAAAGACTCAGAGCTATCTGTGCCAGAACTTGTTGTCAGGGATAATCCTCGCTCTCCCACCAGTGAATCCTACCGTATGCTTCATGCCAATCTGAAGTTTCTCAGTTCAGATAAACCCTTAAAGGCTATTGTGGTGACGAGCGCGGTTCCCCAGGAAGGTAAATCTACCGTGTCAGCCAATCTGGCTGCCGCTATGGCGCAGCGAGAACGTAAGGTTTTATTGGTCGATGCTGATTTGTACTGTCCTCTACAACATCACATCTGGGATGTGCCTAATCAAGTGGGTTTAAGCAACGTCCTCGTAGGGGAAGTAAATTTCAAGACTGCCATTAAAGAAGTTATGAGCAATCTATCTGTCCTCACCGCCGGAGTCATGCCTCCCAGCCCAGCAGCCCTTTTAGATTCCCGACGCATGGCTGCGTTGATTGAGGATTGTTCAAGCCATTATGACTTTGTGATTGTTGATGCTCCCTCATTAAGCGTTGCGGCTGATGCTCCAGTTCTGGGCAGAATGGCTGATGGTGTTTTATTAGTCGTTCGTCCCGGAGTTGTCGATTCTGTTAGTGCGACTTCGGCAAAAGAAGTATTAAAGCAATCGGGCCAAAATGTTCTTGGCTTGGTCGTTAATGGCGTTGTTCCCGCTCGCGAGCCTCACAGCTACTACTATTTTGCCAAGGAATATTACGCTGAAAAAAATCTGACGGCCTACAAATAAACTGTAATAGGTTAATCGGCACTCGAGTTGCACACCATAGCACAACCAGAAGTCAAGAGTCAGAAGCATTAGACCTCTTGCATAAATCCTGCAATGCCCCCTAAATCCACGCCAGGTGCTCTACTTGGGGAAACCCCCGCCGAAGGATGCCCGTTCGCGAAGCGTCTCGAAGAGAAGGGCTGTAGACCGCACTGGCTCCCCAAATCTGGGGGACTTTGAATATATTCTCCCCCCAAATTTGGGGGGCTGGGGGGGCGAAAATCGAATGCGAGCAAGAGGTCTATTCTCAATTCTGACTCCTGACTAAACATCAACTTACGTCAGCCTCTTACTCGATTGACGAGGAATGAGCGGCTAAAATCTCAGCCAAGTGGCAGCTATCATGGCGCAAGATGGTTTTTCCTCGTACGAAGTTGCCACTAATCACCTCTTTGCTCACTAATTTCTTACACTCTTCCAAATCTGGCTCGACGGGAAACTTATTTTCAGTTGCATAGATGCGTTGCAGCATCTCGTCGATCGGTTCAGTATTCACGATCGCGTAGTCAATCAACATGCCCTCGCCGTAATATTCCCCAACTTTCTTAATGAAATCAGAAGCTTTATAGCCATTCGTTTCAGCGGGATCAGTCACCAGATTAACAATATAAGTTTTAGGAGCAGGAGTTTTGGCTAAGGCTTCAGGCAACCCTTCTACTAAAAAATTGGGCAGAATGCTGGTGAATAAGCTGCCAGGGCCAATTACGATATGGTCGGCTTCCAAAATCGCCTGCACGACGGGTTTATAGATTTGGGCGCGGCGTGAAAGATAAATGTACTCGATCTGCCGATCAAAGTCTGTGCGCAGGTCAATAACAGTCTCGCCGATTAAGTCAGTTCCGTCATTTAACTTCGCCATTAGATCTACATCATTCAATGTGATCGGCAGAACACGTCCTTGTATCTTTAACAACTTAGAAATTGACTCAATGCCAAAGGCTGTACCGCCTTCCCAATCATAGGCAGCGGCAAGCAGTAAGTTGCCTAAACTATGGCCTTTGAGACCGTTGCCCTTGCAAAAACGGTAGTTGAGGAAATCGCTCCATTTCTTACTGTAGTCGTCATCTGGCAGCAACTCAGAAATACATTTGAGAATATCGCCAGGGGGGAGAATACCGTGCTCATTGCGTAGCCGACCACTGCTACCGCCACTGTCCATCATTGAGACAACAGCCGTAACATCGGATACTTTTTTTAACTCACTGAGTACGGTACTAACACCAGAGCCGCCACCGATGACAACAATTTTAGGTTTATTAGTGTGGATCATTAAAATAGTGGATTAATTCTTCGTGATTCGCACGGCTTGCGTTCGTGAACAGTGGAGTTGTGCGATCGCCTGAATGACTCGCTCTAAATCTTCAGCCGTCAAATTCGAGCCAGAGGGTAGGCAGAGGCCGTGTTGAAATAAATTTTCCGCGATCGCGCCCCCAATACATTCACAATCCGCAAATACGGGCTGTAGGTGCAATGGTTTCCAAACGGGACGCGCTTCAATCTGCTGTTGAGCCAGTGCTAGGCGGAGTTGTTCGCGATCAACACCAAAAGCGGATGGGTCGATGGTTAGGCAAGTGAGCCAGCGAGTTGCACGGCAAAAGGATGCTTCTGGCATAAATGCAATTCCTGGCAAGTGTCCTAAAGCTTGTTGGTAAATCTCAAAGTTGCGTCGTCTAGCGCCGACTCGCTCCTCCAGCACCTGCAATTGACCACGACCGATCCCAGCTAAAACGTTGCTGAGACGATAATTGTAGCCAATTTGAGAGTGCTGGTAATGGGGAGCGGCATCGCGAGCTTGGGTGGCTAAAAAACGGGCTTTGGCGACCAATTCCTCCTCATGTGAGATTAACATGCCACCGCCAGAGGTCGTGATGATTTTATTCCCGTTGAAGGAGTAAATACCGATTAGCCCGAAGGTGCCGGGCGATCGCCCCTTGTAGGTAGCCCCTAGCGATTCAGCCGCGTCTTCAATCAAGGGTATTTCGTAGCGATCGCAAGCCTCTAGAATCGGATCGATATCGGCGCTTTGACCGTAAAGATGCACCAGAACCACAGCTTTGGGCAATTTTCCCGATTGGGCACGACGATCAAGGGCTTCCCGCAATAAGTCGGGATTCATGTTCCAAGAGGTGCGATCGCTATCGATAAAAACGGGTTTCGCCCCCAAATACGTAATCGGGCTAGCACTCGCGATAAAGGTGAGAGTTGAGCAAAAGACTTCATCTCCAGACTCGATACCTACTAATCGCAAAGCAAGATGTAGGGCAGCGGTGCCCGAACTAAGCGCCGCCGCGTGACTAGCACCAATGACTTGGCAAAATTCTTGCTCAAAAGCATCCACATGGGGGCCAACCGGGGCAATCCAGTTCGTGTCAAACGCTTCTTTGACGAACTCGAGTTCGCGATCGCCCATGTGCGGTGTTGAGAGAAGAATAGGTTTTTTCATTTATTACATAATATTTGTTATATAAATCATCTTGCAAAACAGCTAATTATTGGAGCATTTTTAATTCTTTTGAATCTATTGATAATTAACCCAAAAGTTTTCATTATTTGGCTCCTCCCAAAATTTTCGCTTTTGCTCAATTAGGCAGGCTAGATTAAAATTAACGCCCGGTTAAGCGATAGTATTTGTGCGGATATTGCCAACGAAGGAATTTTCCGATGATTGGATTCATCTGCACCTTGGCAGGAATCTGTTTTACCGTGAAGCCCATTCCCTCTTTGAATTCTACTAGCCCAGGCTTTTCCCTCCAGTGTTGTCCGATAAAAAACTCACGAATTTCACCAGAGCGACGGCAGGCTTGGACAAACTCAAAGAGTAATACTCGGTTAAGGTTGCTCTTCAATACCTCAGTGGCTATATAAAGGTTGTCTCCGTAAGCAGTCCCGTTGACAGCGTACCCGCTGATATAACCACATAGCTTGTCACCGATAAGACCCCCAAGAACCAACCGACGTTTGGGGATCATATAGTGCGCGAGGCGTGCTAGGTATTTCTCTTTGGTGCGCACGTCTTTTTCCCCTGTTCGCGTTAAAGCCGAGAGAAAAACTTCATATCCCTGCTCTTGCAACAACGCTGGGCCAGTTAGCTGCACAATCTTAAATTTATCGCGACTCTTTCGGATATCATATCTGCTGTTCTTTTTTAAGCTATGCAAATCGTAGCCTTCAATGTCGGACAACAAGTGAACCGGAATCAAGCCATTGGCGGCTGCCACGTCATCCTCACATAAAGATGCCTGGAATCCCCAGCACCATCGCACCGGGGGCGTTGCCTGCTCGGCGCTCAAGCGAGCTAACAAATGGAGCGGCTGATAGAATCCTGGACGCACCTGTTCCCAATAACGCCCACGATGACAGACAATGTGTGCTCCCTCTTGGCGACGGAAGTGGGCGAATTTTTCTTCCGTCATTGAGGTTAAAACAGCGTTAGATGCATCTTGCGTGTGTCGAGAACTCATTAGCTTTATCCTTATTGATGCTAATGAAAACTTAGCGATTAGAGTTTTACGGTTACGGTCAGTAGCTGTAGGCTAATACTGCCTGTTATTTTTAGCTGGAAATAGTTACAAGTCGATCGCACTTTGAACTTTTGACATTGGCTTTAACCGTGAGCCAATGGCTATTAGGTTGCTCTCCATTAGACCAAGCGATTAATGCCGCTGGGAGGTTAGCTCCGGCTATATGGGAAAATGGGTATCCACCGCCGAAACGCGGGTTCATTTCTAGTACATAAAGTCCCTGAGAGCCAGCGATCGCGTCGCAGTCGAGGTTGCCAACATGACTGAGTTTTTGACCAATTTTTTCACCCAGTTTTTTGAGTTGGTCATTCTCAACTGTAACCGCCCGATCCGTTTCTCCTGCTCGCATAACAAGCTTGTGCTTGACAAAAGTATTAATATAACAACCATCCAAATCATTGATGACATCCAAACCGTACTCCTGTCCGGATAGGCGCTCCTGAATCAGAACAGATTTTTCTGGATCGGATGTACTGACCTGTGATAAGAATGTCCTAGCCAGAATTTTCTTAACAAACCGATAAGCTAAGTCCAATTCCTCATCATCTTCAGGATATTCAATCCCAATAGATGCACTTCCCCAGCGGGGTTTAACGACTAAAGGGAAAGCGATTTCGCCGCGAGCGAGAGCCTGACGCACCTCTACTAGTGAAAGGTAAGTTTTCGCTGTTGGAATACCTTGGCTCTTTAAGAATTGAAAAGTGGCCCACTTGTCATAACAAGTATCGATTACCTCTGGAGATGAAATGATTACCAAGGTTCCTATTTTCAAAAAGCGATCGCGCTCCCTAGCGAGGAGTGGTAGCTCGAGATCGTTAAGCGGGATTAGTAGACGAACTTGCTGCTGCTGGCATAGCTCAAGCAGCGTATCGAGGTAGTCAATATGGTTGACAGGTGGTAATAAAAACCCTTGATCAGCTTCCTCTAGTGCCGGAGCGTCTGCACTAGCATCACCAGCAAAAACGCGCCCACGCTCCCTGAGTTCGGACTGGAAAAACTTAATCAGGTAGTTGCGGCGTCCCGCACACGTTAGCATGACATTCATATTGCCGCTCTTAAATTATGTAAGTACAAAGCACATCGTGAGACGTTTCTCTACGTCTGCTTAGGGCATACTCATCCAGAATAGAGTCATAGCTAATAATAGGAGGATTCGGGCGAATAAATGGAGGTTTAAAAACAGTAGTATATGCACCAACATTCTCAAAAACTACATAGTCGCCACTTCCTATCTCTCCCTGATAATCTTCATACAAGCAATCGTGTTCCATGCAAGTATATCCCACGAAATCAACTGAATTTATCAGTTTTTCTTGATTAGTATTATCAGGATTTTTATAAACTTTTACGGGCTTTCTTTTGTCAGTTAATGTTGGCTTAATATTGTGTATACTACCTGTCACCAATGCAATTTTTCGCGAACGTATTGTTTTGACAACAACTACCTTCCCCACAAACGTCATTACATCTGCAACAATTGCTACACCTGGTTCAAGAATAAGCTCCGGGCCTGAGTTCTGGGTAAATCGATCTCTAAACTGAGTAGCGATGGCTTCGGCATACTCATGGTAACTGGGTATATGACAATCAAATTGCTTGCTTAAATTGTCGTCCATTTTACCAAAGAAACCACCTCCTATATCAATAAATTCAGGCTGTTTATCCTTGAAGTAATACTCGCTAAGCTCTAAAATTTTTTGAGTGCGTAAAGCGTAAGAATCGAGACTTCTCTGAGAGGTTGAAAAGTGACAGTGAAGACCCGCTATAAAGCAATTATCTAAAGAACCAAGCCTTTTAAATATGTAGTCTAGTTCGCCAGCCTCAACATCGAAACCAAATCGAGATATGCGGCTTGTACCAATATCAAAGTTACACCTCAATCCAACTGTGATTTGATGGTCAGGCCGTCTTCGAGCTAGGTCTTCAACCATGAAAACTTCTGGCAGAGAGTCTAAGTTGACTATAGAGCCTGCCTGAATAGCGTTTTCTATATTCTCTCTTTCCTTGAGAGGCCCATTAAAAATAATTCTTGACGGCGGTACGCCGATACTGATCGCAATGTCATACTCCATTTGGGAAACGACCTCGGCATATCCTCCCAGAGAATTTACCGATTGGCCTAGTCTGGGAGTGTAATTAGTTTTATAGGAATAGCCAATATTGCTATTGAGATAAATCGAACGAAAAGCTTGAAGAAATTCTCGATAATTATTCTCAAATTGACTGATATTCAAAAGGTAAAAAGAGTCGCCATACTCTTTCTCTAATTGGTGAATGATTTGCCAAGACAGTTCCATAATTAAATTTTGATGCTCTGCTATATCCGATAAAAGCAATTTGAAAGTCACCTTTTTTTGCCAATTTATCCTACCCTTAGCTACCCATAAAATCCTCCATTGTGGCATGATTAGCTTGGCTTATTCCCTGTCTTTGCAACACTTTTCCTACGGTTTGGAAAAGAATTTTTATGTCCAGCCCTAGACTCCAATGCTCGACATACCAGATATCAAGGTTGAATTTCTCTTCCCAAGTGATGGCATTGCGACCGTTAATCTGAGCCCAACCTGTGATGCCAGGTTTAACGTCGTGGCGGTGTGCTTGTTCGGGACTGTAGCGTTCCAAGTAGTCTACCAGGAGAGGACGGGGACCAACTAGACTCATGTCACCCTTGAGAACGTTCCACAGTTGGGGGAATTCGTCCAAACTCGTTTGACGCAGAAATTGACCGAGGGCAGTGAGGCGCTGTTCGTCACACAGAAGATTGCCATTGGCGTCGCACTCATCAGTCATGGTGCGGAATTTATAAAAGGTAAAAATGCGACCGTTTTTTCCGGGGCGCGGTTGGGCGAAAAGTACCGGAGTGCCCATCCACCTGTATATGGCGATCGCAACGATCAGCAGTACAGGAGACAAGATTGCCAGTGTGATCGCCGCTGCACATCTATCTGCAATCCACTTGAGCGATCTCTGTAATTTTAGGGAAACATTATTGGTATTCATGATACGGCACCCTCAATTCTTTCGCTAATTTAATTAGGTTCTGAGTTTTTAATTATTGTTCTTTGACAATTTTCTTGGTGAATTCATCAGCAATAGAGGCTCCCTGAAAAATTAATTGATTATTATTTGACAACGCATCTTTTCTTGAATAAATAGCATAAGTAATATCCTTGGGAAGGATATTACTATCTACTTTAAATTGAACATCTTTGAATACCAACACTTGATTTTTTTGAGTTGGATATCTGAAATATTGCCACCAAATATCTGTCGCACTGAAAAACTGATAGGGTTTTCCTGTCTCTTTGCGAGTTACATAAATTTCGCAATTTTCAAACGTTACATTATGGGGAAACAAAATTCGGTTACTATAGCCGTCAGTCGCCCCTACTTTAAATTTGGAGTTTGTAAATTTTATCGTTGATTCTAAGCCAAAAAGATAGAAGGGAGCATCAGAAACAATTTTATTGCCGACTACCGTTGAGCCTTCTCCGATAGCAATATCAAAATCTCCATCAATCAGATTGAGATTATCGAACTTAACATCAACCCTCAAACTGCCTCCATAACCCTCTCCATCAACTTCAACATCAATTCCCGACCGATCGACCTCGCCTTTTGTCGTCAGATTAATAACTTCGGCTGATGAATTGCCACCCGTCAAAACAAATCCGCCTCTAAAAACATCTGTGACTTGAATATTTTTAATTTTTACATCTACATTGGTATAGACTGAAATGGCATCAGCCACTCCATTAATAAAATTACAATCTTCAACATCAGCCTGTAATTTACCGGGGAATTTCGGGTCAGATGACAAGAAAAGGAGATGTGCTTGTTCTAACTCATAATTTCGGTATGGCCCTTGATTTTGACTATTACCGTCAAAGGTAAATCCTTTAATAATCAAGGGTCTTGAATTAGTATTTCCTTGATAGTCAGTGGTGAACGTTCTCGTCCATTCATCTTGCTTTGCTGGTCTTTTGATAGTAGCACCATAGCCCTGATAAGTAATATTTTCCCTGAGTGTCACGGAGGTGATTAGATAAACACCAGCAGGAAAGACAATCACTCCTCCTCCTTGGTTATAAACTGTATCTATGGCTCTCTGGATAGCGTTTGTATCATCAGTAATACCGTTGCCAGTCGCGCCAAAATCTTTAACAACATCTACCGTTACAGTTCCGGTACTTTGGCTCATTACTGCTTTTCCATTCCGGGTGGATTCTGCAACGGGGACCTCTTTAAATATGGGAAAGTCACTCCAGTTTAATGTCAGCATTCGCTCGGTTGTCTTGCTTGTTGGAGTTGCGGTTACACAGAGAAAAGCAACCGTTAAAACTAGTCCTATAAAGACCAAAAATTTAACCGAAAAACGCCGAAAAAGAGTGTTGCCTTTTCTGTGCATAACCTCTTCACCAGTTAGGTTAAAAAATGAGCGGCAGCGAATCCTCAAGCTGGGAAAACGAGCGTTGATGGAATTTATGATGAAAGCACTTCTTGCAGAGTTAATAACGGCTGAGGAATGGATAACCCTTTTTCTTGTAAAAGGCGCATGTATTCCTGATAAAAAGCGTCCCAGATGGCTTCTTGACGAAAGCTGATCAAGACGCGATCGCGCCCGGCCTGTCCGTGCTGGCGGCGTAATTCTGGGTTGTTCAAATACGTCCGAATAGCCTCTGCGAGTGCCTGTGCATTGCGGGGTGGCACTAGCATTCCTGTAACGCCGTCTTGGACGGCATCGATACAGCCCGGAATGCGCGTAGTCACTATCGGCAACTGCATGGCGGCGGCTTCTAGGGGGGTATTGGGAAACCCCTCCCGATAGGTTGGCAAAGTCAAGATGTCCATCGCGGCATAAAGGGGTGAAGTGTTGTGGATTATCCCCGTCAGGTGAATCCTCTCATCATTCCTCAGTACCTGTTCCGCCTCTGGCGGGACTGGGTCTTGGGGTTCAAAGGGGCCAACCACGAGCAGGTGAAGCTTGGGAAATTCTTCCCGTAAAACGTTCCATGCATCGACCAGTTCTGTGATTCCTTTATCACGCACGAGGCGACCGACGAAACCCACGACTAAAGCATCAGCCGGAATTCCATACTGGCGGCGAGTTTTCTGACCCACACTGGCATCAAAGCGGGTGGGATTGTACCGACCGAGGGCGTCTATACCGTTGCTACTTCCGCCTAGCAGGACTTTAATCTTTGAGGCTGGGCAAAGCCCTTCAGACAAGGCTACGTCGCGCAAGGAGTGGCTGACGCAAATGATTTGGTGAGCTAGCAGGCAAGACACTTTTTCGCTCCACCACAGCAGGAAGCGCTTGTAACCGGTAGCCGTCATCAGGGGCAAACCGCGCATGTGATAGATCCGAACCGGTACTCCGGCTAACCACGCACTGATAATTCCTAAGAGTCCGCCTTTAGGCGTGCTGGCGTGAACGATTTGAGGGCGGATACGGCGCAGACACTGCCAGAGGTGGAATACGGCAATCAGGTCTTGTAAGGGGGTAATCCGTCGGGGCATTGCGATCGCATGAACCGTCACTTGTTCGCGATCGCCAAATTGCTGTAGAAATTCTCCTGGAGAAGACAGAGCATGAACTTCAAAGCCTCGCCGCTTCATGTATTCAACCTGCCCTCGGAGGAAATTCAGTGTTTCAGGGACGGTGGTAACGTGCAGCAGTTTTACAGTTGGAAAAGACTCAGACATAGGAACTTCTTAATCATTAAAGCTTAATTAATTGAGTTGTTATAGCGTGAGTTTTGATGATTGAATTTGTACAATTAGACTTGGTAATACGAGCGATACCAGGTAACAAACCGTTCAATACCTACCTCAATGGGGGTGTTAGGTCTAAAGCCGACATCCCTCACTAAATCATCGACATCTGCATAATTGATAGGAACATCACCTGGTTGAATCGGCAGCATATTTTTTTCAGCTTTCTTACCCAGGCAAGACTCCAGCACTTCAATGAAGTACATCAACTCAATCGGTTGATTGTTGCCAATGTTGTAAAGTTTGTAGGGGGCCTTACTAGTGCCGGGGTCTGGGCTATCTCCTGACCAGTTGGGATTCGGTTCAGGAATTTTATCAATCACTCGGACAACCCCTTCAACAATGTCATCGATATAGGTAAAATCTCGGCGCATCTTTCCGTGATTGAACACGGGAATCGGTTGCCCTGCCAAAATCGCTTTTGTGAACAGAAATAGAGCCATATCCGGACGTCCCCAAGGCCCGTAGACGCTAAAGAAGCGCAGGCCAGTTGTGGGAATCCCGTATAAGTGGCTGTAAGTATGGGCCATCAGTTCGTTGGCTTTCTTCGTGGCGGCATACAGGCTGACGGGGTGGTCTACGTTGTCATGAACGGAAAAGGGCATTTTGGTATTTGCACCGTAAACAGAACTCGAAGAAGCAAACACCAAATGTTTAACGTCTGAATAACGGCAACTTTCTAGGATGTTAGTAAAGCCAACTAAATTACTGTTGATATAAGCACGGGGATGGGTTAGAGAGTAGCGGACACCCGCTTGAGCGGCTAGGTTGACCACGACATCGAAGCGGTATTGCCCAAATAGCTGCTCTATACCGGCCTGGTCTACCAAATCGAGTTTGTAAAACCTAAAACCGGGTTGGCTTTCGAGTTGGGCTAAGCGGTCTTTTTTGAGAGAGACCTCATAGTAATCGTTTAAGTTATCGATCCCAACGATTTCATCACCTCTAGCCAGCAGGGATTGGCAAAGGTGAAAGCCAATAAAACCAGCAGCACCAGTAACTAAAATCGTTTTTCTTGAAGTCTGCACTTAACTAACCTCCCCGTATAACTGACGAGCCAAACCTCCCATACTTAAGCTCTCCATTCCATAATCCTTTTTCAGTTTCAAGTAATGATTGAAAATCTTTTCTAGGAATAAAAAGTTTTCTTTCTGCTTCATTCCAAAGTTGTGAGGATGCCACCATAAGTGGTATATCAATCCCTGCTTAGCGGCATAAGTTAGTTCAGATACTATGCGGTGTAATCTGAGGGGTTCTAAATATTTTAATTTCTGAGAATAAGGGCGAAGAAATCGGCTTGAGGGGATGTTAAAGGGAAAAGAACGGTAAACGTCTTGGAGCGAATAGCAGTTATGTCCGGAGTAGTTGATGTAGGCATCGAGCAGCCTCAAGGCTCTCTGTAAACTCAACCCCGTCTTGGGTTCCTCGACTCGATAAATCCAAGACGTTTCGTTGCCCCTGTAAGTCTGAATTCCCATCTGTTGACAAATCGGGAGATACTCTCGATTGACCTGATTTCGGGGAAAGACTAAACTGTTCATTTTTAAGCCATATCGATTGGCGGCTTGAATCGCCGCTTTGATATCTTCTGCGAATTCATCGGCCTGTTGTCCAGGTTCGCGACAATAATAGTGAGAGAACGTATGAGTGCCAATTTCCTGACCCGGAACAGAGGCGATCGCTTTTATCAAAGATGCGGCATAGTGAAAGGGATCGCTTTGTTCATCAGTACCGATCGCACCAAGATGCGGGTAAGGCGATAAATTGGCATCTACATAACTCGGCTTTTTGGTGGGTAGATGAGCGACGAGTTCGTTGCGCGTGCTATAAAACAGCAAGCCAACTACAGCCCAAGTCGCCTGAATCCCGTAATCCTTAAATAACTGGAGCAGGAGAGGAATAGCCGCACGCGCCCCTAAAAGATTGTCCTTGTAACTTTCCAGGGTTCTTTTATCTCGCACTCCCCAGTAGAGTTCAAAATCTAAGGAAATAACCAAGATGCCTTTGTGAGGTTCAATTCCCTTTGCCTCCGGTCGATGCGTTTCGGTCATGACGGCATCCCTTTATAAGCTCCAGTAATGCACGTTGGACGGTACTGTATCAGGGTCAATCGCGGATTTGACATCCATCAGAACGCCACCGGGTCGCAAACAAGCAAACAGTTGCTCGTGGGGCATTTCCAGGTAGGTGCGATGGCTGACGGCGAGAACTACTCCATCGAGATGGGATAAGTCCTGCCAATCAGCTAACTGAATTCCGTATTCCTGTTGCGCTTCGTGATTATCTGCCAGAGGATCGTGGACGACGGCTTCGACCCCAAATTGCCGCAACTCCGCCACAATATCAGGAACGCGACTGTTGCGGATGTCTGGTACGTTTTCTTTGAAAGTTAGCCCCAGAATCCCAATCCGCGCTCCTTTGATCGGGAGATTGGCGGCTACAAGCAGTTTGACCAAGCGCTGACCTAGGTAAGTGCCCATGCCGTCATTAATTCGGCGACCGGCGAGAATCACTTCGGGGTGATACCTCAATTCTTCAGCTTTAGTGGTGAGATAGTAGGGGTCAACACCAATACAGTGACCCCCAACGAGTCCTGGCGTGAAGGGCAGGAAATTCCATTTGGTGTTAGCAGCAGCTAAAACATCGTGAGTACGAATGTCCAAGCGATCGCAAATCAGAGCGATCTCGTTCATCAACGCAATATTCAAGTCGCGTTGGGTATTCTCGATCGCTTTTGCCGTTTCAGCAACTTGAATGGAAGAGGCGCGATAGACCCCAGCATCGACAATAGCCGCGTAGACTCCTGCCACCCGTTCTAACGTTTCGGCATCTTCCCCAGCCACTACTTTGACAATCTTTTCCAACGTATGAGCCTTATCACCGGGATTGATGCGTTCTGGAGAGTAGCCCAGTTTAAAATCCACGCTTTGTTTTAAACCCGATACCTTAGCTAAAATTGGCCCGCAAATCTCCTCAGTTACTCCTGGATAGACAGTCGATTCATACACGACAACCGCTCCCGGTTTGAGCATTTTGCCAACCAATTCCGACGATTTAATCAAATAGGTAAAATCCGGGCGATGGTTGCGGTCAATCGGAGTGGGAACAGCCACCACAAAAAAAGTAGCATCAGCTAGATCGTAAAGGTCAGAGGTGATTTTAAGACGAGACGTTTTTAACTCCTCAGTACAAACTTCACCCGTGCGATCAATACCTTGCTTTAACCGTTCAACTTTTTCAAAATCGATATCAAATCCAACCGTGTTAGAAAATTTCCGGGCAAAAGCCAGAGCAACAGGAAGACCGACGTAGCCAAGACCAATAACGGCGATATTTTCGTGCATAACTAATTAATGGTTTATTAAAGAAAGATTCCTCAGTCAACTTCTCCCCTTTTGATTCAAAAAAATGATAGTAATAGACCCATCCCTTGCACAACCTAGAGCCTGTCCAAAAACCTCACATTTTAAAAGCTCCATCTAGACCCTCTCCTTCTTTCCCTTTCTCTCCTCTGCGTACTCTGCGTCTCTGTGGTTCGTTTAAAAACACTTTATAGGCACATTCCAAAGAATTGCGACTGATAGACTAGAGGCCGCAATTACAGTTTTCACATTGAATTATTACAGCCATTTAAGAACAGATATTAGCCCATATATTGCAATAATTTCACCTCAAAAAATAATAAGTTTCTTGAATTAGTTGTTTTGATAAAAAAAAGGATTATTAATCCCTTAAACAGGACAGCTCATTGGTAAAACAGCATAACTCTCCTCTAACCAAGCCTGAAACATCAAGACATCCCACAAATCGTATTGCCAGTTGCGTTGGCGTAGCCCGCCATAGGCATCGCCCGACAAATGCTCAGCCCACTTCTGCCGAATCGGTTCCGGATGAAAAAATCCCTCATCCCGCAACCGGCCCTCATCCAAGAGAGCTTCTGCCCAATCTCTTAACGGTCCCCGCAACCAGCTATCAATCGGCAAGCCAAACCCCGCCTTAGGGCGCTCAATTAGGGATTGAGGGACATACTTATACAACACCTGACGCAGCAACCACTTTCCCTGAAGCCCTCGGATGTTCAACGATAGCGGCATACGCCACGCCAATTCCACCACGCGATGATCTAAATACGGAACCCGCGCTTCCAAACTCACCCCCATACTGGCTCGATCGACTTTGACGAGAATGTCATCAGGTAGGTAAGTAATCGCGTCAAGATACATCATGCGTTGCGTGAAATCTGGTAGCTTAGGCCAACGTTGGCGATCGCTCAGCGCCGTCACGGGTTCTGCACCGCCGATCACTATCGCTTCGGGGTCTTTCCAGTGAGACACCAAACCGGCATACATCGCTTCAGGACTGGGAACGGCTAAAACGCCAGCGAGCTTGTGCAAGTCGTCGCCTATAGCAGGGAGTTTAAATTGGGTTGGCAGGAAGCCACTCACTCGACCAAAACCCCGATCCCAAGCTTGAGGCGATCGGCTAGTCAAGGTTCGCGCCGCCGTCTGGCGGAGGATTGGAGGTAACCAGCCCATCTTCTGCCAAATCCGGCGACCCCAAAGATAGCGGTTGTATCCGGCAAATAGTTCATCACCCCCATCCCCCGACAGGCTCACGGTGACATGCCCTCTGGCAAGTTGAGAGACTAGGAACGTCGGAATCTGAGAAGAATCAGAAAACGGTTCGTCGTAGAGTTTGGGTAACTTGGGAATAACGCCAAGGGCGTCTTTTGGGGTGACGTACAGTTCTGTATGCTCTGTGCCCAAGTGTTCGGCTACCGCCTTAGCATACTTAGCTTCGTTGTAGGCATCTTCATAAAAACCGATGGTAAAGGTTTTTACAGGTTGGCTACTCTGCGCCTGCATCAGAGCAACGACTGTGGAGGAGTCAATCCCGCCGGAGAGAAACGCCCCTAAAGGTACATCTGCAACCATGCGCATCCCGACTGCCTCGAGCAGGAGTTCCTCTAGCTGCGCGACAGCTTCCTGTTCCGACCCCGTGAAGGGTTGGGCAATGCCCAATTCCGCCACATCTTTAGCAGACCAGTAGGGCACGGGTGTAGGGTCGGCGTCTTTCCCGTTCCAAGTGAGGACCGTTCCAGGGGGTAACTTGAAGACGCCTCGATAAATGGAATAGGGGGCGGGTACGCAGTTGTACCTCAAAAACAAGGCTAAAGCGTCGCGGTCGATTTGAGCATGGAAAGCGGGATGGGCTTTCAGGGCTTTTAACTCGGAGCCAAATGAAAATGTCTGACCGAAACAGCCATAATACAGGGGCTTTTCTCCCATGCGATCGCGCCCCACATGCAGCACTCGCTCTCGATTGTCCCACAGGGCAAAGGCAAACATGCCGTTAAAGCGCTCCAGGGCTTTGTACAAACCCCACTCGCTGAAACTAGCCAGCATCACCTCGGTATCGGAATGACCCCGAAAGCGGTGACCTAACCGTTTAAGCTCATGCCTTAACTCTAAAAAGTTGTAGATTTCGCCATTGAACACAATCACATAACGACCATCAGCAGACAGCATGGGTTGGTGTCCTTCCGGCGAGATGTCAATAATGGCAAGTCGTCGATGTCCCAGAGCAATCCCGCTATGGACATCGACCCATATACCGCTGTCATCTGGGCCGCGAGCAGCAAGGGTATGGGACATGCTTTGAACGACAGACTCCATTTCTTGGGCGGACATTTGCCTCCCCGTATCAAGAAAACCAGTTATTCCACACATTTAGTTCCTCAGTTCTTTCCTAGATAGTGTTTTATCGGTTTTGTTGAACCAACTATAAAATTTTTACTTTTTAAATGTTTGTCCTTTAAAATGTTTTGGCTCAAGCCAGCTAGTGATAGCAAGTAGAACCAAAAAATCACATGCCGCAATACAAAATGAAAGCTACTAAATCCGGCTAACGAAATAATCGCAGCGAGCAGAACAATAAATTCATTTTGCCATGCTTTCCAACTAATCCATCCTAGTAAACACGCATAAGCTATTAGCCCAGCGATTCCAGCACTTCCTCCCCAATCTATAAAAGTATTGTGAGCCTCAACATCTAAAAAGGGTTCTTTTACACCTGAATGAGCACCTGGACCAAGGCCAAATAAGGGTGAGTAGTATATCGCCACCATTCCATGCTTCCATAAATTAACGCGATCGCTTCCCTGCTGACCTTTATCATATATATTGCTAGAAGCAGCCGTTATTTTTCCATAAGATATCCCTAAAAACGTTAAAACTGCAAAAATCAAAAATATTGCAATAAGAGATTTATAAATAGTAACTAGTTTAGAACGTAATTGATTAGCTTTTACAGAGTTTAAAAACTTTTGATATAGGGTCAAAGTTATCATCACAAAAATTCCTATAGCCCACCCTACTATTAGGGCATCGGAATCTATTGCTTTGCCGATAATAACAGACAAAGAAATTAGCAAAATGTACCCTGCTTTGACCCATCGATTGGTACTCTCGAGTAGAAACTGTAGAGCTAGAAAAGGAATCATGGTCATTAATAAAGCAAGTTGATTAGGATTATGAGCCCAACCTGTAAATCTTGAACCACCGTACCAGGGGACTAAAAATGGTGCGCCGAACAAAAACAATAAAGTTAGAGCGATTGTAGTAAAACAAATATTAATGGTTATTACTCTTTTTAAAAATTTTTGTGGTTTTAGGGTTATCAATATACCAAAAAGAAATGAAAATATAAAAGCAATTGCGTCATAATAAAGATTAATAGATGCTAGATTCATTGATTCAGCTATCAAACTTCCTAATGTAAGCGCCATCAAGGAAATTATCCAAAACCAGAAAAATACTTTGGTTAAGGGCGTGACTAAATGATGTCCAAAAAGCAATAACCTAATACCTCCAAATAATATCCAGGTAAGCAGCATGACTTCTCCTACCCCTACAGGCGAACCGACTCGTAGTTGAGTTGCACTTGTGAGTGAGATTCCCACTGCCACCCATATGCTCTCGAAGTTTTTCATAACTTAATCAACCTCACATCTATACCGATTAGGCATGAGATATTTCTTTATGTAATTGTCGTATCGAACAGATGGACATCCGCCTGTAATATTTGGCTAAAGACCATAGTGAAAGCAGGCGAAACTCTACTAACGTAATGTAGGCGGATTTCCACAGTTTTTGATAGATTTCTAGTTCAGCTCTTTCTCCATTCCAAAGATTGGCGGTTTGTCCACTCTCGCCAAAGAGAGCCTTAAAGTAATAGGCTCCCAAAAAGTTTAGAACAGCCGCTTTTTCACCATCTAAGATAATTTCAAGCCAGAGTAAATAGTCTTGAGAGTATCTTAGGGAAGGATTAAAGCGTTGCTTAAGCACGCGCTTCACCATGACACAGGCCGTGGAGAAAACATTAGATAACAGAATTTGATGCCTGGAAACTAAACTAGCTTTTATATCCTTTGGTATTGGGCTAAACTCTAATTGCTCACCTGGTTTTATTCGGACACTATCATGTCCAGATAAGACAACTTCAGGATGGTGGAGCATCCAGGAATACTGAACGGCAATCTTTTGTGAGTGCCAAATCTCATCAGCATCAAGAAAGGCAATGTAATCATGGGAGGCAGACTCCCAAGCCCTATTACGAGCGATAGAGGGACCACAGTTATTTTTGAGTGGAATAACTTTGATCCAGTCTTTGCCATAGTCACGCTGAAGCTGTAGCAAAACTTCTAGAGTATTATCTTCACTGCCATCATCGACCAGTATGACCTCAGCAGGTAGAAGAGTTTGTTTGGCAACAGAGTCAATTGCTCGGCCTATTGTGTCAGAGCAACGGTAGCATGGGATGATAGTGCTAACAGAAGCTGTCATTCTTTTAGTTCCCTAAACATGTTATGTTGTAGCTCCTCAGGCATGAGATATTCCTTCCTTTACTTGTCGTAGCAAACAGATACATACTCGTCTGTAGTGTTTTGCCAAAGACCATAGAAAAAGAACATACCACTCGACCAAGTTAATGGAGCTAGATTTCCACAATTTACGATAGATTTTTATTTCATTTTCTTGCAAATTAAAAAGATTTTCAGTGAGTCCCGATTCTCCAAAAAGATTTTTAAAGTAATAAGTTCCTGGGAAATCAATGACAGCAGCTTTTTTCCCTCCTAGAATTATCTCAAGCCAAAGTAAATAGTCTTCAGATGATTTTAGACAGGGACTGAAACGTCGCTTAATATTACGCTTGAGCATGACACAAGAAGTTGAAAAAACATTAGATATAAGGAGTTTATTTTTGGAAATCAGGCTAAATTTTATATCTTTCGGTATGGCTTGATGATTAAATTTATCTCCTGCTTCGATTCGGACACTATTATGTCCAGACAAGGCAAATTCAGGATGGTGGAGCATCCACGAATACTGAACAGCAATTTTTTCTGGATGCCAAGCTTCATCAGCATCAAGGAAAGCAATGTAGTCATGGGATGCCGCATTCCAAGCCGTATTACGGGCAATAGAAACACCTCGGTTATCTTCTAGGGCAATCACTTTGATCCAGTCTTTGCCATAATCGCGCTGAAGCTTTAGCAAAAGTTCTAGAGTACTATCTTCACTGCCATCATCAACCATGATGACTTCAGCAGGTAGAAGAGTTTGTTTGGCAACAGAGTCAATTGCTCTGTCTATTGTCTGAGAGCAACGATAGCAGGGAATGATAGTACTAACAGAAGCTACCATGTCTTTGAGTTACCTTAAAATGTTTATGTTATGGCTCCAAATTCTTTAATATTTTTGATTGATTCACCGAAGTTTTGAGCTGCTCCAGCTCAGATTATTGATGACATAGAAGAAACATATTGGACGCTGATTAGTTAACTGATGGTTCTGAGTTTCTTGTTGAATGTCTTTGAAGCTTGTGTAATGCATAAACGATCACTCCAACCCTGAGAACTACTTGAATAATCGCTGCAAAGAGCAGTGCGATCGCAGCCCCTCGCAATCCATCGATCGGAATCAACCAGAAAGAACCTATCGCTGAAGTCGCTGTAACCAGAACAAATAAAGGGATTTGAATACGTAAGTATCTAGCGGCTACAAGTCCATCTCCTAAGAAGGAACTCATATAGCCAATTGCTGCCGTCACCATTAGCCAGACCAACAGATCTGTATGTTGGGCATACTCCGGTTTGTAGACAAGGGTTAGGAGTTCCTGACCCGCAACCAGCGCCACCAGAATAGCTACTCCACCTAGCACAGCGGCAATTCCTACTAACTTGAGGAGGAGCGTGCGGAAGGCAGCGCTATTTCCTGTCGAGTAATACTTGGCGAGTCGCGAAATGGCTGAAGACCCCAGCGCATACACCACCATGTTTCCTGCCACCATTAAGTAAGCGATCGCAGCGAAGATCCCCAGCTCTCGTTCCCCCAAATACCGCTCAATAAAGTAACGAGGGATGTTGACGTTGAGCGAACCTAGCATCATCACGAAACCCAGAGGTAGAGAAAGCCAAACTAGCTTTCCTAGCGTTCTTAGATGCCACCGAGGTTGCAGTGTCACCCTCAGCTTGCGTTCTGTTGGTTCTTTGCCTTCGGGCATGAGTAAGGATTGGTTAAGCATCCATGCGCCACTACGAAGGTCGTAGCCGAACAAGACTAAAGCCCAAGCCACAGCCAAACCTACAGTTCCACCCACCACACTGCCCGTTAGGTAAACTCCGATGCCCAGCAAGAGCAGCGATAAAGGGCCTTTAATCATCATCGATACAGCAATGCGATCCATACGTTCGTACTGCTGGAATAGCCCGTAGAACACGTCACTAATAGACTCGAAGGCCTTAGCCAAACCGACCAGCAAAATGACTAACGAAGTCTCCACCGAGTATCCTGCCTTCAAAGTAATGGCTACAATCACCAGAAGTGCTAACCCTGTCGAGAGCAGCCTGAGACCAAGGTAGTCGCTGAAAACATACTGCTGTTTAGCGTCTGTCGCTTGGATCTCTCGGAGTTGGAGATTTGTAAAAATTAGAACGGGTGCAGTAATAGCTAACCCTAACGTAAACTGCCCGACAATTTCCGGACTACCGATTTTAGAAAGCACCACGAGCATCCCCCACTGACAGGCTGCATAAACAACATTGCCAATGAAGCTCCAGGAGAAATTACGGCGTAGTGTCAGTGGCTTTTGCTGTTGCATTGGTTTAGCTCATGTCTCAACGTTCGTGCCAACTATTCAACTGCCTCAGAAACTAGCCCGTCAGTGGCTTGTTCGACAGACACTGAGTCTAGTGATCGGTTTCACTAGCAAGTTTAGGGAATACCTGATTAGGGGAATTTACATCTTCATGGGATGGCGGAGAAACTAATAGCTTTCGCAAGCGTAAAAATAGCTTGCCCTTTAGGGTAATGCCATGCCTCCAGTTGAAATGCCTGACCAGTTCTCCACCAAACTCTTCTTTGAAATTATTAATATTTAAAAGGTGTTGATTTGTTGTATTTGCATACCAACCTCCAAAATCATAAAGCAAAACTCCTAAATTTTTGAACCTTAATATATCTTGCCAACGATGGTAGCGATTGGCACGTCCTACTAGTTGGTTGTAGGAAGCATCGGTGCTGCTTCTGAGCGATGCAGAATGTAAAGGGAAAACTCGATTTTTACCTTGGTAATAAACACGCCAAGTCAAAGGATTACCTTCTTGCGACTTTACCTGCGAAACATTAAGAACCCCAGCATCTGCGTAGGTTCTCAGTCGCGATATTGCAACTTTACTCAAACTTTTCAACCCTTGCTGTGAAGTGAATCGTTTATGGAAGTTCAAGAATTCTTCGAGAATGAATGAATCGATTCGCTCCCAAAACTCATAGCTAACTCGATCTTTTTCGGCAGCGCGTCTAATCTTATATCTGTTATCCTTCTTAAGATTTTTCCAAAGTTTGTCTTGCTCTTGGGTTAGATCGAGTAATAGAGTATATTCCTCATCACACTCAAATCCTTGATTCGTGGCAGGTTTCGGTAGATAGTAATAATAGAGTACATCCACTTTAGGTATTTTTTCGGGGGCTTCATCAAACCAAATATCGCCTCTTACTAGAAAATTGCCTCTAACTATAGTCATATCGTTTACTTCATTACCTCATTAATATTTTGTACAAGCTCACACATAGCTTCCCCTTCAAAGTAATGCCATGAAAGCCTTTAAAATTTTTGACCACTTGACCCCCAAACTCTTCTTTAAACTTGTTAATATTCAGGAGCTTTTGGTCTGTTTTTCCGGCGTACCAACCTCCAAAATCGTAAATTAAAAGTCCTAAATCTTTAAATCTCAAGATATCTTGCCAGTGATGGTAACGATTCGCTCGCCCTAGCAATGACTGGTAGGATGTGTCGTTAGGGTTTTTGAGAGATGCCCCGTAGAAAAAACAAACTCGATCATGAACGCAGCAATGAGCATGCCAAACTAAAGGACTGCCATCGGGTAACTGAACGAGGGAAAGATCTAAAATTCCAGACTCGGCAAAGCTTCTGACTCGAGTTCTTGAAATTCGCTTCAATCCTTGTGAAGCTGTAAAGCGATCGTGAAAATCAAAAAAATCTTTGAGGAGATTATCATCTATCGAATTTCGGTCCCAATATAAATATAAGAATCGATCCCTTTGCTCGGAGCGTCTAATTTTATAGCGGTTATCTTTACCTAAGCTTTTCCAGAGTTCCTCTTGCTCTTGGGCAAGGTCAATAACCCTTGTATGGAAATCTTCAAACTGTATCCCTTGAATCGGTTGTGTCCGTTCAATGAAATGAAGAACATCCACATTGGGGTTTTCCTTGGGATATTCGTCAAACCAGACTTCTTCTATTAAAACTGATTTTTCTCGGAAGATATTCATAGTCCTTCCTTGCCATTCATTCTCATCAGATACCTTTGAATTTAAGCGCTCTCAAATCTTGAGCTACTTGACTCACTTTTACAAATGCTCGTTTATCGAGAACCGTATAGCGTTTATAAGAGTGCCGCTTGTCCAGCACTTGGATCTTTGGCGTTTCGCCTTTTGCCGTACTCTAATGGCGAGGCATCTGGTTGAACAGGAGATTGGATGTACTTGGGGATATATCCTGGTACCATTTGCTCAAGCAAAAGGCTAATTAAATTAGAGTCATTTTTAGTGGCGGCCTGACAGATGGCTTCTACGGCAAAATCAAGGTGTTCCGGGACAATGCTACTGGCGTTGTGGACAGTCAGAATTTTTTCATGTTCAGTTGGTTCGTATTTCTCACCCGGAATAAACAATTCCTCAAATAATTTTTCTCCCGGTCGCAGTCCTGTATAGACAATTTCAATGTCTTTGCCTACCTCGTATCCTGAAAGACGAATCAAGTCTTTAGCCAAGTCAGCAATTTTAATGGGTTGCCCCATGTTAAGCATGAATATTTCGCCATGCTGACCCAGTACAGAAGCTTGCAAAACGAGTTGAACAGCTTCTGGAATCGTCATGAAATAGCGACAGATATCTGGGTGGGTAATAGTAACTGGGCCCCCCGCCGCAATTTGTTTCCTAAAGGTTGGGACAACGCTACCTCTGCTGCCCAGAACATTGCCAAACCGAACGACGGAAAAAGGCTTATTGCTCTTTTGAGCCGCTTGAAGCACTAGCATCTCGGCAACTCTCTTACTCGCTCCCATGACACTGGTCGGATTAACGGCTTTATCCGTTGAGATCATGACAAAGTGTTGGACACCATACTGCAAGGATAAATTCAGCAGGTTTTTTGTCCCCCGTACATTATTGGTAATCGCTTCTGGCGGGTTTAATTCCATCATGGGCACATGTTTGTGAGCCGCTGCATGAAAAACAATCTCAGGTCTGTATTGCTCAAAAACGTGTTCTAGACGGGAGGGAAATCGAATATCGGCGATAAAGGTAGTAATGTGAGGTGTATATCCTTCAACTTCGTTATCTTTTTTCAGGCTTTTCAAAACCTGGTCTAGCTCTTGTTGGATATTAAAGACAGAATTTTCTCCGTGCCCTAGGAGAACCATTTGAGCAGGACGGCATTTAAAAACTTGGCGACAAAGTTCGCTGCCAATCGAGCCTCCTGCACCTGTAATCAGAACCGTTTTCCCTCTAAGAAATCTAGAGACTTTCTCGATATCGGTTTGGATGGGTTCACGGCGTAGCAAATCTTCAATCTTGATGTCCCGAACTGTGCTAATGTGAACTCGACCATTGAGGATTTCATGGATTCCGGGTAGCGTGCTAGTTTGAACTCCAATCGATTGACAGATATCTGTGATTTCCCGAATGACTCTTCCCGGAGCTGTAGGCATGGCAATAATCACTCTGCGGATGTTGAGAGAGCGAACAATTTGAGGAATCTTATAGCGATTACCAACGACAGGACGTCCTCGAATCAATAAGTTCAGTTTTTCCGGGTCGTCGTCAATAAAGGCTACAGGCTGAAAACCCAGCCATGGACTTTGTTGCATCTCCTTAACAAGCGCAACACCTGCATTCCCAGCACCGACGATAAGGACTCGCTCGTGTCGATGAAACTTTTTATGGCGTTGTTGGGTCATGCTTTCGAGTTCGCGAATACTGAAACGCAGACCTCCAACGAACAGTAAGCTGAGTAAAGCGTCAAGAAAAGGCAGTGAGCGAGGAAGAAGATGGATAGAGAAACTATTTAGGTAATAAAAGATATTGAATAAAATAATTTGTACAATTGCGGCAATCGCCGTACCTACTGCTATTTGTGCTAATTCATCAATACTGGCATAGCGCCAGTAACGTCTGTAAAAACCGAGTAGGCAAAATACAGAAAGTTTGACTGTCAAGAATAGCAGGATAGCTACTACCAGCCCACTTTTGTAAGGTTCTAGTTTTACAGAACCATCTAAACGTAGGACAAGAGCAACTAAAGGAGTGATAAAAAAAATAATTGTATCGATGAAAAAAAAGTGGCGATTTCTCAGCTCACTTAGCTTCTTTGAGAGCATATAAATCATTCAATTCACTCCTGATGAAAAAGCTTTACTAGCCTTTAAATGAAAAGCATAACCAGGTTTATAAAAATCTTTCTTTAGAGGGAAATTCAGTGATAACCGACGAACTACTGGTTGAGTTGCACGTCAATCGAGCTAAGGCAACGCAGACAAGACCGTTGCCAAAGCAGAACCTGCCTCGTCACACGCCTCGGGAGCAAGGAAATATGACAGCCAGGGTAGACCCATTTTTCCACGAGTCTCCAAAACCCTCCTGTACTCCTTTAATCGATTTGCCGCAAAGGAGTGGGGCCTATTCTTGATAACTTTGCCATCTAGTAAAGATTACTAATTTGGCAAATGCTGAAAAATTTATTGGATTAAAGTTATGCCTACCAGTTGCAAAATTTTTGGTTTTGAATCTCCGCTCCCTTAACCGGATTCAGTCAAGTTGAATGGGATCGATCCTATCCCTTAAGTTAGGCTTTTGAACTGGGTAATGAAATATTGGTAAAAAAAGGTTAATTGGGCAGGCTAACTTTAACTCTAATAGCAAGTGACTACTGAGTTGATTTTCATAAAATGTTTTTAGCCTCTGACAGGAAAGTAAAAAAGAGGAAAAAATTGTAACTGAAAGAACAATTTTTTCTACCCCTGTATGTTTCTCTATCACTCTATGGAAGGTTCCCAGAGTTGTCAAGGCTGACGCTAAGATTTGAAACAATCTTGAATTCACTTCACAATCCTTACAGGACAATCGGTACAGATGATGCAACTATTCTCAATCTGGAAGCAAGAATTTTTTTTCTTCACAATTTCTTCTTACTTAATTACCCAAGGATGGGCGACAGCCGCCAATGCTGCTAATCTCCAACACCTTGAACGACTGCGAACGACAAATTCTTGTCCCAAGTGTGACCTTACTGATGCTCAGCTTACGGCAGCAGATCTGCAAAAAGCAGACCTCAGTAATGCTAAGCTCAACGGGGCTGATCTGAGCGGTGCTGATCTTAGAGGAGTTAACCTTAGCGGTGCACAGTTAAGAGGTGCAAAGCTTTTAGGTGCCGATCTCACAGGGGCTAATTTGAGGCAAGCCAAACTGGGAGTCAGGCAACAGGAAAAGAAACAAATCGTGACCGATTTACAAAATGCTAACCTTCAGGGTGCTAACTTAACGGCTGCTGAATTAACGAGTGCTAAATTAACGCGAGCTAATTTAAGGGCAGCCAAGCTCAACTATGCACAGCTGGCTAATGCCAACTTGGAACAATCTAATCTGACTGGCAGCACATTAGGGGCAGCCAATCTCGTTGGAGCCAATTTAAAAGCGGCGCAACTTAAGATCGCTAACCTTAGTGGTGCAAACCTCACGGGTGCACAGATTAGTGGAGCCAATTTGGAAACGATTAGTGCGGACAGTGTTAACTTCAGCAACGCTAACTTGTATCAGGCAAATTTAAATGAAGCTAACTTAGACCATGCCCTGCTCAAAGGAGCAAAGCTTCAGGAGGCGATTTTGATTGCGGCTAACCTGCGCGGCGCTGATCTGAGTGGGAGTGATTCGCGCAAAGCCAATTTAAAGGGTGCAGATTTTAATCGTGCGAATCTGAGTGCGGCGAATTTGGAGGGTGCTGACTTAACGAATGCCAAGCTGGCAGTTGCCAACCTCACCAGTGCTCAACTCACGGATGCCAAACTTCCTTTCACCTACCTACATGGCGCTAACCTCACGCAAGCTAACTTGAGTAAAGTTGACCTGCGCCGAGCTTTACTCCGTTCTGCTGACTTGACGAGTGCTACCCTGGTAGGGGCTATCTTGGAAAATGCGACTCTTATCAGTGCGCAGTTAACTAAAGCAAACTTCAGCGATGCCAACTTGACTCAGTGCGATTTGCGGGGAGCCAACTTGACCGATGCTAACTTAAGCAATGCCAACTTGAGTCAGGCCGATTTGGAACTCGCCACCCTAGCTAACACCAATCTGAATGGTGCAAATCTCAAGGACGCCAATTTTAAAGATGCTATTCGTCGTTAGTCCTTAAAAGAGGGACTAGGGGGCAGGGGTCAGGGGTCAGGGAGCAGGGGAGAAGGATGTTCATTCCTCTGTTGGATGCGAACAACGAATGGTGTCAAATCTCTAACCTTCAACCTTCAACCTCTTAACCTTCCATCTTCAAACCTTCACAATTCAACCTCATCTTCACAAAACCCTTACGAACCCGAGCCTGGAAAATGCCGGATGGCGTAATCTCCAATGCGAAGAAGTGATATAGAGTTAAGCCATTGATAGCGACGGGGCGTGAATTGTGAGACTATAGCCAAGCGTCTTCCTTCTAGCGGTACCTAGACGCCTGCTGACTCCTCGCACGAGCTGTCCTGTTGGGCTGTGCTAGGTTATTTTCCTCTACTTACCCATCGCATCTCCATTCTATGCAACTGCGAAATTCCTTGCGTCGGACAAAGATTGTTGCCACAATAGGCCCCGCATCGAGTCACCCCGATGTACTGAAGGCACTGATTAAAGCTGGGGCTACGACACTGCGACTCAACTTTTCTCATGGTACTCATGAAGATCACCAGCGCAGTATTCGCCTGATTCGTCAGACGGCCTTTGAACTGAATCAGCCTGTTGGCATTTTACAAGACTTGCAAGGCCCCAAAATTCGTCTGGGGCGGTTTGAAAATGGTTCGATTGTCCTCAACAAAGGCGATCGCTTTACCTTAACTAGTGAGCTTATCCCCGGTAGCCAAGAAATCAGTTCGGTTACCTATGAGCCACTGGCCGATGAAGTCCCAAATGGTGCCACCATTCTCTTGGACGATGGCAGAGTTGAGATGCGAGTTGAAGAGGTAGACCGCAAAAAACGCGCCTTGCATTGTCGTGTGATTGTCGGTGGTCCCCTTTCCAATAACAAAGGGGTCAACTTCCCTGGCGTCTACCTCTCGATTAAGGCGATGACGGATAAAGACCGTCAGGACTTAATGTTCGGTCTGGATCAGGGGGTGGATTGGGTTGCCCTCAGCTTTGTCCGTAACCCCCAAGATGTGCTGGAGATTAAAGAACTCATCGCCAGCGCGGGTAAGCAGACTCCCGTAATTGTCAAAATTGAAAAGCACGAAGCCATCGAGCAGATGGAGGCTATTCTCTCCCTCTCAGATGGTGTGATGGTTGCCAGGGGCGATTTAGGCGTGGAACTGCCAGCCGAGGATGTTCCCATTTTGCAAAAGCGATTGATTGCCACAGCTAACCAACTGGGTATCCCGGTGATTACTGCCACCCAGATGTTGGATAGTATGGTGAACTCGCCTCGACCCACCCGTGCCGAAATTTCTGATGTGGCCAATGCCATCCTGGATGGTACAGATGCTGTGATGCTCTCCAATGAAGCGGCGGTGGGGAAATACCCCGTTGAGGCCGTGGAGACTATGGCGCGGATTGCCGTGCGCATTGAACAAGAGCAAATTGCTGGCAATGCTAAGGAAACTAAATCCTCAATTCCTAATGCCATTGCTCAAGCCGTTGGTCAAATTTCAGAGCAGTTGCAAGCCGCAGCGATTATGACCCTGACCAAGACAGGGGCAACCGCACGTAACGTTTCCAAATTCCGACCCTCCACACCGATTTTAGCTGTAACCCCTCACGTTGATGTAGCACGACAACTGCAACTCGTATGGGGTGTTCGACCGTTGTTAGTGCTGGATTTACCGTCTACAGGTCAGACGTTCCAAGCGGCGATCAATGTTGCTCAGGAAAAGAATCTGCTTGCCGAAGGCGATTTAGTGGTAATGACAGCGGGAACTCTCCAAGGTGTTCCAGGGTCAACTGATTTAATTAAAGTTGAAGTCGTAACCGCCGTTCTCGGTCAAGGCATTGGCATCGGTCAAGGTTCCGTGAGTGGTATGGCCCGCGTTGTCAGCAGTGCTGCCGAACTTGGGAATTTTAACTTTGGAGAAATTCTCGTAGTCCCGTCAACCAATGCCGACTTTGTTGAAGCCATTCGCAAAGCCTCTGGAATTATTACAGAGGAGGGAAGTTTAACCAGTCATGCCGCCATCATCGGTATGCGTTTGGGTGTACCCGTGATTGTGGGTGTTAAAAATGCCACGAAAATTATTCGGGATTGCGCGATTTTAACGATGGATACTCCTCGCGGCTTGGTCTATTCAGGTGCTATGGCATCTAATTCCACGTCTGGAGTGTTGATGGTTTAGATGTTGGCTTGAATGAGTATTAGTCCCATGCAATAAAGTCCTATATGGGCTGGGAAAATAACTCCTTTATCAACATCTTTTCCAAGGTAAATTATACGCAAAAAAAGAAAAAGATGGAGCTAGTTGATAACGGCTAGCTCCATCTTTAGTCTAGTCGGAAGTTCCTCCATAAGGAAGAACTTCCGTCTCATTTTTTGGGTCATCCTGGGAAAAGAAGTCCGATTAAGAGGGAAGAAAAAATCTTGTACACAACTTAGAAAAAACTTAAATTCTTCTAGTTGTTAATAGACTTTCTCTGGAAAGACTATTGAATGTGGCAGTTTACAGGGTGGAATGAGTGCAATCTCAAAAAATGACCCCCGAACGCTACAGTTGAGCGGAGAAATCTACGGTGCGCTACTGAGATGAGAAGTCAACTTTTGGTTCTATTCAAGAACTAAAAATTCAGGAATTACAAAGCATAAAGCAATGTCTAAAAGACTTCGGATACTCTACGCTGCCGGCCCTGGAGATGTAGTTGGAACTTATAACTATTGGGTGACCGGACAAGATGATCCCTCACAGGTTTCAATCACCTATTCCAGTCAGTTCTACGAAGTTTGCCGTGATTTGAATGCAGAGGCTTATGTAATATCCTCTTGTCCTGAAAGGAAGTTTTTGTATGACGGCAAATTCAGGATTAAACATCGTCCCAACCCGTTACCTTCGTCATCTGCGCTGTTCTATCACTTGGGTCAGTTGTGGTATGGATTGCGCCTGATTGCCTCTGCCATCCGCTTTCGCGCTGATGTTGCCGTAGTGGCTGATGGTACAACCCACTGGTTTATCTTGTCGCTACTTTCTTGGTTAGGGGTGCAAGTCATTCCGTCACTACATTGCGGATTGTGGCGTAAGTATGTCTCCTCCAGTAAGGTACAAGATTTGATTTTAAAACTCAGCCGTCATTGGTTCGCACGCATGTGTACCGCCATCTTAGCGGTTTCGGACGAGATATCTGAGCAGATTGAGCAACTGACAGCCGATCAGCAGCTAGAGGTTCAACGATTTACTCCCATTTATCGCCGAGAGCAGTTTGCCGGGATAGCGCCTCCTCCAGAGAGACGTTCGCCGTTTCGGGTACTGTTTGTGGGTCGAATCGAGCGCAGTAAGGGAGTTTTTGATCTGCTAGAAATGGCTAAGCATCTGGCGGCGACTGGCAGAGATGACATTACATTTGATCTGTGTGGCGAGGGCTCGGCGCTGCAAGCGCTACGTTTGGCGGCAAAGCAAGCAGGAGTCGATTCCCGTTTTGTGTGCCACGGTCACTGCAATAAGCTCAAGATGCGTCAGATGTTTAATCGGTCTCACGTTATTATCGTGCCGACTCGGACGGAATTTGCAGAGGGATTTAATAAGGTGGTTGCAGAAGGGGTGTTGTCGGGTCGTCCTGTCGTCACCTCAACGGTTTGCCCAGCATTGTCCTATGTGCGGGATGCTGTGGTGGAAGTTCCTCCCAATGACTTGATGGCCTATAGTAACGCTCTGATCAAGTTGTGTGATGATCGCCAGTTCTACGAACAAACGCGCAAAGGATGTCAAGGATTGCAAGAGCAATTTTATGACAATTCCAAAGGCTGGGGGGCTGCACTCAAATCGGTTCTCGTATCCATTCAGCAAAGTCGAGAGTTAGGGAAAAAACTGGAAATGGAGCGATCGCTCGGCTAAACTGAATCGAGCCATCCCGATCATAGACTAGACGCCAAAACCTCAACGCCGTCCCAGTGGGACGGCGTTGGTATGATTAAATGGCCAGTTAAATGTGCAACAGCTTACCTTTATAACGACACGGGTTCCTGACCCGAAACCACCGGCGCTGTAGCATTTAACTTTAACTCTGGGTGATCTTCTTCCACCTGATGCAAATTCCATTCATTCTTGAACAGCAAGACGGGACGCCCCCAGTTGTCTTTAACAATCACGGTGTTGAACAAGCGCCCCACCTTATTTAGCGCTTCCCAGCCACCGGCCACCCAACGGGCAACACTGTAAGGTAATGGTTCCAATCGGGTTTCAACGCCGTACTCGTTCATCATCCGGAACTGTACCACCTCAAATTGCAACTGTCCCACCGCTGCCAGAATGGGGTCGCGCTTGGCCTCATCCACTGAATACATGATTTGCACCGCCCCTTCTTCGCGCAACTCCGTCACACCTTTGTGGAATTGCTTGAACTTGGAGGGGTTGGGATTTCTCAGATAAGCAAATAGTTCCGGAGAAAAGCAAGGAATCCCTTCGTATTCTAATTTTTTGCCGTTGTAGATGGTATCTCCGATCGCAAAAACCCCCGGATTATTAAGACCAATCACGTCTCCTGCATACGCCTCGTCAATCGACTCCCGGTCTTGGGCAAACAGTTTCTGCGGTCTTGACAAGCGCACTATTTTACCCGTTCGGGCGTGATTCACGGTCATGTCTTTTTCAAATTTGCCCGTGCAAACTCGCACAAACGCTACCCGATCCCGGTGCTTCGGGTCCATATTGGCTTGCAGTTTGAAGACAAAACCGCTGAAGTCTGAATACGTCGGGGGCATTAGGCCCACTGAGGAATGCCTACCTTCTGGCTTAAGGGCATATTTAAGAAAGTTATCCAAAAACAACTGGACACCAAAGTTGGTCATTGCACTACCAAAAAACACTGGCGTCATCTGCCCCTCATGCACCAGTTCTAAATCTAATTCAGGGCCAATTCCTTCCAGAAGTTCTAAATCTTCTTTCAGTTGGTAGTAGAGGTCTTGTTCTAGTAAGTCTTCAATCCGGGGATCGCCCAAATTAATGACTGTATCTTTCGCCTCCAGGCTACCGTGAGCCGTGCGCTCAAATAAGTGAATCTGCTTGTGGAATCGGTCATAGATTCCCTTGAAGCGATCGCCCATGCCAATCGGCCAGTTTACCGCATAAGTCTGTAAGTCTAGCTCCTGCTCAATCTCATCTAGCAGTTCCAATGGTTCGCGCCCTGGACGATCCAACTTATTCACAAAGGTAAAGATCGGCAAACTGCGCATCCGGCAGACTTCAAACAACTTTCGCGTCTGCGGTTCCAAGCCCTTTGCTGCATCAATCAGCATCACCGCGTTGTCTGCTGCTGCCAACGTGCGATAAGTATCTTCACTAAAATCTTGGTGACCGGGAGTATCTAACAAATTGATCTGATACCCCTGATAATCAAACTGCAACACAGTCGAGGTAATCGAAATTCCCCGTTGTTGCTCCATCTCCATCCAGTCAGACGTTGCCTTACGCTGCGCCCTGCGCGCCTTCACTGCACCGGCTTCATGAATTGCTCCTCCGTAGAGCAAAAGCTTTTCTGTCAGCGTTGTTTTCCCCGCGTCGGGGTGAGAAATAATTGCAAAGTTGCGCCGACGTTCAACAGCAGCTTGCAGTTCGGCCTCAAGTTCAGTGGACATCCAAAAAGCACTAAATAGGAACTACCAAGACTCATTATAGAAGTCGAACTCGGACTTAGGTGTCGCACTCACAAGATATAGGTGCATCTTCCGGTTAAAACATCCTTGAGATTAGCTCCGAATCCTGACTACAAATTCACCTTACCTTAGTGCAGCGCAGCTCCAAATAAGTCACCCGTTAACAACAGAGCCAAAGATAGAAAGTATAAGCCTTTCTTCCTTGTGGCCTGGAGTCCCAGAGGCTTGGAGCCTTCTTGTACTAGGAGGATTCCTTCCTCAATTTGGGACGGGATTTCCCACCTTACTCAATATAGGTGCGTGCTAAAGTCAGGAAGAAAGGGCAAATCAGCTTTGATAAAAGTAGGGGGTCTGTCTTATGGAGTATAACCAAAACAAATCTATGGCCTACGACCAAGACAAACGAAAAGTTTTATCCGTGCTATCTCATGGGTCAGTTTTTATTAGCGCTTTAGTGGTATCTGTCGGGATTCCGATTGCAATTTTATTGGTATCCGATGACCCAGTTGTTAAGGAAAACGCGAGGGAAGCGCTGAATTTTCACTTTAACATTTGGCTCTACGGCTTAATCTTTGGTGCCTTAGCCGTTATACTGATCGGGTTGCCGTTCTTGGGACTGGTAATTCTTCTGAGCTGGGTACTACCCATTCTGGCAATTCTTCAAATTCTCGGCGATCCCAATCAGGCTTATCGCTATCCCTTCATCTTTCGTCTGTTTTGATAACCTGAGGCTGAACGCTATTCCTCTGGCAGAAAAGGGTTGGGATTTGCCAAGCGGGAAAACTACAAGCGGTGAAGGGGTGTGAACAGCGTCAAATTAACGGTTGACACTATTAATGGACACCCTGCCTAATTGCTCCGCCTCATCACCGCTTGTGTACAGAGGCAAAAACGACATAGTCCAAATCAAGAGGCGATAAGTCTTACGGTAGCCGTAAGCTTATCGCCTCTCGATTTTTGGTGTTGCTCACCTCTGCCATAACGGCAAGTCATCAACAGTTTTTGACCGCACCCAAAGACAAGGAACACAGGAGTGTAATACACTCAATTGCAAATAGCTACAAGACCACAAAAGAATTAAAGAATTTTGTCATCGTCCTTTAGGTATAACAAATATTTTTCTTTGCCAGAGCTTTAACTCTTCTTCATTGATGGAAGGAATACCGAACAGCTCTTAATCAGAACTCTAAACTTCTACGATGTATAGTTCTCAGTGAACACTCTATTGGGAAGAATTATTTTTCTATACATAGATTATAAATAATTTATGAATTTACTCAAATCTCTTGCTGTTATGAGCTGATTCAAATAACATTTATAGGAAAGATGTAATACTTGTTGTACGAAAGTATGACAAATTAGAAGGTGTCCTAAGATGAGCGCAGTAGACTAGCCACCGTAGTCTTCTTGATTCAGTCATCCTAGGGAGAAAATACACCAGGGCTATCTATTTCTTCATCTGCCATTTCACTAGTTTTCAAGTGCGCTTAGCTCGCCTCTAACTTTTCTTGCTTTGAATGGGTTAAGCTAAGTCAGTATTTGATGAACTGACAGAACTATTCCGGGTAAATCTGGGTCTACTACCTCCTTTTGCCAAAGCTAGCAATGTCTCATTGAGATGTTTTGCTTGCTATTAGAGAAATAGAGTTGGAAAATTATTCCAAGCCCAATTTGGATTCAATTTCTTTGTGGAATTGGAATAATTGAAGCTGTCTCTAAAATTATTTATTGACGCTTGAAGTCTACACTCTTTGCCTTAAATTCTAGCAAGATCAAATATTTGGTAGTACTGGAGAGGAATACTTGTCATGAAAAATAGAGTTACTTAAATTGCTTGAATTACTGGAAAAATTGCGAATCATTGATGCGACTCAAGACTTACAAAATCATTCATCTGAAGACCAGTAATTATCAATGTAGAGAGTAAAAAGTATCCTTAACAGATACCTTCGTACAACGCCATGTAGAGAATTCCGAGAATGCTAGAAGCATTAAAGTATGAAGCTGGGCAATTAAGTAATGTGTTAGGGGACTTAAAGTGGGCGAGGGCAAATGGCGCTGTCTATATCCATACAACCGTCAATCCCAACTACCAACCCAAGTCTTATGTTTTAGTTTTGAAGAATGGCGAGATTGTTTACGCCGGCTCAAGCATTCCCAATAACAATCAAGAATTCGCCAGAGGGATTGGAATCAAGTGCAATCATGGCTTGGCTGAGACAGCTATCCGGTATACCGCACAAAGGCTGCGAAATCCATCCTCGTTCCGAGAACTTTTAGAAAGAATTGTTCGGATACGAGTGTTCAAATGGGAGGAGATCGAAACGACTATTCATGCTCAAGTTGTACAAATACTAGAGCAATCCTTGCCTCATTCGGGACGGTTACAGTTAGATTCCACTGTAGAATTTGACCTGAGTTATGGCGAAGACGGTCATGGTCTGGACTGGTCTAAGCTGATGCAAGATGTCACAAAACGCCAACAGGAATGGCAAACACTTGCTCCTGTAGTTCCCTCCATGTACGCTGTTCCTCGGCGTCCACCGGGTGGTCTGCACTTGGTTACAGATAGCAAGGTACAGCAGCATCTACGGCAGTGGGTGGATGGAGAGCGATCGCTCATTAATATTGCCGAAGTATTAAGTGAAGACCCTCTAGAATTGGCAAGGTCTTATATGGCTTGGGCTATATCAGGCTGGGTGATTTTGGGAGAAGGACAACCTCAATCCCAAGTCCTGCCTGTCACTGAAAAGCCAATTGATCCCCATCGTCCGATTGTTTTGAGCGTCGATGACTCTCTTGTGGTGCAAACCATGATCAAGCGGTCTTTGAGCGATCGCTATCAGGTGTTGTTGACTAGTAATGCTGTAGATGCCCTCAAGGTGATCAATACCAATCCAATTGCACTATTGCTGTTGGATGTCAGTATGCCAGAGATTGATGGCTTGGAATTCTGCCGTACGGTACGTAGCATTCCAAAGTTCAAAAATTTGCCCATTATTATGCTCACAGCACGAGATAAATTCTCTGATAAGCTCAAAGGCCAAATAGCGGGTGCAACCTATTATTTAACCAAACCAGTGGAACCCAAGCAGTTACTTGAAATTGTGGATAAATGTGTTGAGAATGAACAAATTAGGTTTTTTGCTTGAATTCAATCCCGCTTCAATATATTGAATTCATTTCTTGGATTTGTATGCAAAAAAGTTAACAGCCTAGTGGTGAGTTGCTTGTAGTTTACTCCCCACCCTATCTTCATCGCCTGAACGACTCAAGACGATCACCATGGAAACTCAGCAATACTTAACATTTCACTGGAATGATTTGCAATATGGAATTGAAGCCGCGCTGGTTCAGGAAATTTTTCCCCTTCCGGAAATAACACCCATTGCTGAAGCTTCCAGCGATCTGATCGGAATCCTTAATTTACGGGGGCAAATTGTGCCCATTACACATCTTGATCTACTTCGAGTGTGTCCGTTAAAAGAATGCACAATTAATGATTATCTCATCATTGTGCAATGGGAAGATTTACAAATTGGGATAGTAGCCAATCAAGCCAACGAAGTGATAGAACTGAAGAAGGAAGCCATTGAAAAAGAACTGGTCGATCAGTTAATTATTGATATCGACCCTGCATTTATTTCCGGAATCGTCCAAGGGGATACAGGCCATATCGTGTTACTAAATCCCAAGACATTTATTCGTCAACCTGATGCCATACTTACCTTGATTTGGGATGCACAAAGCCAGCTTGAGGGAATGGCGCAATCTCCGATTGATGAAGTTGAACGACCACTTGAACAAGACGTATTCCAGCAGGAAGAAGAAATCCCAGCTTCCAAGATTTCCTCAAATTTCTACGACTTATACTGCCCTAATGCCACTACTGAAGAACGGGAAATTTTTCGGCAGCGAGCTGATAATCTTAAGCCATCCGTTGAAAGCTCAAATGTTACAAGTGAGCTGATGCCCTTAGCCGTAATTGGGTTAGGGAACGAATACTTTGGGCTGGATTTAGATTTGGTACGAGAATTCACCGCTATTGGCAATTTGACACCCATTCCCTGCTGCCCAAAGCATATAGTTGGCAACATGAATTTGCGGGGAGAAATTGTCACCTTAGTCGATATTCGGAATATTTTAAATCTTCCTACCAACCCGGTTAGCCTTGGTTCTCAGACAGTCGTGGTTCAGGTTGATGATATTGTTGCCGGATTGCCCGTCGATCAAGTGTGGGAAATGGTCTACCTGAATGAGGCTGAAATGACACCATTATCCGGAGTTTTTTCGGAGTTGGGTGAGCAATACCTTCGGGGAACGGCTTTCTTTCAGGAAAAAATACTAAAAGTTTTGGACTTAGCCAAAATTTTTACACAGGGTGAGTTGGTTGTGAATGAGCAAGCTTAAAAGTGGGTCGTGAAACAGAGAGCAATTACACCATTTTACGTTGACTGCGCTATACATTGACCCCCCTGATCAAGGGGAGAACCAGAAAATCATCTGTAGCAGGCTTTTAGGGAATTGGTATTACCCATTGTGGGTTCATGCTTTCTGCTCACAAGTCACGCTACGAATCAAGAGTCACGTTTGAGTAACTTTGGAGAACGGAAAAATGACGCAAGTGATGCAACTCGTCCAACAGCAAGTGATGCCCCAAAAAGAGAATAATCGACGCCGTTTGTCAGTGGGGCAAATCGTACCCGTCGGGTTTGGAGTCGTGCTTGCTGTAGCTGGTATTGCGACTACCACCACTGAATTTGCGAAAGCCAACTTAGCAGAAACTCAAGGGCGAGTATCCCACACGTATCAAGTACAAGGATTGCTCAAACAAGTTGAAAAAGACCTAGTAGACGCTGAAACCGGACAGCGGGGATATCTAGTTACGGGTGTAACCACCTATCTGGAACCTTATGATACTGGACGAAAAAATTTCCAAGAGCATATTGCAGAATTAAAAAAGCTAGTCAGTGACAACCAATCTCAGGTAACAAGAGCTGAAGCAGTGCAACAAGTCGCTCAGCAGAAACTTAGTGAGTTGGAAGAAACCATTAATCTGAAAAAAGCTGGCAAAGACAAAGATGCCGTTAACGTGGTGCTCACCAACAAGGGTAAGCAAGTTTTGGATGATTTGCGAACCAAGCTGAATAGCATGTCTCAGGAAGAGCAAAAGCTGTTACAGGAACGACAACAAGCATCCGAGCAAATTCAGCAAGTGTCATCGATCGTGGGTTGGGGTGGATTTATGATTAGTGTCGGAGCTGGCTTATTCGTTTCGTATTATGTTGCGAATTACATCGCCCGTCTGATCATTGGCCCCATTACTAACGCTGCCAAAACAGTAGCCTCGTCTTCCGCAGGAATTATTGATACGGTCGATAAGCAGGAACGCGCCGTCTTGGATCAGACGTCCTCCGTGAATGAAACCACGAGTATTATCGAAGACCTGGGAATATTTGCCCTGCAATCAGCGGAACAAGCGGAAAATGCAGCCGGCGGTGCGAAACAAGCCTTATCTCTCGCAGAAGGTGGAACTCAAACCGTAGGTCGAACGATTGAAGGTATTTCGGGATTGAGAGACCAAGTAACCGCGATCGCCAACCAAATTATCCGCCTTTCAGAACAAACTGCTCAAATTTCGACCGTATCTGACCTAGTAGCGGATTTGGCGAACCAAACCAACATGTTGGCGTTAAACGCAGGGGTGGAAGCGGCACGAGCTGGTGAACAAGGAAAAGGGTTTGCGGTAGTTGCGGGTGAAATTCGTAAACTGGCAGACCAAAGTAAGAAGTCAGCCGCTCAAATTAACTCTCTGGTTAACGAAGTACAAGCGGCGATTAACTCCACCGTCATGGTTACCGATGAAGGCACCAAGAAAGCAACGGTGGGTATCGAACTAGCAGAAGAAACGGGCGACGTGTTCGCCAGTATTGCTGACTCCGTTAACCAGGTGTTCCTCAACACCCAACAGATTGCCCAAAGTTCCAAACAGCAAGCTGTTTCCGTGCAGCAAGTTGTAGCCGCGATGAACGTTATCAACTTAGGGGCAAAAGAAACAGCCGCAGGAATTATTCAAGTGAAAGACGCAACCAACGACCTCAACCAAGCGGCGCAAAATCTAGAGGCGGTGGTTTAAACCGACAGAAGTTAAATAAGGAAAAAGTTAAAAGGAAAAAGCAAAAAGAAATATCTCTACTTCTTTCTTCTTTTGCCCTTTTACTTTTGCCTTTTTACTTAAACGATGGTGATGATGATAGAAGACGAAGAACTACGCAATCTATATAAAGTAGCCAGTGCTGACCATATCCAGAAAATTGAAGCAGGATTACTGCATCTGGAAAAAAATCCCCTAGACCCAGCCAAACTCGAGCAATTACTCCGAGAAATGCACTCGCTCAAAGGGGATTCGCGCATGTTGGGGGTCAAAGATGCCGAAACCCTCACTCACCAAATGGAAGAGATTCTGGGGGCGGTGAAGCGAGAGGAGCGAGTTTTCACCCCCCAACTGTTTGAACGTCTGTATCAGGGGCTAGACGCGATTGGGAAAATTGCTACTGAAGCGGTTACCGGACAATCCTCAGGCATCAGTGTCTTCCATGTGTTAGCGCAACTGATGGGGGCTGACTCAGACGAAGCCTTAGCAGACGTTAAAGAAACAGTGGCTCAATTGCAGGATGCGGCAGAGGCCCAACCTCTGGTCGAGCAAGCTTTATTCACTCCGGAAGCCATCCAAGTCCGGGAACCCGCCGAACCCGCCGTCGAGGTTTTGGCACAAGTTAGTGATTACCAGATTGACACCATCCGCGTTGAATCCCAAAAGCTGGATAAGTTATTGACTCAAGCCAGCGAACTGGCGGTGACCAAAGGTCAGCTGGGCGACCGATTGGGCGAAATTGACCAACTCATCGGCTTGTGGGAAGAGTGGAGTCGGGAAACCTTTGTCAGCCGTCTCACCTTTGACGAACTGGAACGACGCTGGCAGACACCAGAACTGCAACCGTTGCAAAATTTCTATAACCTACTCGAAACCCGTTTAGAGCAACTCGGCACGATGCTCAATCGGCTGCGAACGACCACGTTTGAAGATAACACCAAACTGGAAACCGTCGCCAATGAACTCGAGTCGGGCATTCACTCTCTGCGACTGCTGCCCTTTTCCACCATTTTTAACTTGTTTCCCCGTACCGTGCGGGATTTAGCCAAACAACAGGGCAAACAAGTCAATCTGGTGGTGGAGGGGGGAGACAACACCGTAGACAAACGGATTCTCGAAGAAATGAAAGACCCGTTGCTGCACCTACTACGCAATGCTCTCGATCATGGCATCGAAACGCCGATGGAGCGCCAGAACCTGGGCAAGTCCCCCACCGCCACGATTCGGCTCAGGGGTTATCAAGTGGGCAGCACCGTGAGCATCGAAGTGATTGATGATGGGCGTGGCTTGGATGTCGAAGCCATCAAGCGGGCGGCACTGCGTCATGGCGTTCGCACGGCTCAAGAACTCCAAGAAATGTCTGTGGCGGAGATTCAGGCCTTAATCTTTGCGCCGGGATTCTCCACCCGCACCGCGGTAACGGAGATTTCTGGTCGGGGAGTGGGTCTGGATGTGGTGCGTGCGAACGTGGAACGCCTCAAGGGCAACATCCAGGTAGAATTTACACCCCTGAGGGGCTGTTTGTTCCGCATCACGCTCAATAGTTCTCTGGCTACTACCGATGCGTTGATTGTGCAGGTCAGCCAGCATCCCTATGCCATTCCTGTGGGATTTGTGGAAGCGATGCAGCTCGTCTCTTCCCAAGAAATCTTTGCCACCGATGGGAACCAGACACTCCCCTTTCAAGGCGAGTCGGTGACGGTGACTTGGTTAGCCGATTTATTAGGCTTGCCCGTGAAAGTGCCGACCTCTACCAAAGCCCTGCACTCGACCTCAAAAACGATTCCCTGCATTATTTTACACATTGGCTCGGAACGTTTGGCACTGCTGGTAGACAGCATCTTGGAGCAACAAGACATCGTCTTGAAGCCTCAAACTCAGTTGCTCAAACGCATTCGCAATATCTCGGGCGCTACCATCCTGGGCACGGGAGAGGTGTGCATGGTACTCAATCCTCCCGACTTGTTCAAGTCGGCCAAGAGGACACTGGTTTCCGTCACCGTCAAGGAACTGGCCGAACAAGCCCAAGTTAAACAAAAGATTCTCCTGGTTGAAGATTCCATTCCCATTCGCACCCAGATGAAGCGAATTTTGGAAAGTGCTGGGTACGACGTTACAGCCGCCGTTGATGGTGAAGATGGCTTCAACAAATTGAGAGCGAGTACCTTTCAGGCGGTGGTCTCCGATGTGCAAATGCCCCATCTGGATGGACTAGGACTGACCGCTAAAATCCGCCAGTTTCAGGAGTACCAAGATTTGCCCGTGATTCTGGTGACAACCCTGGCCTCCTCTGAGGACAAACGCCAGGGCAAAGAAGCTGGGGCAAATGCCTACATTACCAAGGGTGATTTCGAGCAAGGTGTTTTGTTAGATACATTACGGAGATTGATTTAAATGACACCCTCCAAAAAAGTGGTTCTGGTTGAAGATTCCCCCGTTGCTTTGGAAATTTTGCAACGATTACTCAATTCTTCACCCGAAGTTGATGTGGTCGGCGTTGCCCGTGATGGGGTCGAAGCGCTGGATGTGATTACCCGGACTCAGCCGGATGTGATTTGTACAGACTTACTCATGGAAAACATGGATGGTCTGGAATTAACCAAGCGCGTGATGGCGGATGACCCCCGACCGATTTTGGTCATCAGCAATTTTGTGCAAAAGTCCGATGTTGATAACGTGTTTCGTCTGCTGCAAGCCGGTGCCTCCGATGTTTTCCCTAAACCTTCTACCGATTCGCCCACTGATTACGAGAAGCTGAAGAATGCCCTAATTGCCAAAATCAAAGTTCTTTCTAGTATGAAAGTGACGGCCAAACGGCAACGACAGCCGCTGAGTGGTGCGACCAAGCCCATGACATCTGGATCGCTATCAGGAAATCAACCCCTGATGACCAATGTCAGCTCTCGCGTCAAGGTTATTACCATAGGAGCGTCTTCTGGCGGTCTACAAAGCATCCAAAAAATTGTGGGTCAGCTGCCTGGCAATTTCCCCTTGCCGATCATTTGTACGGTACACGTCAGTACAGGTGTTTTGTCAGGATTGGTCAATTGGTTGTCCTCTGAGTGTCCTCTGAAGGTAAAAATTGCCGAAGTTGGCGAGTCTCCCGCACCAGGAACCGTTTATTTTGCCCCAGAGAAAAGCAATCTAGAATTAGACAATCGAGGCAAGTTCATTTATACACCCTGTCCCGACACAGACAAGCATTGTCCCTGCATCAGTGTCACCTTCCAATCCATCGCCAAGTTTTATGGCAGGGCAACAGCTGGAGTCCTCCTCACTGGGATTGGTCGTGATGGTGCAGAAGGCTTACAGGCTATTGTTCAAGCCGGAGGCATCACACTGGCTCAAGATGACAAAGGCGGTGCCTATGGCATGGTCAAAGAGGCGATGAACCTGAATGCTGTGCAACAGACGCTTGCCATTGACAAAATTGGCCCATTCTTGCTGAAGACCGTATCCGGTAGCTAGTAGTTCATGTCATTAGTTCTGATTGGTTAGGTCGAGTTCGTAGTAAGCGCTTCAGCGAGGACAGCGCTTACTACAAACTCCTCAGAATTAATGCCATAGAGTACTAGTGCCAGCCGAGAGAAATAGCCCACCAGCAACAATTTTCCCCCTACTCCCCCTACGGCGGTGCAGCCCACTCTCCTGCCTACTTTTATTCTTCTTCCCACTCAATTTCATGTTCGTAAAAAGCTCTCAAGCATTTAGGAAACGAGAGCTGCAACCGAGTGTGTTTGACCTCCACACCATCTTGAAATCGATGGTGAATGGTTTCTGATCGCTTGTACAATCGCTTGTATATTGCCATATTGGGACAAACGACCACCAGTTCGGCTAAGCCGTTCTCATAGCAGGTGATTCTCCATTCACAATGGCTAAACAAAGCTTTCAGGGAACTGTCCAGCTTGTCATAGAGGCGTTTTCGTTGTTCTCTAACCGCTGAGAGTTCCCTGGCTAGGGCAAAATCTTCGGGCGACAGAGGAGAGGGTTGATCAAAATTGTCTTGACTCATCGCTTTTTTCCCGGTCGGGGGCTGATGATGGATGTACAGGCTTGGGCGATAAATGCTCTCTCGCTAATCCTAGTCGTAGAGGCGTCGGGATGCACCCTATAGGTAGAGATATCATAGACTTGAGCCACAGGTCTTTAATCTGTTCATCAAAAAACAAAAGATCTGGCAATCGGAAGAATCATTGGAATGGGCTGAGAAATGTAACAGAATGCAAACTATAATGAGACCCATAGAACACTAATCAGCACCTAACCAAGAGTATTACCATCACATGCGAGTTGCGATCGCTGGAGCCGGTCTAGCAGGACTTGCCTGCGCCAAATACCTTACCGATGCGGGTCATACCCCGATAGTCCTAGAACGCCGGAACGTTCTGGGCGGAAAAGTGGCTGCGTGGAAAGATGAAGACGGGGATTGGTACGAAACCGGTCTACACATCTTCTTTGGTGCCTATCCCAATATGCTGCAACTGTTCAAGGAGCTGGATATTGAAGATCGGTTGCAGTGGAAAGAACACACGATGATTTTCAACCAGCCGGAGACACCGGGTACGTATTCGCGGTTCGATTTTCCGGATTTACCTGCACCCATCAACGGTATCGTAGCGATTCTGCGCAACAACGACATGCTGACTTGGGCAGAAAAGATTCGCTTCGGATTGGGGCTTATCCCAGCCATTCTCAACGGACAGAGATACGTTGAGGAAATGGACCAATATTCCTTCTCCGAGTGGCTCAAACAGCAAAACGTGCCACCACGGGTGGAGAAGGAAGTGTTCATTGCCATGTCCAAGGCACTGAACTTCATTAACCCTGATGAAATTTCCTCAACCGTGATTCTCACCGCCCTCAACCGTTTCCTTCAAGAGAAGAACGGTTCTAAGATGGCGTTTTTGGATGGTTCTCCAACAGAGCGGCTTTGCCAACCCTTAGTCGATTACATCACCGAACGGGGCGGGGAAGTACGTCTGGATGCACCCGTTAAAGAGTTTTTGCTCAATGCCGATGGTACAGTACAAGGATTCCTGATTCGCGGCTTGAACGGAGCGGCGGATGAAGTCCTCACCGCAGATGTCTACGTATCGGCAATGCCAGTAGACCCCTTGAAGGTGATGTTGCCTGAACCTTGGAAAACGATGGACTTCTTCAAGCAACTGGATGGTTTAGAAGGTGTGCCGGTGATCAACCTGCATTTGTGGTTTGACCGCAAGCTAACGGATATTGATCATCTGCTATTTTCGCGATCGCCCCTCCTCAGCGTTTATGCTGACATGAGCAACACCTGTAAAGAATATGCCAATCCTGACCGTTCTATGTTGGAATTGGTATTGGCGCCGGCTAAGGACTGGATTAGTAAATCTGACCAGGAAATTGTAGACGCTACCCTGGCGGAGTTGAAACAACTCTTCCCCAACCACTTTGACTGCGAAAACCCAGCTCAACTGCTGAAATATCACGTTGTCAAGACACCCCGTTCTGTTTATAAAGCAACACCAGGACGCCAACAATACCGACCATCTCAAGAGACACCAGTTGCCAACTTTTACCTTACAGGTGATTACACCATGCAACGTTACCTGGCGAGTATGGAAGGTGCCGTACTTTCTGGTAAGCTGACAGCGCAGGCTATTGCGAGGAGTCAGGAGTCACAATTCAGGAATCAGGAGTCAGAAGTCAACAGCCAGGAGCCAGAAGTTCAATTAACTTCTATATCCTAGTCCCGACGCCCGACGCCCGACGCCTTAATCCCTATCCTTTAGCTTGCTGCCTGCTACGAATGCTCCAACTGCCTAACCCACCAAGCATGAGAACGCTGGCCTCCCGGTCGGAAGCTTACGAAATGTGCCGTAAGATTACGGCGAAGTACGCCAAGACGTTTTACCTCGGCACGCTGTTAATGCCAGAAGAGAAACGTCGAGCGATTTGGGCGATATACGCCTGGTGTCGTCGCACAGACGAACTAGTGGATGGTGCCCAAGCTCGCTTAACGACACCTGAAACACTAGATCGGTGGGAACAACAGCTAGAATCTGTTTTTGCAGGGCAGTCGATAGACGACCTTGATGTGGCGTTGGTTGATACACTGCAACAGTACTCCATCGATATTCAGCCATTTCGGGATATGATCGCCGGTCAGCGGATGGATTTGTACCGTAGCCGGTATGCAACGTTTGAGGAACTCAAGCTCTACTGTTACCGCGTGGCGGGAACTGTAGGGTTGATGACGACTCCGATTTGGGGCGTCGATCACTCGATAAGCCAAGCACCTTGGGATTGGCAACAAGAGGCGTACAATCCAATAGAAGAAGCGATCGCGCTGGGAATTGCGCTTCAGTTAACCAATATCCTGCGGGACGTCGGGGAAGACGCCCAGAGGGGTCGGATTTACATTCCCTTGGAAGAACTGGCTTTATTTGATTACACCGAGGAAGACTTGTTCAATGGCATCATAGATGACCGTTGGCGCGAACTGATGCGCTTCCAAATTCAACGGGCGCGGAAGTTCTACAATCAGGCAGACAAAGGCATCCGAAGACTCAACCGTGATGCTCGCTGGCCAGTTTGGTCAGCATGGATGCTCTATCAGGGAATTCTCGATGTGATTGAACGCAATGAGTATGATGTCTTTACCAAAAGAGCCTTTGTCCCTAAGCCTCAGAAATTGCTGGCGTTGCCTGTAGCCTGGCTGAGAGCACAAGCTCTATAACCCTATAAAGTCAAAAGCCGTTCGTAGGGGCACGATATTATCATGCCCCTACTGTGTTGTGCATGGAACTGAGAGCTGCAATACGCAGACTATAGCGTTTCTTAAATGGGTGAGGTACACCAATCTTGGGCTTTAGGGAATAAGTAACAGGTAACAGGGAAGAAAATTGACTGTACCTCAGCGATATGAGAATCGCTATATTGCCTAATACCCAGTTGCGTTCAAAGAAGGAACGTTCGCTTCCCCAGTCCCTAGGTAATAGATTGAATTTCAGAATATTGAAATAACGATCGCCACCCTTGGCAACGATTCGTAACTACACGACAGCTCTCCTACGTTTAGCCCCTTGATTTACCCAATTTCTGACGCACACGAGCAACAAAAATATCCACCTCTGGTAAATTGAGCCGTGTTGCTAGTAGGGCAAAAATCCCTAAACCCGATAAACCCGCTAGGCTCAATTGCAGCAGTTGCACCCAAAGATTACTCGTGTGGAAAACTTGATTGCAGCCCCAACTCACACCCCAACTGACTAGCCCCGCTACAACGCTAGCACCCGTTAAACCCAGCATCGGCCAAGTCCATTCTCGCCAGGGCAACCCGTTGATTTTGCGATTCAACAACCAGAGCAAGGCTACAGTTGAAGTGACGTTTACGCTGACTGTTGCCAAAATCAAACCTGGAGCCCCTAACGGCTTAACCAAAAAGTAATCTAACACGCCGTTGAGAACGATATTGATGATACTGATCCGAAAAGGAGTCTCGCCATCTCCTAAGGCATAAAACACTCGCACCAAGACATCCCGTGCCAAGTAGACAAACATGCCAATGCCGTAAACGACTAGCAATGAAGCCACAAGCTGCGAGGCTTGGTTTTTGAAAGCTCCGCGTTGATAAACCACTTGGACAATGGGAACCGCCAATGTGATCATCAAGGCTCCCAACGGCAGCATCGTAATAGCGGTGAGAAATAATCCCTGACGAATCCGCTGCTTGAGTTCAGGCCAATTTTCCGGAGCCGCTAGCCGGGAAAAGATGGGCAGCAGGGGCACCAAAATTACATTGGAAATAATGCCCAGTGGAGTTTGCACTAAAAGTCCTGCATAGCTCATCGCTGCCGCCGCTCCTGCAATAGAAGAGGCGAAAAATAAATCGGTGTACAAGTTAATCTGTAACATCCCTGATGACAGGGTAGCCGGCCCCATGACCTTAAGGACTTGTTGGACTCCAGGATGCTTCCAGTTAAACCGCAGGCGTAATTTACCTAAGCCCGCCCGCCACTGAGCCACCAGTTGGACTAACCACTGCAAAATTGCGCCGCTCAACGTGCCCCAAGCTAGCACCATGCCACCCAGCAGGACGTATTTGGGAGCGGTGATTTCGTGACCCAGTTGCAGCGCTAGAACGCTGATGCCGATAATCACGGTAATACTGGAAAACAAAGGACTCACCGAGGGAAGCCAATACATATCAGCGGCGTTGAGAGTACCAAAGCCAATCCCAATCAGTCCAGCCAAGACAGCCATCGGAGCCATGATTTGCAGTTGTGGGATGGCGATCGCACGCACTTGTTGACTTAACCCTGGCCCGACGAGGTCAATGAAAAATCCCGCACCCATAATCAAGACCACAGTAGCCAGCAGTAAAATCGCTCCCACTAGGGTTGTAATCGTTTCCACAATGGGAGCGGCTTCTGATTTATCCCGCTTAGCCAGGACACTGACGATCGCACTGTGAAACGGGCCGTTGATGCCACCCAGTAAAATCAACAAAAAGCCAGGAATCACATAGGCATAGCTGTAGGCATCCACAGCAGGCCCAACACCAAACGCTGCTGCGATCGCTTGCTGACGAACTAATCCAAAAACTTTACTAATCAGCGTGGCAACAGCCACGATTCCGGCAATTCCAGATAGAGAACGAGCGGTCTTCTGCGTATTCGACACAAAATTTTAATAATTACACCAGAAAATCATAATAGTTAATCCTGAAGTTGCTCTAACAATCTGGAGTTTTTTGACAACCACAGCACGACAGCAATTTTCAAACCAGTTGAGGACAACTGATATCTTCTACCTTTTTCAAAATCCTTCGGGTCGGCACTCCACACCAACGCTAGCATAAGCGTTTCAATCTAGGGTAGGCAGTGCCCACCCTAGCTGTATCTCCTGACTTCTGTACAGAGGCGATATGCCGCGCCTGTACTACCTCTGACTGGCGAGTCCAGAACCCAAAGGTCAAACTATGATGAGTACCAAGGGGAAGAAGGATTGAACAGGCAGCAACAAAAAAGATGACTGGTGTGAACTCGGATTACCTTACCCAGCAAATACAAGATATGCACCAGCGCCTAGCTCAATTGCAACAGCGCATTGGTGAATCATCCAGCCTACGACTTGCTTCGCTCCCAGAGCAAGAATACTTGGAAACAATAGCGGCAGCGTTCGAGGAACTCAGCGTTACCGTAGAAGAACTACGAGTCGCGAACGAGGAGTTGCACCAGCAAAATGAGCATTTATCAGCCGCTCAACAGACTGTGGAACTGCAACGCCAGCGCTACCAGGAACTATTTGAGTTTGCACCAGACGGTTACTTGGTGACCGATCTATATGGGACTATTCAAGAAGCCAACCGCGCCGCTTCTACATTGCTCAACTATCCGCAGCAATTTTTAGTCGGTAAACCGTTTCCTGTGTATGTGATTGAGGAAGAGCGCCGAGCCTTTCGGACTAAACTGAATCAGCTGTGCCAAGGAGATGGGGTACACGAGTGGGAAGTTGGCTTGAAACCCCGTAAGCAACCATTGATTACAGCAGCGATCAGGGTAGCGGCTATCCAGAATCAAGACGGCAACCCAGTTGGCTTGTGCTGGCTAGTACACGACATTACCCAACGCAAGCAGACAGAATTAGAGCTACGGCAGGCAAACGAGCGCTTGCAGCTTGCTGCCACTGCGTTAGATGGCATGATTTACGACTGGGATATTGAGAAGAATACTATTGCAAGAACACATGGGCTTCTGGAATCTTTAGGCTACCGTCCTGAAGAAGTTGATCTGACGCCCGAATGGTGGCAAGAGCGCATCCACCCAGAGGACAAAAAGCGCGTCCTACAGGATTTGCCAAATGACCTAGCGAATTTCAGCAGGTTTTCCACTGAATATCGGATAGTAGGTAAGGACAATCAGTACTTGCATGTCTGCGATCGAGGACTGAAGATTAAAAATGACAGTGGGCAGACAGTGCGTGTTGTCGGCAGCACGGTGAATATCACCGAACGCAAGCGAGCACAAGAACAGGCTCAGCGAACGGCGGCTGAGATTGGTCAAATCTTCAATATGCTGCCCTGTTTTGTCTGGAAATTCTGCCGTTCCACCTTTCAGTTCATTTATGCCAGTGAAGTCATCACCGAACTGAGTGGAATTTCCAGACAGGCATTTTTGCAAAATCCTCACCTGTGGGATGAGCGAGTTGATGCTGGACATGAGTCGCAAGAGGCACTGAGAATTGCCTGGGAAGCCATTACCAACGGCGAACCTTATCGAGTGGTTTATCTGTTTCACACCCTACACCGAGGGGGGCGTTGGTTTGAAGTCACCGCACGACCGTCTTATCAGGAGGGCGTACTCTATTACTACGGCAGCACAACCGATATCACGGAACGGAAACAGGCAGAGGAGGCATTTCAAAAGAGTGCATCGCTTCTGCACACCGTCGTAACCCATGCACCAATTGTTCTGTATGCTCTCGATGCCGAAGGGAGGTTTACCCTTTCCGAAGGAAAAGGATTGGAAGCTGTAGGACTGCAACCTGGTGAGGTTGTAGGTCAGTCCGTCTTTGAGCTTCACCACTACCAGTCCTATATGCTAGAACACTTGCGCCGTGTACTTGCTGGTGCTGGGGAGACGTGGGTTGGAGAGATAAATGACGTGCTATTTGAAAATCGCGCCTTACCACTGCGAGATGAAGCGGGCCAAGTTATTGGCTTGATTGGTGTAGCAACTGACGTCACTCAGCGTCTGCGAGCCGAAGAAGCTTTGCAAAGACTGAATACAGAGTTGGAAAATCGAGTGACAGAGCGCACGGCTGAGCTGGAAAAGCTCAATGAACAACTCTTGGTGCAGATTGCCGAACGTGTTGTCATTGAAGCAGCACTCTATCAACGCGAACAGGAATTTAGAGCCTTAGTAGAAAATGCGCCTGACATTATCGAGCGGTTTGACCGAGAACTGCGTCATCTTTATGTCAACCCAGCAATAGAACAAGTCACGGGCAAACTGCCGAGTGAGTTTATTGGTAAAACAAATCAGGAGCTTGGTCTTTCAGACCCCAATTTATCGCTCTGGGAGCAGGCATTGAGCGTTGTGTTTCAGACTGGGCAGCAAGAGCAATTTGAGTTTAGCTTAGTTACAAACCAAGGACTGAAGTACTACCAAACCCGTCTAGTCCCAGAATGGGCAGCAGACGGTACTCCCGTATCGGTACTGGGAATCAGCCGTGACATTACCGATCATAAGCTGGCACTCGAAGCTCTACGAGAGAGTGAGGAGCGGTTCCGCCAGTTAGCAGAAAATATCGATGCAGTCTTTTGGATGGGAACTGTTGTCGATCGCCCCCGATGTTTCTATATCAGTCCGGCTTATGAGCAGATCTGGTGTCGCACCCGTGAAAGTTTTTATGCAAATCCGATGTCCTGGCTGGAGATGGTTCATCCAGATGATCGCGATCGCGTGTTCGCTGCCATTTACCAACAACTCCCGCAGCAAGCCACCGTCGAGGTGGAGTATCGACTCGTGCGGGATGATGGAGCAATTCGATGGATACGCGATCGGGGATTTACCATCCCCGACGAAGACGGCAAAGTTTACCGCATCGCTGGGATTGCCGAAGACATTACTTCGCGCAAGCTTGCCGAACTAGAAATTCAAAAGGCACTCCAACGAGAACGGGAACTCGGCGAACTCAAAGCCCGCTTTGTCTCAATGACATCTCATGAGTTTCGCACTCCTTTAACGACGATTCACTCCTCTGCCCAAATGTTGGAACGTTACCGTCATCGCTTGCCTGAGGAGAAACAACTGACTCATTTGGGTCGCATTCAAGCTGCCGTAGAGCGGATGACCGACATGTTGAATGATATTCTACTGCTCGGTAAAGCAGAAGCTGGCAAGCTGGAATTCAGCCCGACACCACTGGATTTAGTGCAATGGTGCCGCCATTTAGTAGAAGACTTACAACTGGTGAACAAAAACCAGCAGATCATTCATTTTACCTATCACAATAACTGCACAACAGCCGCACAAGGCATAAGTGAAGGAGACAGTAGTGAATTAAATCCTTCCCTTCTGTTACTGGATGAAAAACTACTGCGGCACATTTTAGGCAATTTGCTCTCGAATGCCCTCAAATATTCTCCGCCAGGTAGCACTGTCAAGTTCGATGTTACTTGTCTAGATGAGCAAGCTATTTTCCAAATTCAGGACCAAGGAATTGGCATTCCTCCGGAAGACCAATCCCGCTTGTTTGAATCGTTTTATCGAGCTGGCAATGTTGATACCGTTCAGGGAACGGGTTTGGGATTGGCAATTGTTAAGCAGTGCGTGGATTTACATCGGGGGGAAATTACGTTTACCAGTGAAGTCGGGAAAGGGACAATGTTTACGGTAATACTACCTTTAGGTAAGTAAATCGACTTATTTGCAATTCATAGAAAAAAGATACGGTTGCCTGAAGAAAAGGCGATCGGTGATAAATTAGCATAATGCTAAATTGGATTTACCGTTACCCACCCCTGGAAACCGGAATTTTACTCAAGCGCTACAAGCGTTTCTTTGCTGATATTGAGCTAACATCTGGGGAAATCATCACCGCCCACTGTCCTAACACGGGGCCCATGACAGGTGTCTCCACTCCTGGTAGTTTGGTAAAGGTTTCCCGTCATAATAACCCTAAGCGCAAGTTAGCCTACACCTGGGAATTGATTCAGGTTCAGGATAACGAACTCACCTGGGTTGGCGTCAACACAGGGCTTCCCAATCGAGTCATCAAATTAGCCTTGGAAAAACAATTCATTCCAGAGTTTTCCAATTGCTTCAGCGAAATTTGCTGTGAAGTTCCCTATGGCAAAGAACTCAAAAGTCGGGTAGATTTTTTACTCAAGAGCACTACTATTAATCCTGGTGCTATGCCTGAAGAATTAGCGCCGCCTCATAGTAATGAACGCCCTATTTATGTAGAAGTAAAAAGTGCCACTCTAACGCAGGGAAACGTGGCATTATTTCCAGATACAGTAACAACTCGCGGACAAAAACATCTACGAGAATTGATGGCACTCTTACCCCAAGCACGGGCTGTCATGCTTTATTTTATCAATCGTGGTGACTGTCCTTATTTCGCTCCTGGAGATCGTTATGACCCTGTCTACGGTCAACTGTTGCGAGAGGCTGTTGCTCTAGGTGTTGAAGTATTGCCCTGTCGTTTTGAAATTACGCCTGAGGGAATTCACTATTTAGGGTTGGCAGAGTTCCTCCCTGTGCAACCCAACAGCCGTGGTGAGACGTAGCAGTCTGAGTACTCACTAGATGCCTCGTCGCATGATGCCGCGTTGATTACACTTCGGCGTTTTAGAATGGCAGATAATCACATGGGGAAAAAGATAAGGTCAACGTGCAGCTAAAGCAGGTCATTATCGTCTATAAAGCTAGAGACTCCAACAGCCGAGCTTGGGCAGAAAAATGCGCTCGGCAATTGGAAAAACGCCAGTGCCAGGTTTTAATGGGCCCCAGTGGCCCACAGGATAATCCTTACCCTGTGTTTTTAGCGTCTGCGATGAACAAAATTGATCTAGCCGTCGTTTTGGGGGGTGATGGCACTGCACTGGCAGCGGCAAGACAGTTGGCATCAGAAGGAGTTCCGATTTTAGCAGTAAACGTGGGGGGACACCTGGGGTTTTTAACAGAACCGTTTGAGGAATTTAAGGACTCCGAGCGAGTTTGGGAACGCTTAATCACAGATCACTATGCGATTCAGCGGCGAATGATGGTTCAGGCCGCTGTATTTGAGGGTCACTCCTTACGAGATAGTGCTGCTTCCCACACCAGTTTGGAACCAGTGAGCGATCGCTTTTTGGCACTGAATGAAATGTGCGTCAAACCAGCCTCAGCAGATCGGATGATTACATCAGTTCTGGAAATGGAAATTGATGGGGAAGTTGTTGATCAGTACCAGGGAGATGGACTAATTGTTTCTACACCAACTGGCTCAACTTGCTATACTCTTTCTGCCAACGGGCCGATTTTGCACGATGGCATGGAAGCTCTGACAGTAACACCAATTTGCCCCTTAAGTCTTTCCAGCCGTCCTATTGTCCTTCCTGCTGGTTCTGTTGTCAGCATTTGGCCTTTAGGGGATTATGAACTCAACACCAAACTTTGGATGGATGGTGTTCTAGCCACCTCAATTTGGCCTGGACAGCGAGTCGATGTGCGCATGGCGGATTGTCAGGCAAAGTTTATTATTTTGCGAGGCAACTATTCTTATTACCAGACGTTACGGGAAAAGCTTCAGTGGGCAGGTGCCAGAATTACTTACGACAATAATCACCGTAACTAAAAAAACCAAACTCAAGGATGGAGGTTTAGCCTAGCGGACGCAGTCAAGGAAGTGCAAGGTAGGTTAGGTAATGGGTAGAAGTTATCCTCATTACCTATTCCCTATTACTGATTTCCGATTCAATTAAGTTTAGGAAGCCATGCTTCTGATATCCCCATAGTGATTGATGGCATACTCAATTTGTAGTAATAGCCGTTCTTTACCGCTTGGGGAAGTTCCTTTGTGGAAACACGTCGAATCTTCTGCAAATCCTAAACCCGCTGGGCCACAAATTGTTACCAAATTCTCAGTGCCATAATACTCAATAATTTCTTGGTCATCTTTACTAGCGCAGCGCACACCCAGCAGCTGATGGGAAAACTTCTTATTCTTATGGCTGCCACGTAGCAAAACATGAGGGCCGCTACAACAATCTACATCGGTCAAATAGAAAAAGAATTTAATGAAGCGATAGTCATCTAAATCGTAATGAAATACCTGAGCTGCTTTGAGTTGCTCAAAAGATGTTCCTGCAACGGGAAAACTCCACCATAGCTCAGTTGCAATATGGACAGGAGGAGCTTCTAGAAATTTAGCGGCGATCGCTAATAATCCTGGGTCTTTTTCTAACTTTCTTACGATTGAACATTCCTCAGCATTGAAATAACTCCCTAAGCGAACTTCTTTACCGAGGGAGGCTGCTGCTTTTTCTTTCTCCCGATAATAGAATTTAGCGTCTGAGTTTCTCTCGGCATAACACGGTGAAGAATACGCATAATTCAGTATCTCCTGAATTACATCTTGAGGTAGGTTAATGCCTAAGGCATAACTATCCGTTCTTAACGCTGAAACAATAGATTCGACATTGATGCCTCGAAAAGCGGAAGAATTTTCTTGCTCCAGTTCATAAGTAGGATTTGAGTATCTAAAGAATCGACTCATCCAGCTCCTTAAAAGCTCAAAACGAGCTATCTTACGCATCCAGAATAATCTCGGATTGCGCTTCATGCAGGTAAAACTCTTCTGGCAATAATCAAAAAGCTTTGCCCAAGGACTTTTGGAGGTTTGAAATACTGTTGTCATAATTTTCACGATGATAAACGTGACAGACATGGGCTACTGGTAGCGCCCAGTAACTTAATCCAGCAAGGCTATATTCATCAGTACTGACTTGGTGCAGCACTGATGAATCAATCGCAATAAGTTGTGAAAAGATTGGCACAGGACTTGTGTAAATTCACGGTTGACGCACTACCTGTAACGTTGAATTGGGTAGTCCTGTAACTATGACGATCATAAACGACTATCCTGAGCGATCGTCAAGAGGAAAAGCACTTCTTAAGGTTGTTCACGTCACTCAATTCTTTGAAGAAATAGTAATTCGTGAATGAGGCAAAATTGATACAGATAATCAGCGGACAGAACTGTATTCCTTTCAAGACTCATAAGTAGTACTGTTTCCCTTTTGTGAGGTTATCGCATCCGATTGAAATGTAGCGAATTGCAAGATGGGAAGGAGTTATATCCCCTCAAACTGGAGACAGTATAGAACCTGGGAGAGTTGAGCCGATTTTCAAGCAACCTAAAATAGGCGTTCATGATAAGGACACCAATTTTTACAGTAGAAGCGTTTAAGTAGCTTTCCTAAGATTGACGTAATCTCTATTCCCTTGTTCCCGAGCTTCCTGCAAAAACCTTTCTTGCTTTATCAAGTTAGCTTAGGAAGCTTACTTCAATTATTGAAGAGTATTAGCTATATGAGAAGGTTACGCTAAGGGCTTAACCCAAAAGCATCAGGATAAAAAATAAATACGATTTAGTGATTTTCGCTCTCTTTGTCGGATGACATAGCGACTTCTGCTGTTTAGAGCATCAATCCTTCTTGCTTAGCACGCTACAAGCTTTTTCCTTTACGATCAAATTACTTTGGACAAGGTAAAATTTACAATTTTAAGGTTTAAGCAGCGTGTCAAGTTCACGATTCCAGAAACGAGCAAATAACAGGCACCAACACTCTACCTTAGGCGAAAGCATCAATGCAAAAGAAGCATGGCATCGCCCTAAAGCGAGGAAACATCTACCGTCCTCAGCGCCTCCTCTACTGCGTCTCATGAATTACGGGCAAAACTATCGCGCCCAAATTTGGGAAGCGATTGTCTGTTCGATTCTCAATAAAATCTTTGACCTTGCCCCACCCGCCTTAATCGGTGCGGCAGTGGATGTGGTAGTGCAGCGCCAGAATTCCCTAATTGCTCAGTTTGGAGTCAAAGATGTCTTTGGGCAACTCCTCATCCTTACCTTCCTCAGCTTCATCATTTGGGGATTAGAATCTGTGTTTGAATATGCCTATGCTCGGTTATGGCGCAATCTCGCCCAGTCGATTCAGCACGACTTGCGTTTAGATGCATACGGGCATTTGCAATCCCTAGAACTCGAATATTTTGAGGACAGAAGTACTGGTCGGTTAATGTCCATTTTGAGTGATGACATTAATCAACTAGAGCGCTTTTTGGATGTCGGCGCTAACGACATTATCCAAGTGACGACAACAGCGATTGTGATTGGTGCAGCTTTCTATATTCTCGCTCCCAACGTGGCTTGGATGACCATTGTGCCTATTCCCTTTATCTTGTGGGGTTCCATCGTCTTTCAGCGTCTGCTTGCCCCTCGATACGCGGATGTTCGAGAAAAAGTAAGTCTGATTAATGGGCAGTTGGCCAATAGTTTGACGGGCATCACCACGATTAAAAGCTTTACGGCTGAAGAGTATGAATTAGGGCGAATTGATAGCCTGAGCGAAGCTTATCGTGTGAGCAACAAGCGTGCGATCGCGCTTTCTGCGGCCTTTATCCCTTTAATCCGCATGATTATCTTGTTGGGCTTTGTCGGTATTCTGCTCTACGGGGGGATGGATGTTGTTGCTGGCAAGATGGCAGTGGGAACTTACAGCGTGCTGGTATTCCTCACCCAGCGCTTGCTTTGGCCTTTGACTAGCTTGGGACAAACTCTCGATTTGTATCAACGGGCAATGGCCTCCACAACGCGGGTGCTGAATCTGCTGGATACTCCCATCGAAATGCATCCCGGAGATATCCCGTTACCGATTGCTCAGGTGCGGGGTGAGTTAGTCCTGAATGAGGTTACCTTTGGCTACCATGACCGTGCCCCAGTGATTCAAAATCTTTCGCTTCGTATCCCTGCGGGTAAAACGATCGCGATTGTCGGGTCTACGGGGTCTGGAAAAAGTACGTTGGTTAAGTTATTATTGAGACTCTATGAAGTACAAGGGGGTACTATAACCCTTGACAACCTTGAACTGCAACAAATCCAGCTCAGGGATTTACGCCGAGCGATTGGCTTGGTTAGCCAGGACGTGTTTTTGTTTCATGGCACAGTTAGGGAAAATATCGCCTACGGCAGTTTTGATGCAACCTTAAGCGAAGTGATAGCAGCCGCAGAAATTGCGGAAGCGCATGAGTTTATCAGCCGCTTGCCCCAAGGGTACGACACGATTGTAGGGGAGCGAGGGCAGAAATTGTCGGGAGGGCAACAGCAACGGATTGCGATCGCTCGTGCCATTTTGAAGAATCCGCCGATTTTAATTCTCGATGAGGCCACATCGGCTGTCGATAATGAAACAGAGGCGGCGATTGGGCGGTCATTGGAGAAGATTACAAAAAATCGAACCACCATTGCGATCGCGCACCGCCTTTCTACTGTCCGAAATGCAGATTGTATCTACGTTATGGAACACGGAAAATTAGTCGAGCAAGGACAACACGAACAACTGCTGGAAAAACAGGGGATTTATGCCAGCCTTTGGCGGGTACAGTCCGGTATAAAATGAGATGCGCTCGACACTAAGGGAATGTAGACAATGATCATGTTTGGTCGCCCCCAACCGGAGAGGGCAGAAGATCAGTGGAAACGCCAGCTTGAGCGGTTTGCCCAAGAGCATCAGCAGGAGCTCGCAGCACTGTCTTGGGGGCTGTTTCTGGAAGCAGGAGAGAGCCGTGAAACGTTAGGCATTGACTTACAACCCAGTCCGCACTTTGTCTATTGTCCCAAATCCGCGATCGAGGAACTAAATCGCCGAGTCCAAAACCATATTCAAGAAATTTTGGGCATTGTGGACGCTCATCAGCCGGAAAAGGAAGTTCTCATTATCGGGATTGGTGCTGACCAAATCAAGCTCATTCAGTTTGAACCGGAACCTCCCCCACCCGTTTGCTTCGAGCAAGTGGGTAAGGACATCAATACTTTATTAGAACAGTTGGAGGAGCGTCTGAGTCAGCAGTTGACATCCTGAGTATCAAGACTTGCGCACTCAGGTTATCTGTTAAGACAGGGTATGGGGTGTAGTAAGGAGTTTCACTCACTCAGGGATGAGTTTATTGCAAAACCAAACACTCGCCGAGTTCCTTGACTAGTGAAAGCGATTTATGATGGTAGGCGTTCGCTCGTTGGTATTCTCCCAGGCAGTAGTAAATTTTGCTCAAGCCTGCCAGAGAATGAGCTTCCCCGGAGCGATCGCTAATTTCCCGTGCCATTTCTAGTGAAGACTGATAGAAATCAATCGCCCGTTCGTATTCTCCGAGCCCACAGCAAGCCTTACCTAGCTTATTCAAAGAGACGGCTGTCCCAGCGCGATCGCCGAGTTCCCGTTTGATCAAAAGCGACTGTTGATGAAATTCAATCGCCTGTTGGTATTGCCCTAGGGCACGGTAAGCATCGCCTAGATTGCCGAGAA
>DATNPV010000042.1:0-7295 GCA_036703055.1 Waterburya sp.
AATTATTGCCAGCAAAATCCTCGGTCCATTTTACGCCGTCAAACACGCGGCTCCTCGCCTGAGCAAAGACGGTTCCATCACGTTCTTCTCTGGAGTTGCTGCCTGGAAACCGCTTCCTGGCGCATCAATGGTGGCGGCGGCTAATGGAGCTTTGGCTGCTTTTGCACGCTCTCTAGCTGTTGAACTCGCTCCCATTCGTGTCAATGTGGTTTCACCGGGAGTGGTGGAAACACCATCTTGGAATGAAATGCCCGAAGAGGAGCGCAATGCATTTTTCCAGAACCTGGGTAAGCAGCTTCCAACTCGACGCGTAGGTCAACCTAACGATTTAGCAGATGCCGTTCTGTTTTTGATGCAAAATGGTTTCACCACGGGAACAGTGCTGCATGTTGACGGTGGACATCGTTTGATTTGATGTCAAAGGAGTAAACTACAGATGGATCTTAAACTAACAGCTCATACGGCTCTGGTCAGCGGTTCTACAGCGGGTATTGGGTTAGCGATCGCTACTGCCCTCGCTCAAGAAGGGGCAACCGTGATCGTCAATGGACGTACTACTGAACGAGTTGATGGCGCGATCGCGCAAATTAAACAAACCGTAACTGAGGCCAAACTTCAGGGCGTAGTAGCAGACCTCGGAACCTTTGCAGGAACAGAGGAATTGTTCGAGCAAGTCCCAGAAGTAGATATTTTGGTAAACAACCTGGGAATCTACGGCTCTCAAGCCTTTGCAGAAATCTCCGATGACGAGTGGATGAAATTCTTAGAAGTAAACGTCCTCAGCGGCGTGCGGCTGTCGCGACATTACTTACCGTTGATGCTGCAAAAGAACTGGGGACGCATTATCTTCATCTCTAGTGAGTCTGCCATAAATATTCCAGCAGAAATGATTCATTATGGCGTAACGAAAACCGCACAACTAGCACTAGCTCGTGGTTTAGCAGAGACAACTGTTGGCACCAATGTCACCGTCAACTCGGTGCTTCCCGGTCCCACTCGCTCGGAAGGTGTCGAAGACTTTATTCAAGGATTGGCAAAAGACCAATCGATTACTCCCGAACAGGTAGAGAAAGAGTTCTTTGAGACAATTCGTCCATCTTCGCTGATCAAACGGTTCGCTACACCAGAGGAAGTGGCGGCACTGGTGGCATTTGTTGCCAGCCCATTATCGTCTGCTACTAATGGTGCAGCCTTACGGGTTGATGGTGGTGTAGTGCGATCGATTGTCTGAGTTGTATTCAAATCATTAGACCTCTTGCCAGCGCGATCGCCAAACGATTACCCAATCAATGTGCCGCAGCGTGAATCCGGAGCAGAAAGAGCATAGTGCTTGCGTAGCTTGTCAAAGTATCTGCATTGATATCGATGCGGAACGCTCCTACTGGGAAGGTGTCACCAAGCCCGAACAGCAATGGCTCTACTACGGTTACGTCCGATTGGTCGTTGGCTACTTCGTTTTTTATTTTCAATTTCTTCTTCATTTTTAGCGGACGCCAGTTTATTCAGTTGCTGTCTGCACCCGTGCAATACTTGTTTACCGTTGTGATAACCGCTTTGAGTACCCTTTGGCTCTATCGGACGTGGCAACGGAATCCAAACTTGTATTCGCGAGAAGGACTCGCTAGCCCGCTCCGGAAGCAGTTCGGCAAGCTCAATCTGGATATTGAGCGCTTTTTGGAGGGGCGATCGCTTGACAATCTAACTGCTGATAAAGTCTCCATGCTGGCAAAGATCCTTCCCAGCTTTTCTAAGGAGAAACGGCTTCATGGTTTATAAGGGAGTTCTCCGGAAGGCGATCGAGCAAGGCGATGTTGACTTCTCCGATAGCCTAAGACTTCTCCCGGATGATTTTTCCTGAGTGCAACTCTTGCCCGACAAGTTATAGAACGCTTAAATTGCATCTTAACTTGAAAAATTTGGCTGTTCTAAATCGAATGAAAGTTGAACAATGAAGACAACTGATTCAAAGCTAAGGGAAATACACCAAGGTTGATGCTAAGTTAGTTTGCAAATTCTTTCCAGACCAATGTATCAATGTTTTTGTAAAGCGATGGCTTTTCATTCAAACAACCCAACAAAGGAATTGAGGGTAGTTACTAAAAATAGTAGTTGTACTATTACTCATCATTTTTGGAGGTAATACATCGCGAACTTTTATTCTCAACCTCCTTCGGCTTTTCTCTGAATCTTGTCCTGCCTTAGCTTGGTAGTCAAATCAGAAATCAATCAGCTATTTAAAGGAAAAGCACAATGTTGATTAAACATAAATGGTGCATTGTCAAGATTAGTTTTCTAGCCATTTGCAGTGTGATAGCAACTTCCCAACTAATCAGAGCCGAAGACACGATTACCACAGCAGCTTCAATCAAAAATGCTCCTTATAGCAGGCACTAAAAGAATTGTTAGCCATTCGCCAAACCTCGTTAAATACCTCTCAAGCCCCTTTAGCAAAGTGAAACGGTTTCGGTATCCGGTGTTAGATGCAGATTAATAAATTGAGCACCAACAATCAACAACCAAGCCTTTTATCATGAACCCAATAAGTTCTCCCAATCCACCTAAAATTTCACTGCTGCTAGCAGATGTAGATGGCACGCTTGTAACAAAAGAGAAAATCCTAACGGATTGCGCCCGTGCTGCTGTTCATAAACTTTGGGATGCAGGCATTCGCTTCACGATTACCAGTGGTCGTCCACCATTAGGGATGAAAATGATTGTGGATGCCCTGAAATTGCCAGAACCGATCGCGGCATTTAATGGTGGTCTGTTTGTCCATCCTGACTTCTCAACGTTGGAGGAAAATGTCTTACCCGCAACCACTGTTCAAGAAGTCATCAAAATGATTACTGCCCACCATCTTGATGTTTGGATTTATCGAGGGAAGGATTGGTTTGTGCATGAGCGGCATGGTCCTCATGTCGATCGCGAAGAGTGGACGGTTAAGTTTCCACCAAAGGTTGTTTCTAGCTTTGATGGTTTGTTCGATAACGTTGTCAAAGTCGTTGGCGTTAGTGATGACTTGGATGCCGTTGCTAAGTGCGAAACAGATGTTCAGCAGGCATTTAGTCAGCAAGTTCGCTGTCAGGCAGGAGCTAGTTCGGGTGGTGGTGAACAGGTATCTGCGGCGCGATCGCAACCTTACTACCTGGACGTGATGCATCCTCACGCCAATAAAGGCTCTGTGGTCGATCGCCTCTCACAACTGCTCGGAATCCCCAGAGAGGAGATTGCCACTATCGGAGATATGCCCAATGATGTCCCAATGTTTGAACGAAGTGGATTGAGCATTGCAATGGGGAATGCGAGTGCCCAAGTGCAGCAGCAGGCACAGTATGTAACGACATCCTATGAAGAGGAAGGTTTTGCCAATGCCGTTGAATGGTTCATCTTGGGCAATGGCAATGCAGCAGAAATTCCCAAGAACCGTTTTCGAGCAACGGTTTAGCCTTCCAGTAAACGAAACGGTCTGTCCCTGCTGTTCTAGTCCACTCCTACGGCACATTCGTCATCAGCGTATGCATTGGTTTTGCCGAAGCTGCTGGCAGGATATGCGGTGAGGGGAAGGTGGGGTCCCCTCTGGGGATAAGAGGCAGGAGGAAGGGAAAAAGGTTTTAGTGAACAATACTTTTAGGAGAAATGACAATGACGACTCACCGAGTAAGAGAAATTCTCAGTTGGTATAGCAGCGATAATCCAGGTTCATTAACGAATCTGGCAAGATTGCTGAATCACGGAAAATTAGGAGGAACTGGAAAACTCGTTATTTTACCTGTGGATCAAGGTTTTGAGCATGGTCCGGCTCGCAGTTTTGCACCCAATCCACCGGCTTACGATCCTCGTTATCACTTTGAGTTAGCGATCGCAGCCGGATGCAATGGTTATGCCGCTCCACTGGGATTTCTAGAAGCGGGGGCGCGAGAATTTGCAGGCGAAATTCCTCTGATTCTCAAAGCCAACGATCACGATGTATTGCTAGATGAGGCAGATCCCACACAAGCACTCACAGGCAGTGTTGATGATGCACTGAGGTTAGGTTGCGTTGGTATCGGCTTCACCATCTATCCAGGATCGGCTCACCGATTTGAAATGTATGAACAGATTCGAGCCTGTGCTGAAGAAGCGAAGCGGCGTGGATTGCTTGTGATGATCTGGTCCTATGCCCGTGGATCGGGATTAAGCAAAACGGGTGAGACGGCGATCGACGTAATTGGCTACGCGGCTCAGATTGCGGCTCAGTTGGGTGCTCACATCATCAAGGTGAAACTGCCGAACGAACATATTGAACAGGAGGCAGCACGCAAGGTGTATGAGAAAGAGCAAATCCCGATCGCGACGTTGACTGAGCGAGTGCGTCATGTAGTGCAATGTGCCTTTTATGGACGGCGGATTGTCATCTTTTCGGGTGGTCCGATCGACACTGATGATGCCTTTTTCAATGAAGCTCGTGCTATTCAAGCCGGAGGAGGATTCGGTTCGGTCGTCGGACGCAATTCCTTCCAACGTTCCAAGTCGGATGCCGTGCAATTCCTCAGCACAATCATGGATATTTATGGTGAACAGGCTGCACCCATTCGCACCCCTGTACTGACCTAATGGTCTGTGTTGAATAAATCTTGCCGCCCTAGCCCCCCAAATTTGGGGGGAACCGGAACTTCAAAGTCCCCAAGAAATGGGTGAAATGATGTAAAGAAAAAAACCTTAGCGAGGAACAACTTCAAGAATATTACTCCTAGACTCGCATCAAACTTTGAGTTCATCCTATCAATACTATTAACGAAAAAAGGGACGGTTTTGTGTAACAAAATTCAGAGTTTTGAGGAACAGCTAAGTCGTAGAGAATGGTTGTCTATCTATGAAGCGCCTTACTTTGTAATTAGGAATAAAATCGCGCATTATTTTGTCCGTTTGCAGCATTTACATTAGGCAGAATATACGGCAGAACTAGTAGGCACAACATTTAACATCTTCATTGGGCTAAGTGCAATTGTCTTTGATTTTGGTCAAGGTCTCCCAATGGAACATTTCATTCCTGACCGAAGTATCCGCTTACTAATAACAGGGTCAATATTCTCAGGGAGTGGCGCATTGTTTGCTATTTCGTCTTTAGGGAAACTGAGCGGAGCGCACATCAATCCCTCTTTAACCCTAGCATTTTGGATACAGGGAAAAATGCATACACAGGATGCAGTGGGATATATCATTGCCCAGTTTATGGGGGCGATTCTTGGGGTAATTCTATTAGTTTTAGTGTGGGGAAAATATGCTGGTACTGTCTACAACGGCATGACCCTTCCTGGAGCAGGGTATGCCCTCTGGTTTGTATTTCTCGCAGAAGTATTTATCACATTTCTCCTGGTGCTATCGATTTTCCTGTTTGTGAGTAGCCCTCGTCTAATGAGCTGGACACCCCTGATGGTCTGGTTTCTGATTACAGCGATAGTTTGGCAAGAAGCTCCGATTTCTGGCGCCAGCCTTAATCCTGCCCGCAGTATTGGACCTGCATTTGTAACGGGCTTATGGAGAGACCAGTGGCTTTACTGTATTGCTCCACCTTTGGGTGTATTACTGGCGGTTGCTATGTTTCGCTGCTTGAGTATGGGCAGACGTGATGTTTTGACTTGCAAACTGTGTCACGTTCCTCACTACCGCAGCATTTTCAAAAATGTCAGAAGACCAAATCACTCATTGCGATCGCACAGAGAATATTAGATTTTAGATTTTTTGGGTTTGAAATTTAATTGGAGGACATTATGACACTTGAAGGAAAAATTGCGCTAGTCACAGGTAGCAGCCAGGGAATTGGTCAAGCAATTGCCGCTCACCTGGCAAAAGAAGGAGCAGACATTGTGATTGATTACCGCTCTCACCCAGACGGTGCCAAAGAAACGTTGGCAAAGGTGGAAGCAGCAGGACGTAAAGGGCATATTGTTCAAGCAGATTTGAGCCTAATTAGTGACGTTCGCAAGCTTGTATCAGAAGGAATTGAACACTTTGGCAAGCTGGATATTCTGGTAAATAATGCTGGAATTGATGGCAAAAATGCAGACTTTTGGACTATCACCGAAGCCGACTATGATGCTGTTCTCAACATCAACCTCAAAGGAACATTAGACCTCTTGCAAAAGTCGTCGCTGGGGTACTATGGGGTCTGAAGAGAAGCGATTGCTTACCCGTTTTTTGCGTTCGCTCGGTTTGATTCATAATAAAAGCTGATGAAATACGAACAAGCTCAACATCTCAAGCCAGGACTTCGACTTGGTCAGCCAAACAATAAGCAAAATTGATGATTAATCGCTAGCGATCGCTTCTCTTCAGACCCCATAGTACCCCAGCGACGACTTTTGCAAGAGGTCTATTCTTCACTACGCAAGCCTTTGTGCAGCATTTGATTGAAACGAAACGACCAGGAAAAATCATCAACATCAGTTCTACCCATGAGGAAATGGCGTTTCCTCACTTCACGTCCTACTGTGCCAGCAAGGGCGGTGTGAAGATGATGATGCGAAATCTGGCTGTGGAGCTAGGACCAATAGGAATCACCATCAACAACATTGCACCCAGAGCCATTGAAACCCCCATCAATACCAAGCTTTTGAACGATCCTGTGAAGTTAAATTCACTTAAAGAAAATATTCCCCTTAGACGGTTAGGTAAACCAGAGGACATTGCGCCAATGGTAGCCTTCCTCGCTTCTGCCGCTGCCGACTACGTGATGTGAAGGCACTTTCTTCGTCGATGGCGGGATAATTCGGAATTATAGCATTTCTCATGGTCATGAGGTACAGTAGCAACAATGAGCGAACCAGTTACGAATATTTGACTGAGTTACCTTAAGCATTGCGTTGGCGATGCCATCGACTAAATCTTTGTAGGTTCTGGCTGCGGTCTTTCTCAAGATAGATTTAACGGTTGACCAAAGATTCTCAATAGGGGAGAACTCAGGAGAGTAGGGAGATAAATAAATCAGTTTTGCTCCAGCTTTTTCGATGAATTCTCTTACCATCTCCCCTTGATGAATTTTGGCGTTGTCCATCACAATACAAGCAGTCTTCCCAAGTTTAGGGATTAATTCTTGAACAACGAAAGCTTCAAAGGTAACACCATCTACTGCCCCATAAATATCGACGGCTGCCACCAATTTTCGCACGGATAAAGCCGCAATTAAAGAAATATTTCTGCCTCTTTTTTGGGGCTTAGACCCTCTAGCTCTTTTCCCTTTTAAGGCTCTGGCATAAAGTCGAACCATGGCGAGATTAACTCCTGACTCATCCAGAAAAATCAAGTCTTCTACCGGG
>DATNPV010000048.1:0-36313 GCA_036703055.1 Waterburya sp.
TTTTCTGAATAAAGAGAATAGAGAAAAGTTCCCGCTTGACCCAACTCCCCTTGTCGTTCACTTTCCCGTAAACGGTCTTCCCCTTGTAGTAGAGGCAAGACGAGCTACCTCCATCTAGGTTCATAGCTTTTTCAACGCCCAGTGTTCTCATAAAAGCCGCTAACGCAGACAAGGACATCCCGGAGGTTGCGGGAGATTGTGGCTATTGTGCCACCATAACCAAAACAATACTCTCGTCACGAGTAATACCAATAGCACTGCGGGCATTGGGTTGACTGCTCCCTAAAGGGTCTCGTAGTACCTTACCCTTAGCCGAATCCACAAAACCCTCTTGTACCAAAGTCACCTTCGGTAATAACCGGGGGCCTCCCCCTAATGCATCCACTAATCGGCAACCAACCGGCAAAGGCTCACTGTGTAGGACGATGTCATAATGCGTCGTTTGACCACAATGGTAGCGTCGGAATTCTGTGCGGTTGAGGATTTGCTTTAAGTAAGGCGCTAACTTGGGATTGTGCATCAGTCGCTCATTCTGGCGAGGGTTACCAACTAACACGCCCTGCTGCACAACAATTGCAGTAGATTTGCGATTTTCTGGGTCAAAATAGCCCCCGTTGATTGCCGCGATCGCATGGTGCTTTTGAGCCAAGATTTCCAAGCGGCTTAACGATGGAGAAAGAGCGGGAGTAATTAAAAAATGGCTGTTAGCTGGAATCAACAGAGTATGAACTATGCTTTGTCCATAGGGGTAAGATTGGTATTGGATGTCTTTTTCCTTGGGAGAAGAACTGGTTGCAGAGGGAGCTGAAGTCAGTTTGTGAGCAGGTTGACAGGAGAGCAGACCCCCCAAAGCGATGAAAACCAAGCTCAAATCAAGGATTTTCTTCACTAGGTTTCCTGAGGCTTTTAGGCATTTAGTTTGGGCTGAATATTAAACCAAAGCTCCACCGCAACTCGACCCACAACCTGCGGTACAACCATAGCAATAGGATGCTGTACGAATTTCATCAATTAAGTCTAAGCTTCCGGCTTCCAAAAGCTGGCTAACGGTCAACCTTTCTCCAGCGCGAGACTTTGCCGCCAGATTCTCCATCTGATTAAAGTCGCAATCGTAGACATTGCCCAAATAGTCAATGGACAATTCATTGCGACACATTAAATGCTCTACCGTATTTGCATTGTAATGGCTTTCTAAAAATTTCAGATAACGCGAATACAACTTAGTTCGTTGCAAATGAAATTTACTTCTTCCAATTGGCAAATTAGTGATAGTAAATAGTTGGTTAAAATTAATATCAAAATGTTCTTTTAGGAACTTTTTGTAATCTCGTTCTAACTTCTCTTGATTGGGGGCTAACGAAAATTTTTCGCTCAAAGGAAGCTGAGGATTGTATACAAAATCCAGGATTAAATTAGAATCACTACCGTAGCCTAAGCGATTGAGCCATTGAATGGCACGAATTGAGTTATCGTAAACTCCCTTGCCCCGCATTTTGTCCACATTATCTTGAAGATAGCAAGGGAGTGAGGCCACTACTTTTAACTGGTGCTGAGCGAAGTATTCAGGTAAATCCTCAAAACCGGGTTCAAAATAAATGGTCAGATTTGAGCGGACAATTACTTCTTTTCCTGTTGCTCGTGCGGCCTCTACCAAAGGCTTAAATCCATAATTCATCTCGGGTGCTCCGCCGGTAAGGTCAACTACCTTGATTTGGGGAAAGCGATGAATCAGTTCGATGAGTTCGTTACAAACTTCAGATGACATTTCTTCGGTTCGTTTTGGCCCAGCTTCTACATGACAGTGGGAGCAAGCTAAATTGCAGCGCTTACCCAGATTAATTTGTAAAACAGTAATTTTGCTTTTCGTTAAGGGTGCATTTAGTTTTTCTCTAAACGGCGTAAGTGTAGAAACTTCGGATTGAATCATTGCTTGATACCTTACCTGTGCAATTTTTTCATTGGAATTGACCCTACTTTAGACTTCATCTCCAGAAATCGGCTAAAACTTGGAATCCGGCGATTCCTTCTCGCGGGAAACCCCGCTGACTTACTGATCACCCTCTCATTCCATTCACATAGGCAGCTGTTAAAGCCTCCTGCGGTGCTTCAAACATCTGCTGAACACAACCGTACTCAATCAATCGCCCAACCCCGTCCTGAACCCAGAAGAGAGCAACAAAGTCAGCAATTCGTCTTGCTTGGGCCAGGTTATGGGTAACAATCAGCTGTGTGTATCGTCCCCGCAGATTGGCAATCAAATCCTCCACTACACCGCTGGAAATCGGATCGAGCGCACTACAGGGTTCATCTAACAAGAGAACTTCAGGTTTCAACACCAAAGCCCTGGCAATGCACAATCGCTGTTGTTGTCCGCCAGAAAGTGAGAGGGCAGGGGCATTGAGTCGATCTTTTACCTCGTCCCATAAGCCCACCTCTTGTAGGGTTGTTTCCGCAATGCGATCAACTTGCTCGCGGTTCTTGACACCATGTTCGTGCAGTGGTAGTGCCAAGTTCTTCCAGATTGACAGGGGGAAGGGGTTGGGCTTTTGGAAAATCATCCCGACACGACGACGCAGAGCGATCGCATCAATTTTCGGGTCGAGTACATCGAGTGAACCCATACGGATGCGTCCCGTTACGCGACACCGAGCAATCAAGTCTGTTAGACGGTTGAGGCAGCTCAAAAAACTAGTTTTACCACAACCAGAAGGGCCAACTAGCGCTGTGATACAACCCGCATTAATGGGTAGCGTTACGTCCACGAAGACTGGTTTGTCCCCGTAGTGCAAGCTCAACTGTTCAGTCTGAATTAAGGGGTGAGACATTCCGGAATGTGAGGGCGATTCATGTACGCTCTTGGCGTTCTCGTTGGGCGAAGCCCTTCCTGAAGGGTAGGGTATCGCTCCTACGGGATCAGGTGTACTCATAAAGGTGTAATCCTCCGATGTAACCAATGCTCAGCCATCCATGCCGCCGTTCCATTAATTAGCAGCAGCAAAACTAGCAGTACCAAAGCCGAGGCGTAAGCGTTGCGATCTCCTCCCGATACATTCATTGAGAGGTCGAAGATGTGGATGGAGAGGGCACGTCCAGAATCAAGTAGAGACTCTGGCATCCGATCCACATAGCCGCTGGTGAAGATGAGTGCTGCTGTTTCCGCGATCGCACGACCAATTCCTAGAACCAATCCCACCACCAGTCCGGGCACCGCAGCAGGTAAAAGTAGATGCCACAGCGTCGTCGTGCGAGAAAAGCCCAAAGCCGCTGCCCCCAGCCGATAATGGTTGGGAACAGCGCGAAACCCCTCCTCTGTAGACCGAATCAGAATCGGCAGCACCATGCACGCTAGCGTCAGTCCACCCGACAAAATAGAGAAACCCAGTCCTAGCGTGTTGCAGAAGTAGGCATTTCCAAACAGTCCAAAGACAATCGATGGCACACCTGCCAGAACATCCAGACTGCGACGTACCAAACGCCCAAAAAAATGTTCCTCCGAGGTGAACTCAGCTAGCAGCACAGCCGTGCCTATCCCGATGGGAACGGAAACCGCCATGCAGACGAAAAGAATTAGAAGCGTTGACACAAGAATTGGTCCAATTCCTCCCCTGCGTCCTGCATTCTCCGGTGCAGCGGTGAGAAACTCCCAGGAGAGCCGTCCCGCACCGTGCCAAATGATGTCGCTCAGTATCCAGAGGAACACAGCCGTTACCAAAGCTGCGATCGCCCAAACGGTAATCGTAGGGAGTGGGAGAAGACGCAGGAACGTGGAGACGCTCGGACGCCCAGATGGAGAGATCATCCTGATTCCTTGGTTCTCACTCATAGATTCTCCCGTTGCTGATTACCTCAGCACCGACAACCAGCACCACAATCAGTGCCATCAGTACCAAGCCGCTGACAAAGAGTGCTGAGCGGTGATTTCCTATTGCATAAGCCATTTCTAGGGCAATATTTGCTGTTAATGTCCGTATTGGGTCAAATAAGCTCTTGGGTGTTTGAACCACATTGCCGCAAACCATCAGAATTGCCATTGTTTCACCAATAGCGCGTCCGGTTTCCAGAATCAAACCTGTAAAGAGTCCCGATTTGGCAGCAGGAAAGACAACACCCCAAATTGTCCCCCACCGGGAAAATCCCAGCGCCGCTGCACCCCGCAGGTATTCTGGGGGAACTTTGGCGAGGCTGGCGTCTGCCATGAGTGCGATTGTAGGCAGAATCATAATCGTGAGGATAGCAATCCCAGCCAATAGGCTGGTTCCCGGTGCTTGGATGTGTCCAATTAGCGGTACTAACACGACTAAACCCCAGAACCCGTAGACAACAGAGGGAATTCCCGCTAGTAACTCGATCAGTCGTCGGTAAAGTCCAGCGATCACAGGAGGAGCGTAGTAGTGGCAGAAGACAGCAGATAGAATCCCTAGGGGCGTCGCCACCAGCACCGAACCCGCCATTGCCAAGAGAGTACCCCACAGCATGGGGGTAAGGTTGTAGAGTCCTTCAGCGGGATTCCAGGATGCGTCAGTGAAGAAGCGCAATAGTCCGACGCTTTGCAGGACTGGCAGTGCCTCCAATCCAAGAAATACCACAATCAAAATGACGATCGCACCCGCTACCACTGCACATCCCCGCAGAATCCAGACAAGGATTTGGTCACTTAGAGAGTGAGACAAAGTTTTGCTCTTTGACAATGCTTTGCACCTTTTGCGAGCGTGCGAAATCAATGAATTCCTTCTCCAACCCCTGCGGCTGAGTTTTCATCACTAAGTTGAGGGGACGGGAGATGGGGAACGTTCCGTTTTGTACATTTGCTGTACTAGCTGCTACTCCATTAACAGGCAGTAGCTTGATGGGAACGCCATTAGCAGCGTCATGTTCTGCTGTGCCAATTGATACATAACCAATGGCATTAGGATTACCGGCAACAGTCTTGATTCCCTGCTCGTTGTCACCAATCACCACTTGAGCCTTGATGTCGCTATTCTTGAGCTTGAAGTAGTGCGTGAACAGTTCTAGGGTGGAGCGTCCTTCTGCTTTATTGACTACAGTTATAGGAGCGTCCTTACCTCCTACCTGCTTCCAGTTGCCAATCTTGCCTGTATAAATATCGACGACTTGGCGATCGCTCAGGGACGGCACTAGATTGTCTTTATGTAGGATAATTGTCACACCATCACGGGCGATGGAAAAAGCTTGGAGGTCTTTTTCATCATCCTTTAAAGCGCGAGACACCATACCAATGTTGGCAAGTCCTTTGCGAGCATCCGTAATACCGCGAGAGGAGCCACCACTTTGCACATCTATCCGCGCACCGGGATGCTCAGCTTCAAAGCGCTTCCCAATTTCAGCCGCCAATGGTGCAACTGTACTAGAGCCAGTTAATACCAACTTGCCCTGTAATTTATCTGTCGATGGTGTTGACGCGGTTGGAGGCTTGGTACAGGATGGCAGCCAGAGGCAAGCTGCCAAACCTAGACAAAGCGGTGCCAGAATGCGTAAGTTCTTCATGGTGATGCACTGAAATTACCTTGTCGAATTTAGTCAAAGGAGAGGAGGCAACAGCCAAGGTCAATCGCCTTACCTGCATTTGCCCGCTGAACTGAGGGAGTTAGACTGTAAAGTACCGCCTTGCCATCTCGTGTTGCCTCGACAAACCCCTCCTCCCGCAGAACCTTGAGATGGTGTGATAGTAGGCTTTGCTCCACACCTAAAACAGCATTCAGTTCCCCGACATGTTTTGGCCCTGCCATTAGGATTTCCAAAACGGCTAGACGAGTGCTGTCTGCCAAAACTTTCAGCTTTCGCACACAAAAAGACTGGGGTAACTCGCTTGTTTGGTTCATGGCTCACTGCCTACATGGATTGAACCGCGATTGATATAAATATAATTTCATATCAATCGCCAAAAAAAACGTCTCGTCTGTACTTTCGTTTGCCTAACTTAACAACAGCCGCCACCGACGTAGTGCCAGGTTGAATCTGTAACTAATACATCTTCTGGAATTAACGCTGCTAACTTTGCTGCTGTCTTATCGCAGACAACAGCAGGTACACCCCGCTGAAGAACGTGTCCGACTGAGTCATCAAACACCTCTTGAGTACCCTTGTAAATGGCGGTTTTACCTGTGAAAATGCAGGGGCCATCCTCTGGAATAGGGACTTTAAAAGCAACTGAATCTAGACTTTCTAAGAGCAAATCCTCTTCCAGATGGTAAGTATGGCGATCCAAAAGGCGGTAAGGGCGACGGGTGCGGATTTCCACTTGTCCAAAGCCAGCATCAACGATTCGTTGGATATACTCCTCATAAGTCAAAGCACCAGACAGACACATCGCCCTTAATCGTTCATCTTGTTGCAGATGCGGCGGAATAGGACGAGTGGCAATTGGATCGCTCATCTGCAAGCGCCCACCGGGTTTTAAGACGCGGTAAGCTTCTTTCAGGGCTTTGGTAAGGTCATCTGGCTCAAAAATATTAAACAAACAATTTTGCGCCACGACATCCACAGAAGCATCGGGTACAGGTAGGGCGAAAGCATCCCCTTCGCGAATTTCCACAAAACTAAGGTCAAACCAGGGATTTTCCTGACGGGCAAGTTCTAGGTTATGGGTAGCTGCTTCCCGCATGGCGCTGACTGGATCGACCGCAATCACGCTACCTGGACGCTGGGAAAAATACGAAAATTGCAAAGCTTCCAAGCCACCGCCGACACCCACATACAGCACAGTTGGCTCGTTAACGAGTTCGGCAGGATGAACTGTTGTCCCACATCCGTAGTTCATCTGCTGCATCTTAGCAGGAATTTTCAGTCCTGGCAGTTGTAGGGGGCTGCTTTGGACACAACACAGCCCTACTTGAGGTGTTTGGGCGACTTCACTGTAGAAATTTGCCGTTGTTTCTAGATAACTCATCTGAAATCCTCTGTTAGGCAAAGAGATGCTACTACAAGCAGGGGTAAATGCTAGCACCTCAATGCCTAAATTTATTCGATAGGCTTCCCTAACTCATAAGCCGCAGATTCTAGGGTATCGGCTACTGCATAATTTCCCTGCTGATAAGTGAAGTTTGCCCAGATATCGAGAATTTCCCAGTCCTGAACTCCTTGGCTCTTCCAGTGTGCGATCGCCGTTTGAATGGCATTCCTTACCTGAGTGGTAGACTGTGGTGTTGTTCCTGAGTTGTTCGCCTGCTTAGGCTGACCTTCACCAATTCCGCTTGTTTCGCTCACTCGCCCTCCGCTCATAAACCGAAATAATTCTTGACAATTCCCAAAATCCGTTCTGCGGCATGACCGTCCCCAAACGGATTAATTGCCGTCGCCATCGTCTCGTAAGCCTTCGCATTACTTAATAACTGGCTGGCGGCTGCCACAATCTGAGTAGGATTTGTCCCCACTAATTTAGCGGTACCGGCCTCGATGGCTTCGGGTCGTTCGGTTGTTTCTCGTAACACCAGGACTGGCTTACCCAAACTTGGCGCTTCTTCCTGCAATCCGCCGGAATCAGTGAGTAGCAGATAAGATCGTGCGATCGCACCTACCAGTTCTGCATAATCCAACGGTTCTGTTAAAAAGACTCTAGGGTGGTTGCCTAATATCTCTTGCAACGGTTCCCTCACCGTAGGATTGCGGTGTAACGGTAAAAGCAAGGCAGTATCCGGAAATGCTTCTAAAATTTGCAAAAACCCTCTACCAATATCCCGCAGTGGTTCTCCCCAATTTTCCCGTCGGTGAACAGTGGCTAGCAGTGTGCGGTACTTTCCCCAGTCCAACCCTTGAATCTCACACGGCGGTTGTCGCTGCGCCACCGTCAGTAAGGCGTCAATCACGGTGTTGCCTGTGTGATGAATTTCTCCAACAATCTTAGAGCATTTCAAGTTTTCCACCGCTAGCGCAGTGGGGGCAAAGTTCAGCTGAGCAAGCTGAGAAATCAAACGTCGGTTGGCTTCCTCTGGATAAGGATTCAATAAGTCATCGGTACGCAGTCCCGCTTCCACATGACCTACAGGGATTTGCTGGTAGAACGCGGCTAGGGTAGCAGCAAAGGCGGTAGTTGTGTCTCCCTGAACAAGAACTAGCTTTGGCTGAATTTCCTGAAATAGAGTTTCCAGTCCTCGCAAACTCCGACAGGTAATATCGGTCAACGTTTGCTTGACCTGCATGATTTCTAAATCCCGGTCAGCACCGAGCTCGAATAACTGCATCACCTGTTCAACCATCTCCCGATGCTGACCCGTCAAAATTACATGCGTCTTAAACGCACTACAGCACCGGAACTGTTGGATCACCGGTGCTAGTTTAATCGCCTCAGGGCGTGTTCCTAGGGTAATGCTGATGGAAATTGGAGATACCGTCATGAATAATTATTAACTAGCAATTAATGGTAGGAGCGATCGCTAGAGTGATAGTTTCTCTCAAGCTTCGTTCCTCTCTTTTCACTTCTTAATAATCTTATAGTGTTTACTTTTCTGAATCTAAACATGAAAAAACCCGGTTTTGACCGGGTAGCGAAACTGTTGTATTAAAAACTTAATAATATCCTTGAACTTCAATCAACAGTTGCTCGTGTCCCAATCCAATCCTTACCGAGCCACATCACAAGTCAAGGGGCAAGCGGCATAAACGGATTTGTGCAGGGGATGTGGTTCACCATGTAGCCAGCTTAACCAGTGTACTTCTTCAGGATGAATGCCTTTAAAGGTAAGAACGGCAGCACCGACCACAACGGCCAAAGCGTTGATTACGATTAAGCTTCCTGCCACTAGCAGTACAGCGCTAACGGGCAACACCGATTGCAGAGCGATGGCCAGAAAAGCTCCAACGGTGACCATCAACACAACCAACGGAAAGCCCACAACTAATAAGCAAACCCCTAATGTAAACGTCCAAATCAAAAAGCTTTTGACAATTGTTAAAGAATAGGACTTGGCGAAACTCTGACGATTCGTTAATTCCATGATTCCTCCTCCTTGGGAGATTTTAAAAAATGAATTTACAGAAAATTGTCTGAATCAATCCTTGCGAATTGAGAGGGTGAAAATCAGTATAGGTAAACTCTCAATTATGATGAGCTTATATTCAAGAAAATTTACACTCAACGAGGTACATTTATGGATCTAAATCGTTACAAAAAGCACAGTTGAGTGAAGCACCCAATTCACCATCCTCCTACAGATAGAAATATTACTTGGTTTAGGTTTACAGAGTTTTGGCTGCAATCATCTCAACTCACCACCCCATCATGAATCAGTGAGGCAGCCCAAAAAATTTATGCGGCTTAATTTACAATTCTTATAATTTTAGAAGGGTGTTCTCATAATTCTTGGGGAACTCCGCCGATGATAAATCAGTGCGATTTTTTCTTGTGAGAGACTTTTAGGGAAAACAGTTAAATTGAAGGAGCCAATTTAGTATGGTTGTGAGGAAATGATTAAGAAACCCCAAACTTTGGGAAGACTGTAAACATAGATAGAGTTCGTAGAATCACCTCTCCTAGCTAAGTCGTAATTGAACTATGACAGACTCACAGCGTCCGCCGATTGCACCGCCACCTCCCCCTCCTGCTCCACCAGCACCAGCACCGAGAAGTAATGGCCTTGGTGCAGCATCTGCCGCAGGAGCTCAACGGACACCCTCGGCAGCGACACCTATGCCTGGAATGGCGAACCAAGCCAGTGCTGCCTCAGGCTCTCGCTCAGTTCCCCCAGCTCCCCCAGCTCCCCAGGCCGCTCCTCGTCCTGCTGTGCCAGCGTCATCCAGCGCTAAGCCTAGGATGCCTGCACCCAGTGCGGGACTTTCTCCGGGAAGCCCGACTTTAGCGCAGCTCGTCCGTTATGCCTATGACAAGGGTTATTCTGACGTTCATCTGGGTGTCGGTGAGGTCCCCCGTTACCGCAATCGTGGTGAAATGGAAATCACGAACCACCCAGAGACAGACCGAGCCACATTTATGAGTTGGGTGCGGGAAATCCTCAGTGACGAGGAAATCCGGCGTTTTGAAGAATACTTGGAATTTGACGGCGCGACTGAGTATGAATTTGCGCGGGTGCGGATTAATATCTTTGACACCCTTCGTGGGCCTGGGATGGTGCTACGACTCATTCCGCTGACGATTTTGACAATTGAGCAGCTGCGACTGCCCCCTGTACTCAGAGATGTCTGTCATTACCATAAGGGTCTAATTTTGGTGACCGGACCGACAGGGTCTGGTAAGTCTACATCGCTAGCGGCGATGGTGGACTACATCAATAAGGAGATGCCGAAACATATCATCACGATCGAAGACCCCATTGAATTTGTTCACCAAAGTCGTAAAGCGTTGATCAGACAACGGGAGGTGGGTATGCATACCCTGAAATTTGACAATGCCTTAAAAGCCTCTTTGCGGGAAGACCCCGATGTGATTCTGGTTGGGGAAATGCGGGATAAGGAGACGGTGAATACAGCACTCAAAGCTGCTCAAACCGGTCACTTGGTGATGGGAACTTTGCACACCAATAGTGCGATTAAAACCCTAGAGCGGATTCTGACACTCTACAGTGCTGAAGAACAGCCTGCAATGCGGGTGGCGATCGCAGAATCGTTAGTCGCAATTATTGCCCAAGGGTTGTGCCGTACCACCGATGGTAAGCGTGCTGCTTTTCACGACATCTTGGTCAATACAGAAGCGATTAAGGACTATATTCGCAAGGGTAACTACGATGAAATTGCCTCCCTCATGGAAGATGGTGAGTACGACGGCATGGTCACCATGAACAAATCACTGTTTAACCTTTATCAAGAGGGGCGCATCACTGAGGAAACGGCGCTAGAAATGTCACCGACTCAGAATGAAATGGCGATGATGCTGCGCGGTCGTATTTAATCTATGGCAGTTGAGACAGGGATTAGGGCGTCGGGATAAAGCGTACTTCACCCGACTAGGAAGAACCGCCATATTAGGGTTGAGTATCTAGTAACGATGCCTCACTATAGGGGTATTGAGGGTTTGAGCAAAAAAAAGCAGGGAGAATCATGAAGGTGTAAAATAGACCCCTCGACAACTTGCTTGTCTCATTCCCCCTAGTCCGGTACTCCAGTCTTTCGTTCTGGTCCTTGAAATTCAACCAACCACTCTTCCCCCAGCTATTTAAAGGCATTGCCCTGTTTACGCCGGGGGGAGACTTAATTTATTGTATTGACCCTCGGAAACAGGGTCATTGGCATATGCATCTTTGTGTGGCCCTGCAAGAAATTTTAGGATTGCCAGAGCCGCCTCATTTTTTAGTACCCGGATACACGGCAACCCTTGATCGCTGGCTCGACCCTCGAACTCAACAACTACGAACCTCAGCGGAAATTTATCCGTTGGCACGCCCTCATCAAGCACTGCTCAATGCTGTATTTGGCACGAACGATCTGGTGTGGCAATTGGCTTCGTGTCAAGAAGAATTATGTGATCCCATAGTACTGGAGACTTATCGTTCTCAATTCCCTCAACTGTGGGAAGATCATGACTTGATCGTGCGCTTTGAGCGTACTGAGCAGTTCTCCTACTCTTATAAAGAAACTTACCCTAGCTCAAACCATAAGGAAGTGTTTTTAGCAAGTATTTCGGGCGAAAACTCTGGAAATGAAGAATTTACCTTTTATCCCTCGGAAACTATGCCGTCAGAATCATCTGTGTTCGCGGAGTTCAACACTAACGCACCACAGGAGCTACTTCCTGGAGATAGTTCTGATCCAGCTAGTGTCTCAGAAGCCACCGATGCGGTGCGATCGCTCCCAGAAACACTAACGACCTCGCCTAGTGACTCTCAAGAAATGCCACCTGATTCCCAATCACAACCTACTCAGAGCTATGTATTGCGCTTGTTTGTATCTGGACACAGTGCCGCTACCGAATATACGCTCATGAGCTTGCACCAGTTGTTAGAGAACTCTCTGCGTCTGCCTTACACTCTAAAAGTGATCGATGTTTTTAAGCACCCTGATCAGGCAGAGGCTAACCAAATTTCCGCCACACCGACACTGTTACGAGTATGGCCTCCCCCTGTCCGGCGCATTGTTGGTGATTTGACGGATGCTGAACGAATCTTACGGATACTAGCTGCTCCCGACAGCTAACTAGCGGGCGGAAAACACACATCTGGTGCGCACAAGCCAGGAAACTCTAGTGTTGTCACCTCAAGAGTATCGAGAGCGACGTGACGAATGGCGTGGTTATTGGTATCAGCAATATAAAGATGAGCTGCCGTTGCACTCAAACCCGATGGTTCCGAGAAACGAGTTTTGATACCCTGACCATCTTGATGACCAGCCGTGCCATCTCCTAACATTGTTAGGCAGTTGCCCGTACGCGGGTCAACACGTTTGATTTTATGGTTATAGGTATCAGCAATCCAGAGGTAATTTTGGGTATATTCGATGCCTAAGCAGTGCTGAAGTCGGACATGATCACCTTGACCATCCATGTCACCAAACCCGAAGAGTCCACCACTGCCACAAATGGTTCGTACAGGCAGATGGTCAATTAAACCCACACCCCGAATAGAACTCACCTCACTATCGGCAACATATAACTCCCGACCATCTGTAGCCAAGCCGCTAGGCTGAGCGAAGGCGGCTTGATTTAAGGAACCATCGAGGCAAGCTTCTGCACCCGTACCCGCATAAGTCCCAATTAGGCCAGTTTCTAAATGCAGTTCCCAGATTTGGTGAGAGCCAGCCATCGCGATCAAAAGACGATTGCCCACTTTTTCCAAATCCCAAGGGGAATTTAAGGACGTTTCTAACGCTTTGCCCTGATCAAAACCCATATGATGGCTTTGTTGACCAGTACCAGCAATTATTTTGACTTGCTGCTGCTCTAAATCAAGAACGCGCAAGCAGTGATTTTCAGTATCAGCCACATAAAGCAATTGTTTTCGGGCATCCCATGCCATTCCCTGAGGCGCAGAGAATTGAGCATTCAAAAAGGAGCCATCCATTAGTCCCGCTTTGCCTGTACCAATGAGGTGTAGTACCTCACCTGCCAGGGTACTAACAATAATACGGTGATGACCCGAGTCAGCAATGAATAGGCGATCGCTCTCTGCATCGACTAACACTTTTCCCGGAAAAGCGAGAGAACTTACTAACGGTTGCTGCTGCTTTTCTAAAGTAAGCGTTAGTTCCTGAAGGTTAATTGTTCCTTTGTGTTGGTGTTCTCGAATCAGTTGGTCAATGAGCTGATCCAAATAATCCCGATGCCCCTCACCAGCGACATAGCCAATCACATATCCTTCTGGGTCAATCACCATCAAGGTGGGCCAAGCTTTAACTGCATATTGTTGCCACACCTGGAAGTTGCTATCAACCACAACTGGATGCTCAATATCGTACCGGAGAACCGCTTGACGGATAGTTTCAGCCTCCTTTTCGTGGTCAAATTTAGCCGAGTGGACGCCTATGACGATGAGATTGTCCCGATACTTATTTTCCAAATACTTCAGCTCTGGCAGGACATGCAGGCAATTAATGCAGCAGTAAGTCCAAAAGTCGAGAAGCACCACTCGTCCCTTTAACTTTTTAAGAGACAAGGGGCGATCAGTATTGAACCAGATTTGGTCTTGGGGAAGTTCTGGCGCTCGGACACGAGATGCCATGCAATGGATTCCTTAAAATTTTGTACAGGCTGGTGGGGGTTAGGGATTTCAATGCCTAACGTTGGGTATGAGTCGGGGATAGAGCTAACTTTAGACTCGTCTACCCTATCAATCTAGCTTGGGCGTTACAGCCGTTGGTTCGGAATGCGATGGCGATTCTCATGTGGGAGATGCTTCTAGCTGTGTTGCAGGCGATGACTCTGGAGCTGCTTGTGGCAACGTGGCTTCAGGCTGAGTCGATTTTGGCAATGGCGTTTCGACAATTTCCGGTAGAGTTGGTGGCAGGCCAGATTCTGGAGGCACTCCATTAGTAGCTGGGGAGCGGAAACGATCCAAGAAGCTATTCACTTTCGGCTTTTGGGGCTGTATCGGTCTCACCGGCATGGGTTCAAGCACTGGAGTGGGTTCCACGGATGGTGTAGCAGGTTCTACAGTGGGTGTCGATTCCTTGATAGCCGCTGATGGTTCACTGGGAAGAACGAACTCCTCAGGTTGTGTGGTTGAGTCTGCCGATGGTTGTGCTATTTCCGGCTCAACTGTTGGTTCAGTTGAGGGAGTTTCTCGTCCTTCGGGTGAGGTACTGGGAGCCACCACCGGACGGCGAAAACGATTAAAGAATTCCTTGAATCTGGGTTTAGCGACTGATTGGGCGGGAGGAACCGTTGTTTCTATAGCTTTTGATTTCTCTCCAGCATCTGAGGATTTACTCGGTGGTGAAGTTGACTCCTCCGGTTCTGGCGTCTGCTCAGGCTCCTCTGGCGTAATTACGGGTACGGGAGAGGAAGCCTCTGGTGTAGGTGTTGGCTCCAGTTCCACCGGTATCGTTGGTTCCGCCGAAGGAGTCTCTAGTGTCTTTGGTTGTTCAGGGGATGGACTAGGAGTTGTATCTGGACGCCGGAAGCGATTAAAGAATCCACCAAATTCCGGCTTTTGCGGAGTTACAGGTGCAGGGGGTGTAACTTCTTCCGTGGGAGTCGGTTCTACTACAGCCGCTGGAGCTTCGCTCGGAGTCGGGGATGCCTCTGATGTTGGTGTTGGCTCCGGTTCCACGGGTACAATCGTTGGTTCCGCCGAGGGAGTCTCTAGTGCCTCTTCGGGTTCAGGGGATGGACTAGGAGTCGTATCCAGATGCCGGAAGCGATTGAAGAACCCACCAAATCCTGGCTTTTGGGGAGTGATGGATGCAGGGGGTGTGACTTCTTCCGTGGGAGCCGGTTCTACTACAGCGGCTGGAGATTCGCTTGGAGTTGGCGACGCCTCTGCTTCTTCTGGCACTTTCGGGGATTCAAGGGATGGAATTGGTGCTGCTGGCGGTGCATCTAATTCAGGGGTTGGTGTGGCTTCAGGCGTTGCCTCAACAGAGGGAGCAACGAATGGGGTTGGTTCGGGTGTAAAGATTGGGGATGGAGTTGCTGATGGCGTCGGTTCCGGTGTCTCAACAGGTGAGGGTATGGGTGTTGGCTCGACCTTGTAGCCAGGATTTACAATACCACGAGCTGCTTGAGCCGAGAGGTCACCCCGTACCAGCTTGGAAAGGGTATCTTTCCCCTTTGGCTCGTAGTTAATTAACCGCACGGTGTCGTTGAAAACATTTTTGACTGGGTTTCCCTGTTCATCAAGAAACTCGATTTGCACCCAGTTTTTGCCGCGTTTAAACCCTTTGAGATAAACGGGTTGCCAGCGGTCTAGCACAAAGCTTTCGCCGTTAGCTGTGACGCGAATGCGCCAATCGGCAATGTCATCATCGGGATTTTCTTGAGCGACTAAATGTAATGGGGCATTGGTCAAGTAGAAGTCGAGCATAATTGGCTCGGCTCCATAAGTGCCTGTCGGACGACTGTAAGTCAGCAAGGGTAATGTTGGATCGGGGTTGTTATCGCTCGTCTTTGTAAAGATGTGAAATGTTGTCTGGGCGTAGGCGCCTTCGTTTTTGAAGCTTTCATGCCAAGGGCGGGAGGCAAACACTCGCAGAGTATGAGTACCGGGGGATAAATCTTCAAAGACTAAAGGTTGGTCTAAGTCATAGACCGCTTGGTAGGGTTGGTTGTCTAAAATGACGTGCAGATGAGGTCCTAAGCCTAAATCTGGGTCTTTGAAGATCGGTAAGTCTTGAACTTGAAATTTGACGGAGACTGTGGTGTCTTGAAGCACTTGATCGGCTTGAGGACTCACAATCGCAACTTGAGGCTGGTAAGCTTCTAGGTCTTGAGCCAGCTGTCGAATGACTGGGGGCGGTGCGACTTCTGCCAACTGCCCTGCTAGCTGTGTTCTATCTGCCTTCTCGTTTCCCAACGACGGTGTCTGAATGCGATCGCGCAAGGAACCGCCACATCCCGCTAGCCCCCAGAGCAAAACCACTGCCATTAGAACTGAAAAAAGTCGTTTTTCAGTTGTCCATCGGTAATTCCTACCCAACACGCCATCTCCTTTTGCCGCTTGCCACCGGCGATCCATCTTAACCGAAGCTGTCCCCAGCCACTATAGCCGAATCCGATTCTACTTCTTCTGATGAAATTGGGTTTGAGAAGTTGAGCCTTTAGCCAGCTCATAGCACATTTGGCTACTTATCGTGGCTCTATAAATATAGATTCTTTCCATTAAAATTATTTGTTTTTCCTCTGGTAAGAAGGTTGGCTCCTATTTTTTTCTTCCAGCAATGGAATGGCTGTAACCCTTATACAAACTAGGTTTTACCGGATAATGTTTTGGTGTCAGACTGGCCTATCTCTATTTATTTTTGAGAATCTGCGGGTTAAATATTGTGTTTTGTAAAAATTATGTCAGTCCCTCTTGACTTTTTTCCCAGTCCTTTTGCACTAGAACCTAAAGTAGAACTTGATTTGCTAATATTTGAATTATTGTTAAGCGCTTCCAAAGACTGTCGGAAGCAAGTCCTATCATCAACTACAGAAGGTATACCCCTGTATCAATCCCAGCGAGGATGCCTTTTTCTGGGAAAGCCGTCGTTAATCGAGGTGCTTTTCTCCCCATAGACCCTAAAATCATCAAACTCCCCGTTGGGGTTATTTTTCGTTCCTTGTCGAGAGAGGAGATTCCTCATGACAATCAGCCCTCCAGAGGGAGAGCGTAAAGTTAGGGTTGTAGTTGATAAAGACCCGGTGCCTACTTCGTTCGAGAAGTGGGGCAAGCCAGGTCACTTCGACCGCACCTTGGCTAGAGGCCCAAAAACCACCACATGGATTTGGAACCTCCACGCTCTCGGTAATGATTTCGATAGTCATACCAGTGACCTAGAAGACGTATCGCGCAAAATCTTTAGTGCGCACTTCGGTCATTTGGCTGTCATTTTTGTCTGGTTGAGCGGCATGTATTTCCATGGCGCTCGCTTTTCTAACTATGAAGCTTGGCTAAGTGATCCAACACACATCAAGCCAAGTGCTCAAGTTGTTTGGCCTGTTGTGGGTCAAGGTATTTTGAATGGGGATGTTGGTGGAGGCTTCCACGGCATCCAAATCACCTCTGGTTTCTTCCAGCTCTGGCGTGCTGCTGGTTTCACCAACAGCTACCAGCTTTATGTCACGGCGATCGGTGCTCTCGTGATGGCAGCTTTGATGCTGTTTGCGGGTTGGTTCCACTACCACAAGCGGGCTCCGAAGCTGGAATGGTTCCAGAATGCTGAATCCATGATGAATCACCACCTAGCTGGTTTGCTCGGTTGTGGCTCTCTGGGTTGGGCGGGTCACCAGATCCACGTTTCTCTACCCATCAACAAGCTGTTGGATGCTGGTGTGGCTCCTGGGGATATTCCATTACCCCATGAGTTCATCTTGAATCGCAACTTGATGACTGAGCTTTATCCCAGTTTTGAGCAGGGTTTGAAGCCATTCTTCACATTGAACTGGGGTCAGTATGCTGACTTCCTCACGTTCAAGGGCGGTTTGAACCCAACTACGGGTGGCTTGTGGTTGTCAGATACAGCTCACCATCACTTGGCGATCGCTGTATTGTTCATCATTGCTGGGCACATGTACCGGACAAACTGGGGCATTGGTCACAGCATGAAGCAAATTCTGGAGAACCATAAGGGGCCCTTCACAGGTGAAGGTCACAAAGGTCTCTATGAAGTCCTGACCAACTCTTGGCACGCCCAGCTAGCGATTAACTTGGCTCTGATGGGTTCGCTGAGCATCATCGTGGCGCATCACATGTACTCGATGCCGCCCTATCCGTACATCGCCACCGACTATCCCACACAGCTCTCCATCTTTACCCACCACATGTGGATTGGAGGCTTCTTAATCGTGGGTGGTGCGGCTCATGGCGCTATTTACATGGTGCGAGACTACGACCCAGCCGTAAACCAAAACAATCTGCTGGATCGGGTTCTTCGTCACCGGGATGCCATCATCTCTCACCTCAACTGGGTTTGTATCTTCCTGGGCTTCCACAGCTTCGGTCTGTACGTTCACAACGACACGATGCGGGCTTTTGGTCGTCCTCAAGATATGTTCTCGGATACGGCAATTCAGTTACAGCCTGTGTTTGCTCAGTGGGTGCAGAATCTGCATACCTTAGCCCCTGGAAACACAGCTCCCAATGCGCTAGAACCTGCTAGCTATGCATTTGGTGGTGGCATTATGGCTGTAGGTGGAAAAGTGGCAATGATGCCAATTGCGCTGGGTACGGCGGACTTTATGGTTCACCACATCCATGCCTTTACCATCCATGTCACAGTTCTGATTCTCCTCAAAGGTGTACTATTTGCCCGTAGCTCTCGTCTGATTCCAGATAAAGCTAACTTGGGCTTCCGCTTCCCTTGCGATGGACCAGGTCGCGGCGGTACCTGCCAAGTGTCGGGTTGGGACCACGTATTCCTCGGTCTGTTCTGGATGTACAACTGTATTTCGGTTGTGATTTTCCACTTCAGCTGGAAGATGCAATCCGATGTCTGGGGTACAGTAGGAGCGGATGGTACGGTATCTCACATCACCGGTGGCAACTTCGCTACCAGTGCCCTCACCATTAACGGTTGGTTGCGTGACTTCCTGTGGGCGCAAGCGTCTCAGGTGATCACCTCCTACGGGACTGCTCTTTCAGCCTACGGGTTGCTGTTCTTGGGCGCTCACTTTGTTTGGGCGTTCAGTCTAATGTTCCTGTTCAGTGGTCGCGGCTACTGGCAAGAGCTGATCGAATCCATCGTTTGGGCGCATAATAAATTAAAAGTTGCCCCATCAATTCAGCCTCGCGCTCTGAGCATCATTCAGGGACGGGCTGTAGGGGTAGCTCACTACCTCCTAGGAGGAATCGTCACAACATGGGCGTTCTTCTTGGCGAGAATCATCGCAATCAGCGGATAACGACGCTTTGAATCGATACCAAATTTAAAGTGAGACACGCTTTTACGTGTCTTGCCTGCCTCGACCCTTTAAAAACCTGGAACTCACGTTCCAGGGGGTCGCTAAGACAGAAAATGAGCAGCACTATAGCATAAGTCTCATGTGTCAGCGAGGAGGATTTCCTAAGACAGATGGCAACAAAATTTCCAAAATTTAGCCAGGACCTCGCTCAGGATCCGACAACACGTCGGATTTGGTACGGGATTGCCATGGCTCACGACTTTGAAAGCCATGATGGCATGGTGGAGGAAAATCTTTATCAAAAGATTTTCGCTTCCCACTTCGGTCACATCGCAATCATTTTCTTGTGGACCTCTGGCCTCCTGTTCCACGTCGCCTGGCAAGGTAACTTTGAACAGTGGATTAAAGATCCTCTGAATATCCGTCCCATCGCCCACGCGATTTGGGACCCTCAATTCGGTTCACCGGCAGTAGATGCCTTCACCCAAGCGGGTGCGTCCAACCCGGTTAACATTGCTTACTCAGGTGTCTACCACTGGTGGTACACCCAAGGAATACGAACCAACGGTGATCTGTACCAAGGTGCCATATTCCTGTTGCTGTTGTCTGCGCTCTTCTTGTTTGCAGGCTGGCTACACTTGCAACCCAAGTTTCGCCCCAGCTTGTCCTGGTTTAAGAGTGCAGAACATCGCCTCAACCACCACTTGGCAGGTCTGTTTGGTGTCAGCTCTTTGGCTTGGGCCGGTCACTTAATTCACGTAGCTATTCCGGAATCTCGCGGACAGCATGTGGGTTGGGATAACTTCCTGTCCGTCAAGCCACACCCAGCAGGTTTGGGCCCGTTCTTCACAGGGAACTGGGGTGTCTATGCTCAGAATCCAGATACGGCTGGGCATGTGTTTGGGACTTCTCAAGGTGCAGGTTCAGCAATTCTGACCTTCTTGGGTGGCTTCCATCCTCAGACTCAGTCCCTGTGGCTGACCGACATGGCTCATCACCACTTGGCGATCGCTGTGCTCTTCATCATTGCTGGTCACATGTACCGGACCAACTTCGGCATTGGTCACAGCATCAAAGAAATGCTGAACTCCAAGGCGGGTCTGTTGGGTGGCAAGAGTGAAGGTCAATTCAACCTGCCTCACCAAGGTCTGTATGACACCTACAACAACTCCCTGCACTTCCAGTTAGGATTTCACCTAGCGGCTCTAGGAGTTGTCACCTCCCTGGTGGCGCAGCACATGTATTCGCTTCCTCCTTATGCCTTCATGGCGAAGGACTTCACCACGCAAGCGGCGCTCTACACCCACCACCAGTACATTGCTGGTTTCCTCATGGTTGGTGCGTTCGCTCACGGTGCGATTTTCTGGGTGCGCGACTACGACCCCGAACAAAACAAAGGAAACGTTTTGGACCGGGTACTGCGTCACAAAGAAGCAATTATCTCCCACCTGAGCTGGGTTTCTCTCTTCCTGGGCTTCCACACTCTAGGTCTGTACGTCCACAATGATGTGGTTGTCGCCTTCGGAACCCCTGAGAAGCAAATTCTGATTGAGCCTGTGTTTGCTCAGTTCATCCAAGCCGCTCACGGTAAAGCGCTGTATGGAATGGACGTTCTATTGTCCAATCCCGACAGCATCGCGACCACGGCATGGCCTAACTATGGCAATACCTGGTTACCGGGTTGGCTGGATGCCATCAACAGTGGTACTAACTCTCTGTTCTTAACCATTGGCCCTGGCGATTTCCTGGTTCACCACGCGATCGCACTCGGTCTGCACACCACCACCTTGATTCTTGTCAAGGGCGCGTTGGATGCTCGCGGTTCTAAGCTGATGCCGGATAAGAAAGACTTCGGCTATGCGTTCCCCTGCGACGGCCCTGGCCGTGGCGGCACCTGCGACATCTCCGCTTGGGACTCTTTCTACCTCGCCATGTTCTGGATGCTCAACACCATTGGTTGGGTCACCTTCTACTGGCACTGGAAGCATCTGGGTATTTGGCAAGGCAACGTAGCTCAGTTCAATGAGTCTTCTACTTACCTCATGGGCTGGCTGCGCGACTACCTCTGGCTGTACTCCGCTCAGACGATCAACGGCTATACACCTTACGGCATGAACAATCTGGCGGTCTGGTCCTGGATGTTCCTCTTCGGACACCTGGTTTGGGCAACTGGCTTCATGTTCCTGATTAGCTGGCGCGGATACTGGCAAGAGTTGATCGAAACTCTGGTCTGGGCTCACGAGCGCACTCCACTGGCGAACCTGATTCGCTGGAAGGACAAGCCTGTTGCTCTGTCCATCGTCCAAGGCCGTTTGGTTGGTCTAACTCACTTCACGGTTGGCTACATCCTGACCTACGCGGCGTTCCTAATCGCCTCGACGGCTGGTAAGTTCGGTTAATGAAATTAATTGGCTGGAGATTAGCTTTCTAGGTAATTAAATAGAATCCCCTGCCTTCGGGTAGGGGATTTTTTGTTGGGAATAAGCAGCTCTTCGATAGTTAAACTAGAAAAAGGTTGAAAGCTCCTGTAGTAACTATGACAACGAGATTCTCACAAAAAATTGCAAGAAGCTTTGAGTTTTCTTGTTGAAAAACTCATTGAAAACTGGATCTTAAAAGACAGTATTCTGAGTACTTCTAAGAAGTTAGAGTGTCTTTTACAGTTGCAAAGGTGTGTAACGGATGACTGTTATGTTATCCATACTATAAGTACTGACCGTGATGAATCCTATAAGCTGTTTGATGTACTCAATGACCGAGGTAAAACATTGAGTGATGGTGACAAGCTACGCTCATATACGCTAGAACTGCTAGAGAACCATGAGACATAACAACTCTCTACTGAACAACACTGGGATGAAATCCTAGAATATCCAGCAAATGATTTGCGTCAACTACAGGAGGCTCATGCACCAGATGCTACTTTTGAATCTCTCTTGGAACAGAAGCTAAGCTACCACGTACTGTAGACTAGCCCAGAGCGGCCTGATACCTCCTTCTTTCCACCGAGGTTAGGTGTAACAGCACCAACCCATCAAGACTTTGTTCGCTGGCGCAAGCGTTGGAGAAACAGAAGCGATAGCCAACAAGCACCGGATTTCTGGACAACGTTCTACCAACACCAGTTGAAGCACGCTGCTACACAAGCTAACTTGCTGGATTAGGGAAGAATTAATAGCTGTTGTTAAGCCTATACTATCCGTAGCCGCAGTGGAACAACTGCGGGAGGCCTACAAGTACGAAAAATATTATTGGGAAAATTTTTGACAGCGCGGATGCGTAGTAGGTATTGTCGGGTTGTGGAGTCAGCGTACTCTTTCGCGAATAAAAAACTTGGGAGAAGAGTGATCGCGTTTCATTAGATAATAGCAAATTAGCATCAATCTAGTCTGGAGGAACTAATGGGCGCATCAATTTTGTCAATTCTGGCAATAGTCGGGGTAGGCTTAACCTACTGGTTCCTGCAACAAAAAATTGACAACCAGAAACGACAAAGTCGTAAGATATTTGAAGAATTAGAGATTAGCCATGAGACTCGGATACAAGAAACCATTAAATCGTTGCAAGATGGCTATCAGACTCAGCTTACACAGAAAACTGAGGAACTAAAAACTAAACTTGACTCTCAACTTCAAGAAGCTATCAATTTTTTGCAGGAAACATATCAAGCGCAGCTAAACCAAGCTATTGCAGAATTAAAACAGCCTCAAAATTCTCAAGGACAGCCACCTACCAAGTCTTTGCGGGACGATGAGCCAAGGCAGCTCAATTTAGTGAATGAAGAGTTACAGGAGATTCTTGATTTTCAGTATAATAAATCTTTTGATTCTTTGGGGGGGGACTCGAATTTAAATAAGCTTGAACCCGTAACTAAACCCTTTGATAACAACTCAACTACCACAGCCAATGAATCAAAAAATCAGGAATCGGTAGAACTTCTAGTTCAGCCGAATCCAGAAACTGAAAAAACATTTATAGAAAGTTCTTTGGTTAGCCTTTCGTTAGATGAATCTCTAGCTACTTCTCCGAACCACGGAAATACGGTTAACGGAAAAGCTAAAAATTTAGACGAAGGAATAATAGAACTGGGAAATTTTGGTCAACTCATCTCTATACCAAAGATAGCTGAGTATGTTAATCATCCTGATAGCCACCTACGCAAGTTAGCTGCCTCAGCTTTAGGCACAATTGCTGCTTCTCAAGGTACAAAAGCAGAAATTCAAAGAGCAGTCCCCCTTCTAGGGAAATTAAGTCGAGATTCAGAATCCTTAGTGCGTCAATCAGCGGTTGAGGCTTTAGGTAAGATTAAGTCAGAAAAAGTAATTCCATTGCTCAGCTTAGCGTTACGTGATTCAGATAGTGATGTGGTTAAAATCGCTAGTGCTGCACTGAATAAGTACAAGTATTACCCAAGGATTCAGGGAGTGAAACCTGCTAAGACTGTTGTAAAACCACTCAAGCGTTAGAGCCATTACTAATAGGCTTATGTAGAGTGCGTTAACATTTCGCAACGCACTCTTTTTGCGTATTTAAGTGCGACCGCTTTCTCTATATCGACATAAATAAAATTACAATTACGCTTGGCAATTTCATTCAAAAAGACTGAAAATTCCCACAGCAATCCCAGTCAAAATAGAAATGCCGCTAAATCCCAGCAGGGCAGCATTCTTCCAGCTATAACCAAATCCAAATACAAAATAAGATATTCCACCTCCTAAACCTCCCACAATAATTCCCACACCTAAACCTAGAATCAGTGACATAGCTAAAGTTTCTCGAATTTTATCTGAGCGTTGCTTTTGGCGACGATTATGATAATTTTGTCGATTAGCCATTGTTAGCTCAAATTCTTCTTTTTTTTGCTGGATTTTTTCCTTATCTTGTCTGTCTTGGGTGTAACAAACTTTATGAGCATATAGAGTTTCTGTAACGTAACCATCCAAAAATTGGCGATTGACTTCTTTGATAGCTAATTCCAGATTCTTATTAAGTAGAAACCCACAATAATAGCAAGAAGCGAAAGACGGATTTTTGAAATGCGTTGAAAATTTTTGACCACAGTTAGGGCAGTTTACAGAACTACTTGTATCGAATTCAATCGATTGTAGACAGACAGGACAACTGGTTCTCGACCGCCCAATCCTAAGCTGGCTAACTTGCTGGTGGCAAGAATAGTGGAAAAATTTAACGGAGGTTGGGAGGCCAATTTCGCCATAATCTTTGGCAATTTTAAGGGCTTCTGAGCGTTTCAGCGTTTGGCAACAAACAGTACACCTGACACCAAAAGGATACCGAGTTGAACAGCGCGGACATTCGGCGGCTTGCGAACTGACTAATCCGCTACATTCCATACACTTACCGAGAGTAGCCATAGTGGTTCTTTCCTACTTTTTATCAATAACGACTATCGAGGTGGTGGCTAACGGAGAGTTCAGGCTAAGCTGTCGTGTCTGCAACTTCGATACCGAAAGGGGGGAGGTAATGGTAATTAGTAATTGCTAGTGAGATATGAAAAACCTTACAGATAAAAATTTCACCAATTACCTCTTCCCCAATTACCAAAAAGTCCAACCTATCTGTGCAACAGATGAGTAATTGCCAACGGGTGATACCCTTCCTCCACTGGCAGTTTTCCACAAGATTGGTTAGAGAAAGTTGGGCTAATTTAGTAATCTAATGCTCATTTCAACGGCTTTTGGGTTCTGGAATAGTGATATCTAAGGATGTCACATTCGTCGTTAAACTGGTAAGAGGTGGCTGAATGGCAGCCGTATTACCGACAACGAGGGTCACTAATTTATCAGGTTGCAGATATTTTTGGGCAACACGCTGAACATCTTCTATGGTTGTTGCTTGCACACCCTGCTGATAACGGAAAAGGAAATCTTCGGGGTAGCCGTAGTATTCATAGCGCATCAGGCGCGATAGAGTTTGGCTAGGGTCTTGAAAGTTGAACACAAAGGAGTTAAGCACTTGATCTTTAGCAGAGGCGAGTTCTTGAGGTGTGATGGGCGTTGTCCGGATTTTCTCAATTTCGGCACGAATCGCCTTAACAAAAGGCACGGTAGCTTCTGATCGAGTTTGTCCGCCAGCGATAAACGTCCCTGGAAAGTCAAAACGAGGACTCCAATAACCATAGACGGAATAAGCTAGACCTTGGCGCGATCGCACTTCATTAAACAGACGTCCGCCGAATCCATTGAGTACCTGATTTAAAACATCGAGTGCGGGATAATCCGGACTGTTGAGTAAACCTCCAATATGCCCAAGCTGAACATAACTCTGGGTAAGTTGAGGCTGATTGACGAAGAAGATACCCCCTTGTTTAGCTTGAGATGCAGAGGGCACCGTAGGCTGTAGGGCTGGGAAAGTGGGCTTCCAGTTGCCAAATTTCTCTTGAATGCGCGATCGCATCTTGGCAGCATCAAAATCCCCGATGATGCCCAAAATCATGTGTTCTGGATGAAAATATTGCTGGTAGAACGCCACTAAATCGTCACGAGAGATATTATTTAGCGTCTGATACTCTACGGTGCGGGCGTAGGGGCTATCGTTGCCGTAAATCAGTTTAGTCAATTCACGACCGACAATGCCATTCGGGTCATCATTGCGACGGGCAATACTTCCTGCTTCTTGTTTTTTGGCTAAATCTAGCTTGTCCGGGGCAAAAACTGGTTTTTGAACGACCTCCGCTAATAAATCAAAAACCATATCCAAGTCTTCTGTTAGTGCACTAAAACTAGCACTACCCGAGGTTGTAGCAATACCCGTTTCCACCGAAGCGGCGCGTTGTTCCAAAAGCTGGTTGAGTTCATCGCCTGTGTGTTCAGTGGTACCGCCAGTGCGCATCACTTCCCCAACCAAGGAGGCTAAGCCCACTTTATCAGCAGGTTCAATGCGATCGCCAGTACGGATGAATACTGTACCCCCAACTAGGGGCAGTTCATGGTCTTCCATCAGATACACGACCATTCCATTGTCCAGCTTATACCGGGTGTACTTCGGGATCTGAATTTCTGCTAAGGAGGGAAATTCTAATTCGGTATAGTGCTTGGCAGCAGTGGCGGTGGCGGGTAAACGAAATACAACAAGGAGAAGGATGGTTACCACCAATAGCCCTAACCAGCCAAATGATTTGAGATTTAAGATTTTGGATTTTGGATTGGTCATAGGGAGTTGAAAGTTGAGGGTTGAAAAGTTGAGGGTTGAAGGTTGAAGGTTGTGAAGACAAGCGGAAAACCCGTTATTTTTTCATCACAGAGTTTAGGTTATGCAGAATTGAACGTTGAAAAGTTGGAAATTGTGTATTTCAAGACAACATCAACTTGTTAACCTTCAACCTTCCATCAACCTTGTTTCGTTAAAATGCGTCCAATCGTGCGATTTTCTGGCGTGAAAGTTGCTTTCGCTACCCGCTGAATATCGGCCGGAGTAATCGCTGCGATCTTTTCGATTTCCTGAAATAAGTTACGCCAGTCCCCGGTTTTGACCTCATACTCCACTAAGCTACGTGCCATGCCCATATTAGAATCGAGCGATCGCAACAATTGAGCCCGCGCTTGTGTTTTCACCCGATCCAACTCCTGCGCTGATACAGGTTCCGTTTTGAGTCGGTCAACTTCACTACGTAATGCCATTGCCACCTCATCCACCGTATGTCCTGGCGCACTCAAGGCGTAAAACAACATTAAATTTGGATGTTTATCTCCCGGAAAGCCACTAAAACCTTGAGCGGAGAGGGCTATCTGTTTCTGCTGAACCAAAGACTGATACAGGCGAGAGGTGCGTCCATCACTCAACAGACTGCCGATAATTTCGTACACCGCATCATCAGGGTGGTTAACAGCAGGTCGATGGTATCCTTCTAAATACCAGGGTTGAGACGTCAATTGCAAGGTCACATCTTGTGTTCGCTGCTGAGGAGGCTCGACAGCGGTTGTTCCCGATGAAACAGGATGTGCTTTGAAGCGTCCAAAGTATACTTGAGCCAGTTCTTTAACCCTTGCAGCGTTGACGTCACCGACAACAGCCATTGTCAAATTACTAGGGGCATAGTGAGCCTCAAAAAACTGTTGCACATCTTCACGGGTAAGGTTGCGGATGTCTGCGTCATAGCCAATCACTGGACGCCGATAAGGATGGACTTGAAAAGCAGTATCGAGGAATGCTTCAATCATCTTCCCGATAGGAGAGTTATCGGTACGCAGACGACGCTCTTCTAAAATGACTTCTTTTTCCTTATAAAATTCTCGAAATACAGGTTCCAGAAATCGCTCTGATTCGAGGGACATCCACAGTTCTAACTTATTAGATGGGAAACTGTAGAAATATACCGTTGCATCGGCAGAGGTTTGCGCATTCAAGCCAACGCCCCCCGCTTCCTCTACAATCTGACCATATTCATTTTGCTTGACTAAGCTTGCTGCTTTTGCCTCAATTTTGGCAAACTCCTGCTGTAATCCAGTCACTTCTTGCGCTTTCCCATCTGTTTTGGCGGCTTGGATTTGTTTAGACAACTCATCCAATTGGTCTAACAGCGGCTTTTCAGCCTTATAGTCCTTCGTTCCAATGCGCGTAGTCCCTTTGAAGGCTAAATGTTCCAAGAAGTGAGCAACGCCTGTTTTTCCCTTGGGTTCATCAGCACCACCAACGTCAGCATAGGTGACGAAAGATACGACTGGTGCCTCATGACGTTCCAGGACAATAAACTTCATGCCGTTATCCAAGCGGAACTCCATCACCCGTTGGATAACTTGATCTAAATAAGGCTGAATGGACTGGGATTTTGCGGCTGGTGTCTCGGTGCGTGCCCAAGCAACAGGAGGCAGGATTCCCCACCCAATGATAATAGCCCCAAAAAAGGCCACACCCAGCGATCGCCATCTGTATTGCCTCAACCGGGCAGCAGAAAGCTGGAATAGCAGAACAAATTGATTCACCTGACTCATAAAAAGGTAGCAATGGGCAGTGTTTCTAGCATAAGAATTTCTCTCGCTCTGATATATCGTGGCAAAAAAAGCCTAGCGTTGCGAGTGCTGTATTGCTTCTCCAGTGCAACGATTGATTACACAAGTGGACTTGGCTGAGTTTTGGATACTCGCAAAACAATGCTGCATTTTTGGATGATGGCGCTTTGCTTGTATCAGAATTATTTACAGGACTTACGCAAACACCATCATTTTGCCCCCGACCCCCAAGCTTGGGGGGAGTAAATCCAGTTTCCCCAGATTTGGGGGCGTCGGGGGGCGAATGCGTAAGTCCTGATTTAGATATCTTCCCCAAAACTCTGCGCTCTTTGCGTTAATCTTTGCGCCCTTTGCGTTAAAAAATTAACTATTCCGATGCTAACGGACTCGACATGAAGCGTTATCTGCTAGCGATTGCTTACTTCATCGCAGGAGGTAGCCGGGAACCCACTTTAATCAAGAAAGCACAAAAGCTCCTTGTTGGGAAGATCTTGCCTCCTAGTACGCGCTCAATAACCCTCTCCATCTGGCTTTAACCTTGGGCAGACAGAGCTTCACCCTAGAGAAAGGTGAGGAAATTTTGAGAAACTATGAATCTTTGGTCAATTATTAGGTATCCTGTTGGACAATAGCGCTACAGCTTTCGTTTAAACTACCCATGCGAATTTTAAATCGGCATCCTCAGTCAGAAATGGAAACAAGGCAGCGCATCCTGCAAGCAGCGCAGCATTTGTTTGCAAGTCGGGGGTATGACGGTACAACTACCCGTGATTTAGCGAGTGCAGCAGGAGTAGCAGAAGGTACTCTATTTCGTCATTTTGAGAACAAAAAGGCAATCTTAATTGAGGTAGCAACTCAAGGATGGGTGGAGATTCTGACGGATTTGTTGACAGAACTCAGCGAAATGGGTAGCTACAAAGCCGTAGCGCAGGTGATGCGACGCCGGATGATGCGGTTGCATGAGAATGCCGATATGATGCGAGTCTGCTTTATGGAGGCACAGTTTCATCCGGAATTGCGCGATCGCATTCAATCCGAAGTCATTATTAAAATGACGGATGTCGCTGAAGCTTTCTTCCAAACGGCAATGGATCGAGGCATCTATCGTCGCACGAACCCCAAAATAGTGGCACAAGTCTTTTTGGGAATGTTTGCCGTTGCCGGTTTTTCCCACGACACCATTATGGACCCAGGAGCCTCTCCCAAGCAGATGCAAGAGATGGCAGAAGGGCTAGCTGATATTTTCCTGAATGGGGTGTTAGCTAAGGAGTAGGGACTGGAGAAGTCAAACGTCAAAAGTCAAAAAACCCTGAAAGGATAGGGTACTTTACCCTTCATCCTTTCTTTGACTTGGACGTTTGTCTTTGATCACTCATACCCATTTGATGAATCTCTTGCTACACATCTTCTCCCCGTCACCCCATCCTCAGATTTGTAGCAACCGGAACGGAAAATGGTATGACAATTATTGACCCTAAGCTAACTCACGCGCTTGTTTAATCCAAACGCTCACTTCCTCAACATGAGGACAGAGATCTTGGCGCTGCATCATAGCTACTTGTAAACGCAAAATTTGTTGATGCAACTTGTGGGCAGGTGTTTGAGCTAGCTGAGTTACAGAACAAATACCCGCGTGCAGGACTAGTCCGCAGTATTGGCAACCAATTCCTGGAATACGAGCTAAATCTGCTAAAGCAACCCATTTGTTCACATACTGAGCTTTAATTTGCAGTTGATTGGCTAGCACCTGCCTTAATAAAGGAGTGCTAGCTTTTTTTAGGAGTTGCCCAGTTGTCGTAATACCTAATTCTTTTAGCTTAGATTGATCTTGAGTACTTAATCCCGGTAGTTGGTCTATTGACCAATTACAGGACTGGGTAGTGCTACGATTAGTTTTTGCTTTGGGATACATACTAACTCCTGGGAAATGTGTCTGTGCCCTAGGTCACGATTAAGTTGAAACTCAATTTCTAAAAAGAGAAAATAGTCAGATTGCCATGATACTTTATAGTCATCCTTCTAAAGACTGATATTAGCTTGGCATGTCACAACCCCTCCCCACCTCCCCTCAGTCAAAGCTTGAAAACAGATATCCAAGGTGTCTATCCATGAAGTTAGAGGGCAGGCTGGTTCAGCCTGAGAAAGTGGGGATGTTTAACCTTAAACCCAAATTAGCGACACCCGATCAAATTAACCTGTACTTGACCCTACAATTTAACGAACATGAAGAACAATTACCGAAGAGTCGAATTCATTTCGGCCTCAAAGGTGGAACACTCCAGTTAAAGCTGGAAAATGGGAAAATTGACCTAGCATCTTCTGGACTTAATGGTTCATTTAAGCTTTCTAGGCAACAAGAACAACCAAGCCAAGAAAGTAGTGATCATCAAAGTTTTGTAACGGTTTCGTTGCGGGAGCGAAAACCGGACGTGAATGCCAACCTTGATACCCACCAACCCGCAGGGAAAACAAAGCAGAGTTTCTCTTCCCAGTCTCAGGTTAGTACTCCAGGCTCTGAAGAAAATCCAACTTGGGTTTTTGTGGGAGAGAAGGATCAGCCTGTTTTAAAAGGTTTACTCCAGCCTACGTTACTAGGAACTCTGAAAGTGACAGCCAAGCCCTGCCGTTTGGAAGCAACCTTTTGTGTTGCACCCCAAGATATTTACATCACTCACACAGAAGGGTTGTTACCGCAAATAACTAGCAAAAAAAAGAAGGTAGTCATTGAACAAGCGATCGCTCGGCGCTTATTTAAGGGAAAATTAAGGCCCTATGTGAGTCGGCAAGAGTTGCAATATGACTAATGAAGCCTTTGGCCTACAGATTCAAAACCTAGTTCAGCAAATTATGGGGGCAAGAACAGAAGATTTTTCTAGGCTAGCGCAAATTGCTGGTTTAAGTCTGGCAGAAGATTTTGTTGGTATTGATCTCAGTGGTGAAGACCTAAGCGGTGATAAATTAAGTGGTGCTAATTTGAGCTATGCTGACTTGAACAGTGCCAATTTGAGCCGCACCGATTTCAATCGTGCTAACCTCAGCGGTACTGACCTGAGTGGTGTCAACCTAAGCCGTGCCGATTTGGGTGGTGCCAATTTGAGGAATGCTAATCTAAGCAGTGCTAACCTCAGGGATGCCAACCTCAGGGATGCCAACCTCAGGGATGCGAATCTCAGCGGTGTAAGCCTGATTAATGCCAACTTAATCAGTGCTAACTTGATCAAGGCCAACTTAATCAGTGCCAACTTGATCAAGGCCAATGTGAGGGATGCAAATCTCATGAATGCTGACCTAAGTGGTGCAAACCTCAGCCGTGCTGACTTGAGAGACGCTACTCTAATTCGTGCCAAACTCATTAGTACCAATCTGAGAGATGCAAATCTAAACGAGGCTGATTTAAGGGATGCAACTCTCATCAGCGGCCTCTTAATCCGGATCAACTTGAGGGATGCTAACCTAATCGGTGTTGACCTGAGCGGTAGCGACTTGAGCGAAGCGGATCTCAGTGGCGCCAACTTAATTGGTGCTAATCTTCTACGAGCCAATCTCAGCAGCAGTAACCTGATTGGCGCCAATCTAAGCCGCGCTAATCTAAACGGTGTTAAGCTCAATAGAGCCAAGCTCTGCCGTAGCAACCTGCACCGTGCTAACCTCACTAGTGCTCACTTAATTGGTGCTGATCTGAGTCTTGCCAATCTAAGCCTTACTAACTTACGCTTTGCTGATGTAAAGCAGGCTCTGTTTGCAGATACTCTAGGGCTTCCTGAGATTATGAAGCGCGATTTGATACGGCGAGGAGCAATTTTTGAAGATGCAACGGACAGTGGCAATTGCTCAGAGGTTTTGACGCCTCGTTGAAGCGAGTGATGGAATAGCTTACTCCTATCCCCTGTCTGTTGACGAGGAAGTATCCGTCATTAGATAGTAATGTTAATTTGGATTTTCGCCACGACCGAGGACACGCTCTATTTTCCGCAGTTTTACAGCGTGTGAAACCTGAATAGGATTTTGCTTTGCTTGTTGAAGCCGTTGCTCTACAAACGCTTGGTCTTACAGGTTACACCTCGAACCCAGTTGAACGATTACGATGCCTTCAATTATATCCAAAAAAATTTGCATGATTGGCGACTTTAGTGTAGGAAAAACTAGCTTGATTCGCCGTTTCGTCGATCGCCAGTTTAGCGACCAATACCTTTCAACTGTGGGAGTAAAGATTTCTCGAAAGACGGTTGAATGTACATTAGCTGAACAACAAAAACAGGTGAATGTACAGCTGCTGATTTGGGATTTAGAAGGAAATACTAAATTTAAGACTGTTACTCCGACGTATCTGCAAGGGGCCAGCGGTGCTGTAGTGGTTGCGGATGTTAGTCGTCAGGTTACTCTCGACCATATTGCTGAACATATCCAGTGTTTTTTGTCAATTAATCCCAATGGATTTGTCATCATTGCTTTGAATAAAGCAGACCTTTTATATGAAGAGCAGATGCTACAAGTAGGCCATTCTCTTTCACTCAATACCTCAGATAAAGTTATAGCTACCTATGGTACATCGGCGAAAATGGGTTTATACGTCGATGCAATTTTTGAAAAACTTGCTTACAAAATACTTCAGCCAGAATGAATTCCTTATTCAACCAACTATTATCTCTCCGTCAGATGGAATATTTGGCGTTGGGGCCAAATTTGCAGATTGTAGAGACTTCCTTGGGGGTTCAACGATTTGCTGATCGACCTCATGTAGCTACGCCGGGAAAGCATGTATGTCTAAGTTTTCCTGAACTGATAGGAGTCGAAGACATTTTAGTGGCTATTCTGGAAGGACGACAAGCTAGTTTTGAGTTAAAAGGTGTTAGTCGTTGTTCAGAACAAGGTAGCTCTTTGTATATGGATATTTATGTAATCAAGGGTACCAACAAAAAAAATTCCAAGGAGAGTCGGCTCATTATTTTTATTGAAAATGTTACTGAACGAATGGTTTTAGAACAAAAATTAGTCCAGCGATCTAATGAAGTCAGTCTTTTATTAGAGGCTTGGGACTCCTCCAACGAGTATCTTAATAAAATTATTCAATCGCTTGCCGATACTTTATTAGTAACTACCCAATCGGGACTCATTAAGATGATTAATCAAGCAACTAAAAGATTATTTGAATATAGTGAAGAAGAATTAATTGGCAAGCAAATTTCTAGCATTATTCAAGAGTACAATGCATTACTAGAAGCGGGTCAATATTATCTTAAATCACAAGAAGTTATTCAAGATTTGGCAGTATTTGGTCTCACTAAACAGGGAAAAAAGGTGGCGATTGCATTCTCCTGCTCAGCCATTAAAACCCAAATACACAGCTTACCAGACTTTATTTATGTTGGCCGGGAGATTACTAGACGGTAGAGCCGTTCAGGGGCTTTGGGGGTTGAGTACGGCATAACCCCCAATCAACTCAATCGTGTTGGCTCGATAGAAAGTTGTTAAAGATACATTTAGCGATCACATTGGCCTATCAAGAACATCCTCATTGCCCCCCATGAGTAATTTGCTGATAAGCCGTCTCTAGATTTCCCTTGTATAAGCCCTGGAACTTATAGTTTTTGTAAGGGGCTGGAACTTGTGCAAAACGTTCAAGCACTTGTTCTTGAGTTAGGGACTGTTCCTTCCAGCTAAGAGCTAACTTCTCCAAATTATCAAAGTAGCTCTTTAAGGTTTTTAACCCACTCTGGTCAGTAACAGGGCCATGTCCAGGCAGTAAACGAACTGTAGGATAGGCAGCAATCAGTTGCGAGAGGCTATTTTGCCACTTGCGAATATTACCGTCACTGACATAGGGAATACGCTGATGGAACAAGATGTCACCAGTAAAAAGAACTTTTGCATCGGGAACATAGGCAACAACATCAGTTCCCCCAGAATGACCTTCAACCTCTCTCACTTGTACCTGACGCTCACCTACCCAAATCGTACTCTCACCGTTAATCACCAGCTTGGGTGGGGTCGGGTTGGGGTCGCGATCTTTGTTGCGGTTGATCATAAATTCCCGAATCGGCCCACGTCCAATAATCGATATCCCCTTGGCTTCTGCGGCAGGATTACCTCCCGTGTGGTCAAAGTGATAATGCGTATTGAGGACATACTTAATCGGCTTATCTGTTAAGCCTTTAACGGTGGAGAACAGCAAGTTTGCCAGCGCTGCATTCTGAAAGGGGTCAATTACTAACACCCGATCCGTACCAATGACAATGCCAGCATTACAAATTGCTACGTTAGGGTCTTTGGGTGGAAAGTCTGTGCTTGCAATCAGTCCATAAACACCAGAACCTAGCTCTTGTAGGGTTAGTCCAGCCGTTTCCAGTGTCAGTTTCGGGGCAGGCGATGACTGGGCTTGAGAGTAAGTGTGCCATCCCATTACTCCCAAACAAGTGACCAGAGTAGCCAACAACAACACTATCCATCGCCGTAATTGCTTCATATCTTCACTCCTCACATCTCGATCGCTTCTATCACTAGCCAAAAAGTCCTCAAATCCACGATTCAGGAGCATTCCGCTGAATCGCTTCGAGGTAGCTTTTCCCTCGCTTTAAGCAACAAGCTACGCTCTTGTGGCTCATTTGTCTATCAATTTTGCTCATAGTAGCGATGAAAGCTGTGCTTAGATTTTGCTATTTCTCCGATTGAGGATGTCATCCCATATACCAAGGCCATGCCACATGGCGGAAAATAAGGATATGACTAGCAACACGCTCAGGCAACCGGAACAAAGTATCCAGCTATCGGGTATTAGCTGGCAGACTTATCAATCCTTACTCAGGGAACTGAGCGATCGCCGATTGCGCCTGACTTACAATCGTGGCTTCCTCGAAATCATGGCCCTTTCGCCTGAGCATGAGATTTACAAAAAGTTACTCGGTCGCTTTGTCGAAATCATTGCTGAAGAACTAAAGATTAGTATCTATCCTTTAGGTTCCACCACTTTTAACCGTCCCGACCTCAGCAGTGGTCTAGAACCGGATGAATGTTTCTACATTCAACACCAAGCGGCTGTGAAGGGCAAAAGGAAAATCGACTTAAGCCATGACCCACCGCCAGATTTAGCAATCGAAATAGATATGAACTGTAGCGCCAAAAATCGCTTAGAAGCGTTTGCCAATATCGGCGTTCCGGAAATCTGGCGCTTTGATGGCTTATCTCTAATAATCTATCGGCTACAAAACAAGGAGTATATACCCTCGAAGCAAAGCCTAATATTTGGCACTCTACCTATTGACAAAATAGACTATTTTTTGCTGGAAGCGGGAGTCGTGGATTATATTGAGCTAATTCATTCGTTTCGGCGTTGGCTGAAAAACCAGATGCGATAGAAAGTCAACTGAATGATAAATTATAAAATACTCCACCAATCCAAGGATGGGGCATAGATATGGAGAAAATCAGATTTCTCTGACTAGGACAAGAGCCAAGCATATATTGACCCGTAAAATCCTTTCCGCTTGTATCACAATCCTTAAACATCTTCCTCCAGAACCTCTGCGTTCTTAGCGTCATCCTCCGCGTACTTTGCTTTAAAAACTTAACTATTGGAGGCTAGCGGATTTGATATAAATTCGTTTTTCATTAGCCAAAAATCGTCAATTATTAATGTTCATCCCTTAACCAATTGTTCGATCTCATCCGCCTTGGTTGGTAACGCAGCTGTTAGTACTTCACTGCCCTCCGCTGTGACCAAAACATCGTCTTCAATGCGAATACCCCGCACATCGCCAAATTGAGAAAGGCGCTCCCAATCAACGACATCGTGGTACTTGGAGCGTAGCTCTGGGTCATTTAAAATAGCCGGCACTTGATAGAACCCCGGTTCAATCGTGACTAACATTCCAGGTTTCAAAGGTCGATTCAGACGCAGGTAGCATAAGCCAAAGCGATCGCTCCTCGTTCTTCCCGACTCATAACCCGCCAAATCCCCTAAATCTTCCATATCATGGACATCCAACCCCAGCAGATGACCAACACCGTGAGGGAAGAATAGAGCATGAGCATCCCTCTCGACCAACTCTGACACCGCTCCTCGCAGAATGCCTAAATCTACCAATCCTTGAGCAATTACTTCTGCCGCCAACCGATGAACGTCTGAATATTCGATGCCAGGGCGGATTTTGTCGATACAGGCATCATGCGCTGCCAATACCATCTCATAGAGGTCGCGTTGGGTGGTGGAGAACTTGCCCGTAACAGGCCAAGTGCGTGTTACGTCAGAGGCCCACCCCATCGACGTTTCAGCACCCACATCAGCAAGCAGTAAATCTCCGGGTTGCAGTGGGTGGTGATATTGCTCATTGTGCAACACTTCACCCTGAACTGTAACGATGCTGCCATAAGCCGTCGTCATGTTGTGGGAAATAAAAATACCCTCCATCACCCC
>DATNPV010000049.1:0-6045 GCA_036703055.1 Waterburya sp.
CCTTACCTAGCTTATTCAAAGAGACGGCTGTCCCAGCGCGATCGCCGAGTTCCCGTTTGATCAAAAGCGACTGTTGATGAAATTCAATCGCCTGTTGGTATTGCCCTAGGGCACGGTAAGCATCGCCTAGATTGCCGAGAAGGGTTGCTTCCATCTGGCGCAGGGACTTATCACGTCCGGCTTTGCTAACGCCGATTTCCTGTGCAATCAAAAGGGACTGCCCATAGCAATCAATGGCTTGTTGGTATTGCTCTAGAGAACAATACGCCTTGCCTAGATTATTGAGGGAAGTCACTATCTCAGAGCGCAGTACACTATTAAGTCTTGTTGCTCCTAAACTTGGCCTTGCTTGTGCCTTGATGATGCATCCACTGTCTCTATCGGCAGTGGAGTAGCTGTTGCACTCTCGAACTTTGGGGGGGAGAGCTTCTCTTAAGGCTGGCGATCGCTTGCTGCTGATGGGGAGAAGCGCGGGTAAGGCATCACGCTTCACGCTAACACCAACCTCTCGTTTAATCACCAAGGATTTCCCATAGTAATCGATGGCTTGTTGGTATTGTCCCAAAGAACGGGCAACATGACCTAGATAATCGAGAGCAGTTACTTCTCCAGCATGATCGCCAATTTCCCGAGCAATCACCAGGGACTGCTGAAAGGCTTCTATTGCCTGTTGGTATCGTCCCAGAAAATGGTAAGCCATGCCCAAACCCATCAAAGATTTAATCTGCCCGGAACGATGTCCGAGTTCCCGTTTAATGGCTAGTGACTGTCCGTAGTAATCAATTGCCCGTTCGTATTGCCTCAGAGAACAGCAAGCCTTTCCCAGCCTGTTGAGGGAGGTAGCGATGTCAACGCGATCACCAAGTTCTCGTCTAATTGCCAAAGAATGCTGATAAAACTTCAATGCCTGTTGGTATTGACCCAGAGAATGGTAAGTCTTGCCCAAATTGCTCCAGGATTTTGCTTCGCCTGCACGGTCACCAATTTCTCGCTCAATCTGCAATGATTGCCCATAATAGTCAATCGCTTCTTGATATTGACCTAAGAAATGGAATGCAAGTCCCAAATTGTTCAGGGATGCCACTTCTCCCCGTCGATTGCCGCACTTCTGTGCAATACGTAACTGCTGTTGATGGAATTTAATTGCCTGTTTATAGGATTCTAGGCAATTATTTTTTTTTGTTACTTTTAGTACACTGCTCATCATTTAGTTTCACTATTCAAGTGAGTTAAAACCCAGGCAATGAAGTTTCTTATCCCTTGACTCTAAAAAAGGGAATCAGCAGAGCTTTAACAATCTCGCCTAACCTAGAATACGGTATCGATTAGCGATAATTCTCCGACAAATCTATTAAACCATAAACGTTACACTCTTTAAGAAGCTATGGGTAGATTAGCAATATTTTCTTTTTTCATTAAGGAATTTAATGTCAATAAATCTGACTCGTAAGCTTCCCTCGATATGGAATAATAGACTACACTATTGTTGTAATGATAAGCATCTTTTTCATAAGTCATTCCTATTTTTTCCATCACCCGGCGGGAAGCTATGTTTTCCGGTTTTGCGATCGCAACAATTCTTTCCAGCTTGGCTACTTCAAATCCATACTGCATTACGGCTGAAGCCGCTTCTGTCGCTAGCCCTCTGCCCCAGTAGGAGGAGAGGAGCAAGTAACCAATTTGCACTTCTTGGGTATTTTCGAGAAACTTAAACCCGCAATGTCCAATCAGTTTTTGATACTTTTTATAAACGACAGCCCATACACCAAATTGGTTTTGTTGCCAACTTTCTGTAAAGCTATTAATAACCGCTCTAACTTGTTCCAAAAGTAGCGGTTTTTCATTCGACATATATTTAAATAACTCAGGATAGCTATAGATATGGAATAATTCATCCCTATCATCGAGCGTAAAATGCCTGAGACGCAATCGAAGTGTTTCTATCTCCCCATTCATCACATTACCTAAGCTCCTGAACTTGCTTATTTAAATATTCCAATGTTTGTTCTGTTACTGACTAATTTTGTTACATAAATTACAAATTACAGGACAAAATTAAAAGTTAATTCCCCGATTAAGTGCTAAAATACAAAGCAATTGGCAACCGTATTTTTACCCCTAATTGGGCAGCACATAAAGCCTCTTAAACCTCTATCCTGATTAACAATTTCAGTTGCCACGAATGGAGCTAAACCCATTCGATTGAGGTCAAAATATTGCTCAACATTTGATAGAACAGCCTAGTGCGGCATAGGGCGTTAAACAGGTTGCCATACCCTTAGATGGCCTGGATAACTAGATAATCGGCTTAAGCTTTCAAGCCGTAACCGAGTATCAGGAATCTTGATAAGCTGTAGTGTACCCAGGTTGTCCGTTGAACTTTCAATGGCAAATCTACCTAAAATTTCTACACACCCCAGTTGATAAGGAAGCCATGACTACACAAGCGAAGTCTGCTCTCCAAGCTGAATAAACGCGGGGAAAGAGAGGTAGATAAACTGAATTGGGTATTAAGATTTAGGTTTAAGTAAGGTAACTAAGGTAAGCGTTGTACTACTGAGTCTTCTGATTATAAGTGAAATTTAACAACATCATACTAAAAGTAGTATTTCGTAAAAATTTGAAATAAAAATTATATGAATATAAATGGCTTTCATGGATGATGGACGCTGCCAAGTAGTAGCTTTTACCTACCAGAAATTGTTCCGTTTGCTACAGAGAAATAAAATTTTTTACTACGTGGCTCGTTGGTGTCACGCACAGATAGAGCCAACAGGCGACTCCATCGCTAAGATGGTTGCAGCTTTAAGGACAATCGCTCCAGGGTAGCTCTTGGAGTGTGTCATGCTTCATAGGGATGAGTCGGGTGAGGATGAGGGGGAGTTGTAGGGGGAGAAGTGCGATCGCCGTCCTTCAGTGGAGATTGGAGTACGGTGCGATCGCAATCTGAATAAACCCAACGACTGACATTGGGGAGGTAAGTGAGTGTAGAGACTCTACGACTCTACAATAGAACGGCTGTCTATCCATCAGTCATCTGTTGAAAACACTCATGCTCTCGAATGGCAGCAAAGTTTGAATCTGTTTTTGCTATTTCTCGGTATTTAGAATCAAGCTCAACTGTCCTTTTGAGGTTTTTAATCGCTAGCTCAACATTGCCTTGCAAGGCATAACAACAAGCTTTGCCATACCAACTACTGGGGTTATTAGGCTTTTGCTGAATTGCTTTGTCAAGGGCAGCGAATGCTTCTTCATATTGCTGCAATTTAGCGAATATAATACCTCGAACAGACCAACATTCAATCAGCTCAGGCTTGAGTTGAATAGCTTGATCGCAACAGACAAGCGCTTCGGCATACCGTTGTAATTCTCCTAATGCAGACCCTCGGAATAGCCATACTTCAGCAATATCAGCCTTGAGTTGAATCATCCGGTCGAATGAGGCAATTGCTTCTTCGTAGCGTTTTAGATGGAATAAAGCTAATCCCCGATTAAGCCAAGCATCAGAAAAGTCAGATTTGAGTTGAATTGCTCGATCAAACGAAAGGTAGGCGTCTTCATTCCGCTGCAAATTCATCAAAGCAACGCCTCTGTTATACCAAGCTTCAAGCAGGTCAGATTTAGTTTGAATCGCTCGATCATAAGAAGTAATAGCTTCTTCATAGCGTTGTAAGTTGAGCATTGCATTACCTTGAAAGTACCAAGCTTCATTAAATTCTGGTTGGATTTGAATAGCACGCTCAAAGGAAGTTATTGATTCTTGATACCTTTGTAGCTCTGATAAAACTGCGCCATACATAAACCAAACATGAGCCAGGTCAGGTTTAAGTTGAATGGCTCGTTCATAAGAAGCCAGCGCCTCTTCATAGCTTTGTAAGTTAACCAAGGCATCACCTCGGTTCCTCCAGGCTAAATGGTAGTTAGATTGAGCGTGAATAGCTTGATCGTAGGCAGCAATAGCTTCTTTATATCGTTGCAAACTCGCTAGTGCTAAACCCGCATTATTCCAAGCATCCGGAAAATTAGGCTGAAGTTGTACGGCTTGATTATAGGCAGCGATCGCTTCTTCATACCGTTGTGAGTTGAGGAGTTCATTCCCTTGAAGAAACCAAACGTTAGGATCGTCAATTTGTACATGGGTTTGACCAGAAGAAGGCATCCCAAGAGTAAAGTAAGGCTGAGAACTAATAGGTGTATATCCACCTTGAAATTGAGTTGTAACAGGAGTAGTGCTAAGGCAACCGTAAACAGCGAACAGGAAATCAGGAGCGACCAAAGGTACGCCTTGTATCCAACCATAAGCAGAAGATGAAATTCCTATGAAAGACAAATTCGTATTTCTGGTCACAATTAAAACTACTCTGCCGTTGTAAATAATGAAAGGTGGCTGGATACAATGAGGATTGTAAGGACTATAAACTCCATACGAACCGCCATACATGCTATTTTGATTGCGCACACTGTACAAGGAATGAGGACTACCATATTGAGCATGTGGATGGCAAATTGAGTTAATGTCATATTGATTGCTAGAAACTACTCCCAGAAAAGTACCGTCGCTAGCTACCAGAGTGGCGTGTCCATTGATAGATAAGAGAAATTCTTGAAGATTCATCTGTAACTTGTATGTTTGCTAATTGAGCAGAAGGGTGTCTAAGCTCAAGCCACAGTTAATGTGAGCCTTGGTATACGAACTCCTATATTGGGACTTCGAGCAATACCCTTATCGTTAAGGTTCCCAACAGAGCTCAAAAACAACCATACTGGTGCGATCGCGTTCCTCGTCTTTCGTTGTTATACTGACTCAACGAGCTTGTGTGGTTTGTAGGAGCTTTGTTTGCCTTTTCAAAACTGACGCGACCAATTTTTAGGCCAGCGTTCAACAACGACTTTCGTTTGCGTAAAAAACTCTACAGCATCTCGTCCCTGACCATGTAAATCTCCATAGAAACTGTCCTTCCATCCACTAAACGGAAAGAATGCCATCGGTGCAGCGACTCCAATATTGATGCCAATATTCCCCGCTTCTGCCTCGTAGCGAAACTGCCGCGCTGCTGCACCACTACTGGTGAACAAACACGCCATATTTCCCCATTGACCGCTATTAACTAACGCGATTGCATCTTCAATCGTCTCCAAATGCATCAACCCTAACACTGGCCCAAAGATTTCTGTACGGGCAATTTCACTATTTGGGTCTACGTTTTGCAGAATGGTTGGTCGGACAAAATTTCCCTGTTCGTAACCCGAAATCTTCGTATTGCGTCCGTCTACTAATACCTTGGCTCCTTCGTCTGTTCCCTTTTGAATTAATCCTTCAATTCGTCCTTTACTTTGAGGGGTAATCACCGGTCCCATCTGTACCCCTTCCTCTAAGCCATATCCCACGACTCGAGATTTTGCCGCTTCAGTAATCGCTTCTGTAAACGGATGACGCGCTTCCCCCACCGTCACCGCCACAGAAGCGGCTAAACAGCGCTGTCCCGCACAACCAAAGGCACTATCAGCGGCAATGCGGGTAGTCATTTCCATATCTGCATCGGGGAGGACGATAATCGGATTTTTCGCACCTCCTTGACACTGCACCCGTTTGCCATGCGCTGCTCCTTTGCTGTAGACGTATTGAGCGACAGGAGAAGAACCGACAAAGCTAATCGCTCGAATCGTTGGGTGTTCTAGAATCGCATCGACCACTTCCTTGGCACCATTCACCAAGTTGACTACACCCTTGGGTAATCCCGTCTTTTCCAGTAATTCAAAGACTCTTTGCAGCGTCAACGGGACTCTTTCCGAAGGTTTAACAATACAGGTGTTACCACAAGCGATCGCATACGGCATAAACCAAAATGGAATCATGCCAGGAAAATTAAACGGAGCGATTATCGCCGTCACTCCCACCGGCTGACGAATCATGATTTCGTCAATCCCACGCGCCACATCTTCTAAGTTGTACCCCTGCATCAGCATGGGAATGCCACAGGCAACTTCTACATTCTCAATGGCTCGTTGCCACTCGGCTTTTGACTCCGCATAGGTTTTCCCGCA
>DATNPV010000052.1:0-13243 GCA_036703055.1 Waterburya sp.
CATCCTTACTCGCTGCGCTGCGTCCGCTACGCTAGCAGTCTTCAGTTGACCTTTGCCAGAGCTTGATTCTATGAGTGGCGTAATCAACTTGCCCTATGAATACCAAGTTGGGGGCAGTCTACCAAGTGATGCACCCAGTTACGTGGTGCGACTTGCAGATTCTGACTTATATCGCGCCTTGAAAGCGGGGGAGTTTTGTTACGTCCTCAACTCGCGGCAGATGGGGAAGTCGAGCTTGCGGGTACGAACGATGCAACGATTGCAAGCTGAGGGAATGGCTTGTGCAGCGATTGATATTACGGCGATTGGTACCTGGAATATCACGCCAGAGGAATGGTATGCCGGAGTAATTGACAGCATTGTCAGCAGTTTAGAGCTTTATAAAACATTTGATTTACTGACTTGGTGGACTGAACACGAACTGCTATCTAATGTCCAGCGGTTGAGTAAGTTTATTGAAGAAGTTCTGTTGCCATCGATTCCACAAAATATTGTTATTTTTGTCGATGAAATCGATAGTATTCTTAGCTTAAAATTCAACATTGATGACTTTTTTGCCATCATCCGTGACTGCTACAACAAACGAGCCGATCATCCCCATTATCGACGGCTAACGTTTGCCCTGATTGGGGTAACAACACCCTCGGATTTGATTCAAGACAAGCGGCGTACCCCGTTTAATATTGGTCGGGCAATTGAATTGGCAGGGTTTCAACTCCACGAAGCTCAACCTTTAGCGATCGGGTTGGCACAAAAAGCAAACAATTCTCAAGCGCTGCTGCAAGCGGTATTGGACTGGACAGGGGGGCAACCGTTCCTCACACAAAAGGTGTGTCAGCTGATCCGGAGTGCTGAGCGTGAGGTTCCTACAGGCAGTGAGCGAGAGTGGGTGGAGGAGTTGGTACAATCGCGCATCATTCAAAATTGGGAAACTTTAGATGAGCCGGAGCATCTGAAGACGATACGCGATCGCATTTTAAGCAGTGAACAACGCGCAGGTCGCCTGTTGGGACTCTATCAGCAAATTTTACGACAAGGTGAAGTGGCAGCTTCTGACAGCCCCGAACAAATGGAATTGCGGCTGACGGGATTAGTTGTTAAACGGGAGGGAAAATTAAGAGTTTATAACCGCATTTATCAAGAGGTGTTTAACCTCAGTTGGGTTGAGACGGAATTAGCCAACTTGCGCCCTTACGCAGCGGCAATAACGGCTTGGTTGGCGTCGAATAGTCAGGATGAATCTCGACTGTTACGTGGGAAAGCCTTGCGGGAGGCAATGGAGTGGAAAGCTGGTAAAAGCTTGAGTTATGAGGATGTACTATTTTTAGACGCCAGCCTTGAAGTAGAAAAACGAGAAGTTCAACGCGCCCTACAGGCAGAACGAAAAGAGCGAGAATTAGCGATCGCAGAAGCTCAGATTGCTAGAGAGGCGGAAAGAACGGCTAAACAGTCAGCTCAAACCGCAAATCAGCTCTTAGCGGCAGCGCAACAGAAAGCCAAGCGAACAACTTGCATTGGATTGGTTATCCTGGCAACATCCTTGGTGGGGGCAACAGTGGCAGGGGTATGGGCAAGCAATGCCCTGAAAGTTACGCGTAGAGTTACGCGAATCGAGCAGGCTGGGGCTACGGCTTCGCAACAATTCGATCTCGCGCCCATAGATGCTTTATTGTTAGCGATGCAGAGCGGACAAGATCTGCAAGCCTTGGTTAATAACAAGCTCCCTCTGGAAAACTATCCAACTGTCAGTCCACTGTTGGCTTTACAGCGGATTCTCGATAACATCCGCGAACGCAATCGCATCAACACGTATCAGAAAGGAGTTAACAGCGTCAGCTTTAGCCAAGACGGCAAGCAATTGGCTATGGGTGGAGAGGACGGTACGATACAGTTGTGGAACATCAATGGCAAGCGGTTAAAAGCATTTCCGGTTCATCACAAAAGTGTCAGAAGTGTCCGTTTTAGCCCCGATGATAACCTCCTAGCTACCGCATCTGAGGATGGCACGGCAAAATTGTGGGATATCAATGGCAAACTGTTGGCAGAATTTAAGGGTCATCAAGGCAGTGTCAACAATGTCCGTTTTAGCTCTGATGGCACAGTTGTGGCTACCTCTGGGAAAGACGGCACGGTAAGGCTATGGAAACTCTCAGGACAGCAATTGGTAAAAATTAAAGCTCATAAGGACAGTATCAACAGCCTCAGTTTTAGCCCGGATGGTAAGCTCCTAGCTACAGGGGGAAAAGATGGTATGGCAAGACTGTGGGCTCTCAATGGCAAGCTGTTTGCAGAATTTAAGAGTCATCAGGGCAGTGTCAACAGTGTTAGTTTTAGCCCGGATAACAAGCAACTTGCGACAGCTGGAGAGGACGGCACAGTAAAGCTGTGGAACCTAAATGCCAAGCAGTTAAAAGAATTTAAAGCTCATGAGGGCAGTGTTGAGAGCATCCGTTTTAGCCCAGATGGCAAGCAACTGGCGACATCTGGAAAGGACGGTGCGGTAAAGCTGTGGAACCTAAGTGGAAACTTGGTGACGGAATTCAAAGGTCATCAGGCCAGTGTTTGGAGCATCAATTTTAGCCGAGATGGCAAGCAACTAGCGACAGCGGGAAGAAATGATGGCACAGTAAGGCTATGGCAAGTTCCTGAAAAGCAGTGGGTAAAATTAGAGGGTCATAATGGCAGTGTCAACACTGTCCGTTTTAGCTCTGATGGTCAACGACTTGCGACAGCCGGAGACGATGGGATGGTGAGGCTGTGGCATCTCTCAGGAAAGCTGTTGGTAAAATTTAAGACTGATCAGGGCAGTGTCGAGAGCATTGGTTTTAGCCCGGATAGCAAGCAACTAGTGACAGCTGGAGAGGACGGCACAGTAAAGCTGTGGACTCTTAATGGTAAGTTGTTGGCACAAGGCAAGGGTCATCGAGGTAAGGTCAGGAGTGTCAGGTTTAACCCGAATGGTAAGCTCCTGGCGACAGCGGGAGACGACAGCATGGTAAAGCTGTGGGATCTCAAGGGCAAGCTCTTAGTAGAATTTAAAAGCCATCAGGGCAAGGCCGAGAATGTCAGGTTTAGCCCAAATGGCAAGCTTCTATCGACAGCAGGAGAAGACGGCATCGTAAGGCTATGGAATCTCCAAGGTCAGCAGTTGGCACAATTTAATGGTCAACAGGGCAGTGTCAACGGTACCAGTTTTAGCCAGGATGGCAAGGAAATTGCAATTGCTGGAGATGATGGCACGGTAAGGCGATATGAGATCTCAGGAAAGCAGTTGCCAGGATTTAAAAGTTATCAGGGCAGTGTCAAGGGTATCAGTTTTAGCCAGGATGGCAAGCAACTTGCTACCGTTGGAGATCATGGTTCAGTAAGGCTGTGGAATTTATCTGGACAACAGCTTGCAGAATTTAAGGGTCATCAGGGCGTTGTCAGAAGTCTCAGTTTTAGCTCGGATGGCAAACTTCTGGCTACCGCTTCAGAGGACGGTACGGCGATCCTGTGGCGCGTCCGAGGATTAAATGAACTGCTCACTGAAGGCTGCGACTGGTTGCAAGATTACTTCGTTACGCATCCGGAAGCCCTCAAGAAACTAGAGGTATGCCACAACAGTAAGTATGGTAACTAGGAGTAGCCTGAGAGAACAAAAAAAGGAATTTACTAATGACGAGTTTGGCTTTTGATGTGCCCCCCGTGCTGAATCGGTTTGATCTGGCATCGTGGTTCAACAAAAACCTGATTGATCTAGGCTTTCAGGTTGGGACAAAATTTCTGTGGGCACTAGTGATTCTCCTTGTCACCCGCTACGCCGTTGACTTGGTTGCTCGCTTCACTCGTCGAGCATTTAATCCCGTTGAACCCACGTTACGCAAGTTCCTCATTCAGGCTTGTGAAGTCCTCACCCTAGTGGTTGGGATAGTTGCATTCTTAAGTGCGTTGGGGATTCAAGCCACCAGTTTAGTCGCTGTCGTAGGTGCGGCGGGTTTAGCGATCGGTTTGGCATTGCAGAATACCTTATCCCATTTTGCGGCTGGTGTGATGCTCCTCAACCAACGCCCGTTTGAAGTGGGCGATTTTATTGAAGGGCCACAGGGAGTCAAGGGAGTAGTGGATGCGGTTGGTATTTTCTCAACGACGGTGGTGACGCCAGACAATGTGAAAATTACAGTACCTAACAACAATCTCTTTAGTGGTGTCTTGAAAAACACGACGGCGCTGGGAAATCGGCGGGTAGATTTGAAGATTGATATTGGCGATCGCCCCATTGAACCCGCGATTATTCTACTCTTATCCTTAGTTCAATCTCATCCCTTGGTTTTAAATAACCCAAAGCCTACTTGCCTTGTGGCATCTATTTCTCCCAAATCAACGACGCTTTTCTTGCGCCCTTGGTGTAGAGCTCAAATGCACGAACTGGTGCAATCAGAAGTTCTGCAATTAGTCAAAGAGGCACTACGCGATTCATCTCCTGTACAGCAAGAACCCATTGATGACCCTTGGTCAAGTCAATGATACGGAGTTGCGTTCAAACGTAGTAGATATTTAGAGCTGGGGAAGCTGGCGGAGAGAAACTACTATCTTTGAGTGCAACTTGGTATGAGAACGGCATAAGTCGTTCGTAAGGGCAGGATATATCCTGCCCTTACCGCATGGTGCAAACAAGTGAGAACAAGCGTAGAATCCAGAAGATTAAGCCTGCTGCTAGAAATGCAAGACTTGTTGAGGCAGCAGACTTAGCTGTAGATGCTTCCCTATGTTTATTTATGCACTAACTGGCTCTAACTTTTTCGCTGAAACTTTCGCTGGTTCTTCAATCAAGGTTGTGTAGAGTTCACTCAGCTGATTTGCTACACCATCCCAGCTAAACTTGCTCTCAACACGCGCTCTGGCATTTTTACCCAGTTGGTTTCTCCACTCTGCATCCGAGAGAATGCGGTCAATAGCTGTTGCAAATGCCGCTTCATCTTTGGGTGATGCCAAAAGACCGGTTTGTTCAGGAACAACGGTAAATTGCAAACCACCAACATCACTGGCAACAACGGGTGTGCCACAGGCCATAGCCTCAATAGCAACTAAGCCAAAGGGTTCGTAATGGCTGGGAACAACGCAAACATCAGCCGCTGTGTAGTAAGCCGGAAGAAGGTCATCGCCAATGCGTCCGGGGAAGGTCGTGATTTCAGTCATCCCAAGCTCAGCCACAATTCCCTCAATGCGTTCGCGTTCGATACCATCACTTTGACCCGGACGGGAGCCACCGCCAATCACCAGTTTCAGCTTCTGGTTACCCCGCAACTGGGACTGCCCTACTGCCCGAACTAAAGTTTCAATCCCCTTACGCTCGTCAAAACGTCCCACATAGAAGACCATTAACGCCTCTGGGTCGATGCCAATGGCAGCACGCGCCGCTTCTTTGGTTAAGGAACCAAAACGGCGAATGTCCGTGCCACAGGGGATGATGTCGATGTTTCCTTTGGTGGAAACGAGCGAGCGCATGTGTTCTTTCTCCTGCGGACTGGTCGCCACAATTCGCTCTGCTGTCTCTAACACCGCCTTTTCTACAGCCAAGCGAGTGCTGGCAATCAGGGGAATGGTATTAACTGACTTGTATTTAACTGCTCCCAGCGAATGGTAGGTATGAACCTGCTTGAGCGGTTGGCGCTTCTTGAGTTCCATGCCCACCCAAGAGGAAATCCAATAATTTGTGTGTACCAAGGAATACTGAATGCCCGACTGTTGTTGAAACTTCAGTACTTCCTCCACAAAGGTGCTGGCATACCCAAAAATCTCGTCTCGCGGTACAAACTCCTCCGGACCGGCTACTAAACGAATGGTCCGACAACGCGGACCATGCTCAACAATTTTGGGTTGTTCTGCATTGGCGCAGCGAGTAAACATGTCCACATGCCACCCTTGCTTTGCCAGCGCTTCACCCACTTGACGGACATAGACGTTTTGCCCACCAGCTTCTTCTTTGCCGATTTCCACTGCCGGATCGCCGTGTACCGAGATCAGAGCAATATGCTGTTTGCTTTTAGTGTCCATAGGTTTGTTTTGTTCAGGATTTTGACGAAGGCTAGAACGGATTGGCGGTCTATCTCTTACCTCGCTTTCCCCTCATCACGAACTTTCTTCTATTTTATTTAAGAAATGTTAAGGGTCAAGGGTTAAGGCTGGCTTCACCTAATAGGCAGAGATTGTTGACCATGTTGCAAACTTGACTACCAGCCAGCTAGTGAGCTGGTACTAACCGCGCTCTATCTTCGTGTGTTTCTCCTCCAATTGCTTGGAAAGGATTAAATCTTTCCTATCGAAAGAGGGAACGCTTTCCTCTTTGCAGACAAGTATACCGTTGAGTGCCAAAAGTTGCAAAATGTAAATCAAAAAAAACCTGAATGACTCAACTTGGCTAAGGCTAAGGAGGATTTTCACCAAAAAATTGCCTGAATATCTAAGTGATCCCCGTGGGCTAGAGCATCGATTCAGTAATCATTCGTCGAGCGAATAAGGCGTTATGGAACTTAGTTCACTCTCTATAAGAAAAAAATCGCCCTATTGCATCCATCCAAAGAAGTATTGAAGACATTGTTTTCCCGAACAGGCTTACAGCAACTAGACCCCCTGTGCCAAGGACACGCCTGTTGCCCAGAAAAATTTCTGCTTTGACGCCGGACGCCCTATTTCCCTGTTGACCCACAGCGTTAAAATGGTAAACTGGGAAAGCGGTCAAAAAAGATTGACTACCTACTGACGTGCAAAGCGTAGTCAAACTCTAGACCAAAAATCAAAAACCTGCCTGGAGAGGTGGCTGAGTGGTCGAAAGCGGCAGATTGCTAATCTGTTGTACGGTTCGTAAGGCCGTACCGAGGGTTCGAATCCCTCCCTCTCCGTTGAAAAACTAGCTAACGAATAAGTAATCTCTGACATTATATGGGGTGTTGCTAAATCCGGACTTGCGTTTCAATAAACGTCACCAGACATCTGTCTAGTGGCAGATTTGCGTAAGATCTAGATTTATTCACTTGTGAACTACTGGCGACAGTAGAGGAGCGAAACACCCAGATGCGTAAACTCGCCTCAGCTAATGGCATCCAACCTCGTTTGGCAATTACCTTAGCCCTCACCACCTTAGCTACAAGCTTTCTCACCGCAGCTTGTCAAAGTGCGGGAGGCGGCAGTGCTGCCGGTGGAAACACGGTCAAGATTGTTTCTAGTTTACCCATGACTGGCTCAGGGGTGGGTCAGAATCAAACCATCGTCAATGGGATCAAGCAAGTCCTCGATGAAAGCAACTCAACGGCTTGCAACGGCAAGATCAAGATTCAATATGAGAGCTATGACGACGCTACCGCGTCTGCGGGTAAATGGGACCCCACGCAAGTAACTTCAAACGCTAACAAAGCCGTGGCAGATAAATCAGTGGTTGCTGTGATTGGTCACTTTAACTCAGGGGCTGCTAAGCTATCGATCCCCATTCTCAACCGGGCTAACTTAGTAATGGTCAGCCCTGCCAATACCTATCCTGGTTTGACTAAGCCTGGGAAAGGAGAACCCAATGAGCCTAACGTTTATTACCCGAATGGCAAGCGTAACTATGCTCGTGTTGTTCCAGCTGACGACCTTCAAGGGCTTGCCGGGGCAAACTGGGCTAAATCTTTAGGAGCGAAGAAAGTTTATATCTTAGACGACCAAGAGCTTTATGGCAAAGGACTGGCGGACATTTTTGAGTCCAATGCTAAAGCACAGGGGATACAAGTGCTGGGACACGAAGGAATTGACCCCAAAGCGGGTGAATACAGAGCTTTAATGACCAAAATCAAAGCCTTAGGCCCTGATTTAATTTACTTTGGCGGCACAACCCAGACTAATGCTGGACAGTTAATTAAAGACATGCGCAATGTTGGCATGACAGCCGATAAGGTCAAGTTTATGGGGCCGGATGGCATCTTTGAGAAGGCGTTGATTGATGCGGCGGGTAAAGATGCAGAGGGCGTTTATGCCACGTTTGGCGGTGTACCAGGTAAAGAACTTAAGGGTTTAGGTCAAAAGTGGTACGAAAACTACAAGAAAAAATACAATGCCGAACCTGAAGCTTACGCCGCGTATGGTTATGAATCAGCCAAAGTCATTGTGGATGCAATTAATCAAGTCTGCAAAAATGACCGTGCCGCCATCCGTGATGCCGTCCTGAACACAAAAAGCTTCAACGGCGTACTTGGAAATTGGAGCTTTGACCAAAATGGCGATACATCACTCACAACTTTGTCAGGAAATGTTGTCAAAAACGGCAAGTGGGAGTTTGTAACGGTGCTGAAGGCGGAGTAAGTTGTACAGGGAAATAGCTCAACTATTCCACTGTTGTGTTGACTTGCCTGCTGTTGACTGGGCATAGGGCTTGGGGCGCAGGGCGTCGGGCATGGGTACGTCTTCCCAATTCCCGCGAAATCAAGAGCACTGCCGTCGGGGGATGAGCTGAACACAATAACGGATAGCCTTCGCTCTATAATCGATACGCACTCTCGCAATCTGTTACCGACCCCTATGAAACAATGGCGCAAGCCCCTGCTCTACCTCGTTGTGGTCTACCTCGTCCTGTTGTTAGGCCCCATTGCAGGATTGGACTTACCCCGAATTTTAGGAGATATCGCCCGTAACCCTGAAGTCCTCATTCAACAAGTCTTAGTGGGTCTCGTCAATGGCGGAATTATCGCGATTATTGCCTTGGGGTACACTCTGGTTTACGGCATTATTGAGCTGATTAATTTTGCCCATGGCGACTTGTTTATGTTGGGAGCTTTCGCGTCTCTCACAGCCATGGGTGCTTTTGGGGTTGGGGATGGGGCGGCTTTGCTAGTGGCTATCCCAGCAATGTTAGTGGCATTAATCGTTGCCACGGTTTTTTGCGCTGGGCTAAACGTTCTAACCGAACGATTCGCCTACCGCCCTTTGCGGAATGCCCCCCGACTAGCCCCCTTGATCTCAGCCATTGGCGTTTCGTTTATTTTCCAGAATTTGGGATTGTTTTGGGGAGGACTTCGATCATTTATCCCAGTGATGGGAGCGAATGCCGCTGCCCCCAAAAGCTTTCCTGACTTATTACCCCGAATTGACATCCTCAAGGCTTTGGGGATTCAGTCCGGTATCGTCTTTACCACTAAAGATTTAATTGTGTTGGTTGTTGCTGTGGGGTTGATGGTGGCACTCCATTTATTTGTACAGTACACCCGTCTGGGTAAAGCCATGCGGGCAACCGCTCAAAATCGGGATGCGGCGCTGATTATGGGGATCGACGTGGATCGGATTATTGCGTTGACGTTTTTGATTGGTGGGGCGCTGGCGGGAGCAGCAGGGCTGTTGGTTGGACTGTATAACAATACTATTGTCTTTACGATGGGTTTTACTGCTGGCTTACGGGCGTTTACCGCTGCTGTGCTGGGGGGAATCGGTAACATTATCGGTGCCATGCTGGGGGGTGTGTTAATTGGCTTACTGTCGGCGTTGAGTGACCAATATCTCTCTAGCCGTTGGACGAATGCATGGGTATTCGCTGTCTTGGTGATTATTTTGGCGCTCCGACCGGGTGGGTTGTTGGGAGAAAATGTTCAGGAAAAAGTTTGAGGTTTGAACGGTTGAAGGTGGGCAAGTTGTTTGAATGGTTGAAGGTTGGCAAGTTGAAGGTTTGGCAGGTTTAAAAAACAATCAGCTAACTTGCTCACCTTGCTAACGTGCAACCCCTCTTCGGGCAAAGGATAAAAATGGTTCAGCAGATATTTAAAGCAATTAAATCGAGTGCTATTTTAGGGACGATCGCAGCCCTGACTGTATTGCTGTTTGGTGGCTGGAGTGGTGCGGTTATGGGTTGGCTGCTGGGCATGGGGGCCGGCTTTATACAGACTCAAGCCCAGAGGAACCTTACCCCACAAACTGGGGCAATCAAAGGCGCGATCGCAGGACTCGAATTAGGAATTTGGCTATTAATTGCGAGTGTACTGCAAGCCCTGCTGGCACCAATTTTTGGTCAACCAACAGTAGACCTACCTCAAAGCTTGGTGTACGGCATCGTAGCACTCGCCGTGGCTACCGTTGCCGGGGGATTGATGGGGGCTTTGCAGGGTTTACCGATTGAACGCAGGCGACAAGCTATCTTAGTAACTTTAGCCTTTATTCTGATTACCTTTCCCTTTGTGGATCAGCTGGCTCAGACCAACTGGATTGCCACGGTGATCCAAATTCAAATTTTTGTCATGTTAGCCCTAGGATTAAATATCGTCGTGGGCTTTGCTGGGTTACTCGACTTGGGGTATGCGGCCTTTTTTGCGATCGGGGCTTATGCTACGGGATTTTTGTCGTCCCCACAACTCAATAATGAGTGGAACTTCTGGCTAGTACTGCCCATTGCCGCTTTAGTTTCCGCCATTTTTGGCGTGATTCTAGGAGCACCCACGCTGCGATTACGGGGAGATTATCTAGCTATTGTCACCCTTGGCTTTGGGGAAATTGTACCGGTCGTGTTTCGCAATTTAACCTCGATACGCATTGAGGAGCCAATTTCTAAGATTATTGCCAGCCTCCAAGGTCATCCCGAACGAGCCATTTGTTTAGTAGGATGCGATCGCCCCCTTAACCTCACAGGCGGTGAAGCCGGCATCAATCCTATTGGTCGTCCCACCTTACCAATTATCGGAGCCTTCAACGCTAGCGACTATCTGCCTTGGTACTACTTAATCCTGGTTTTAGTGGTATTCGCTTACTTTATGATCTCTCGCCTACAGGATTCGCGGTTAGGTCGAGCGTGGACAGCTATCCGCGAAGATGAGTTAGCGGCTAGCGCGATGGGAATTAACTTGGTCAAAACCAAGTTATCCGCCTTTGCTATGGGTGCAACCTTTTCCGGGTTTGCTGGGTCATTTTACGCCGCTTATATCAGTGCCATCTTCCCCAGTGTGTTTGATTTTTCCGTTTCAGTCATCATTTTGTGTATGGTGATTTTGGGGGGACTGGGCAATATGACTGGGGTTATCTTGGGCGGAATTATTATCATGGCAGCAGACCGATTGTATCTGCCTCAGCTGGCGCAAGTTTTAAAGAGTTTTCTGAGTACTACAGTTCTCCCTAACATTCCAAGCCCGCCACTTCAAGAATTTATCGCTACCAGTCTCGATCCCATCCAAATGCGCTTGTTTCTGTTTGGCTTAACGTTAGTCATCATGATGCTCGTGCGTCCAGAGGGATTGGTACCTGATGCTAGGCATCGAGCTGAACTGCACTCGGAGAACGAGGCGATGAAAGAATCTTTAGCGGATGCAAGGAGTCAGTAATGCCACTACTGGAAGCCCGCCAACTGACAATGCGCTTTGGGGGACTAACTGCTGTTAAACAGGTCGATTTTGTCCTAGAAAGAGGTGTGATTGCTAGCTTAATTGGGCCGAACGGCGCAGGCAAAACCACCTTTTTCAACATGCTTACAGGCATTTATGTCCCTAGTTCAGGTCAGTTGTACCTAGAAGACAAAGATATCACCGGCTCAACACCTGATCGGCTAACTAGCTTGGGAATTGCTCGGACATTCCAAAATATTCGCCTATTCAATAACATGACAGTACTTGAGAATGTATTGGTGGGCAGACACAGCCGACTCAAAACGGGTTTGTTGGGCGCGTTACTTCGTCCTCCATCTGCCCGACAAGAAGAACGCAAAGCACGGCAAAAAGCACTGGCTTTACTCGACTTCGTGGGATTAGGTGTCTCAAAAGCTCCAGAGTTGGCAAAAAATCTCTCTTATGGAGATCAGCGTCGGTTGGAAATTGCACGGGCGTTGGCATCGGAACCCAAGATATTGTTATTGGATGAGCCAACGGCTGGGATGAACCCTAATGAAACGGCAGATTTAACCCGCTTTATCCACCGCATTCGTGATGAGCTGAATTTAAGTATCTTGCTAATTGAACACGATATGAAAGTGGTGATGGGAATTAGCGATCGCGTGAGTGTAATGGAGTACGGTTCTAAAATTGCCGAAGGCACTCCTGTTGACGTTCGTACCAATCCCCGTGTCATTGAGGCTTATTTGGGGAAAGAAGATGCAGACGAACACCTAGCTAATAGCTAATAGCTCATGGCTCATGGTTCATAGTTCATGGCAATGAACAATCAACAATGAACTATGAACAACCAATAATTAACAACTATGCTTGAAATTAAAGACCTTCACACTTACTACGGCAATATTCAGGCTCTCAAAGGTATTTCTTTGCGGGTAGAACAGGGTGAAATTGTTAGTTTAATTGGGAGTAACGGCGCCGGTAAAACTACAACCCTCCGCACGATTCAAGGATTGTTGCGACCCCGTCAGGGCAGTATCCTATTTGAGGGGAAGCCCTTAGAATCATTGTCCACGCAAGAAATTGTCCGCTTAGGCATTTCTCAAAGCCCTGAAGGACGTTTAATTTTTCCCCGAATGACGGTGCAAGAAAACCTGGAGATGGGTGCTTTTTCTCGAACTGACTCTCTAGGGATTAAGCCAGATTTGGAAAAAGTGTTGAATCTTTTTCCCCGCTTGAGAGAACGAATTAATCAAAAAGGGGGAACGCTCAGTGGTGGCGAACAACAAATGTTGGCGATTGGGCGTGCGATGATGGCACGACCTCGCTTATTGTTGTTAGATGAGCCGAGTATGGGTCTAGCTCCTATGCTAGTTAGCCAAATCTTTTCGATTATTCGGGATATTAATACCCAAGGAACCACAATTTTATTGGTAGAACAAAATGCTCGGATGGCGTTGACTGTCTCTGATCGCGGGTATGTCTTACAAACGGGTCAAATTGTTCTGACGGGAACGGCTAAAGACTTGCAGACTAATGAAACTGTTCGCAAGGCTTATCTGGGCGAAACCTAGCGGCTTATCTGAGATGATTAATCACAGAACGTCTACAATCAACGGCACGTCTCCTAAAGCCGATAAGACAGCAAAGTTTCGTTGTGAAGGGAGTGCAGCTTTTTCTCCAGCTTGCAAAAGGATATCTTCTCCAGCAACGGTTATCCAAGCTGTGCCAGACAAAACCTGGACTTTTTGAGCGGCTAGAGGAACCCGAATTACTTCATTTTTTTTGAGAGTTAATTGAGTTTGAATTAGAGATTTAGGCTCATGAAATAGCTTATTAAAAGCTAAAAATTGGCTAAAGTAAGAGCCTAAATCATAGAGAATCGTTGATAAATAAAATGTCTTCGCCAATGCATTAGTCTTTGCTAAACG
>DATNPV010000074.1:0-6328 GCA_036703055.1 Waterburya sp.
TTTCCAAAAAGCCTGTCAGCCGCTCTACACCCTGTTCTCCTGTTATACCGTATAGACCTAAAACAAACTCCTCGCCGCCCCAACGCGCTACCACATCTTCACGCCGGAAGGACTGCTTTAACTGTTCTCCCAGCAGGCGAAGCACTCTATCCCCTGCATCGTGACCGTGTTGGTCATTAACCCGCTTGAAGTGGTCTAAGTCCAACAGCATAAAACACAAAGACTGATGCTGGCGCTCTGCCAAATGTAACAACCGCTCTAGGTCTTGGATGGCTCTGCGTCGAGTAGCAGTGCCAGTTAGCTCATCGGTTTCTGCGAATCTGTGCAGGATTCGAGTTCGCTCTAGCCGATTCAGGATACGGGCAATCAGTTCGGGTCCGACAATCGGTTTCTGCACGTAGTCATCTGCCCCTACCGAAAACACTTGATGCACAATTTCGGCATCCTTATGGGCAGATAGAAAAAGTACGGGCAAGTCGCTCCAACGAGGGTCATTGCGAACGACCTGGCACAGTTCAATGCCGCTAAAACCAGGCATCTCGATATCTAAAATTAGCAGGTCAGGCGCTGTGGCTTCCAGTACTTGCCAGAATTGTTGGGGGTCTGCCAAGGTCGTGACGTGAAGTCCCCAAGGTTTCAGCAGAGCAGATAAAGCTGCTAGCACCTGGGCATCGTCATCCACAACCAGCACTTTGGCTTCGGCTTCTTGGGGGCAATCGAGTTTCTGGGTAACGGCTTGGAGAATTTTCTCTGGGGCAATGGGTTTCTGTAAAAAGGCATGTCCCCCCAGACGCGCAACTTCAACGCGATAACGAAGCGCTGCTGCAGGCAGATCGCTTAACTGATTCCGTCCGGTCAGTACCAATACCGGGATGGTCGGAGCTCGTTGATGTAGTTCAGCCAGCAAGGTCAACCCGTTTTCCGCTGTTTGGGGAAAGCTGAGGTCTAGCAAGATGACATCAGGGGGGTGATGCGAAATCGCCCGTCTTGCAGCCGTTAGGTCTGTTGCCACATCCACCTGCAAGCCCCAGGTAATCGCCTCTTGTTTGACTTTTTCAGTCAGCACCACATCATCATCAACGACTAGCAACCGACCTGACGCCGTCTTTAGATCGAAAGCAGCAGTCGTTGATGATGGCTTGTTCTCCACAGTTTGCTTAAGCCGCCCAACCAATTCCTCAAGTCGCCGTGCCTCATTCTGACCCAGAGATTCAGCTTCGAGCAACTGTTCGATCTGCCGCGCTAGCTCTGAACCTTCCGGTAAGCCGAAAGAACCCAATGAGCCAATCAAACGGTGAGCCTCTGCCTTAGCTGAGGAGCGCAGTTCGCTATCGAGGGTTCCGGTGGAGATTTGAGCGATCGCTCGTTCAAACAGCACTATGTGTGACCTCAAACTCTCTTTGAAGTTGCCCCACATCTGCTGCACCACCGCCATCACCTTGGCTTCGGCTTGGCGCTTGTCGGCTTTAACAACGGGAACACCACGCGCTCTTGCTCCTACACGTCCCACTCCTGGTTGAGATACTCTTTGAGGGGGGGACTCCTGCGGGGACTCCTGCCCCGTCGCTTTCAACCGATAGCCCAACCCGTACACCGTCTCAATCAAATCGTTTGTCATTCCAGCAGCTTTTAGCTTCTGCCGCAGCCCCTTGACTTGGGTGGAGACGGCTTCCTCTTGGGGACAAGTATCACTCAACCAAATGCGGTCTAGTATGGCACTCCGGCTGAAAATGCGTTGGGGATTCCTTAAGAAAAGCTCTAGTATGCCGTACTCTTTTGGGGTCAGGCGTAAAAGTTTTCCCCCATAGGTAACTTGGCTTGCCTGCGGGTCGAGCTGAAGATTCTCCCAGGTCAAAACCGTTCTTAAGGTGGAACTGCCCCGTCGCAGTAAAGCCTGAATCCGAGCAATTAATTCATTAAGTTCATAGGGCTTGACTACATAATCATCAGCTCCTGCCTCTAAACCCATGACCCGATCGGGGCTGCTGTCTTTGGCACTCAACAGCAGAATCGGCATCTGTAACCCGTGCGATCGCACTTGGCGACAGAGCGTCATCCCATCAAGCCCAGGGAGAACGATATCCAGCACCAGCAGATCGTAGTGAAAAGCTTGAGCCAGTTCCAGCCCCGTCACACCATCTGCTGCCGTCTCGACCGTGTATTGATGGGTGGTGAGTGCTTCTGCCAGGACTGAAGATATTGTCTCATCGTCTTCTACTATCAGAATCTTCATAAAGACTGGTCACTGGAGGTCGCACTACCCCAACAGAAAAATTTAGGCGTCAGTTACTTGGTTGTTACTAAGACAGCGCTACATCGACAAATACATAGCCTTACACCGCCAATATGGCCTTTGCCCAGCAGTCAACATAAACATCACCTTGTGGTTATGATGCTCCGGTGGACAGATGAAGACTTTTTCAGACCCCCTGTTCTTTTCAGGATAGCTTCAGCTGATAGCGGATTAAAAGCTGTGTTCTGAAGTAGGCACGCAGATAGATGCCTTCACGGGGCTACTAGAGCTGTTGTTAAAGATGAGGAACTTTTCTGATTAAGATGATGGGTTGGATACGCAGTAAAAGATTTTGGTTGTTTGTACTCGGCGGTATCTCGATGGCTGTGCTTTTGTGTATCTTACCTGTGAAACAGTGGGTTTTTGCAGGGAGAACCTGGTTAATAACCCTCGGCCCTTGGGCCATGCCTGCCTTCATTTTGATTTATCTGTTGGCCACTATTTTTGGCCTGCCGAATATTGCACTGATTCTCCTGGCAGGTACATTGTTTGATTTGGTGAGGGGAGTTATTGTGGTTTCGGGAGCTGACACGCTCGGTGCGATTGCCTGCTTTCTAATTGGTCGGACGTTGGCTCGTCAATCGGTCAAACGATGGATGAGTAAGAACCCAAACTTCACGCAACTGGATCGTGCGGTTGGTCGTAAAGGATGGAAAATCATACTCCTGACTCGTCTATCACCGCTTGTGCCGTCAAACGTCCTTAACTACGGATTTAGTTGCACCAAGGTCAATTTCTGGCAGTATTGCTTCTTTTCTTGGCTAGGAATGTTACCTGTAATTGTTTTATATGTATACCTAGCTTCTTTCGGCACTTTTGTATTTAGTGACAAGCTCACTCCCTCTAAGCTGGGGCTACAGACTCTAGGGCTGTTGATAACGATTGGTACTGCCCTCTATACCACCCGATTAGCACGCAAAGCTCTCCGTTTAGATTGTCCACCTGAACAATCAACTCACAAATCACCATAAGACTAAGCTATCAAAGAATTTCAACAATTCCCCGTTGACCATCCAAGCGTACTCGCTGCCCATCCCGTAGCTGTTGGGTGGCGTTGTGAATATCCATCACCGCTGGGATGCCATACTCACGCGCCACGATCGCACCGTGAGAAAGCCGTCCTCCCACTTCGGCAATTAACCCCCCTGCCTGTGCCAAGAGGGGTGCCCAACCCGAATCTGTGTAGGGCACAACAAGAATGGTTTGACGGTCAATGTCTACAGCGGCTTGCAAGTTGGGCAACACCTTAACCCAACCTTCTACTACACCCGAACTCGCTCCAATCCCTTGCAGTCGCCCTTTAGAAGGGGATGAATCAAAGGCAAGGGGAGCAGGAGGAGTATTGCCATAAAACAGAGAAGGTACATTAATGAGTTGGCGATGCTGTTCAAGTTGCGATCGCCTCCCATCTATTAGTTCAAGCACATACGTTCGATCAGCGGAGTCAGCACCGGAAACCAAACGACGAATGTCCACCAGTTCTAAGAAAAAAATATCTCCTGGTTCACGCAGCCAACCTGAGTGCAGCCACGTTGACTCTAGTGCTACAAAGCACCAACGTAGATGAGCCAATAGTTTAGAGTACACTTCTGTAACCTGACCTTTGAGATTCAAACGTGCTTGGACTAACTGAGCTTGCCAACGCTGGGATTTCAAGGGTACAGGGGCAGGTGGGGGATTGTAGAGAAACTGAGCAAATAACTGCCGAACGGGTCTGGGGTCTTCTTTCCACGTCGGCACGGCAATATCGGTGGCTACATCACTCAGGTAGCCATAGTCTTCCAGAAACTGGTCAAATTGCTCCAAAATGCTGTGAGCATCGGGAATTTCTGCTAAGGCCGCAAACAGGGAGGCGGCACTGTCTTCAACATTCAGTGATCGCCGGAATAAAGAGCGAGCATCATTGGCCAATTGAGTGAGCGATCGCAAGCTTGCCACTTCCGGCATCTGGCTATTATCCAGTTCTTCATCCTTGACTCGCAGCACTGCTTGTCTAAAAGATGCACTCAGAGGTGCGAGAATGCTGTAATATGTCGCTCGCTTCAACAGATCCAAAATTAGGTCTACCTGTTCTAAAAGTTCCTGTGGGGACAAGTTAGAGGTGGGTTGCCTCGTGAGTTGCTTCAAAGTAGGGGTAAAGTGATTTTGGTTATCTGCCTCAAAGTCCTTATCTAAGCGCCATTCCCGACCCAGCAAGCGCAGTAATCCGGGCAGGTTCCGCAAAGTAGAGCTGATAGGCGGTTTGGAAAACTTCGCCCCCCTAGTGAGGAATTCCAAACTTTCCGGGGGCAAACCCATACGCCGAAAAATTTGCCCCAACAAGGTGGCATTGAAGTAGGCGCGGGAGTAGTGCAGTGTAGCTGTTTGATTAAAATCCAATCCCTGCGCCCGTTCTCCTAACACCACTGTAAAAATGTCTCCCCAGACGCCGCAAGTTAGGGGTCGATTAATTGACCAAGTTAGGGGTCGAATCAATCCCGGAATTACTTCAGCGGCAATCTTGCGTGTCCAGATGGGTTGCAGGGTAGTAATCGGTCGTGATTGCAGTATCCACAACTGCTGAGTGTCATAACTCCACTCAATATCCTGAGGTATGCCGTGATAACGGTTTTCTAACTCCCGCGCTATACGTGCTACTTGCTTAATTAAGGCAGGAGGTAAATCGCCACTCTCCTCGATTTGGGAGTGAGGCACACCACAAGAGGAGGCGGAGAGATTTTCTAAAGAATTCCCTGCGTCCCCCTGTCCCCCTGTCTCCCCGTCCTCTTTGCCCTCTAACTCCAACTCAACTCGGTACTGTTCCGGAGTAACTCGACCCGAGACGACTCGGGTAGCATTTCCTGGTAAGCCTTCAATCACTACCGCATCACCTTGTTGAGAGATGGGGTCACGACTAAAAGCCACACCGGAGAACGTACCTGGGATTTGTTGTTGGATGAGTACTGCCATTGACTGGTCTGGCAATTTTCGGTCTCGGCGATACTGCACAGCCGCTGGGTCATGATAGGATGCCAGGACTTGGGTAATGGCTTCTTGTAAGGCAACTCTGTTGGTGACGTTCAAAATGCTGCGATACTGCCCCGCAGCGGACGAAAGTTCTGAATCTTCTCCAATCGCGGAAGAACGCACGACTAGAGGTTCAGCGTCGGAGACGGGAAGGTATTTGATTAACGGTTCTGGGTCATCGCCGGGTGGTAGTACCCAGCCAGTTGGCACCGAGTAGCCCCAACGTTTCAGTTGGGAGAGGTTAGCGGCTTTTTGTCCAACTTTTTGGGCGTCTAGTTCTTTGTCCAGAGAAATGATGGCGCGATCGCCTCTAAAAAAACGAAACATTCCTTGAGATTCCGTCTTTCCTTCCTCTGAGGGAAGGTCTAAGTCATCGGGTATTTTTTGATAGATCCAGGCGATTAGGAAGCCCAAAATGATCGCAGCAACAATTCGCGCCGAATCTGCGGGGTGCAGCAGGGCGAGAATCAGGGGGAATAAGATTAAGACACCGATGCGTCCGCTGGTGCGATCGCGAAAAATGGTAAAGCTAATTCCCCCAATCACAAAGACCAATAACGCAACTCTCCAGTCATGAACCACAAAGCCCCAAACTACGTTGGTCGTCCCAGCTCCTTTTCCCATCCAGTAACGGCCCATGACCAGCATAATTAGGGAAAGCAGTTCCCAAGCTGGTTCTGTAGGAAAGAAATAACGCGCTAGTAAAACGGCTGCGATTCCTTTGGCGGCTTCCGATATCACCGCCAGGATGCCAACTAGGCGTCCTCCGTGGAAAAAAGCGGCTGAAACGGATACATTGCCCGTACCCAGCCGTGCCAGTTGACGCCCCGTCAGTGCATAAGTAATCCATGAAATGAGGGGGAGACCACCAAGTAGAGGACAGAGTGTAAAGATGAGCAAAGACCCCCAAACCTGCGTTAGCGTCAGCGTCATGGGATTCCTCTAAGCACTGAATTTTCTTTAATCCTACAACTGGCAAGTGATAGAGGGTAGGAAGAGCAGGAAGTTGAGCGCACTTAAGAATACTTG
>DATNPV010000085.1:0-3719 GCA_036703055.1 Waterburya sp.
GATTGTAGATTTCATGAAGCAACATCAGCAGAAGTTGCCGCGTTCTGCACGTACTGCGGTACGGCGTTACTTGCAGGTACGGGAGAAGAATGCAGAGTTTTTCGATCGCGCAGCAATGCGGGGACGCAAGGCGATGAAGCACCTCTACGCTAGCTTGCACATTAAGCCGAGTGTACGTGCCAATGCCGTATTGTTCAAGGATGCACCGCCGGCAGATAGTCTTGCCTTTGTACTCAAGCAGTTAGCTAAGGCAGAAACACCAGAGGCACAGGCAAAGCTGGTTGCGGAACACAAGATTCCTTACACGGTTGCGATCGGTGCGGTGAACCAGGTAACTCCAGAAGTGCTGACGGCGCTGATTAAGGCGATGTCGCCGCAGGAACTCATCAACAACCTCAATTCTCTCAAGAAGCGGGGGGCGATGGACAACGCTGAGGTGAAAGCGCTAATTGAGGCAAAACTGGCAGAAGCGGCAACCTCTGAGCGAGTGTCTGCATTCAAGGCAAAGAAAGCAGCTGAAGTCGCTAGTGTTGATGAAGCTACGGTGGTTCAGCTAGAGAAGGTAGCCGATGAGCAGGTAAAGCAGAAGGGCAAGATTACCAAGTCTACTGCTGTGTTGGTGGACAAAAGCTCTAGTATGACGCAGGCGATCGAAGTCGGTAAGCAAATTGCTGCTTTGATTTCTGGCATCAGTGAGGCTGATTTGTTCGTTTACGCCTTCAACGACAAGGCGCAACCGATTACGGCACAAGGTAAGGCATTGTCCGATTGGGAGAAAGCTTTCCAGACTATCTTCCCTGATGGCATGACGAGCATCGGTGTGGCGCTAGACATGATGCTCAAGCAGCAGCAATCCGTGGAGCAAATCATCATCGTGACTGACGAGGGTGAAAACACCGCACCGTTCTTCAGCAAGGTGTATTCTGACTACTGCCAGGAGTTGAAGGTATTGCCGAATGTAGTAATCGTCAAAGTTGGCAATCACAGCAACTATTTAGAACGACAGTTGCAGCAAAATCAGGTGGCGTTTGAGACGTTCACGTTTGCAGGTGATTACTACTCGCTGCCGAATTTGGTGCCGCTGCTGTCTCGTCCATCTCGACTGGAGTTGCTGATGGAGATTCTAGAGACACCGTTGCCAGTGCGGGAGGATTCGTAGGAATAGAATGGGCACTTGCTGATTCGTGAAGCTACTGGGCACTACTCATCCTAGGAAGCATCTCAGTTTTGCAAAGGTACTCCAACTCAACCCCCCTTAGTTCCCCCTTGGTAAGGGTGGAAACAAGACAAGGTTTCTTGCTCCCTCTCCTTAGTAAGGAGAGGGTTGGGGTGAGGTTTGAAAGGGTTTCTATGAAAGTGAGGTACACCCGCATCCTACCCTTCAAGATTCAGCACTGTTTTTGCCTTGGAGAGGAATAAAAATTTTCAATTAAACTAGGGAGGCAAAATGGCAGAAATATCTGTAAAAGTCGTCAAAGCGCTACGCGAAAAAACTGGCGCTGGTATGATGGATTGCAAAAAGGCGCTGAAAGAAACCAATGGCGATATGACCCAAGCTGTTGCATGGCTGCGGCAGAAGAACATTGCTTCCTGTAGAATGCCAAGTCGCGTGACAGTAGAAGGACTGATTGGCAGCTACATCCATACTGTTGGTAAAGTCGGTGTACTGGTAGAAGTAAACTGTGAGACTGATTTTGTAGCTCGCACTCAGGAGTTTCATACTCTGGTGCGGAACATCGCCATGCAAATTGCGGCTTGTCCGAATATAGAATATGTCAAGGTTACAGATATTCCAACGGCAATAGCCCACAAGGAAAAAGAAATTGAAATCGGACGGGATGACTTGGTGAACAAGCCAGATACAGTCAAAGAAAAAATTGTTCAGGGACGAATTGAGAAACGCCTGAAAGAAATGTCTTTGATGGAGCAGCCCTACATTCGTGACCAAAACATTACGGTAGAACAACTGGTGAAGCAAGCTATCGCTCAACTGGGCGAAAATATCCAAGTGCGTCGTTTTGCCCGCTTTGTGTTAGGTGAAGGTATCAACCAGTAAAGATGCAAAATAGGGTGGTAAATATTCACCCTACTGATTAATTATTCAGCTGTTGTGCATTCAAGTTACACTCAGAGAAAGAGCAGGATGCCTATTTTATATAAATTTTATAGGTTTGGCCTAAATTGAATGCCTGTTAGCTTATCTTTTGTAGTTGACTAAGTTTGGTTTTTTCTGGAATTTATCGCTACTCCACTAGGGTAATCCGATTTGAGCGGTGATTTTTTTAAGGAACCACAGAGAACACGGAGACGTAGAGAGAAAAGAGAAGGGGTGAAAAAATTTTTGAGTTATTACTTTTTATTGCTAACCTAGGAAATGATTAAAAATGAAATTAGCTGAAGCATTAATTCTGAGAGCAGATTGTCAAAAAAGAATTGAGCAGTTGCGGCAACGATTAGTCAGAAGTGCTAAAGTTCAGGAAGGAGAAACGCCTCCCGAACAGCCGCAAGTGCTGATTGCAGAATTAGATGCAACCATAAATGAACTGGTCGATTTGATTAGGAGAATCAACAAAACGAATTCATTGACAACCCTGGAAGAGGGGATGACGATATCAGATGCTTTGGCACAAAGAGATACGCTCTTGCTCAAACGTAGTGTCTATAGTTCTCTAGTTGATACAGCTGCTTATCAGCAAGAGCGGTATAGTGCCTCTGAAATCAAGTCTTTCAGTACAGTTAATGTTGCTGAACTGCAAAGGCAAACCGACCAATTATCTAGACAGTGCCGAGAGCTAGATACGAGAATTCAACAATCAAACTGGAATACTGAACTAATGGATTGAGTAAGTTGGTAGCCAAGTCAAGAGAAGCGAGCACAAAACCCGCCAACAGGGTTAAGTTGGGCAGGCCATTTAATCCTTTTCGCACGAGGGGCCGTGCAAACAAATAACAAATGAAGCCCAGTATTGTTACAAGTGTACCGGGTATTGTTAAAGTGACTACCGCGTGCTGGTCTATTGATATTGGTGAGGGTGGGTAAGGGGATTTACATTCAATTCGTTAGGTTTAGCGATCGCTACTCTATGCCTCGTAAGTAACTCACTAGTTGCTCTCCTGCGGTTTCAATGTGTCGCTTCAACACTTTAACCGCCGCTTTGACATCGTTCTGGCGACAGGCATCTAGAAGCTGATAGTGTTCTTTCTGCGACTTCTCTTGGTAATTCATCTTCTCGATCTGAAGTCGAACATAGCGGTCAATATTGACGTGCAAGTTTTTAATCATCGCTAACAACCGAGGGCGATTCGCAGGAGTATAGAGCGTGGCATGGAACTCCCAGTTTAGTTTCGCCCAACGTGCTGCATCGATGGTTTGGTCGGTTGCCTCCAAAATTACAGCCGCCTTTTCTAAATCTGAGACTTGCAACTTGGGAATTGCCAATTGAAGAGCTGTTGTTTCCAAGGCAACGCGAATCTCGCAGATTTCTTGCGCCTCGTCTGGAGAGAGTGCTGCTACCGTTGCGCCTCGATTGAGTTGGAGCGTTACCAACCCCTCTGCTTCTAGCTGCCGCAATGCCTCTCGCACAGGAATGCGGCTGACTCCAAACTGAGCGGCGATTTCATCCTGCCTGAGAGATTGTCCGTCCTGAAAAATGCCCCGCAAAATCGCTTCCCGCAGTGCCTCTGCAATGAGGTCTGGGGTACTGCGTTGCTGCTGTAGC
>DATNPV010000089.1:0-55115 GCA_036703055.1 Waterburya sp.
CCTGTGGTTTTGAGCTGTTGTGTCAGAGCGGCAACAGCAGGACTTTTCATGAAAGAATTAAACTCTTGGCGAATAGTCTCCTCATTTTTGACGAGTTCAGCGATGCGCTGCTGTTGGGCAGGTGTGCGTTTGGCTTCGGGAATATTACGCAACGCCGTTAGTTCTTGGCCCAAGGCTATGACTTTGTCTTGAATGGCGCTGTATTGTGTACCGACACGCTGTTCGGTTGAGAGCAAGTTAACGTCTCGGGCTGCCTGGTTGGTATTGGGTAGGTTGCCCAGATAGTTTCGCACTTCTTGCACTTTGAGCAAGTCCAGAACTTGTTGCGCTTCCAGTACTCGGTTTTGTTTGAGTAAGAGATTAGCTAACTGTCGGTATGTACCTGCAACAGTTTTTGTATAAGATGCTTGTTCCCCTGGGGGCAGCCCCCGTATATCTTGTCGAATTGCCTCTCTGACATTGACGGATTGCTTGTAAAAAACAATCGCTAGCTCTGGCTGGTTTTGTTGGGCTAGTAGGTAACCAATACTGCTGAGAGTGATGCCCTGCCCCTCCTTATTACCAACTTGTTTGTGAAGGGCTAAGGCTTGCTGATAGAACTCCAAGGCTTTGTCATACTCTCCCTGATTAAGGTAAACTAACCCAATATTGTTGAAAGTAGTGCCTTCCATAGCCTTGTTGCCTACTTGTTTGTGAAGGGCTAAGGCTTGCTGATAGAACTCTAAGGCTTTGCTATACTCTCCCAAATTGCGGTAAACTTCCCCCATATTGTTGAGAGTAGTGCCTTCCATGGCCTCGTTGCCCACTTGTTTGTGAAGGGCTAAGGCTTGCTGATAGAATTCCAAGGCTTTGCTATACTCTCCCTGATAAAGGTAAACAGTCCCAATATTGTTGAGAGTAGTACCTTCCTCTGCCTTATTACCGACTTGTTTGTGAATGTCTAAGCCCTGCTGATAGAATTCCAAGGCTGTAGCATACTCTCCTTGATAGAGGTAAACAGTCCCAATATTGTTGAGAGTAATGCCTTCCCCCACTTTGTCGCCCAATTCTTGGCGAATCCGTAGAACTTGTTGATACGTCTGGAGAGCTTCTCGAAACTGAGTGCGGCTAAAGAACTCAACACCTTTTCGAAATAAGCCATCTGCCTCTGCTTGGCGCTCTTGCGTCGTTGGTGCTTGTGCTAAAACGCGGGCAATTTCTAGAGTAGTTCCTGTAGGGGGTAAGGGAGACGATAGAGAAAGCAGTACAGTAGCAGATACAAGGCTGAGAAACTTCAGAGGCAGACGCATGGGAAGGAACCTCACGTTGGTGCATTAACTTGCTTGCTGCGTTGATAAGTCCTAGTCTGACACCCGTGAGAGTTTATGCAACGAAAAATTAGCAGCTGCTCAATAATCGCAGCTGCTGAAAGTGTGACTGATTTAACAACAGGTAACGAGAAACAAGCTACTGTTGCGTAGGCTGATGCAGGTGTTGTGTTTCTCCTCAACGCCTCTCACCCTTGTTTCGTTTTCTTTTCGTTCGATGCCGTAATGTCTGTGCCAATGCTTGCGCTTCTCGTTCCGCTTGAAATAAATCGATACTTCGCGAGTTGAGGATGAATGAGCCAGATGGCTTTTGGTATACATTCGGCACGTTCACAACTTGATACTCGCAAATGTCCGCGATCGCACTCGTCGGTTCCTGGGTTGCCTGAAATGCTCTCCAATCTCGGTTTACGTCACACGCGATCGCTTTAAACTCGAACATCGCTTCTTCCAACTCCGCTGAAAGCTGATTGATGCGTACAGCTTGACTCTCCAATCGCTTCCAACCCTCAATCGTTCGTTCTCGTAGCACCTTAAGTGGTGAACGAATCGGAGACAATGCTGGTTTTTGCTGCTCAACCTTGCCCTTGCTTTTGGCGCGATCGCACTCGGCTGGCTTTGGGCGCTTCTTGTTAGAGGCAGGACGGCGATTCAGCGGAATACACTTGGCTTGAACGAATCGAATTCCAGCTTGCAGTTCTTTCATTGGGGAATGGTAACCTTACGACGGAAATCAATAAGTACACTTGTACTACAAAGAGGACGAAATAGCAAAAGGATGACTTCGCTGAATACTCACCAAAACGGGTGAATCCTACAGATGCCGTGTCTGGTATCTTGAGTGGAAGCCCAAAACGATTAGGTGCAACGCAGTAGTTAGGAGTGAACTGATGGCGCTTACCCCCTCAACCATGTTGCCCTTAGGCACCAAAGCCCCAAATTTTCAATTGCCAGATGTCGTGTCTGGCAAAACCATTTCTCTCGATACCTTTGCAGGTAAGCAGGCATTATTGGTCATGTTTATCTGCCGCCACTGTCCCTTTGTGAAGCACGTACAGGCGCAACTGGCACAGCTTGCTACAGACTATAAGGATTCCAATGTGGGTATTGTGGCAATTAGCGCCAATGATGCTGTTAATTATCCCAATGACGCTCCTGACAAGCTCAAGGAAATGGCTCAAGATTTAGGCTTTACCTTTCCTTTTTGCTACGACGAGAACCAAGAAACCGCTAAAGCTTATACCGCTGCTTGTACCCCAGACTTCTTTCTCTTCGACGCTGAGTGTCAGTTAGTTTACCGAGGTCAGTTAGATGATAGCCGTCCCAGTAATAACCAACCCGTCACAGGCAAGGATTTACGTGCGGCATTGGATGCTCTGCTAGCCTCTCAATCGGTCAACCCTGACCAAAAGCCAAGTATTGGCTGCAACATTAAATGGAAACCTGGAAATGCACCCACTTACTAAAGGTTGAAGGGTGAAGATTTTTACCCGATGCTAAGTAGTCACTCATGAACGGCCCATACCAAAAGTCCTTCATCCTTCAGCCTTCAGTTGACGGGTTCTTACTGCGTGGCGAGGTTTAGATGACTTTAGCCTAACCTTAAGTTTATAGCGAACAGCTTCATGAACAACTTTATAGGAGGCATCAATCCCGCACTCTTCTTTTAACCAATTCTTAACAGCTCCATAACTTCTAAATTGGTCGGGATTTTCTAGTTGTTGTCGCAACTGCTCCATCACGGCTTGTGGAATTGCAGGTTTTCTGCCCTGCCCTTTTCTAACAGCAAGCATCCCTTCTAAACCATAGGTTTTGTATCGTTGTAACCAACGATGGAGAGTTGCTGTATCTCTGCCAAGGACAACAGCCAAATCTTTTAAGGTTCTGGCTTTGTTAATTTTAAGTAAGTACAAGGCTAGAATTCGTTCTTTACCTCTTGCCGTTGTTTGTTTAGCCAGTAGAGTTTTAAGCTGTTGGACAGTTTGTGTAATGTTGATCTTGAGAACCCCAGACATGGATTGCAACTTTTGGGCGTCAAAGTCTTTTAATATTCATCATCCATCAAACTCGTGAGACAACAGCAACCACTGGAACTTGACCCTTTTACTCTGATCAAAAATTTTCTTCTCATCGTATCCCCCTTGACCACAAAAGGAAGGAAAAATAAAAAAGCGAAATCGAAGACAACTTTTATCAGAACACTTGTGGTAGTTGTCTTCTTCCCAATGGTGGCTATTTTTAGTGGGTGTAGCGACCAACCCACAGATGCCGAACTGGAGAAATTGCGCCAAGAGGCGATCGCCAAAAATCAAGCGATCAAAGCTCGCCTGGAGCAAAACCGAACCAAGCTGAATTGGCCATTTACAGTTGAGGGGCAAACCGCAACAGGTAAGCCAGTACCGTTAAACTGGTCAAAACTGGAAAGCTTAGCAACAACATCTGTTTGGACGACCGATCCACACCACACTGGTGAGCCTAAGGCTATTCTCCACTTTCGTGGCGTTGCGGCCTCAAAACTGCTCAAAGAATTTGGTGTTGCTCCTAATGTAACAGACGTGACGTTTATTGCCTATGATGCCTACCGGGCGACAGTTAGCCTGTCCGATCTACGGCAATACCCAATTATCCTTGCCCTAAAGCGCAATCACAAAGACATTGCCCGTAGCGACGGGGGGCCTTTGTACTTAATCTTTCCCCAAAGTCAGTTTCCGCAACTCCAGAAAAAGTATCCTGATCGTTTCTGGTCTTTTTACGTCACCAACATGGTGGTTGGGACTGAACCCATCAAACTACAAGTGGGGAAGCGAGTGTTTGATGCCGCCGCCTTGAATAAACTGCCCCAATTGATGATTGAAGAACCTGTTGGATATCGCATCGGTTGGCCTGCTGGCAAAGTCAAGCTTTACGGGGTGCGTTTGGAAGACGTGCTTGCCGCCGCTGGAGTTGAACTTCCCCAACGCAGTGGCATCATCGTTCGGGGGAAATCACCCATCTACCATGACCCTGCTCATCCTATCCGTATTGAAGCCGTTGATGTGAAGCGGTGCGATATTTTACTAGTAACCCACTGGGGTGATAACCGAAAACCAATTCCAGCGAAGATGGGGGGGCCTATGACTCTCGCTTTTTCCTCTACCTGTCAAACTCCATCCGACAATCGACGCTGGGTTACCTTCGTAGAGAAGCTTGAGGTGACAAAGTCTGGAGTAGCGCGGTAATGAGTTGGCAAGTTAGCAGGTTGCAGGTTAACAGGTTGCATCTCAGGAGTTTCAACCTTCCAACCTTCAACTCTCTGACCAATTCCCAAGCATTTCCTAAACAAGCCCAAAATCTATGAAGCTCCCTATATTTCGCTCAATCCGCAACCGGATTATAACAGCCACCACTTTTTTAATTGTGGTGATTGTCAGTGCCGTAGTGTGGAGTTGGGCGACAAATGAGAGCGAAGTTTACCGTTTATCAGAGCGTCAACAATCTCAGACTCTTGCTATTGCTTTATCCAACGCTTGGATGAACGAACTAGCCGATCAAAATTGGAGTCAAATTCGCCTGGGACTCAATTTACTTCTGAGACGAAACCCTACGTTTGTTTATGTTTTGGTTTCAGACGAACGGTTATCCAACCAAATTGTCGCCGCCGCCCCCGATGATTTTCAGGAGCAGTACATTCCTGATATGGTTCCCGTGAAAGATACAGAGTCGGCTTGGAAAGTGTATGATGAAACTCGCTTAGTAGACACCTACCTCCTGCGTGAGATTGAGTTTCCCAAAGGTGAGGTGCGGGCACATCGGGGTGAACACATCATTGAAGTTGCCTCTGATATCCGCAATACATCTGGAGAAAAGATTGGTACACTTCGTATTGGTATTTCTCTGCGGGAAGTAAATCACGCCGTACATAAAGCGATCACAAATGCCCTTTTAGTCGGTGCGCTGGGCTGGGCATTTGGCCTTGCCGGTGCTTACATTCTGGCGCACCAGTTAAGTAACCCTGTACGACGCCTACAGATCAGTGCGGCTAAGATTGCCGCTGGAAATTTACATCATCGCGCAGAAATTAAGCGTGTTGATGAGCTTGGAGCATTAGCCGCAGCTTTTAATGAAATGGCGTCAGCATTACAGGCATCTTTTAGCCGACTACAAAAAATGCTTGAGTCCTTTGAGCGTTTTGTACCGGAGAAGTTTCTTAAGGTTATTGCCACTGACGGGATTGAGAATATTCAAGTTGGTGTCGCTTCCACCCGCTTAATTACAATTTTGTTTGCCGATATTCGCGGCTATACCTCTATGTCGGAGCAAATGACGCCCTTAGAAACCTTTGCTTTATTAAATGAGTACCTTGCCCGTATGGGGCAGGTGATTAACAATGCGGGTGGTTTTATTGATAAGTATATTGGTGATGCCATTATGGCTCTGTTTGAAGATGAGACAACAGGGTGTGCGCTGAAGGCAGCCATAGCAATGCAGCAGGCACTAGAACTATTTAATGAAGAACGTCAGCGTCAAGAGCAACCCACGATCAAAATTGGCATTGGCATTCACCGAGGTGAGGTGGTGATGGGTACAATTGGCTTTACCTCACGAATTGAATCTACGGTGATTGGAGATGCGGTGAATGTAGCCGCACGGGTTGAAAACCTCACTCGCAAATATGACTGTCCTATTTTGGTAACTGAGTCAGTCGTTGCAGCTTTACGATATCCGCAAGCATTTAATTTGCGTCTAGTTGATGATTGCGTGAAGGTTAAAGGAAAGAGTGAATCGGTGGCGATTTATGAGCTGGTTTGGGAAGTTAAATCAAGTCCAGTTATGGCTAAAGAATAGATAAACACAGATAAAATTTATCTGTGTTTATCTATAGGAGTCCTATTTAATGGGTGAACAATAACGAACCACTTCAGGTGCAGAGAACACAAAGGAAGAGAAGAGAGAATTTCACTACTTATTGAGTATTACTATACATGCATCTGTGGTTTATTTAATTACAACGGACGATAGACTCGATAGTTGATTTTGGGAAAGATGTTGTCGATTTCCTCGACTTTTTCCAACCAGCCGCTATCAATTTTGCCTATTTTGATGTCGTCGTAGAGCTTATTGAAGCGCATCAGGTGCGATCGCGTCCGCCGTACCGCATAAGGAACCATTGTCCCTGTGCGCATGATAAACGCCCAGTCTGACGATTGCGCCAGCAGAACTTCCCGTGCAGCTTGGTTCAGGGCCTTCCACTCTAACTCATCCTCGGGTTCCCGACAGGCTAACTCAATCATCCGCTCTGCGGCTTTGTGCAAGTGGGGATAAATCCAGGCATTCGTATCATTGAGCCAGTACTCATGGAACCCCTTGAAGCCCCAACTAGACTGAGAAGGGCGACAAACTTGCTGAGTGGGATTCTCCCGTAAATAATCCGCTAGATGCGTCATTCCATAGGTGCCTTGATCATACCAAGACTTGCGGAATAGGTAATCGATGAACCAAGGGCCTTCGTACCACCAGTGACCAAATAGTTCGGCATCATAAGGAGACACAATAATCGGTGGTCGCTGCATAATGCCAGCTAAATGCCTAGCCTGCTGCTCCCGATTGAACATAAAGTTATCGGCATGTTCTGCTGCCTTTTCTCGCGCCCAGTAGGGGTCGTAGAGAGCTTTATCGCCTAAGCCAAGACCCCGACCGGTAATCTTGTGATATTTGATGCCTGTGTTCTTGCGCTGCCCATTAGGCATGATGTAGGGCTTGATGTACTCGTATTCCGCCTCCCAGCCCAAATCTTTGTAAAATTCCCGATATTCCGCTGCCCCAGGATACCCAACTTCTGAAGACCACACCTGCTGGGATGACTCATGATCACGACCAAATGCCGCCACTCCTGCCTCCGTATAGATAGGGGCATAAGTGCCAAAACGCGGACGGGGGCGAGCATACAAAATCCCATGTCCATCTGTCAGGAAGTAGCGCAAGCCGGCATCCGCTAACATTCGATCGACGCCTTCATAGTAGGCACATTCCGGCAACCAAATCCCTTTAGGAGGACGCCCGAAGTTTTGCTCGTAATGCTCACAGGCCACCTGAATTTGTGCCCACACGGCTTGGGGGTACATCTTCATCAGTGGAAAGTAGCCGTGGGTGGCACCACAGGTGATGATTTCTAAGTTGTTACTGTCTAAGAACTGCTTGAACGCCGCTACCAAATCGCCCTTGTAGTTCTCCCAGGTGTGGCGAATTTTGTTAAATTCACTCGCGTAATATTCAGCCAGGTAGCGGATATGACCGTTGTGTTCATTATGTTCAACTTCCTTCTCGGCCAGTTCTTCCAACTTGGTTAGGTGTTCGTCATAGCGCTCTTGCAACAGCGGATCGCGCAGCATTGACACCAGTGGGGGTGTCATACTCATTGTCATTTTGAAATCAATACCATCCCGCTTTAGCCCCTCAAACACATGGAGCAAGGGGATGTACGTTTCAGTGATGGCTTCAAATAACCACTCTTCTTCTAGAACGTAGTCACTTTCAGGATGGCGGACAAAAGGCAGATGGGCGTGAAGGACAAGAGCGACGTAGCCAGTAACCATGGTGGTAATTTAGGAGACGTGAATCGATGAACAACTAAGACTGACGCAAACCTGGAATATCTTACAGTCTGTTAAGATTTTAGGATGAAAGGGACGGACACAACGCAGAACTTGTAAGAGCGTCAAATTGAGTTCAACAAGTCTTCACACGGTCTCGAAGTCCAAGGCCAGCGTAAATGGTGCGGAAAATCTAAAATAGATATTAAATTGTAAGGAAGCTTATAACTCCAGGCAGCATACAGTAAATCTTAAGGTTGCCCAGCTCTTACCTGTTTGTTCCCAGTGCTAACACCAAATTGCATGCAGGCAGCTCTTGAAAAGTTCGGTGATTCGGAAGCACCACTACAGCTACTGCTGTTTGTTGATGATCGGATCAGTTCTCGGAAACATATCCAACGAATTCAGGGTTACCTCAAAACCTTGAGGGCAGAGTATCCGTTTGAACTTAAGGTTGTGGATGTTGGAGAACAACCTTACCTGGCTGAACACTATCGGCTTGTGGCAACCCCAGCACTGATTAAGGTGCATCCCAAGCCCAGGCAAACCCTTGCAGGTAGTAATTTGGTTGCTCAACTCAAGAACTGGTGGCCTCGGTGGCAACGTTCTGTAGACGATTATCAAGCAACTCTTTCTCAGCAGCAGCAGACTCCCTCTTTACCCTCGTCCCTTAACTCATCCACCTCCGTCCAGATGCCACCATCTGTAGGGAGTTCCATTACATCTTCGATTGAATTGATTCGGCTGTCCGATGAAATCTTTCGTCTCAAACAAGAAAAAGAAGAACTATTGGAACAGTTGCGATTCAAAGACCAAATTGTATCCATGGTGGCGCATGACTTACGTAGTCCTTTAACGGCGGCGTCCATTGCTTTGGAAACGTTGGAATTAGAGCATAATCCGAAGGATGGTTTGCCGAGAGAGCTGACGCCAGCGCTCAAAGCACGTTTGTTACAGCAAGCTCGTAATCAATTTCGATCGATGGAGCGGATGATTACAGATTTGTTGGAAGCGGCGAAGGGAAATAGTAGCGAATTTAACGTACGGCCTCATAAACTGCAATTGGGAAAGCTCTGCCAAGACGTTCTGGCTCAGATGAGCGAGCGCTTTGCGCTCAAGTCTCAATTAGTGGAAACGGACATTCCTCAAGATTTGCCTGAGGTCTATGCTGATGAAGAATTGGTGCGTCAGGTGTTAGTTAACTTGCTAGATAATGCCATCAAGTACACACCAGTAGAAGGCAGAATTTACGTTTCAATCCTGCATCGGACAACCCAGAAAATTCAGGTGACTGTTTGCGACACGGGGCCTGGTATTCCCGAAGAAAATCGCGATCACATCTTTGAAAACCGCTTCCGTCTCAAGCGTGATGAAGACAAAGAAGGCTATGGGCTGGGGCTATCCCTCTGCCAAAAAATCGTTCGCTCTCATTACGGTCACATTTGGGTAGACACGACGCCCAAAGGCGGGGGTTGCTTTCACTTCACGTTACCGATTTATAGATGAGAGTGGGTTCCCCGTAGGGAGAGTTTCTCTACTCAAATCCAACTGTCCGATAAATCTTCCCCCCCTCCTCTGCTTGGCGGAGAGCGGCGATAATTTGAGTGTTAGCTTTTGGGAAGGGAAACTGGTCAATTTCCTCTAAAGTTACCCAGCGAATTTCATCACATTCCAGGGGTTGAGGCTCACCTGAGAGATAGCGGCAGTGATGCACGGTGAGGGTGACTCGAAAATGGCTATAGGCATGATCGATGGTAATTAAGCGATCGCCCACTTCAATATCAATCGCTAGTTCTTCTAAAATTTCCCGCTTGATACATTCCTCAATCGTTTCACCCGGCTCAAGTTTGCCACCGGGAAACTCCCATAAACCACCCAGCAACCCTTCAGGACGCCGACGATCAATTAAAATTCGCTGCTGTTCGTCCCAAATTACAGCAACACCGATAGTTTTGTGGGGCAAAGGAGAAGCAGTTTCACGCATGGGTAGTTGGCATTGAATTCCTATACTGTAAGCCTGACAGTAGGCACTCCAAGGGCATTGGTCACAGGTTGGATTTTTGGGTGTACAAACGGTTGCCCCCAAATCCATCAGGGCTTGATTAAACTCTCTTGGCTGATTTCTGTCAAGTACAGTTTCGGAGATTTGCCATAGTCGTTTTGTCGCTTTAGTCGGTGGCACAGGTAAAGCAACCAATCGCGTCAGCACTCGCTTAACATTACCATCTAGGATGGCGACTGGCTGATTAAAGGCAGCGCTCAAAATGCCACCGGCTGTGGTTCTACCAATTCCTGGTAAAGCTAAGACTTCTTCCAGGGTTGGGGGAAAAACCCCACCGTACTCTTGCACAATTTTTTGCGCGGCTCGATGTAGATTACGTGCTCGGCTGTAATAGCCTAGTCCTTCCCAAACTTTGAGTACCTGCTGTAAATCAGTGGTTGCCAATTGTTCAATGCTGGGAAATTGCTCTAACCAACGCTGATAGTAAGGAATGACCGTCTTCACCTGGGTCTGTTGCAACATAATTTCAGATATCCAGATGGAATAAGGGTCACGGATGCGTCGCCAGGGTAAGTCTCTACCTGCTGTTGCATACCAAGTAAGAAGCGATTGTCTCAGCTCAAGTAATGTTTCCTGAGAATTCCCATTGTTCATCAGTGATATCTTGTCCGGAAGCATTGTTCGTATCGAGCGAGAGTGTTTCCCTTGTCTCCAAAAGTGCCTTGCTGTTTTTACCCAGTTAATGCTACCGGACGTCGATAGAAGGCGTCTATAAAGGCGCTTACTCCATTGCCTCAACAGCCGAAAATGGCAGACTCATTGCCTGAGTTGCCAATGTTTCGATTTCGTTGATATTGCAGTGCTTCCTCAAATATACTAGTGGACTTTAGATATTTACAGTGTTACTGTCCACCATCAGAAGGGTAAGATTCTGCCATATGCAAGGATTTTTCAAAAACCATGCGCTGTTCAGCGTTACGTAGGAAATATCCACTCATCATAGCGGAAGCTAGAAGACGCCCTAAATTCTCACGGCTAGTGCTGATCGTCACTCCAAAATGCTCGGAGGGGAGGTTTCCCAGCATTCCAATAATATTGCGTTCCATTACCTGAAACACTTCCGTGGACATGGGTTTAGATAGATGAGCAATCGTTTCTGGGCTCATTGATTGCACGTATTCCCACAGTAAGTTGGTATTTGTCTCACTGCCAAAAAACTCAGGTTCGTGGTTGGATATGTTGTTCACCTTGTACCTCCTAGCAACTGCTCGCTCTCTTCTTCCTGCTGAAGGAGGAACGGCTTTTGATTTCTAGTCTGTTCATCTTTGCTAGTAGTTAATGTAACAAGCTAGAGACGATAATAAAGTAGGTGAAACCGAACCAAAACTATCGGATTGTCTCACCTCTTGAGAAAGAAGGAAGTGTCAGGGATGAACTTTGAAAAACTACTGAGTAAGTAAGTGGGTGAAGTCACACATCACGGTGAGGGATGGGCTTGAGGCATGGAGCCTAGACAAGAAGCAGTGACCTTTATTTATGTTCATCGACTTATTATTCGCTAATCCTAGAAAGATATCAGCACAAGAAAGGCAGATTAGTTGAAAGGATTTCCGTTTACAGGAAAAACCTTTCCAAAAATTGGTATAACCTGTCTCAATGTCTTGCCCCGTCCTTCTAAAAATTCAGCATCTAATCTGCGTTCAAAGGCTAACGCTTTGGCATTTCCCTGTGTTTCCGAGATGATGACTAACGCTTGAGCATAACGAGAGGCGGCTTCATTAAGCTTTCCCTTTTCAAGGGCTTGGTCTGCTAGTTGAATCGCCTGATATTGATCGTTCACTAAAGATGGTCTGCGAATAATGTTTCTAGTAATCGCTCTTTCGTAGTTGGCCCTATAAGGGGTGCAAGTTTCGCGTGAGCAACTTCTGATCGCTTGAGTACCTGGGTTAGTTGGTGCTGCTGTTGCCACTTGTGTTACACCGAATCCCACAGCTAAAACAGTTAAGGGTACTAAAGCAATGGTGAAAGTGGAGTGGATTGATAGTTTCATAGTATCCTCGCCCTTGAAGTGAAAAAAATAGATTAGGCTTGATGATTCTTTCCCCATCCCTTTATAGGTGGAGAAATTTCTTAATTCATACTTACTCGCTGCGCTGCGTCCGCTACGCTAACAGCCTTCAGTTGACTGACTTGCTAATGCTTATTGACTATGTAAGTAGATGGACATCACGTAACTGCTTCTTTTCTATGCACCATGCCCCATGCCCAGCTACGAGCCGTGATGTTTAATTTCACCAACCTACTTACGTAATGTATTTCTCCACTACTGAACGTGACGATTTCGGAAACCTTCTCCAAGATGTAGTTAAAGATGCACCAAACTAACGTGCATAAAACATTGCACAATTCATTATTGGGGAGAAAGCTGTCCAACCCTCTCCCCGTCCTCCCGTCAGTTAAGAGCAGACGACTTAGAAACGTGACAGTTTATTATGATGTCCGCTTGATTCCATTCAAGACGAGCAGAACCCCACCCCCAGCCCCTCCTCGTACACGGGGAGGGGAGCTAAAGACGCTAGTTACGACGGGGTGGGGTTTTTGTAATTATGGATATTTTTGCTAGACGTGATATTACACGGGCGATCGCCAACAGGAAACTTCGACCCATAAGCAAAAATCCCACGCCATCAAGGGTGGGATTTTCTAAGTCAAGTATAGTTTCATGCTTGAACGCTAGAGCATCCTACTGCGTTCACAGCTTTCATCATTTCTTAGCTAGCAGCGATGTACTCCCGCATATCTCCTTTGCGCTTGCGGAGTTTAGAGAGTGCTTCCCGCTCAATTTGTCGCACTCGTTCACGGCTGATGTTTAGGCGATCGCCAATTTTGGCTAATGTCATGGGTTGTCCATCTTCTAGCCCAAAACGCAATGCCAACACCTCTCGCTGCTGAGGCGTTAAATCTGCCATCAACTTCTCTAGGTCAACTTGCAGCGCCGAGTGAGCCACGAAATCTTCGGGTGAAGGCCCTGTATCTTCTAGTAGCTCTACTAGTTCTGTATCCTGATTATCACCTACCCGCAGATCTAGCGACAGCGGTTGACGTGCCCGTTCCAAATACTCTCGCACCTGCTTCGGCGTCAATTCCAACTCAGTGGCTAACTCTGAGACGGTTGCGGCACGTCCCAGGTTTTGAGCGAGTTGGCGCTGAGCCTTTTTGATTTTATTGAGTTTCTCTGTGATGTGGATAGGCAGGCGAATGGTACGGCCTTTTTCTGCGATCGCTCTGGTTATAGCCTGCCGAATCCACCAGTAGGCGTAAGTGGAAAACCGATAACCCTTGGTCGGGTCAAACTTTTCCACACCCCGCTGCATACCAATGGTGCCTTCCTGAATCAAGTCCAGTAAGTCTACATTACGCTTGATGTATTTCTTTGCTACTGAAACGACCAGTCGCAAATTTGCTTCCACCATCTTGCGCTTAGCGATTTCACCAGCGGTAATACACGCATCCAACTCGCTTAGCGACAGAGAAGAGGCTTGTGCCCATTCTGAGAGCGTAGGCTCATGACCCAGTTTTTCCCACAGGGATTCTTTGACTTCCTGCAAGGCAGTTAACCGCTGCACTTGCTTTCCATAAAGAATTTCCTGTTCATGGGTCAGCAGTGGTACACGACCAATTTCTCGCAGGTAAGTACGGACTAGGTCTGTAGAGGTCTGAGCAGTTTTCATAGCGCTCGATCTAGTAAGAATGGATTTCAAGCCAACATGTTTATCTCGATGCCTGGTTCACCAATGGTACTGGTGAGTTCTCTTGTATGAGAAAAATTTTAAGTTATGTTTCATAATTGGCGACAACTAGCCCAAAAGAACAGACTTGAAAGCCGATTCTCAGGCAGTGAATCAAAAGAGCTTCTAGGGCGAAGTTGTGAGCTTTCGCCGTTGATAGCACAAACATTGTCATAAAACTTTTGAATTGAGCCAATTACGTATTAAAGATTGTAACATTTATTAAACAAAAGGAAAGAGCTGTGCTCAATCAGCCATGAATGCAGGTGTTACGGGAACCAGGCTTGGTATAAGCTTACCCAGATGAGCGCTAAATTACTGCATCTTGGAAGACAAAATGAGAAAAATCTGACGAGTTGACCGTCAGTGTAACATCCTAACCGCTGAACCTAAGCCGGTGACATGGGAGTAAAAAGTCCGCAGAGACGAAAAGTCTGTGCAGACACCTGATATCCTGATGCCAGATAGTTACTGAAATCTTCAATGAGCCAAACTGTCTGGATTTCAAGACACGGCAACCGCCTCGACTTTGTCAACCCTGAATGGTTTAACACCGCCGAGCGACCGTATGACCCACCTCTGTCTGAGGATGGAATTGAACAAGCGAGGCAACTTGGTCAACGCCTCGTCGGGGAAGGAATTGCCCATATTTTCGTCTCGCCCTTTTTGCGAACTGTGCAAACAGCCAACGAGGTCGCCAATCTTCTGGATTTACCCATGAAGCTGGAATCAGGTCTCAGTGAATGGCTCAATCCAGCTTGGATGCCCACCGAACCAGAACGACTGCCCCCGGACGTTTTACAAGAGCGCTTTCCCCGAATTGATCGCAGTTATACTTCCCGTGTGATCGCTCACTATCCAGAAACGAACGAGATGGTGCTGCGACGTACAGCGTTGACAGCACAACGTCTGACGGCTGAATTCTCAGAAGATATTTTACTAGTCGGTCACGGCGCATCAGTGGTTGGCTGTACCGAGGGATTAGTAGGGGGAACGCCCGAAGTTAATGCGACGTTCTGCTGTCTTGTCAAGCTGGTGCGCCAAGAACAAGGATGGGTGATGGAACTTAACGGAGATACCTCCCACCTGAGTCAAACGGAAGAGGTTATCCGTTTTCATTAGAGCCATTGGGCGAGGAGGTTTTATTCGACTAAAAAACTTAACAAGTGAACCCGGCAAAACCTCTCTATCGGTGGACTTAAAAGTATTTATAACCTGCCAAAATGCTTGTGGCAGGGGAAGAGAGCAAACATATGACATTACTACTGGCAGGAGATATCGGCGGCACGAAAACGATTTTGCGTATGGTGGAAGAGTCCCCTGGGCCAGCCTGGAAGACGGTGCATGAAGCGCGTTATTCCAGCCGGGACTTTCCGGATTTAGTACCCATTGTGCAGCAATTTTTGTCGGCGGCAGAGCAGAAATTAGGTATCACACCCAGTCCGGAGAAAGCTTGTTTTGCGATCGCAGGCCCTGTAGTTAAGGATACCTGTGTACTGACCAACCTGGCTTGGGTTCTGGATGCTAGACGATTAGAAAAAGAACTCGATATTGCCAACATCCAATTAATCAACGATTTTGCTGCGGTTGGTTACGGTATCCTAGGCTTGGATGCGGAAAAAGACTTGTACACGTTGCAAGAAGCCACCCCTCAACCGGATGCGCCCATTGCAGTCATCGGGGCTGGCACGGGTTTAGGAGAAGGCTTTTTAATCCAACAAGCAGGAAATTATCGAGTCTTTGCCACGGAAGGAGGTCACACCGAATTTGCTCCCCGTAACGAGTTAGAGTTCCAGCTTTTGCAATACTTACGAGAGAAGTACGGGATTGGACGCGTTTCCGTAGAACGAGTGGTTTCCGGCCAAGGGATAGTGGCACTTTACCAGTTTCTCAGAGACCGCCAGATTGCCAAAGAATCTCCTGAGATTGGGCAGATTGTCATAACCTGGGAACGGGAAGCTGGGCGAAGTGAAAAAAGTGTAGACCCAGCCGCGGCCATTTCTAAAGCAGCCTTGGAAAAGAGCGATCGCCTTTGTGAGCAAGCTTTAAATATGTTCATTGAAGCGTACGGGGCTGAGGCGGGTAATGTTGCCCTTAAACTTCTGCCTTACGGAGGTCTTTACGTAGCTGGAGGGATTGCTGCCAAGATTCTCCCTTTGATTCAAGAGGGAAGTTTCCTACGAGCATTTAGTCAAAAAGGTCGCGTGAGTCCGTTGTTAGAAAAGGTGCCACTACACATTGTCTTGAACCCACAAGTCGGGTTAATTGGTGCGGTAAGATGGGCCTCTAAAATTTGACGAAAGAAGTTTGAATTGTAAAGAACCTTAACGCTACTCGGACGCAGCGCTATCATCCTGCGTTTGATTTCTATAAACCCGCAAACCACTCATAACCTTGATCTTCCCAATAACCCCGACGAGGTAGCAAATGGCTCAGCAGGGTAATGCGAGTTACCCATTTGCTCTGCTTGTACCCTAATTTGATAGGAGAAGCGAGGCGCAGAGGTGCACCATTATCAATACTTAATGGCTGACCATTTTTTTGATACGCCATTAAGGTTTGGGGGTGCAAAGCCGAAGCCATATCCCAACTTCCGTAGTACCCATCGGCTGAATGAAAGTAAACATATTTGACGTTCTCCTTCGGTTGAGCGAGGGCAACTAACTCCCGTAATCGTACCCCACCCCATTGCACGATCGCAGCCCAACCTTCCACACAAACATGGCGAATGGTCATGGAGGTTAGAGGTATTTGCTGAATTTGTTCCATGCTTAGACTTAGAGGATTATTCACCTCTCCGTCTACGACTAGACGAAATGCCACGGGGTCAATTTTCGGAGTTATACCAAAGGTATTAATAATTAGAGCATCTGGCTCAATCGCACTACTGGGAAATTCAGGTACAGGCTTTTGAGGGTTGAGCAATAATGCTTCAACACTTTGATTAAGGGGTTCAAAGGTTTTACCTACTAAATCTTCAAACAGAGGTGATGCACAACCGCCTAATACTAGACCTATACTGGAGAGTCCAGATAACTGAAGAAATTGACGGCGCGAAAAAGAGCGACGTGGGGCTTGATAATAAACGCGGGGATGCGGGGACGCAGGGACACGGAGAAATTGTTTCATGCCTTTGCTGTAAGTGACACTGAGGGAAATTGCAGAGGAAACTTTTACCAAAACATCGATTCAATGAGGCGTTGCCCTCCTACCTTAAGACCTAATAAAGAGTGAATCATTGCAAATATGACGATAATAGGCACTGATGTAAAGTGAACGATTCTAAGTGCCTCCCAACTGCCAAAAAAATCAACAATCCAGTCCAACTGAGCTGGTTTATACATGCCAATCCCACTGAATATAGCCAGCAGTAAAACGGGAATAATGGCGGTGTAAGCCAATCGATGCCAAGCATAAGCTCTGCGTTTTGGGTTGCGACTCTTTTTCAGTGCTTTCAAATCATTCGACCCTAAAAATCGATGCTGCCAACGTCGCGTCATGGCGATGTACAATCCGTACCCAAGTAGATTGAGCGAAAATAGCCACATCGCCGCAAAATGCCAGTGCCTGCCTCCCGCTAGCCAACCTCCCAGCAAAAATATAGGTGGGAACTGCCAACCTGCACGCCCACCAAAAACTGGGTTGGCATTGTAAATTTGCAGTCCACTGGTAATCATCAACGAGAGGCTAATGAGATTGACCCAATGAAAGATTTTTGCCAGGATATTCTGCTTCGACCAAGGCCGGAACTGAGGTTGTTGAGAGGGGACTGATGAATTCATAACGTCTGTTTACTGATTTTCCAGACAGATTGGCACTATTCTTAATCATCGTGGTGTGGGCACTGCTCATCAACAGTTTTTATCACGGTTCAAGCGTTGGTAAGCAGTGCCCACCCTACATGCTCTTGGTGCAACTCTGAAACTAAACCAAAAATCCCACGCGCTAGCTGCCGTGGGATTATCCATCTCCGTAATCAAAGAAGGGCTATTTATCACCAAGTTGCGATCGCATGAAGCTTAGGGGTTCAGCCTCCTGCAAAAACCACAAGGCGAGAGGGGTCTGAGGAGGCTGCACAAGTACCTAAGTAGTTACCTTGGAGGTTGAACGTAGAATGCAGCGAATTTAGTCAGAGAGGATTAAGGCTTGGTTGTGGTGCTCTTAGTAGCAGCGCCTTCTGTCTTACTGGTGGCGCCAGCCTTAGTCTTATCGCTAGACTTGGTGGCGTCGCCCTTAGTCTTGTCGCCAGACTTCATGTTGTCGCCAGACTTCATGTTGTCGCCAGACTTCATGTTGTCGCCAGGCTTGGTGGTGTCGCCAGACTTCATGTTGTCGCCAGGCTTGGTGGTGTCGCTTTTATCAGTAGCAGCGCCAGGAGATTTTGTTTCAGTAGCCGCAGGAGCACTGGGGTCGGCTGGATTCTGGCTATCCGAAGAGCCACCTTTGGAGCAGGCTGCCAAGCTCGTAGTTAAGATCAAACCAGTGATGACGCACAGTACTTTCCAGTTCATATTCCTCATTCCAACGTCTTTAGGGATTTTGATTAAATCGGTTCTCAGCAAAGGGCTGATGCTCGTTCTTATTTATGTACGGATTAGCCCCTCGTTTGGATTGGGAATCTCCTGAATTGGCTGTAAATTTTGTGAAAATCTCAGATCAGTACATCCAATTCGCTTTGTGAGCCGTATCTAAATAGAATGAGATCCGGTTTTTCACCAGAGACGCGCTTGTTGCCATGGCTGGAATCTACTCGAAAATTATTGGTTCAGGTCTGTTCTTCGAGAAACCAATGGATCTTAACTGTGACGTAGACAATGAGAACTGCCACGACCTTCAGAGTGATGAAGAGTTGTTTCAGGCTATGGCGGCGGGTGATTCCTCTGCCTTAGGTGTTCTCTATGATCGTTATGTTGGTCTGGTCTACCGATTAGCATTAAGAATCCTGACGAATCCCCAAGAAGCAGAAGACTTGACCCAAGAGATTTTTCTCAATCTGTGGCGGAGTGGCTCTTACAATCCGTCTCGTGGTTCTTTGAGCAGTTTTCTCACCACTCTGACTCGCTCACGGGCGATCGATAAGCTTCGTTCTCGTGGCAGCAACATAAAATTTATACAGAGATGGAGTCAGATGCTCGCTAGTGAAACATCCTCTCTCACTCCTTTCGAGTCGGCTTCTTTGAGACAGCGATCGCACCAAGTTCGTAATGCCTTAGCTCAGCTTCCCGAAAAGCAGCGACAGGTGTTAGAAATGGCTTACTATGATGGTCTCAGTCAATCAGAAATTTCGGCTCAACTCGGTATCCCACTGGGAACAATTAAGACTTGGTCTCGCCAAGGTCTATTGAACTTGAGAAAAAACTTACGAGACTTTATTGAATAAGTTGCACGTATGACTGGGCCTCTACTTCCGGAACGATTAGAAGAATTGATGGCAGGTTACGTTCTCGGCAATCTTAGTTCTGAAGAAGCCGAAGAACTAAACCAGCTACTGACAGAACATCCCGAACTAGAGACCGAGCTACAGCGTTTGCAGGAAGTCTTAGGAGTCTTGCCTTACGCTCTCCCTGAAGTAGAACCCCCTCAACAGCTCCGTCAGTCTATTCTGGATACGGTCTCGGCTGAAAGTAGCATAGAATTGAGCAATCCTCAGCCAGTACCCCAGAGAAGACGAAGGAATTCTCCTCTGTTTTGGAGTCGCATTGTTGGGAGTGTCGCTGCTTTACTAGTTTTGGCGCTCGTTTTTGAAAACTATCGGATCAGGGGACGGGTAGAAAACTTAGAGGCTGAGGTAGCTCCACGCGAAGCCGTGATTGCTATGCTGCAAAAGCCTGACACCCATGTAGTTCCCCTCAAAGGGATGGCTCAGGCGTCTGCTGCTACTGGCAGTATGATTGTAACGCCTGGTGACACCAAAGCGGTTTTAATTTTGAAAAACCTGCCCGTTTTACCGAAAGGCCAAGTTTATCAGTTGTGGTCAGTGGTTAATGATGAAACAATTCCTTGGGGGCAATTTAGAACCCGTCAACATGGAACTGTTTTTGTTAAATTTTCTCGACCTTCTAGTTTTGAGGTAACGGCGTTAGCGATTACGGTAGAAGTCTCGCCCACACCAACAGCTCCGGCTGGCCCTATGGTAATGGCAGGGAATTTATACTCTAACAATAATAATCAACAGTAAGTCAGTGGGCATGGGGCATGGGGCATGGGGCATGGGGCATGGGGCATAGGAAGGTAGAAGGTGAGCACTTTCAACCTTCAACCTTCAACCGGCTAGCCCATAAACCCTGTTGTGAAGCTTAGTATCCAGCCTCCTCTTCGTATTCTGGAGCTTTTGTCTTCTCCGGAATGTTGACACGCGGAGCTTTGTAAGGCTCAGGTTCTACATCATCATCCCAAGCATCACTCTCAACGTCATCGTACTCGTCTTCGTAATCCTGTTCATAACGTTGAGGCTGGATATACGTTGGCTTTTGATACTGAGTAGCCTTAGCGGGCGCATCCTCCCATTCATCATCGCCCCAGTTGTCCTCCTCTAATTCTTGTCGAGCGTATCTGGGTTCTGCCACTTCTCGGCGTAGAGGAATAGGCTCAGGTTCCGGCTCTCGCCAATCATCATCCCACGTCTCTTCTACGGGTGTAGCGGTTTGAATCGGTTGGGATATAGGTGTGCGAACTGGAATTCCGCTCGGTAGTTGGTTCTCAGGCCGAACGGTTGGGGTGTAGTAAGTTTCTTCGGCTTCGCGCTCCCAAGGGGGTCTACCAATACCCAAGCGCTCTAGAACGCCTACGGTTAATTGAACGAGACGCTCTTCAGCTCCTTCAAATACAATCAATCGATTGGGGCCACTGCTTACAATCTCATCGATGGGTAGCTCATAAGTGCTGATTACTTGGTCGGGGATTTGGGGCAAACCGATAGACGCAATAATCAGCGAAGACACTTTGGCATCTTCCATACTGAACTTGAAGCCCCGTACCCGTCCTAGCAGTTCCCCAGTTTCGGTAATCACTTCGCTATTGATCAGGGTGCTGTAGGCATCAACGTCAATATCTTCTATAACATCTTCGTCCTCAACCAGAATCGCATCACCCATTTGCCGGATGCTACTCAGGAGCATATACCGAGGCATCCCAGCAACAGCGAGCAGATTGTCTCGTAAACCTAGCGCCACAACTTCGCGCCGGTCAATATCTACCAAAATTTCCTTAACTACTCCCAAACGCTTGGCGTTATCAAGAGTAATCACTGGAGTATTTAAAATATCGGAGCGTTGACGAATTTGTTCAGTTGTCATTATGTTTTGCAATCCTGATCTCGACTCCTGCTGGAATATCAATATTATTGGACGCTAAATCCTACAATTTTAATCTATCGGATGGCGCTTTTGGGTGGTAATTTTAGTCCTAACACTTGAGTATACGCTCCCCTGGCTTGGGTTACACCAATCGTGCGCTCAGAAGACTCAATCATAGGTCGGCGCAAACTCACAACAATAAACTGGGCTAAAGTAGCCTGTTGTTTGATCATTCTAGCTAATCGCTCGACATTTGCCCCGTCGAGGAACATATCCACTTCGTCAAAGGCGTAAAACGGCGAAGGGCGGTATCGTTGCAAGGAAAAGATAAAACTGAGAGCGGTAAGGGATTTTTCTCCGCCTGACATGGAGGCGAGGCGCTGAACTGGTTTTCCTTTGGGGTGAGCAACGAGGTTAAGTCCACCATTGAAGGGGTCTTCTACATCATCCAGTTGTAGGTAACCATCACCATCAGAGAGTTCAGCAAAGATGGTTTTGAAGTTTTCGTTGATGGCATCAAAAGCTTCTTTAAAGGCACGGAATCTTAAGGTTGTGAAGTTCTCGATTCTGAGCAGTAATTCAGTCCGCTCACCTTCTAGAGTCGCTAGTTTCTCAGAAAGTTCCTGAAGGCGAGTTTGGGTGCGGTCATATTCTTCTAAGGCCAGCATATTAACAGGTTCCATTGCCTGAAGGCGTTTCTGAGCATTGCGTATTTCCTTAGAGAGTTGTTCGAGTAGAAGTTGAAGGTTGGCAGGTTGGAGCGTTGCAGGTTGTAAGTTTTCTGGTAACTCTGGCAAGGGGTTGGGTAACTCGGCTTGTTGGAGTTCTAGCTGAGCTTGTAGGGTAGCGAGTTCTTCTCGCCGTGCTAATTGAGTTTCCTGGAGTTTTTGTCGTTGCCAGGATTGCTGTTGCTGTTGTAGATGACGTTCTCGCAAGTGCTGTTCGGCGCGATCGCGTTTTTGTTTGGTTTCCCCTAACCTTTGCTCCAACTGAGCCAACGCCGCCTGAGTTTTGGTAATGTCTTCACCCACTGCCAGGAGTTGATCGCTGACGGCTGAGCGCTGTTCCTGTACAGATTGTTGTTGAGTTTGGTATTCGGTTATCCGTCGATACCCTTCTGTGATTTTTTCGCTGACGCGCTGGTGCTGATTTTCCAAATCTTGCAGCTGTTTTTCAGCCGTTCGCAGCGCTTGTTCGCACTCACTCAACTTGACTTCCCAGTCTTTGATAATGCGCTGAATTTGTTGCCACTCACTCGGCGTTTGAGATTGCTCTAGCTGAGCAAGCTGCTGGCGTAATTCACTAAGTTGGGCTTCTTGGGCGGGTAATTCTAGATTGAGAGTTTCCAGGCGTGCTTGAGCAATGGCGAGTTCCTGGGTGTTTTTCGTCAGTTGCGATCGCACTTGCTCCCGTTGCTCCGTTTGATTCTTAATCTCCTTGTGTATCTGTTCCAAGCGCAGTTGAGTTTCCTGCCGCTTCGTCCTTACCTCCGTAAGTTCTTTCGTCAGTCGGTTGGCAGTGGCTGAGCCTTGTTCGATTAACTCGCCACAGCGCTCTAAAATTTTCTCGATTTCCTGAAGACGAGTTCTTAACGCCGTCACTTCTGAAGATTCTGCCGCATCACTCGTACCAAAGTGTAACTCTGAACGATGGCTACTACTCCCCCCCGTCATTGCCCCACTGCTTTCCAGAATTTCCCCTTCTAAGGTAACAATGCGGTGTTTGCCGAGGAAGGGACGAGCCGTATTGAGGTCGGCAAACACAACGGTATTCCCGAAAACGTAGAGGAAAACCATCTTGTAGCGGGGTTCGCAGTCAATTAGATTAACGGCGTAGTCAATAAAGCCATGAGCATAACGCAGGGCAGCCGTTTCGGTAACTCTAGGTGCTTGGAGCTTGTTCAGGGGTAAGAACGTGGCTCGTCCGGCGCGTTTATGTTTCAGCAGTTCGATGCCCGCTGCCGCTACGCCATCATCTTCCACTACTAAATGCCCCAAACGCACGCCGGCTGATGTTTCCAAAGCGAGTTGATAACGGGGTTCCACGCGACCCAGTTGGGCGACTAAACCACAAATACCAGGTAATCCACTTTGCAAAATAACTTTGGTGGCATAAGTGCCTTGAGCCTCTTGCTGAGCTTGCGCTTGAGCTTCTAGCTTATCGAGCTGGCGTTGTTTGTCCCGTTGTTCGACTAAAAGTCGCTTTTGGGTTTGTTGTTGGATTTGGAGTTCTTGTTCAGCCGCCGCCAGGGATTGGGCGATGGCTTGGATTTGCTGGGAAAACGAGGTGAGTTGGGCGTCTAAATCAGCCGCTTGAGTTTGTTTTGTCGCGATTTCCGGTTCAAGGGTTTGGAAGAGCTGGGTTTGTTCTTCGAGTACGCGACTGAGCTGACTGTGGCGTTCTTGCAGCTGAGCTTGCTCGGTACGTTGTGGGTTCAGGGTTTGCAGTAAGGTTTCGATTTGCCGGGTGAGGCTGGTTTGCTGCTGTACCCAGGCTTCGGACGCAGATGCGATCGCACTGGCTTGTTCTCGACTTTGGTTCAAGGATTGTTGTGCTTCATCCCGTGCGGTGCGTAGAGCCGATAAATCTCGCGTCTCTACAACCTGTTTGTGTTCAGCCAGATGGTGTAACGTTTGCTCCTGTTGTTGAATTTCCTCTTGGGTTCGTTTGAGGCTCGCTTCCGTTTGTTGCAGCTTTTCGTCCAGTTCCCGTTGTCGATTGAGTAACTGACGCCGTTGGGCGTCTTGGGTGGCGAGGGTAGAGGCAACAGCCACCTGTTCTTCTTCTCCCAAGGCTTTGACACTCGCATCCAACTGCTTGAGTTCTGCTGTGGCTTGGTGAATTTCTGACTCCAAGGCGGTAAGCTGGGTGGCGAGTTGAGCGTCTTCTCTGTCTCCTGCTTCAATTTGCTCCCGGAGTTTCCACTCTTGTTGTTGCAGCAAGCGCCATTTCAAGACAGCTTCCCACAGCTCCTTTTCTTGAACTTCGGCACGCAGCTTTTGGTATTTCTCGGCTTTCGTGCGATCGGAGGCGAGGCGATCGCGCTGAGCAACCAGTTCTTGTTCAATGATGCGGAAGTCGTCTTCTCGTTCCTTGACTTGAGCCAGGGTTTCTTTCGTTTGGACAATTTTACGGTCAAAGGCAGCTACACCTGCTAACTCATCAATAATCTCTCGGCGTTCCCGTGAGTTCATGGAAATGATGCTGGTAACGTCTCCTTGCAGCACCACGTTGTAACCTTCTGGATAAACCCGCAGGCGGTTGAGCTGTTCGTGAAGTTCACTCAGGCTGCAAGATTCGCCGTTGACGTAGTAGTTCGACGTGTAAGTCCCTTGCTGGGTGACTCGTAACCGTCGAGTCACACTCCATTCTAGGGAATTTGGATTTTGGATTTTAGGTTTTGAATTTTCTTGCTCTTGTGCCTCGTTGCTCCCCTGTTCCTGTGCTTCGTTGCTCTCCTGCGCCTCGTCGTCTACAAAGACATCCGGTGTATCGGATAGATCGAACGTCACGGTGACACTAGCCTCAACCGTACCGCGACGCTCTTTGTCGTGATTGACCAAATCCGGAAGACGCTCAGCACGCATTCCCTTGGAACTAGCTAAACCAAGGCAAAAGAGCAGAGCATCTAGAATATTCGATTTACCTGACCCGTTTGGCCCGGAAACCACTGTAAACCCTGTCAGCAGAGGAATTGAGGTCGTACCGCCGAAGGATTTGAAGTTAGTGAGTTCCACGCGCTTAATATGCACCATAGGCGCTGGAAGAGCTTGGGTTTATAGTGATACGCGTGTATCAGTGTAACAATTCTCAACAGGTTAGCACGGTGATCGTGGCTGATGAAAGGTGGTTCACACCATAACTTTGAAGGCGGCAGGCGTCAAGATTGCCAGTAGAGGGAAAGGGTAGGGCAGAAGGCAGGAGGCAGAAGGCAGGAGGCAAAAGGTGGAGGGCTTTAATGATGGAAACTTTCGTCGCGAAGGTCTAAGGTTGGCTCAAGGGAATTTTAATCACAAACTCTGTGCCTTGTCCTAATGTTGAGAAGCACTCCAACAAACCACCATGTCGCTGCCTGATAATTTGGTAGCTGATCGATAACCCCAATCCCGTTCCTTCACCCACGGGCTTGGTTGTAAAGAAGGGGTCAAAGAGTTGGCTTTGCACCTCTGGAGACATTCCTGAGCCATTATCAGCAATCCGAATAGTTACCCAGTCAGGATTAAGAATCTCAGTGCGAATCACAATAGTAGGAGTGAGTGAATCGGGAGATGGGATTAGTGCTTGAGTATCCTCTATTCCCCGTCTTCTGTGTTCCTCAAGCGCATCGATCGCATTGCTCAGGATGTTCATGAATACCTGGTTCAATTGTCCGGGGTAGCACTCAATTTTGGGTAAATCTCCATACTCCTTTACCAATTGGATAGCTGACAATCCTGGCTTCGTTTGCAAGCGATTTTCTAACAGCATTAAGGTGCTATCAATCCCTTCGTGCAGATCGACCATTTTCATCTCCGCTTCATCCAATCGTGAGAAGTTGCGCAAGCTACGTACAATCTCAGAGATGCGTTCGGTGCCAATCTTCATCGAGGACAATATTCGGGGCAAATCTTCCTTAATAAACTCCAGATCCATCGCTTCTATCCGATACTGGATGCTTGGGCTGAGATCAGGGAACTGACTCTGATAAAGTTCGATCAGTTCAAGTAGGTCTTGAACAAACTGACTGGCGTAGGTAATGTTGCCGGAAATAAAATTGACAGGGTTATTAATTTCGTGGGCAATACCCGCAACTAATTGACCCAGGCTAGACATTTTCGCACTCTGAACTAGCTGAGCTTGACTGTTTTGTAAGTAATACAAGGCTTGCTCCAACTGGTCGGCTTTTTCTCGTTCTCGCGCTTCACTTTGCTGCAAACGTAAATTTTGGTCTTGGAGTTGCTTTTGTAAGTTCCGAATGGTGAGCTGATTTTCAATCCGCGCCACCACTTCTTCAAATTGAAACGGTTTGGTAATGTAGTCTCTCCCACCTACAGCAAAGGCTCTCACCTTATCGATAGCCTCATCCAAAGCACTGATGAAAATTACAGGAATCTCACAAGTTTGCTGTTCTGCTTTGAGGGCTTCACAGACTTCATACCCATTCATTTGGGGCATATTAATATCTAACAAAATTAAGTCGGGTGGGGCAGCCTTGGCACCCATCAGAGCCATCGCGCCATTGATGACACTGCGTACTTTATATCCTCGTTCGGTTAGGGCATTGGACAGCAAGCGCAGATTGTCGGGTGTATCATCAACAATCAGGATATTGCCCTTGGAAGCTTCAGGTTGAGGGGTGTTCATTGATCAATCTTGGCGTCCTTCACTGACACGGGTATAGTGAACCAAAAAGTGGCTCCGCACTCAGGGCGCGTGATTACCCCAATTTCCCCACCGTGAGCTCTAATAATTTGACGACAGAGGTAAAGACCTAAACCAAGACCTGTAGTTCGTTGGGTAGATGCGCCCCGTGTGTAGAGTTCAAATAAGCGATCGCATTGTTCAGTTGTCATTCCGACTCCGTCATCGGTGACACAGCAGCGAATCATTTGGATTTTGGATTTTGAATTGGGGACTGGGAAAGAGGATGCGGGGACGCGGGGACGCGGGGACACGGGGAGTTTGTCTAATTCCATCTCCCCAGCTTCCCCAGTTCCTAACTCTTTTTCAATCACCTCAGCACTCAACGTTAGCGTAATGCCCGGTGGATTGTATTTCAGAGCGTTGCCGATTAAGTTTGAGAACACTCGCCACAGTTGATTGGGATCGGCATATAAGGGCGGTAATTCTTCTGAAACTAGATTTTGCCAGGTGACTTGATGGTTTGTCAGCATCGGCTGCCACTCTTCTAGCAATTTCTGCGTCAGGGTGTGTAGTGGCAAGGGTTGACATTGGAGAGGCACTCCCCACACTTCATACTCATGGGTTTCTACCAAAGCGTTGATTAAATTAAGTTGGCGTTCGCAGCTCGCTGCCATGCGTTCTAAGATGGAGCGCAGGGGAATTGTGCCTGAGTAGCTGTCGGTTGTCTGTTCTGGCTCACTCCCAACTCCTGACTCCCTTGACGCAGGGCGATTGAGCAGATTTTTCAAAACCATTAACATACCCGTGACGGGATTGCGCAAGTCGTGGGAGACGGAGTGCAGGAAGATACGTAAGGCTTGTTCCGCCTTGTTGCGATCGCGAATTTCCTGCTTGAGTCGTTGATTATGTTCTTGAAGTTGCTTTTGTAAGTCGCGGATGGTGAGTTGATTTTCGATCCGCGCTAAAACCTCTTCTAGCTGAAAGGGTTTGGTAATGTAGTCTCTGCCACCGAGAGCAAAGGCTTTCACCTTATCCACGACTTCATCTAAAGCACTGATGAAAATCACGGGAATGTCACAGGTTTTTTCATCGGCTTTGAGTGCCTCACAGACTTGATAACCATTCATCTGAGGCATATTAATATCCAACAAAATTAAGTCTGGTGGGGCAGCCTTGGCACCCATCAGAGCCATTGCACCATTGATAACGCTGCGCACTTTATAGCCCCGTTCCATCAGGGCATTGGATAAGAGGCGCAGATTTTCGGGTGTATCATCAACAATCAGGATATTGCCTTTGGACGTGTTAGAGTGACGGGTGCTCATCTACATTGGCAGCGAGCTGATTAAAGCAATTATCTGATCGAAACGATAGTTATTCACTAAATCGGTCAACCCATTCGCTAGTTCGACTTGCTCGTCAGGAATTTGGGCGATCAGATTCAAGACTAATTCATCGTCAACCTGAGTCGCGGCTTGGTATAACTGAGCCACCCATTCCGCAGGCATCACGGCTAACGCTTCGGGGGTGAGAACAATGGGGCAAGTCCCTTGCTGCTGGGATGAAGATTGAGTGGATTGTTCGTAAACATAGCGAATTCCCAGGTGTTCTGCCATTTTGGCAAAGATGGCGGCTTCTTGTATTGGCTTGCGGACAAAGTCGTCGCAGCCTGCTCTTAAGGCTACAGTTCGCTCTTCCTCAAAGGCACTCGCCGTCAAGGCAAGGATGAGTGTATCTTTCCCTTTGGGTTGAGCTTTGATTCTCCGCGTGGCTTCGTAGCCATCCATCACAGGCATCCGCATATCCATCCAAATCAGGTGAGGATGCCAACTTTCCCACAGTGTGATCGCTTCTTCCCCATTCACGGCTTCACGCACCTCAAAGTTAAGAAGTTCTAGCAGTTTAACTAACAGTTGGCGATTTTCTTGGGTATCCTCAACGACCAAGATACGATATTTGGGTTGGTTGGGAGCCAGTCCAATCACCCGTTGACTGGGTTGTTGAGTTACATCCTCCGCCATCTCCGCCAGAGTTACCTGAACATCGAAGCTGAACAGGGTTCCCTCACCCAAGCGACTGTTGACCGTAATATCACCTCCCAGCATCTTGACAAATTGGCTACTTATTGCCAGTCCTAATCCAGTCCCTTGCTGAGATGTTCGACCAGTTTCAGTTTGTACAAAGGCTTCAAACAAAATGCTCAGTTCCTCCGGCGCGATGCCAGGGCCGGTGTCTTCTACTTCAAAAAGGATGGGGAATGGGGAATTGGTAATGGGGAATGAGTCAGATTCTTCCCTATTAGCCATGACCTCTTGACCATTACCCATTTTCACACGCAACATGACGCGGCCCTTTTGAGTAAATTTAATCGCGTTTCCCAATAAATTGAGCAAGACTTGGCGTAGTTTGCTCTCATCTGTTTTCACGTATTGGGGTACGTTGGAAGTTCGTTCAAAGGTGAGCTGTAAGCCTTTTGATTGGGCTTTAAGTTGCAGCATTTCTTCGAGATAGTCTAGCAGGCGATATAGGTTGAAGCTTTGTTGATACAGCGTAGTTCGACCGGCTTCAATTTTGGACATTTCCAGCACATCATTTATCAAAGTCAGTAGATGCTCACCACTGCGACTAATAATGCCTAAATGTTCCTGCTGCTCTTGAGTCAGTGAAAAGTCGTGTGCCATGAGTTGAGAAAAACCGAGAATGGCGTTCAGCGGAGTGCGGAGTTCGTGGCTCATATTGGCTAAGAAAGCGCTCTTGGCACGATTAGCCGCCTCAGCCGCTTCTTTGGCAACTCTCAGCGCTGACTCGGCGGCATGTCGCGCTTGACCCATGGCAATTAATTCACCTACAAGCTTAAGTAAGTTAAAATCTTCGTCTTTCCATATCTTGGGAGAGTGAACCGCCTCAAGACTGATAAATCCTACGACTCTGCCGGAATACATCATCGGTACGGCGGCTATGGATTGGACTGAGCGCTGTTGTAACTTTGCCCTCTTGTCGGCGTATTCGGCTGGTAGGTCGGCAATACAGGGGACTTGGATTGATGTGCCGATCAAAATTTGGCTGTGGAAGTCAGGATTAGACTCAACCGTTAATTCTGGGACTTCGCTAATACAGGAGTCGTTTGGATCAGCACAGCACTGATGGGTGATGATGGCTTTGGTTTGGGTTTCGTCGTATTCAAAAACATTTGCCCGGTCAGCCCCTAAGTACTGACCGATCGCTCGCAGGGTAAAATTAATGGCGCTGTTAACGTCTTGGTCAAGAAACTGCCGGGAAATACTACTGAGCAGGTTATCTACTTGGGCGCGACGCTGGAGTGCTTCTTCCGCCTGTTTACGCTTGAGTTCGACTCCCGCACGAGCTGCAAAAATTCTTAAAATTAACTCTCTACCGGGATCGTCACCCATTGACTTGGTATCGAGTACTGCCAAATGACCCAACACATTGCCACAAGGGTCGATCAACGGTGTGCCCAAATAACTTTGGGCACCTAGCTCGACTAATTCGGTACAGTTAGGGAAAAGTTGTTGCACATCGGACGGGTAGTAGCAAGTTAGGCCATGTAACACATGTTCACAAGGGTGATTAGCTAAGTCAAACTCGCAGTTTTCCCCAAAGTCGTCGCCTTGCCAAACGGCTAAAGTACGAACGCGTGTCTTGGCTTCATTAGCGAATTCAGTCACCAAAGCATAGCGGGCTTGCAAGACTTGGGCTAGGTAACGGACAAAGGAGTGGAAGAATTCATCCCCGGTTTTCGAGGCGGTTCCTTCGACAATCAAGCGCAACGCTTCTTCTCTATGTTTGCGTTCGGTGATGTCTTCGGAAATGCACAGTAAGTGAGTTGTGTTGCCTTGGTTATCAAACAGGGGTAGTTTTAAGGTTCGCAGCAGAATGGTTCCCCGCGATTTGGAGTCAAAGGGTTCTTGATCAATTTCAATCAACTCGCCCGCCTCTACGGCTTCCCAGTCTTTCGCCTGGAAGAAGTCCGCGTGTTCGATGGGACAGAAGTCATAGACGTTGCGGCCTAAAGCTTCCTGCCGAGGAATGCCGAACATTTCCTCACAGGTTTTATTCCAGAGCACATTGCGGAAGTCGTTGGCAACATCTTTGGCAAACAGGGCGAGGGGAATATTTTCGACAATGCTGTCGAGGAAGCGCTGGGAGTGTAATAATTCTTCTTCTAGCCGTTTGCGATCGCTAATATCGGTTACCACTGTTTCTATGCAACTCTGTTCTGCATTCAGGCGCATGGAAAACAGTCCCCACACCAATGAGCCATCCTGCTGGCGTAGCTGCATTTCCCAGTTGTTCACGATGCCGTATTGGAGTAGTTGCTCCAGCAGCCGCTGTCGTTCGCGTGGATTGGCATAGAAGTCGGTGCCTAGCTTGCCAATCACCTCGCTGGCTGAGCGATACCCTAACAACTGTACACCGCGTTGATTGACATCCAAAATCAAACCATCGGCAAGTCGAGTGAAGAAGATGCTCACCTGAGAGTTTTCAAATAAATTGCGGAACTTGAGTTCGCTGCGTTGCAGGGCTTCTTCTGTGTGTTTGCGATCGCTAATATCGGCAATTGTCCCTTCCGCACACCCTTCTTCTGCATTCAACCGCGCTGAAAACAACCCCCAACCCACTGATCCATCTCGCCGCCGAATCTGAATTTCTAGGTTGTTCACCTCACCTTTATCCGCCAGTTCGGTCAAAATCCACGCCCGATCCTCTAAATTGAAATAAAATTCACGGGTAAATTTTTGCCCAATCACTTCTGTGGGATTGCGGTAGCCGATGATTTCAATAAAGCGTTGATTAGCATCTACAAATAGACCATCCGAAAGCCGACTACGGAAGATGCCGACTTGGGAATTTTCAAATAAATGGCGGTATTTGACTTCGCTGCGTCGTAAGGCTTCTTCTGCTTGTTTGGGCTGTGTAATGTCTTGGGCGAAAACAAAGTAGCCTGATAGTCTGCCCCATTCTGTGTCTGATATCGCTGCTGTTGCCGATTGATGTGGGATGAGGGTAATAGCCCAATAATGTTCCTCTCCGTTTTGCAGAAATACATCCTCGAAACTCACTTTTTCTCCCGCAAGGGCTGCTTGGACATACTTTTGCCGCCGTTCATACGTTGCGCTGCCCAGAATCGTCCGGACGTGCTTGCCGATAATTTCTGTAGCAGGAATATTCAACAGTTGGGTGTATCGTTGATTCACAAAGCGATAGCATCCCTGGTCATCAACATAGGCCAGCAAAGCCGGGATATTATCGGTAATGGTACGCAGTTGGTTAACGCTTTCTCGAATCGCAACTTCCGCCTGTTTACGAGCTGTTATGTCACGCGCACAACTGAAGTGATACTCTTGACCATCGAATTCTAAGTAGTTCGTGGTAATCTCTACCGGAATCGTTCTACCATCCTTGGTGCAAACGTAGGTTTCAATATTGTTGAGAGCACCCAGTTGTTTGAGGTTTTGCCAATAAGGTAGCCAAGCGTCTTTGGCAAAGCTGGGCTTAACATCATGGAGAGTCATCGAGAGTAATTGCTCTTTGGAATAGCCCAACGCTTTACAGGTTGCTTCATTCACATATAAAAAGCGACCTTCTGAATTACACCAAGAAATGAAGTCAGAGGCGCGATCAAGAGCTAACTGAGCAAAGCGCAAAGCTTGTTCAGTCTGTTTGCGATCGGTGATGTCGCGAGCTACACCTAAAAGTAAGACATTGCCGTTGGTATCGTTGAATGTCGATACGTTGGCGATATGCCACCTCCAACTGCCATCTTTATGTTTAATTTGGTACTCAATTCCCGATTGCCTTTGACCCGTTTTTATTACTCGTTGCAAAACCTCTAAGCACAGAGGCAAGTGATCGGGATGAACTAGAGGGGTAAAAACTGTACCCTCAAGTTCCGAGACACTATACCCGGTAACAGCCGTTAAGTTAGGCGAAATGTAAGAAAAAACTCCATTGGGTTTGAGCAAGTAGATAATATCGTTGGCATTTTCGACGATACTGCGGAACTTGGCTTCGCTTTCGCTAAGGGCTTTTTCGGCTTGCTTGCGGGCAGTAATATTACGAGAAAAGGCACAAAGGTACTCTTGAGAGTCCACGACTACATAGTTGGAACTCACTTCTATGGGGATGAGTTTGCCATCCTTGGTGTAAATACGGCTTTCAAAAACTAGAGAACCCCGTTGTTTGAGTTCTTGCCAGTGCTGCTGCCATTGTTCTGGGGTAAAGTCCGGGTTGCGATCGCATATCCTGGTGGTTAGGATTTCCTCCTGGGTGTATCCCATCAACCGGCAAGCCGCATCATTCGCGTAGACAATGCTTGAATCTGAAGCGATCCAAGTAATCGCATCGACACTGCGATCAACAGCAAACTGAGTTAACCGCAGTGCCTCCTCAATTTTCGTGCGATCGCGTATTTCCTGCTGTAATTCCCAAGTTCGCTCTTCTACCTTCTGCTCTAGGGTTCGCGAATAGTCTTCCAGTTGTTCGTAGAGTTGAGCATTGTGCAGTGCGATCGCGGCTTGGGAACATAGTAATTTCAGAACTTCTAATCGTGTTGGTGTAAAGGCACGTCTAATTACATTGTTTTCTAAATAAAGGATGCCGATGAGTTTACCTTGGCAACGAATGGGAGTACAGAGAATTGACAAAGGTTGATGTTGGCTGATGTAGGAGTCGGTGCTAAAAATACCCTCATGAGCTGCATCACTCAACACCACATCTTCTAACGTTCTCGCGACATAATTGACTACCGATACCGGGATAATATGGCTAGTTTCAATGGGTAAGCATTGGTGGACATCAACTTCATCAGGGTTACTTGTAATTGAAGCTTCGATCACCCATTTATTGTCTTTCAATAATATAAATAATCCACGCTGTCCCCCAGCATTTTCCAACATAATCCTCAGCAATTTTTCCAGTAACTTATCCAGAACGATTTCACTGGAAATCGCTTGTGCCGCCTTCATAATTGTTGCCAAATCTAAAGCTTCTAAATTTTCTTTATGCATTGGCTCTGAATCTGTAATAGTTAAGCCATATAGCCAGTCTAAATGATTCGAGAGATTCTCTGTTCGCTCTCGCTCCGTGTTCTCTGCGTCTGGAGTGGTTCGTTATTTTTAATTAACTCAAATAGACTAGCCATATTGAGTTGTGGTCTAATTTATAACTAGTCTAAATGAATTAAAAAAGGAAAATAGTTTTATAAAAACCTAAGCCATTGCCAAATTGCCCACATCACAACTCCAAAACTCCAGCAATCTTTAGCAATACGCCACACACAGCGGCGATAAGCACGCCTGAGAATGGAATCTTTGTAGAACGTAGACTCAACTGTGATTCCCTTTTGCAGATGAAATTGCGCTGCGTTAAATCGGTGTTGACACGAACCCGTCTTCGCTTGAGCGGCTAGCATCGCTTGCACCAGTGAGTAGAGAAAGAGGTAGTAGGGTTCGAGAGCAGCCGCGTCAACCTGTTTCATCTGCTGAGCCGCTAGGGTAGAATGTCTAGCCAAGGCTTCATCAAACGCTAACCATAGCCGATGAGTGTAAGTGGCATGGTCTTCCTCTAGCATTAAAGCCTTTTTGCTCACTTGCTTGGCCTCTTTGTCTCGCTGCAAACCGCGCAGTGCTTCTACGAGGTTGCATAACATCCAAGGATTGAGGTCGGAGCGTCCCTGCCAGTCAGCGAGCCATTGAGCCGTTGCATAGTAGTCGTTTGTTGTCAAGAGAGCCCAGCCAACTGAAGCCCAAGTATAGGTGTCGCGACGGAGGGATTGCCTTGCTGATTGAATGTAGCGGTGCAAGCGCTGAGACTGTCCAGTACTGGCAAGTGCATTGACGTAGCTAACAATTGCACGCTGTCCAATTTTTCCCCGCAGGTGTAGCGTCGTCAGACGCATCTGACACGCTTGCCAGCGTTCCAGTGCCACACAGCATTCCACCCAAAGGGAACCCACTTCTGGATTGACATTCGGTGATTCTAGGGCTTCGTTGAAGACTTGCTCGGCTATCCCTGTCCAGCCTACCTCACGTATGGCCTTGGTCGCCGCTTTTAAAGGCCAACGCTCATCGGTTTGGTAGAAGCATAAGTCTCGCAAGCATTGAGTTGCTGTGCTTTGGTCGCTTTGAGCAGCCGCGAGTTGCGCTTCACGCGCTAAAACGAACTCGCCTCCAACGTGGGTACGCAATAGCGCTAAGGTTTGAGCGGCTGAATTCAGTTCGTTGTCTGCCAGTTGTTCATCAAATAAGCACAAACCGGCAAAGCTGTAATCCGGTTTTAACTCGCAAGCTCGCTGCCAATCCGTCTTAGCGCCCGTGCGATCACCAGTCCGAAGTTTAGCATCCCCTCGATATCCCCAGGCGGTCGCATCGGAGGGGGCGAGTTGCACCATTTTATCGGCTGCTTCTAAATACTCCGTACTCGCTCCAGTCTGACAGTACCAATCTGCCAACTGCTGCCAACTGCCATAGTAGTTGGGTTCGGCGGCGACAACCGCACGCAACTGCTCAATAGCTTGTGGCAAATTTCCTCGCTTTCCCTCGATCCAAGCGGCTCGTGCTCGCAGTGAACTGGGAATCTGTGTGCCCCAAACATCGGGATGACAAGCGGCAAGTGCTTCCTCGTAGCGTTCCGCATGAGTGAGGAGTTTGGCTTTTAGGTCATAGGCATCGACGCAACGGGGATTGAGTGCGATAGCGAAGCATCCCGTTAGGGTTATCGCTTGTTCGATCGCGGATAAACGCTCCTCTAACTCTTCCGGTTGTGCCAGTGTTTCCGCGAGTAGCAGCCAAGACCGAGCTTCACCCCCTCGGCGCACGGTAAGGTCACGCGCTAACTGTACAATGACCTCTGGGCGTTCTAATTCTCTTGACCAGTCCCGTAGAGTTGTCCACGCCCACTGATAGCCAGGTTCTAGCTGGGCGGCTTTTTCTAACTGTGCGATCGCAGTTTCTTGCTCACCCAACTGCCACAAAAGGTTGGCTAAACAGCCGTAGTTATAAGCGTCAAGGGGGGTTCGGACGATGGCAGCTTCTAAAAGCTGCCGCGACTGGTCGAACTCTCCAGCTTGTTCGTACGCCTCACTCAGTTGGCGCACTGCCGCTCCCCAACTCGGATTAATTTGGAGTGCCTGCTTGAGTGCTTGAATTTCTCCCTGCCGCTCACCCCGCCTCCGATAGACCCAAGACAAATCAAACCATATTCGCGGGAGCAACGGGAAACGTTCTGTTCCCTGTTGTGCCAACTGTAACGCTTCATCCAGTTGATTCATCTGGCTCAATTGCCGAATCACTGCCGACCAAGCGTGCCACAAGTCAGGTCGTGCCTCCAGTGCAGCCTGTAGCTTGGTCAGTAGTTCCTCCGCTCCTAGAACGTATTGCGCTTGTTCCCAGTAAGCCAGCAACCCTTCACCAAAAATCACTTGACGCACCAACTCCTGGTAGACAAAATCCAGTGCCTCACGCCGCTCATCTACAGAATCACAGATTGACAACAGTTGAGAAATCGCCCCTTCTGTATCCACGGACAAGCGAATCGCCTCCCGGTAGGCGTCCTTGGCTTGTGCCAGCTGACCGGTTTGAGTGCAGAGATACCCATAAATGCAGTAGTAAGACGGACTATGGGGATAAAGCCGATAAGCCACCTCGACTTCTGGAAAGGCTTCCTCAAAACGGCGCTGCTGACCTAACACCCAAGCCAGTTGCCGATGCGTCCAGGCGTCAACGGAGTTAATTTCAATCAAATGCCGTAGAACTGATTCGGCTAACACGGGGTCGTGATCGAGTAGCCACTGACTCCATAACTGATGCAGGGCGTAACTATGGGGAAATCGAGTACAGGCTTGTTGCAAAAATTCCAACGCTGCGGCTTCCCCTTTTGTCTCCGCTAGCAAGCGAGCAACAGAGCGATTAACATCCAGGGCTAGGGGTTCTGCCTGCAAAATTTGTTGCCACAGTTCTAGTGCACTGATGAGTTCCCCACGGTAAAGCGCTAGCTCTGCCGCTGTGCGTAACCAGATGGTGTCGGGGGTTTTGTCCTTGGCTTCACCCAATAGTGTTGCAGCACGGTCAATGTTGCCGTTACTGAGATATGCCTTGGCGGCGAAGAGCAGCAGTTCCCCGTCATGAGGACGTAGTTCAAAGGCTGCTTCAAGGACAGCCAATGCCTCATTCATGCGCTCTACTTGGCTATAAGCCCAATACAGGGTTTGTGCTGGCTGACTGGACTGCTTGCCAAACCGTTGGAAGCGCTGGCTTAAAAATAGCAAGGCGGCTTCGGTCTGTTGGAAGTAACGGGCGGCGCTGAAGTAGACTTGAGCAAATTTCTGGTCTTTGTCGTTGAGGCAGGTGGCAAAGCGATAAAGTTCAAAGGCTTCTGGAAAGCGACGCTGATACCAAAAAATGTTCGCTAAGGCATAAAAATTGGCGGCATCCGTAGGCATCAAGCGGATAGCCCGACGCAACAGGCGAATGGCTGTGTCGTATTCACGAGCATCATCGCTCAATACCTGAGCGTACTGTTGCCAAAACACGGGGTGAGAGGACTTTTGTTCGCACAGCTGCCGTAGCAGTGCCACCCTTTCATCACGACGGGCTAACTCTTGTAAGCATAAGAGCTGGTTCAGGATTAAGTTGGCATTGTTGGGAAACAGTTCCAGCAATTGCTCTGTGCAAGCCAGAAGAGTAGTTTGGTCTGCATCATACGCCGCTAAAGAACGGCGAGCTTGCAACGTTAACCGATGATGAGGTGCATCCGTTGCCATTTGTTGATAAGCACCATCAGCAGCCGTGCGATCGTGGTTGAGCAGGGCTTGTTGCAACTGATAAAATACGTCGTAGAGTGCGGCATCCGGTAAATCCAGACCTTCCAACAACAACCTCGCCTGCTCAGACGGAACCAGTGCCATCCCACGAGGGCCAGTAGCACGGTAGCATTCCAGCAACCTATCCGCCCAATCTTCAACAAAATGGCGCAGGTAAGGGTCGCGCATAATCAACATTCTTAGGCGGCTGTCGTAGCCAATCACCGCTTGCAGGTGAGCACTGGTGGGTTCCACCGTTGTCAGCGTGAAGGGAATGCCCCGGTCGATTAAAGCAACGACGCTCTCCCACGTTACGGTAAATTCGCGCACCGTCCATCCATGCTGTTCTGCCCAATGGCGCTCACTCGTGGCGGGAGTGCCGTCGTAGCAGATTTCTTCTGCAATACTGAGATGGTCAGTCGGCATTCCCCAAAACCGACTAAGGGTGGAAAGGGTTGCTGGCCCACAAGTCATGTGATGTTGGCGCACAAATCCCACAGGCAGGACAACGCGACTTGAAGCGGGAGGCAAGTTACTCAGACGTTGAGCGAGTTGTTGATAGAAGGGACTCCCCACCTGTTCTGCCCAGGCTGCGGCTTGTGGATAGTCCCCGCAGAAATAGGCAATATCCGAGCGTCGAGCGATGAGCCATCGTATCCCTTCTTCGTCTAGCAGGGGCGATAGTTCGGCAAAGCGTTCGTAACTGGAACGTGCTTCCCGATAAAGCCCCAGTTCAATTTGCAGATGCGCCAACTGAGCCACAATTGACGCGCACTCCAGACGTTGTGATGCTTCTTGAAGTAACTCCAGCGCTTGAGTATCCCGCTCCAGTAATTCGAGCAGGTAGGCGGCGGCATTGACACCTGGACAATACCAGGGATGCAGGGATAGGGCGTGTTGTACGGCGGCTAACGCTTCTGGATAACGGTCTTCTAACTCCAACAACCAGGAACGCTCAACCCACAACCAGGGATAATCCGGAGCAATTTTTTCAGCACGACTGAGCCACTCTTGTGCCGCATCAAAATCCCGTAATCGACCTAAGACATTGGCGCCCAATGCCAACCAATCGGCTTGCCTTTCCGGGAGGGCATTAGGCAGAAACTCTTGTTGCCGCAGAATTTCCCAAGCTGCTAGTGGCCCTTGGCGTTGCAGGATAACTCGGGCATAGAAATACAGGGCTTCCGGGTCATTGGGATTTTCACGCCAAGCACGCAGGTGCAATGCCATGCCGAGGCGAGGCGTTCCCAAGTGCATTGCCAGTCGTCCAGCGAGCAACTTGGGGGCTGTACCTGGCCAAGCATTCAGTGAGCCTAAGGGTTGCGCTAGCGTATAGGCTTGTAGATATTTTCCCTGATTGTAAAGGTCTAACACTTGGCTCAACTCAAAATCTTTAGGGGTTTTGAGTAAAGATGTTTTCGAGTTCGACCCCCATGAACCTTCACCACCAACCAAGGCCGAAAAATCCTTCTCCCCATCCCCCCGTCTCCCCGTCCCCATGTCGGTTTTCAGACTAGGATGGGCTAATTGAAATTCCTGACACCAGGCAGGACGCTCTTTGCCAATTTGTTTCCCATAAACTTTGACCTGCTCAATGGACTGAACCTTTAAGCTGATGAGTCCTTTCCGAATCACCCTGACGAAATCGGGGGCTGGAATTTGAGCTGATTCCAGCATCACCTTGAGGCAACCCTGCTTGAGGGCAACCTTGGCTGTAATTCCTTTTGGCTGTAGAGAACGGTTGATGAGAACCGTAAGGGCCTGAGGATTGCCTTGTTTGGCTAACATTGAGAGGCTGGGCTGAGTCATTGGGCTGTTACTCTCAAGGAGTGCGGAAATTGGCGTTTACCGAAAAATTGGAGTCAGCGTGTCAGTCAGTTAGCACTCTCTAATTTTCTGTAAATATTTTTCATGTGCTTCTTAACAGTGTTGAGTGTAATGTATAGTCGGCTGGCAATCTCCTGATAGGAACAGTGGGTTCGACGCAGCAACCAAATTTGCGTTTCACGGGGGGTTAAACCATAGTTTTTAGCCTCCATTAAGGCTATATTCCGAGTTGCCAAATATTGGTCTTCTATTGTCACTAAAAGGTAGGATTTATTGCTTTCTTTTAACTCCAACCATTGCGTCCTAACCCGAAGATTCATTAAAGTCTTTAGCTGAATTTCAGACTCGATAATTATTCTTTGCCTAGGAAACAGCTTGCGACTTTCGAGCAAAGATTCGCATATATGCCAGATTGGTTTTGGGACTACACTGAGCTGGGATGGACTTTGAGCAAGTTGGCGGCAAATTTGTCGTGCATAGCTATTGGCATGAACCCACTCTCCTTGCTCAGTTAGAATCAAGATACCGTCAAACAAACCGTCAAGAATAGCTTGGAGAAACGATGGATATTTTTCCAGTTTAAATAAATTTGCTCTACCTAACCAGTCGGTTTGTGCCAACTGAGTTTGAGTCTCTATTGAACTTAGGGAATCCCAATCTAATTCCTGACTCCAAGCAGGAGCATTTTGACCGATTTGTTTCCCATCAATCTTTACCGTATTGATCGATTCAGCGTTCAAATTCGTCAGACTGCTACGAATACACTGAACCATGACAGGTTGAGAAGGTATGTGAGTTGATTCCAGCGTGACCCGCAGGCACTCGTCTTTCAGGCTAGCTTTGGCAATGATACCTTTAGCCTTAAGAGTGCGAGTAATGAGAAGAGCGATCGCCTGTGAATTTCCCTGCTTTGCTAGTTCTATACTACTGAGCTGAGTCATCATAATGTCTATCCTGAATGCATAAGCGCATCAATGGCTTAATAAGCTATAGGTCTGACTCCTGTTGTGGTATGCATTTTTCCCGTAGTTCATCGGTACTATCACGAACCCAAGACTCGTGTTTTTAAGCCTTGATTCAGGCGTCAGGCGATGGGGTGTTCATACCAAATCCGTGTCGATAACCCCCTTATTCCTCAAGCATAGGGGAGGGGGGGGAGTGGGAGAGATTGTTAATCGACTCAAAAAAGGGGTGTACAAGGCGGATTTGGTATCACTTGTTAAAGATCAAAAAATTTAATAGTTTTTTTGGGTTGGAGATTTTAAAACCACCTTTTGATATATTTCTAAGGGATTAGACTGAGTTAAAGTCTGCGAAAATTAAGCGATCTTGCGGATTAAATTACGCGAAATAGCGTATGGAGATTAATCGGGAAGGTATCGTATTATGACGAGGCATGGAAAAGTTTTCGTGTGACTCAAACCTTCTGGACAGTACGCAGCACTTTCCGTCTGAGCCGCCTTGAGGTTCCCTTGTGCCTTAAGAGAACCCTGAAGAGCGTGCCAGACGCTCCACACGACGCGCCGCCCTAGCTATTATGCTGGGGCGGTTTCGCTTGATAGCAGGGGGCAGGGGGCAGGAGGCAGAGGGCTTTTATGTTGATTGTGACAACTTAGTTACCGCGCCTTCACTGTCCAGCGACGTGCATCTAGTTTCGCCTCCAATTCCCCTTTGATGCGATTAAGAATGGAGGTTTCATCAAGTGAGGAGAGAATGCGACTGACTACAGCTTTTGGCCCATCTGGCCCCCAAGATGCCCCATTGGCTAAATAAACTTTGGTGACTTGTCCAATCACATAGGAGGAGACGCCTGCAACGCCTGCCTGAGTGAGTGCGACGGAAACATAAGGTGCTAGAGAAATTCCACCCGTCGCGGGGGCAGAAAGACCCAAAAGACTTTTGAGGGAACCGAGTCCAAACGTAGCTAGAAGTTCGCTGACACCGATTCCACCCATGCCGAGCGCAATTTTTTGCAGCAACCCTAAGGCTCCTTGCTGGGTCATGGAAATGCCGTAGAGGCGAGATAAGGTTACTATCATTACTACGTCAATAACTGTGGCGGTGAGAAGGTCTACGACGGTAACAGGATTAAGTGCGATCGCAACCGCTTTTGTTATTGTCGCTTTCCAGATAATTTGATTAGCACTCTCATCCCGAATGGTCATTTTCCGACTGACCAACTGCTCATTAACTTCATCGGCATAAAGCATCGAATTGAGGGCAACGAGGGATTTCCCTTCCCGATGCAAAATCTCCAAAATTTTCAGCTTCAATTCTTCAACTTGGGGTTTTCCCAGACGCCGTTGCACGCTGATGCTACCATCAGCACGCCGCACAGCTTGAGCGACTAAAGGGGATGCCGCCACCATGACAATTTCGTCGGGGGAGAGCAACTGCTTCACCCGTTCATCCCTGATTTTGCAGTAAATCGCCTGTCGATCGGCATCGGGATATTGGTCGATTTTGTTAAACACCAGCAACATGGGTTTACCCACATCCCGTAGTTGGGAGAGGGCATCGAATTCCACCTTACTCATGTCGCCAGCGATGATGAAGAGAATCAAGTCTGCCTGTCTCGCCACCTGATGCGCCAAAGCTTCACGAGTTTCACCATCAACTTCATCAATTCCTGGGGTATCAATAAACTGAATCTGGGAATTGCCAATACTGGGTAGGGCAACACGCAGAATGTCTCGCTCTCCATCTCCCAGCGCTTCCTGACTCAACTGCCAATTCGCAGTTTTACTGCTGCGGGTAACGCCATGCAGCGCACCGGTTTCAAACACAGGTGTCCCCAATATGGCATTGAGGATAGACGATTTTCCCCGTCCCACCATGCCAAAGGCGGCAATTTGGATGCAGGAGTGTTCTAGTTTGTCCAGCCAAGTCGCTAAGCCTTCAAGTTCTGACTCTAAACCCGCTTGTTCGCGAGGCGATAAGTCGAGATGAGTCACTATCTCTCGGAGGGCATCTTGTGCTTGTTTGTAGTTCAGTTCTGCCTGAATTTCTTCAAAGCTGGAAATCGTATTATCGAATTCATCAAAATCATTAGGATTAGGAGAATCAGGTTCAGGCCATGAATGGGTCAAAATCACACCTCCTACCACTAAGCGCCCTACAAAGCTGACCAATTGCAACGGCTGGTGACTGCTAATCCTATCGTAGTCACTTCTGAGCTGACCTGATTTGTGGCGAGGGCTTTGGATCGGGGCGTTTGCTGGAGCGATCGCACATTCATCAAGCCGAAGCCTTCATCACAGCTACCTGTAGGTCTAGTATGGGAGATAATAACTGCTGCACGGCAGGAGGATTCATGCTACGCGACCTTACCATTCAAAACTATCGATGCTTCAAGAATTTCCATATTGACGGTTTGGCGCGTGTCAATTTGATCGTCGGCATGAACAACAGCGGAAAAACTAGTTTGTTGGAAGCTGTTTATCTGTTAGTGAATCAGAAGGAACCGTCTCGTTTAGTTGATTTACTAGAGAGACGAGGTGAAATTATAGACCAAGCTTTTCCACTTAGCTCTGTTGAACCGTCAAATCGTTCAGCATTTTATCAAATTCGGCAGATATTTCACAATCGTCAACTTGATCTTGAGCAAGTTATCCATCTGCAAGCAGCAGAAGAAAGGTCTGTTCCTCCACTTTCACTTAATATTCAGCTTCAACATACTAGTGTTGAAGATACGCGTCAGCAAGATGAAGTTGTTTCCGCGATATCTGAATTAAAGCTTGTCTTGAGTTATATCGGATATGAGCAAAAGACAATTCAAATTATTCCTGTTTATGGCAATGGTTTAATTGAGAGGCGTGCAATCCAGTCCTTAAAGGATAACTCATTCGGAATTTTTTTAAAAACCAATCTTAAGAGCCTTTTTATCACAACGAGTAATGTTAATTTTGAACAATTAGCAGTTTTGTGGGATAAAATCACACTTACTCCTAAAGAAAACAGCATAGTAGAGGCATTAAAAATTTTAGACCCGGCTGTAGAACGTATTAACTTTACTAGTAGGCAGACTTTTAACAGCGGTATTCTAATCAAGCTTGGTGGACAGGATGAGCCAGTTCCTCTGGGAAGTATGGGTGAAGGTATGCATCGCATTCTCGCTCTAGTCATGTCAGCCGTAACAGTTGAAAACGGTTTTTTGCTGATAGATGAGATTGAGATGGGTTTACACTATGAGGCTCAAGCTGATATGTGGCGCTTGCTTTTGCAAATAGCACAGCGATTGAATGTTCAAGTTTTTGCTACTACCCACAGTTGGGATTGTATATCTGCCTTTCAAGAAGCATTAGATGAACTACAAGACAGAGCAGTTGGTAAATTATTTCGCTTGAGTCGCAAGGGCGAACACATACATCCTGTTGATTATCCAGCTGAAAAGTTATCTGTTGCTGTGCGCCAAAGCATTGAGGTGCGCTAATGCCGAAAAAAACAAAACCGCGTCAGCTATTGGTTGAAGGCAAACATGATCGGCATGTTATTTGGGCTTTGTGCAATCAATATCGGCTTCCAGAAACATTTTCTGTAGAAGTACCAGAAGAAGATGGTACAGAAGGAATTGAGGCGCTTTTGGCTGGCTTGCCAGCTAGAATAGATGAACCAAAGTTGCAAACATTAGGAATTGTCGTTGATGCCGATCGCGATTTGGCTGCGCGATGGCAAGCCGTTAGAGATAGACTCGCTGTCAGCGGGTACAGGGATATTCCCAAATCTCCGCCGCCTAAAGGTTGGGTTTACGCATCACCCGATTTGCCACGCGTGGGAGTTTGGCTAATGCCGGACAATCAACTCCCTGGAATGTTAGAGGATTTTGTTGCTCATCTGATGCCGCCAGATGATGCTTTGCGTCCGAAAGCTGAAGCGATTTTGCAAGAGATTGAACGGGATTGCCTCAACTGCTATACATTGGTTCACCGTCCCAAAGCGCTGATTCACACCTGGTTGGCTTGGCAGGAAACACCGGGAATGCCGATGGGACAGGCTATCACAGCGCAGGTACTGAAATATGACTGTGCGATAGCGCTTTCTTTTGTCGAATGGTTACAGCGCCTGTTCGAGTTGCCTATTGCGAACGAAAGTTAAAGACGAACTGCATTCACACCTTTAATCAGCCTCAACCACTCATTAAGGAGTATCGGAAACTTTTAACTCTGTAGCGCTCTAAGCGACTCCCGAACACTGGACACATTGCGATCGCAGGCCGCGTCTTCTAGTAAGAATACTCAATTAAGTATGGGACTTACACTATCTACCTGATTTCAGGGATGTCAGCTACTGTAGATTTCCTGGATTCCTTCAGGAACGTTGAGCAAGAAAATTAATCCTTTAGCTTAGCATTGGAAAAATGAAAATCTATCATATCTTTACAAAAATCTTACAAAATCATCCTGAGTCCGGGTTAACGCGATCGAATAGTTGTACGTAAAGAGCTGAGAAACAGGAAATGTCCTCAGTTGCGCTGAATGTGGCAGGAAAAGATGAATACGAAATTGTTGAGTATCAGTATTGTGCCGATGTTACTCATTGGCTCCGGTCAAATGCTCGCAAGTACTAGGGTAAACAATCCAGAAAGCTGGCACTTATCTCGACCCAGCATCAGAGTTCCTCAGGTTAAACTTGGTACTCAACAGCCACCACCACTTTACCTAGCCGCCAAAGACGATCAACAACAGGAATGCGTCTGGCTAGGCATTTGTGATGGTAAAGGAAAGAAGAAATAAAGGGGCATCTTGATTTTTCTGCATAGAGCTTGCTTTGGCTCGAAAAGCTCGGCGCGCTCAAATTCACTCAAGAGAAAAAAGATGACTACTTATGGGAATCGATCTACCAAGATTTTATAGAGCCTGTAATCCCAGCAAACCCCTGGCAATGGGAAAGCTGGAAGATCGGCAATACTATATAGATTTTTCCTCGGTTAGAGGCAATAAAATCATTGAGTCGCTCAAGCGAATGATCACCGTCATTTCGCCGGATGAGCCAACCTGTCAGCTATTTACAGGGCATATTGGTTGTGGCAAATCCACCGAATTGCTCAAGCTCAAAGCCGAGTTAGAGCAAGAGGGGTTTCATGTCGTTTATTTTGAGTCATCTCACGACCTCGACATGGCTGATGTTGATGTTACAGATATTTTGCTGAGCATCGCCGGTCAAGTGAGTGAAAGTCTCGAGCAGATCAAAATCAAGCTCAAACCCGGTTACTTTGCCAATCTGTTTACTGAGATTGCTGATTTTTTGCAAACTCCGATTGAATTTGAAGCTGAGGCAGAATTATCCGTCGGAATTGGCAAAATTACTGCCAAAACTAAAGAAAGTCCAAAGCTGCGGCGGCGCTTACGAGAATACCTGGAACCGCGTACCGCGGGAATATTAGAATCCATCAACAAAGAAATACTAGGACGTGCTACGACTGAACTCAAACGACAGGGTAAAGCCGGATTAGTGGTGATTGTAGACAACCTCGATCGCTTGGATATTCGCACTCTCCCCTCCGGACGCACGCAACCCGAGTATTTATTTGTGGATCGGGGTGAACAGTTGAGACGACTCAATTGTCACGTTGTCTATACGATTCCCCTATCGTTGATTTTCTCTAATGATTGCGAAACGCTGAAGAATCGCTTAGGCGGTGGCATACCTCCCACCATCTTGCCAATGGTGCCGGTCCGAGGACGCAACGGTGAGGAGTGTGAGGAAGGAATGCTGCTCTTGCGACGGATGGTGATGGTGAGAGCCTTCCCCAACCAACCCAGAGAAAAACAGCTACAGTTGATTACAGAAGTGTTTGATACTCCCCAAACCTTAGACCGCTTGTGCCGTGTGAGTGGCGGTCATGTGCGGAACTTGCTAGGATTGCTTTTTGGTTGTCTGAGGCAAGAAGATCCACCCATCTCGCACAAATGCTTAGAAAGTGTGATTCGTGAAAGCCGTGATTACCTCACTTCATCGATTGATGAAAATGAGTGGAATTTGCTGTTACAGGTGGTGCAAAATCAGACTGTCAGGGGCGATGTAGAATACACCACCTTGTTGCGAAGCATGTTTGTCTTTGAATATCGCGACAAGGACGGGTGTTGGTTTGGGATCAATCCAGCTTTACAAGAGACACAGCAATTCCAATCATGGTTGAAACTCAACAGCCAACAGACGTTGCCGTACAAAACGCACGCTCCCTAAACGCTCTTGATCGAGCGATCGCACTTTCACAAGGGGAATTTTCCCTTGTGTTGGTGCGCTGTAACTATAAACGTCTACGAGAGCGTATCGTTCATCAGTTACGAGAACTCTCTGCTGGGCGATACGAGATTTGTTCCTTGGAATTGCCCTCATCCGTTACAACCCTTTACACCACCATTCAATCTTATGGATATGGGGGAGTGAAAGAAGACACGGGGATGCGGGGACACGAGGACATGGGGAATTCTCTTGTCACCACCTCTTCCCTGACTTCCCCTGCTCCCTGTGCTTTATTCATACTAGGACTAGAGTCTGTAGAAGCGCTGGATGACTTGCTGACTTCCACCAACCAAGTGCGGGATGAGTTTCGCAAGCGGTTGCCTTTCCCCTTGGTTGTGTGGGTCAATGATGAGGTACTGCAAAAGTTGGTACGGTTTGCGCCGGACTTCGCGAGTTGGGCGGCGACACCGATTAAGTTTGACATTGCGACGAACGAGTTAATTGATGTTCTACGCCACAAGGCAGACTCTCTGTTCAAAATGGTTCTGCATGGCGGAACGGGTCGCTATGCACCTTGGCGGGTTTGTACACATCATTCCAGCTTAAATCTGGCAACGGGTTGTCGCTCTCGCGCAGAAATTGATTCTGCGCTCAAGGAATTGCAAAGTCGCGGACAGGCGATCGCGCCAGAGCTAGAGGCTAGTCTACTCTTTGTCCTGGGTCAATATGACTATGCCAGTGACGTGATTGATTCGGCGGTTGCCCGTTACCAAAAAAGCTTGAAGTTTTGGCGAGCGACGAATAACTTAGAGCGAGAGGGGGCACTGCTGTTTCATCTCGGCTTATGTTATTGCCGTCTGGCAGACTTGCATCGGGCACAACGACATCGGCACTGGGAGGAAGCTTGGCCTTACCTGCGGCAGTGTGTGGCAGTGTTTGAGGAGGCAGCACGTCTCGACTTGGTGGCGCAGTTTATTACTCAACTGGCTGAGGTTGTGCAACGTCTAGAAGCGTGGGATGTGCTGAAGAATGTAGCTCGCAAGTCCCTGACGCTACATCAAACCTACGGCTCTAAGACACAACTGGCTCAAGATTTCGGCTTTCTCGCTGAGGTGGCATTACACAAGGCAGAGTGGACAGACGCGAATGCGTATGCTTTACATGCTCTCTCTATTTTGGTGGAAAGTTCAGAGCAGCCAAGCCAAAATCAAGGTCTACACCAATTCTTGCTGACTCAGCTTTATGAATTGTTTGTGGTCAAAGCGCAGCGACAACTGGGTCAGATTGAGGAGGCGCAACGGCATCTAGAAGTCGCTAGCGTGGGATTAACTCATGCGATCGCCAAAAGTGAACATCGCCACGAACCTCAGCGCTACCTGCACTTATTGGAAGGACTGCGTATCCTTTACTTTGAGCAAGGTCGATATTTAGAGGCGTTTCGGATTAAGCAAGAACAGCGTGCCGTTGAACAACTGTATGGCTTCCGAGCCTTCATTGGGGCGGGTCGGCTACAGCCCCGACGACTGATTACCAACCCAACGTTAGCACCCGTCGAGCAGCAAGAGATTGTTGCCCAGGAGATTGCCGCATCCGGGCGTCAGCAGGATGTGAATCGCTTAATTGAACGTATGACACGGGCTGACCATAAATTGACGGTGATTCATGGTCAGTCAGGGGTGGGAAAAAGTTCGATTGTTTCAGCGGGATTAGTGCCGGCGTTAAAGCACAGAACCCTTGGCGATCGCATTGCCTTGCCAGTTACCTCACCTGTTTACACGGATTGGATGAGAGAACTAGGCCATGCCTTGGCTCAAGCACTTACGGATTTTGACAGTAATGCCAGTGAAGATCGGATTAATTTGCGCTTCAAGCCCAATCAAGAGGCTCAAGAGAAAATTCAAATCATCCTAGAACAGTTACGCAGCAATGCCGAACATAACTTATTAACGATTTTGATTTTCGATCAATTTGAAGAATTTTTCTTTGTTTCCAAAACATCTCAACGAATTCTGTTTTATGATTTTTTGAAAGAATGTCTTAATTTACCGTTTGTCAAGGTCATTCTTTCTTTACGGGAGGATTATCTTCATTATTTGCTGGAGATTGAACAGTTAAATATTGATATTATTAACAACAATATTCTTGACCGGGAGATTCGCTATTCGTTAGGCAATTTTTCTTTGGGAGATGCCCATTCCGTTATTAAAAGTTTAACAGAAAGAGCGCATTTTTATTTAGAACCCGCTTTGATTGATGAATTAGTGCGGGATTTGGCTGATGGGTTGGGAGCTGTTCGCCCTATTGAATTACAAGTCGTGGGAGCTCAACTGCAAGCAGAGAATATCACGACCCTCGCTCAATATCAGCAATCTGGCCCTAAACAAAGACTGGTTGAGCGATTTTTAGAAAAAGTTATTAAGGACTGTGGCCCAGAAAACGAACATGCGGCTTGGTTAGTCTTGCACTTACTCACCGATGAAAATGACAATCGTCCTCTAAAGACTCGTGCAGAGTTAGCCGCAGAGTCAGCCATTGATTCTGAACAATTGGATTTGATTTTAGAGATTTTAGAAAAATCCGGATTAGTATTTCTGTTGCCCGAAATTCCAGCTAAACGCTATCAACTAGTTCATGATTATTTAGTTGAATTTATTCGCCAAAAAAAGCAATTAAAACTTCAACGGGAATTGGAAGAGTTACGCAAGCGAGACCAGCTAAGTCAGGTCGAAATCGAGACACTCAAAGCTGAATTGCGAGAAAAAGAACTTCGTGCCAAATTAGCGCAAGCCACAGCCAAACAACGGAAAACTGAGGAGCAACTCAATCAAGTACTCCGCAGAAATTTGCGAAAAGCTCGTCTTGTAGGAGCAGCTCTATTCACGATTAGCATTTTTGCCGCCTTACTAGGGATGCGAGCAGCAGTTGGGGAAACCAATGCTCAGCTTAATGCACTGACTTCTTCTTCAGAAGCGTTAGTAGTTTCTAACCGACAGTTTGATGCGCTGCTCAAAAGTTTAAAGGCGGGTGTAGCGCTCAAACAGTCGTTAGGGGCGACGGCGGAGACGCGGATGCGAGTGATTACAGCTCTCCAGCAAGCCGTGTATGGGGTGAGAGAGTACAATCGCTTAGAAGGTCATACCGATTGGGTGAGTAGCGTCGGTTGGAGTCCTGATGGTCAGCTTCTAGCGAGTGCCAGCAAAGATGGCACGATTAAAATCTGGAACGCAGATGGCACTTTAGAGAAAAACTTACCGGGTCATACGGCTGGGGTTTATAGTGTGACCTTTAGCCCGGATGGCAAGCTCATCGCATCGGCCAGTGAAGACAAGACGGTGAAACTGTGGAGTCGTGAGGGTGTCCTGCTTAATACCTTAAACGGACATACAGCAGCCGTGTGTAGCGTCAGCTTCAGCCCCGATGGCAAGAGGTTGGCTACTGCCAGCTGGGACAAGACGGTAAAACTGTGGAGAACGGATGGTAGTTTAATCAAAACCCTTACAGGACATACAGGTAACGTTTTAGGGGTCAGTTTTAGCCCGGATGGTCAGCTTTTAGCGAGTGCCAGTAAAGATAAAACGATTATCCTCTGGGGCAGTGAGGGTACATTCCTCAAAAGCTGGAAAGCTCATGATGATGCTGTGACTAGTGTGAGTTTCAGCCCCGATAGCCAGACGCTGACCAGTAGTAGTGCTGATAAAACCGTTAAACTTTGGCATCGGGATGGGATGCTGCTCACAAGCTTAACGGGGCATACTAGTTGGGTGGTCAATGCGACCTTCAGCCGCGACGGACAAACTATCGCCACTGCCAGTGCAGACAATACGGTAAAACTGTGGCGTCGAGATGGCACGTTACTGGAAACTTTGAAAGGGCATGGAAATTTTGTGCAAGGAGTGAGCTTTAGTCCCGACGGTCAGACCATTGCCAGTGCCAGTGCTGATAATACGATTAAACTGTGGTATCGCGACAACCGCTTGCTCAGACCTCTCAAAGCACATCGCTATCCCGTGAATGACGTCACGTTTAGCCCCACTAATAGCAAGATGATGGCGACAGCCAGTGATGACAACACGGTAAAACTTTGGAGTCGCGATGGGGTCTTGCTTGCCATTCTTCAGGGTCATAAAGATGCCGTGAACCATGTCAGTTTTAGTCCTGATGGCAAAATTATTGCCACAGCGAGTGATGACAATACGGTGAAACTGTGGAAGGCCGACGGCACTTTGTTGAAAACGTTAGTCGGGCATGAAAATCGGGTAACCAGTGTGAATTTTAGTCCCGATGGCGAGTTAATTGCCTCTAGTAGTGCTGACCATACTGTGAAACTGTGGAAAGCCAACGGCACTTTGTTGAAAACATTGAGAGGTCATGAGCTGGGAGTTAGGGGTGTGAGTTTCAGCCCAGATGGAGAGTTAATTGCCTCAGCGAGTGAGGACAAAACCGTGAGGCTTTGGCGACGAAATGGTGAGTTTCTCACCACCTTGAACAAACATAATGGTGCTGTCAATTGGGTGAGTTTCAGCCCGGATGGGAAGTTAATTGCTTCTGCCAGTAGTGATGGTAAGGTGAACCTGTGGAGTCGAAATGGTTGGAGTTGGGACAGTGACCCTCTGCTGTCGTTGAAGCATAATGGTGCCGTGTATTGGGTCAGTTTTAGTCCGGATGGCAAGTTACTCGCCTCTGCCAGTGAAGATAAAACGGTCAATCTTTGGAGTCGGGAGGGGAATTTAATTAAGACGTTGCAAGGTCACAAAGATAAGGTGTTTGCGATTAGTTTTAGTCCAGATGGGAAGTGGCTAGCTTCGGCGAGTAAAGATAAAACGGTAATTTTGTGGAATTTGGATTTAGATAATCTGCTACAGCATGGTTGCAGTTGGCTACAGGATTATCTGAATAATCGGAACCATCGGACTGTCACGGCGGCGAAGTTGTGGGACTCTCCGGCTTTGTGTACTGGGATTAGCAATATTCCGGTGGAGCACATTTATTAAAAGATAGGGAGAGGGGGGGAGATTGAAGTTTTACTGGAAGCTACAGATATTTGCAGTTTGGGTGAAATATTATAGAAAGGGCGAACCGCTGTTCGCCCCTACAAACTATGTACTTTACTGACTTGAAAACTGATGCGTTTCCTTAAACTTTAATGAACCAGCGTTGTCGATACAGAGCGTAACCAACTCCCCACCAAAATAACAAGGTCAAGAGGGCGAATAAGAAAGAACCATTCATCGCACCTGCCCAAGGTGCAAAAAGATGGTCATAAATCCAGTTATAAGTAGACGGTGCGTTTTCACCTGTACCGATGTGAGTTTTGACAAGGATTTTAATTAATAAAACTGAAGCGACGAACAGAGAAATGGCATTCAATCCCATAATCTCAAATGGCTTGCCCCATCGCCGTTGCAACCGCACTTCAATCCATTCATAACAAGCAGCAAGTAATAGTAAAGCCCAACCCGTTGTGAAGACGACAAATGAACTTGTCCACAACTTTTTATTAATAGGAAACCAAAAGTCCCAAACTTGCCCAATCACTAAACAACTCAACCCAACTAGTACTAGATCCATGCTGGTACGGGATTTAATGGGTTGTTTACGTAGCCAATCTCCTGTAAAGTAACCAAACAAAACACTCACTACCGCAGGGAAAGTGCTGAATAATCCTTCTGGGTCACCCATTGAGTTAAATTTATCACCCTTATATAAATGCGCTGTGCCAATAATTAAACGGTCAATATAAGCCCCGAAATTTCCTTCTCGTGTCAAGTTACCCATGCCATAACCAGGAACGGGTATCAATGTCATTGCTAGCCAGTAGCCAATGAGTAGCACAGCTGCCACTACCCATTGCCCCTTTTTCGGCACGTTGAGAACGATTAGGGAAGCTAAAAGGTAAGTTAAGCTGATGCGTTGCAACACACCCATGATGCGGATGCTAGGAAAGTTGTATTCCCAAAATCCGTTTAGGAGTATGCCAAGGGCAAACAGAATTAAGCTGCGGCGGATAATGCGCGAGTATAAACCCCCCCGGCCCCCCTTAGTAAGGGGGGAGTTAAGAGTTGAATCTGTATATTTCGCGAGGGAGAAAGCCATTGCCACGCCGACAATGAATAGAAAGAAGGGAAATACTAAATCCGTTGGGGTGCAGCCGTTCCAGTCGGCATGTTCTAGGGGAGGGTAGACTTGATCAGCTACTCCTGCCATGTTGACAAGAATCATACCTGCGATCGCAATTCCTCGGAATACGTCGAGGGACGTTAGGCGCTTGGATAACGTTTGTGGCTCGTGGGACATTGATCAGGGCTATTGGTTTATTTAACGATTGAAGCGCAGCATTGTTGCACTCTACCTTTTTTTCGGAATCAAAAGAATGGCTACGGTAGAGAATAGGGATAAGCTAGGCAAGTGAGGTAATGAATGACTCTAGATTTACAGAGGTTTTACCAGGCATGTAGCCCTAGTCCTTTGAATTTTGGGGATGCACAGGCGCGAAAGTATTATATTGATTTTTCCTCGGTGCGAGGGGGCAATCGATTAAGGAGCTGGGGCGGACGATCGCACGCCTCTCACCGGATAAGCCTACTTGTCAGCTATTTACGGGACATATTGGCTGTGGCAAGTCTACCGAGTTGCAGCGACTTAAGACGGAGTTAGAACAACAGGGGTTTCATGGGGTATATTTCGAGTCTAGCCAAGTCTTGGAAATGGCAGACGTTGATGTAACAGATATTTTATTAGCGATCGCACGTCAGGTGTACGACAGCTTAGAAGCCATTCAGATTAAGCTGAGGCCAGGATACTTTGTGAATCTGTTTCGCGAGATTGGCGATATTTTGCAAACGCCTGTTGAAATCAGCGATGTGGAGTTCTCTGTCGGCATTGCCAAAATTACGTCCAAGACTAAAGATAGCCCTAAGCTTCGCTCTCAATTACGGCAATATCTGGAACCACGCACGAATGGGATTTTAGAAGCGATTAACCAGGAAATGCTTGCACCTGCGATTGAGAAGCTCAAAGCGAAAGGCAAAAAAGGACTGGTGGTGCTTATCGATAATCTTGACCGATTGGATAACTCGGTGAAGCCGACAGGGCAAATTCAGCCGGAATATCTATTTGTTGAACGAGGCGAACAGTTGAGCCAGTTGAGTTGCCACGTAATCTATACAATTCCGCTCATATTGAGATTTTCAAACGCTTTGGGAAGGCTGATGAATCGCTTTGGGAGAGAACCCCAAGCCTTGCCGATGATACCAGTGCAGTTACGTTCTGGTGATGAATACAAAGAAGGCATGGCGCTGCTGCAACAGATGGTACTAGCGAGAGCGTTTCCCGATGCGAATTCGTTCCAGCGTGTCGATTTAATTCCAGAAATTTTTGATAGTCCTGAGACGTTAGAGCGACTATGTCGAGTTAGTGGTGGTCATGCGCGGAATTTGCTGGTGCTAGTATCGCGCTGTCTGGAAAGAGACGATCCGCCTCTGTCGCGCGATTGTATTGAGGGCGTGATTCGGCAACGCCAGAATGAGCTAAGTTTAGCAATTACTGAGGATGAGTGGGAGTTGCTGCGTCAAGTGGCGCAACAGAAAACTTTAAGAGGAGAGGAACGATACCAAACGCTGGTACGCGATATGTTTGTATTTGAATACCAAGACTCTGAGGGGTCTTGGTTTGATATCAATCCAATGTTGGCAGAAGCAAAAGAATTTCAGCCATGAGTAACTCGCATCAACCGGATGATGTTGCTGTCGATAACGAGAGTTCCTTGAAGGCTCTAGTACGAGCAATTCGGCTGTCTCAGGAGCAGTTTCGGCTGATTTTGGCGCGTTGTAATTATGCGGCTTTAATGGAGCGCATGGTGCAACGACTGCGGGAGTTATCTTTTGTCAAAATTCGGGAGATACTCTTGCCTAAGTCTGTCAAGACGCTGTACACCACCATCAAGGCTCAATTGGGTGATGAGGTGCCACAAGCCTTGATGGTGTTTGGTCATATTGCAATATCTTATTACCTTAAAGCTAACCACAATCGCACAGAAAGTAGGCGATATTGGGAAAAAGCAAGGGATTATCTGCAACAATGCCTTGATATCTTTGAGCAAGCTCAACTTCCAGAGTTAGTTGCAAAATATATTACTTTACTTTGTAAAGTTCTGCAAAGCTTACAAGCCTGGGAAAACTTGCAGGAGCTTATTGCCCAAAAAGCTCTGGTGTTGCATCAGAAGTATGATAATACGAGCCAACTAGCTCAAGATATGGTTTTTTGGCAGAAGTTGCCCTAGAGCAGTCACGCTGGACTGAAGCTAATCAACTTGCTCAACACGCACTGCGAATCTTATCTACGCTCTCAAACCAGACAGACCATCAGGAGCGTTGGTTCAGATTTATTTTAGCCCGTTCGCAGCAACATTTATCTCAATTTGAAGATGCTGTAACTAACTTTGAAAAAGCTAGAGAGGACAGTGATCCTCATAACGATCCGCAACTTTATATTACTATTCTGGGTCAGTTGCGCTTAGTCTACTTCGATCAAGGTGAATATCTCAAGGCTTTTGAAATCAAGTATGAGCAACGTTTAATTGAGTATCAATATGGGTTTCAAGCCTTTGCTGGTGCGTCTCATCTCCAACCACAACGGCAGGTAATTAACCCAACACTGGCACAAACTGGCAAGCAAGCAACCGTTGCACAGGAGATTGCTGCTTTAGGTCGGGAACAATTTGTCAAGCGTTTAATAGAAAGAATCAATTGTAACGAACACAAACTGACCGTTATTCACGGTCAGTTAGGGGTAGGAAAAAGCTCGATTATACAAGCGGGTTTAGTTCCAACGCTAAGACAACATCCAATTGGAGAACGCGATGCTTTACCTGTTCTGATACGAGTTTACACCGATTGGGTGGGGACGTTGGGGAGTTGTTTTGCAGAAGTTTTTGAGGAAGTTAGAGGTACGAGCTTACCTGTGCCTATTGATTCAACAGCAG
>DATNPV010000095.1:0-9311 GCA_036703055.1 Waterburya sp.
AACCATTGTGCGAATGGCGATCGCACTATTTAACTGACCCTCAAAATCGTACCACCCATAAACACCGGAGTAAGGCCCACGACGCTCTTTCTCCAGTTCATAAATAATTTCCATCGCCCGAATCTTGGGTGCTCCACTTACCGTGCCGGCAGGGAAGCAGGCTTTGAGTAAATCCCAGGCCGTTTTATTGGGGTCGAGTTCTCCAACGACATTACTAACGATGTGCATGACGTGGGAGTAACGCTCAACGACCATCAGTTCATCAACCTGCACTGTACCCTTCTTGCAGACGCGACCCAAGTCATTGCGACCCAGGTCAACCAGCATAACGTGTTCGGCAATTTCCTTAGGGTCTTTGAGTAATTCCTCCGCTAGCGCCTCATCTTCGCCGAGGGTTTGACCTCGGCGTCGAGTGCCGGCAATCGGTCGTAGGGTAGCGGTGATTCCTCCTTGTGGCGACCTGCTCGCTTTGACCATCACTTCAGGGCTAGAACCGATAATTTGCCAATCCCCAAAGTTGAAATAGGCCATGTAAGGGGAGGGATTAATAAGGCGCAGAGAACGGTATAAAGCGAAGGGGTCGCCAGTGTACTCTGCCGAGAGGCGTTGGGAGAGTACGACCTGAAAGATATCTCCTGCCCGGATGTAGTCTTTGGCTTTTTCCACATTGGCACAGAACTGTGCGGCTTCTGTGTTACTGGTAAAGGTCAACTCAGGAGTTGAACTCTCAAGTGGCATCCATTCTAATACGGTGTCCTTCCGGGATAGAGGGAACTGAAGTTTATTAACGAGTGCTTGTACGCGATCGCAAGCTTTTTCATAGCAGGAGCGTAAATCGCCATTAGCCTCCCGTAAATCAGCATAAGCGACCGCCCATATTTTGCGCTTCACCTGATCAAAAATAATCAGATTATCCACCTGCATCCATAACCCATCGGGCAAGTCTCCTTCCGTCGCTGGGTAAACTGGCACACGCGGTTCTATCCAACGAATCAGTTCATAACCCCAAAACCCATATAAACCGCCAATTCCTGGTGGCAGTTGGGGTAACTTTACCGGGTTATAGGGTTTTAGGCAATTGGCTAGCGCCTCGAACGGGTCGCCCTCAAACACCGTCACTGAAGCATCTCGGTGCGTTTGAATGGTGCGGTTCCCTCTAGCCTCCAATACCCACAAGGGGTCACAGCCTAATAAACTATAGCGTCCTATGTTCTCGCCACCTTCCACCGATTCCAACAGAAAACTGTAGGGCTGACCCGCACAAACCTTATACCAAGCCGATACAGGTGTCTCTAAGTCTGCCACCCACTCCTGATAAACCGGGACGAAATTACCCTGGCAAGCCAGTGCTGAAAATTGCGAGAAATCCGGGAAAATCATGCTCTTTAAGGGTTGAAGGTTAGAAGCTTTACAGGTTGAAGGTTTGCCCAAATTGCAGGTTGAGTAGTGGCTCAGTTAGAAGGCTGCCTGCTGAAGGCGTTCCCCAAGGAGAAGTTCTCAAAAATTTCAGGTTGAAAGGGTTTAACCCACAACCTTCTCGCCCTGCAACCTGCAACCTTCTAACTTTCAACCTGTAACCTGCAACCTGCAACTTTTTAACCTTACAACCTGCAACCCTCTAACCTTCGACTGATTAATTAGACCTCGAAGGTTTTTTTGCTACTGAACTTGACGGTAGCCGGTTCTGGATTGTCGCCAATCTTACGGTCATTTTTACCGACGTAAGGACGGCCTTGGTTTACTTTTTCTGGGAAGACGCCATCGGCGGGATGGATGTACTGGATTTCACCGTTGGGGAAAATCCGGTAAATCTTGTAGTTGTTGATCTTGAATTTCGCCCGCAGTTGCTGACCACCTAAAGCGATACAGTATTCTTTGCGAGCGAGATACAGCAAGTTATCGCCTTGCCGCATTACGGCTGAGCCACCTGTGGGCATTTCAAAGACTTGCTCTTTCGGGCTAGTCCAGGTTATTGCGTACTTCTCTTCTACTTTTGCCTTGGTCAGTAGGCCGCCGGTGCTGCCGCCAAAAATGGGAGCTTGTCCACTAAGGGTTTCTGCCATATCTATTTTCTCAATGTTATATAGGGCATTTAGGGAATGCTATCACCGAGGTTGCGCAAGGCTAGCGACTCTGTCAAGAACTGTAACAGTTCGCTCAAGTTACAGCCCCCTTCGGGGTAGGGAGTGGTGAGTAGGGAGTCGATTTTCTTTCTTGCCGATAGCGTGAAGCGAAGCTATGGCGACGTAGGCGCTCTACTCGGACGCAGGGCAGCGAGTATTCCCTCTCTGGCGTAGCCGGACGCAGGGCAGCGAGTATTCCCTCTCTGGCGCAGCCGGACGCAGGGCAGCGAGTATTCCCCATTCCCTTGGAATTTGATGAGATATTAATTGTTCAACAATCGTCCGTTGTCTGCTTCTGACGGGTCTGTGAGGATGGAGTACTCATTCTGAAGTTCAGCGCCTCGTTCATCGGTTATCGTGGCATTGCCGTCTGGAGAACGACCGCTAATGGGGACGGTGAAGTGAAACTGACTGCCCTGGTCTTTACCCGCTGAGTCTGCCCAAATCTCACCTCCCCATCCCCTGACAATTTGGCGACAAATTGCCAATCCAAGCCCCGTGCCCCCGGTCGTCCGTCGCAGAGCACCTTCTTCCTGATAGAAGCGCTCAAAGACATAAGCGAGACGATTGGGTTCAATTCCGCGACCTGTATCTGCCACGGTGACCTCTAACATGGAATTACCATTACTTTTGGTCTGAATCGTGACCTGTCCTTGAGGGGTGGTAAATTTGCAGGCATTGTCGAGGAGTTTAGCTAAGGCTTCTACTAGCCATTCGCCATCGGCTCGCACCAGAGGAAGGTCTTCTGGTATTTGTATCGTGATGTGCGGGAGTTCGCTCTCAGACCGACGCGCACGAATATTACTTAGGGCAAGTTCAACGCATTCTTGCAAGGACAGTGATTCTGGATGCCACTGTACACGACCACTTTCTAAACGTGAGAGGGTGAGAAAGTCTTGGATCAATTTGCGCATCCGTTCAGCGTCAGAAAGGGCGGTGTTGAGCATCACCTGACGCAACTCTGGGGACATATCGGGTTCGGTGGCGAGACTTTCCAAGCAGACTTGAATCGTTGAAAGGGGGGTGCGCAGTTCGTGACCGGTGATGGCGACTAAGTTACTGCGAGTACGGTCAAGGGCTTCTAGCTGCTGATTCAAGTCCTCCAAATTAGCATAGGCTTCTGCTTGAATAAGAGCAACACCAACTTGGGTAGCAATGGCTTTTACCAATGCCAGTTCATCCTCTTGCCAGCAATATGGCTTTGCCCCACAATGGTGCAACTCCACCATTCCCAACAGTTGACCCTGGTACATCACCGGCACCATCAGCAGAGACCGAATGGAAAATTGCTGCACCAGATTCTTTAAAAGGTTGGCTGGAACAGGTCGAGAATTTTCTTTAGACTTCGCTGTCCTTCTTTCGGTGAGTGCCTTTTTGGGGACAGGTGGAGCGTTTGTCACCTGTAGTTCGTTAGTACTGTTAATGCGTGGATCGTCTTGAGTATTTTCTACATAGACGGGTTCCTGATGCTGTACCACCTGTTGAAACAAGCCGTTATTTTGCAAAGGCCAAGTTTCCCCCTGTGTAGAGGGAAGCTGTGCTTCACCTTTATCCCTCGGCTTTAAGAACTCATGATTGATGGTTGTAGTGGCGTCCGTGGCTTTGCAACAATAGATCAGACATCGACAAGACCCAATAGCCTGCCCCAACTCCTGCACGGCAACTTCAAGAATTTCATGGGGGTTGAGACTGCGGCGAATGGTATCTGTAATTGAGTTGACGAGTCGCTCTTTCTGCTCTTGAGCTGCAATTGAACGATAGGCTTTGAGCAATTTGTACTGACCCGCCTGTAAGTAAGTGACTAGGCGCTGAACGAAGGGGTCGGGATTAAGAGATTGAGGTAGAGACGATATCGCCGTATCCGTTGTGAGGAGTGAATCTCCTAAATATTGGGATTTAGCTTCTGCTAGCTTAGCTGCCAATTCGGGACGGTAACATTCAATGCGATCGAGCAGTATCTCGGCAGCTTTTTGGCTGACATTTCGGTCAAATGTCCAAACTCCCTCAAAACGCCGGGAGGTATCCATTTCTGAGTTATTGGTGTTATCCGCTACAGGTACAGCCCGTTCCCGACAAATTAGACAGTTGGCATACTGTTGCCCGATCACCACTAAATGCCATTCTTGACTTAGGCCATTGTCTGGTTCAAACGCTACAGTTTCGTAAATGCTTGAACTGTTCTTAAAGTCCGTTTCCGGTGCAGCTAGTACATACAACTGAGATGTCCGTTCGGCAATGCGTCGATATCGGTGAGCTTCCTGACGGTAAAACCGCTCTCGCTGGAAGTTGGCAATCACCAATGGCTGATCGGAACCCGCCAAGACTTGATCTTCCATAGCATGGGAGAGTGCGGTCAAAGAAGACTTGAAATAAACTTGTTGCCGCAGTTGGGGCATGGCTTGTAGTAAGCTAGCCAGCACGGAAGTCGTAATAATCATTAATATTAAGTTTTATCCAGGGATTATCAAGGTTATAGGGCACTGATGATCTGGGTCGCCAGGTTTGCCATAATGATTGGCTTCCCTGGAGTCAATCGGGTTGTTTTGAGAGCATAGAAAACGCGATGGCGCTGCGAGAGAGCGCTTTTAAGCATAGCTAACCCCCTAGGGCATCGCCCCTGGTTATGCAGATTCTCATATCTGCTCTATCAACTTATCGTACAAAACAAAGGGATGGTTCCCTGCTAGCTCTTCGGAAAATTGGGGGCAGGGGGCAGGGGAGTTAGGTTAGGCCAACGGCTCAAAGCTTGCATTCTCTAAGCTTTCCAGCAATATTTCAGGAAAAAACAATTCCCAATTCCTTGAAATCAATTGCCTAAAGTGGTCTGAGCCACCCGTAACCCCTATGTAACTTGCAGCCCTATTCAAACTGTGGCATCAACTGAAGCATCCCTATTCCCAACTCTCTTGCCGAGAGTGCCTTCGCTTCAAAAAATGCCATCATGTCACGAGGTTGGGGATTGCCGCGAGTCGCCCCCGTCAGTCCCTTGGCGATGATTAAGCCGCAATATCCCTTAATTTTTTTACACCGCTGCTCCCACTTGCGCCGAGCCGAGATATGGTTAGGGTCAGCTTCGGGGAACTCTCCGAATAAGTATAAATTGCTGTTTTCCGTCTGGAGAATGCCCAGATCATAGCGTTCTCCCTCAAAAGGGTCTTCTCCTGGATTAAAGCAAATTGCTTTTAACCCTCCAGCCGTCTGAATTTGCTCAATCAGCGCTTTGGCCTTGGGTCGTGTAGTTTGAATCAGAACGACAGGCATTCCTTCACCTGCCTCTTTGACATTTTTGGACTGATACCAATCAACGCCAGTTTTCAATAATTCAATACTTTCCCAAGGAATCATTCCCAGACTTAAGAAAGAATCTTTGGGAACTAAGTCATCCCGTAGAGGGACTGCCATTTCCGCTGCATCAAAGTCTTCTTCATCAAAGTCTTCGGGTTCAGCTAAATTTGACATTTCCAACAACTCAGTTGCTACATCTGGAAGCGTGGCAACTTTCACCGAACAAGTCGATTTGGGTTGGGTTTCTAACGGTACTGGTATGCGATAACGCTTGGAAATAGTCGGGAAGTTTTCTTCAGTAAACTGCTCAAAGGACACCCGAAAAAATCGATGCAATGCTTCCAAAGCAACGTAAAGTGCCGTCGCTTCTTCTTCATAAATATACGGTCGCATTCCTTCCAACGGGTGTACAGCTCCGAAGTTAGGAACAATCTCTGATGTAGACAACTCCGCTAAATCAAAGTCCTCCTCTTCCTCCTCTTCATCGGTGTCATCTTCATCTCTACCAAAGGTAACAAACAAGCAATCTTGCCCTAAAAAAGCTTTTTCCATCGCCTCAAACGACTCTTCCGCCAAAACAGAGGCGCGAAATCGTTTCAGAGACTCTAACGACCGATAGAACAGCACTCCATACTCCATGCCCAACATGCCCATGATTGAGGCATAGAATGTCTCTACATCCCACCGATTGATTTCAATGGAGAGAATATTGTGATCAGCCAACAGTTCCCAAGGAGCATCATGCCAAAGCTCATAAGCTTTTTCTAGCAGGAGGTCGGCATACTCGGGCGGAAGTTCGGGCTGTCGATGGCTAGCGACTTCCTCAAATCCCCGAAATACTTCGTCAATTAGCGGTAAATCTGGAACGTAATCAATCGTAATATCGAGGTCTTGCAGAACACCGCGCAAATAAAACTGAATTTCTCGGTCTCGAACCACAATCTTAGACGGTCGAGCGGGTCGAGCGGGGCTTTGGGGATGCTCCATCGCTCGCAGCAAGGCGCGAACCACGGCTTCTGGGCCCATTTCTGAGGATACGACATCCATCGCCCTAACAGCTCCTTCCGAGCCATCGACCCAGAGAATACATTCGCTTTTCCTCTCGGCTTCTGGTTCCAGACTGTCTGAAAAAGCTGATAACGAACGACGATCCCCTTCCCACACACTAGGAATTTGTTGCAACTTTTTGAGACGACGGCAAGTAGTGGGATTCAGAACAGACATAGAACAGTGGTGGCGTTGATTTCAATAAAGAATAGCAAGGCAAGAAGTATAACTAAGAACGGCTACTCCTATTAAACCGCAATAAATTCCGTACGGTTGTTTTCTGAATTTTGCCGTGGATTTCTTGGATTTTGCACTCAGCCATCTTGAAGTCGCTACGGTATTAAAGAGGGATTGGTTAAAATAACAAATAAAAGCCTAGACTCAGCAAGTTCACCGCTCGTCGGTCATTTCGATCAACTTGACGTTGTGGACAGGCAGAATAAAGTATTCCATAAGATAAAGCGAACAGGAGTCGCAAGGTACTTATGACACAAGCAACTCAGCCGCAACAAAGAGGTATCCAACTTACGGAAGCCGCCCTCAAGCATGTTCTGGCCTTACAAGAAAAACAAGGAAAAGACCTCTACTTGCGGGTTGGAGTCCGTCAGGGAGGTTGTTCTGGCATGTCTTACATGATGGATTTTGAAGAGCCTAGTAAAGTTCGGGACAACGATGAAGTCTTTGATTACAATGGCTTCAAAATCGTCTGCGATCCGAAAAGTTTGCTTTACCTCTACGGCCTGGTACTCGATTACAGTGATGCTTTGATTGGAGGTGGATTCCAATTCACTAACCCCAACGCTACTCAAAACTGTGGCTGCGGCAAATCCTTTGGTGTTTAAGCCACCCATAGGCCAAGCCTTTCTGTCTGGAACTGGGACAGAGCCAACTAACATCGTTAGTTTTTGCACTCTTGTGCCATACAGAGCCAACAATCGAGCTGGCTCTGGTATCGTTTTGAAGGGTTGATATTAAGTCCGTTGGCCGAGAACATCGGTTCAGGAATCGTTCGGTACGCTCAAGGATTCGTGACCAGGATTTTTGAGCGTGCATAATCCCCTCTTGTTGACGTTTGACTTTCATTATTTATGACCGACTCCGTTACCTCCCTGTTTGAAACCGGTTTAGAACGTTACAACGCGGGTGAAGGCCCTGATACACTGATTCCAGTTTTCCAAGAAATTTGCGATCGCTCCCCAAAAACAGCAGCGGCGTGGAGTTGTCTGGCATGGCTTTATTTGCTAGACAATAAACCAGAGCAAGCGTACAAAACGGCTCTCAAAGGCGTTAAGTTGGATCAAGGCGCTCCTCAAGCTAGGCTGAATCTTGCTGTAGCCATGTTGGACACCAAGCAAACGGGTGTTCGCAAACATATTGATGTGGTCAAACAAATGATGGCACTTGACTCACAGGTGCGGCACGACTTGACAGAAAGTATTGAAGATGGATTGAACCGTAAACCGGATTGGGACAGTTTAAGGCGCGTCAAGAGTTGGTTGACTGAGTCGTAAGTTATTCACAATTCCAGATGGGAAACTGAATAGCGGCAAGCCTCTTAGCTACTCCCCGTTGCGGGGAGGGGTTGGGGGTGGGGTCACACTCCGAGTGAATGAAGTGAGCTATTCCATCTTTAACTTGCAGGGTTTAGACGGGCAAGATGTCCATCCCACAAAAGCTTTCACAAAAACGATAGCGCAGACTAGATGTGGTAACGGCTTAACTACATCCTTTTGTTTACGGCAAGATGCTAGACCTTGCCAGCAATCCTATCTCAAACGTGACATCATTAAGAATAGTCACTACACCAAGCTGATCGCAGAAAATCGCTTGACAAAAGCCCCACTCAATAATCCTACAGAATTTACCGTAGTCTAAATGGGAATTTCAAAAACGCTCTTAGTTGGTCTAAAGGCCGACGATTTTCGTCATCCCCTGGATTTGGAAGCCACCCAATCCCTCAAGCAGGTGCCAGGACTAGACTTGATGGTGCGGAATTTACTTGGGCCCTTGGCAGAACAATTTTTCTACCTGAACAATATCGCCGCCAGCGTTTTGGTGGGTGAAAATCAACTGCCACACCTTCATAACCTGCTCTTAGAGGCTTGCAAAACTCTAGATTTAGATCCGCCCCAACTCTACGTACATCAACATCCGGCCCCTAATGCCTATACCTTCGCCATGCGGGGTAAGCAGCCTTTTATTGTGTTGCACACATCTTTAATTGATATGCTCACGCCAGAAGAAATTCAGGCGGTGATTGCTCATGAGCTAGGGCATCTCAAGTGTGAACACAGCGTCTACCTGACGCCGCTCAATATCATTATCCTAGCCGCTAGCTTAATCCCAACTTGGGGTTCAGTCATTGCTCAAAGCGTACAGGCACAGCTATTGGAATGGGTGCGGTGTGCAGAGTTTACGTGCGATCGCGCCGCGCTGCTTGCCACGCAGAACCCTAGAGTTGTCATGTCAGTATTGATGAAGCTAGCAGGGGGTTCTCCCACCCTTGCCCCCCAACTGAATCTGGATGCTTTTATTGCTCAAGCAAGAGCTTACGATGCTATTAGCAACACCGAACTCGGTGAAATGCTCAAAGCGGCACAAACTGCTCAGCTGACTCATCCGGTTCCAGTCCTACGGGCGCGAGAAATTGATCGTTGGGCTAGTTCTCAAACTTATCAAGCCTTGCTACAGCGGCAGCCAATAGGGTATGATAATAAGGTTGCCCCCAAGGGCGGGTGGCGAAATTGGTAGACGCACCACACTCAAAATGTGGCGGCCTTTGGTCATGAGAGTTCGAGTCTCTCCCCGCCCACTGTTTTAGACAGAGGCAACGCTGATGACACAACGACTCAAGCG
>DATNPV010000105.1:0-34528 GCA_036703055.1 Waterburya sp.
TGCTTCATCGCCTTGCGTCCCCGCATTGCTGCGCGATCGAAAAACTCTGCATTCTTCTCCCGTACCTGCAAGTAACGCCGTACCGCAGTACGTGCAGAACGCGGCAACTTCTGCTGATGTTGCTTCATGAAATCTACAATCCGCGCCACCTGGTAAGGCGGAAGCTCTTGTAGCATCACAAACCCTGCACCTCGATGTTCGGTTAAGCCGCTAGTGAGCAAATTACCGACAAAAACTTCTTTGTGGTCGCGGACATCGCCATTGTGCTGATACCATACCGCTAGGTGTCCGTAGAAGATAGGGTCGAGTTCCACCATCATTTTGTGCAGTTCTGCTACTTTACCCAGCTCGCGGTGTGGCGTGGTGAGCAGACTGTTGAGCAGTTCTAAACGCAAGTCGTGCTCGGCAGTATTCATTACAACTACCTCCTCAATCAAATCACTTTCATCAGGAGTTGAAACTTCAGAATTGAATTGGCGATACTCCAATCCAAAATCCCAAATCCAAAATTAATTGGAGGCAGCTGTCGCACTCTTTGGCGCGAGAGATTAAGGTGCCGCGCAAGTCGAAAAAGCTGTTATTTTACCTTCAAAGGGTATGTAAGCTTTTTCGGTTGGGGCGCGGACAACTGCCATCATAACTTACTTCAGAGAAACTGTCGCGCCTACTGATTCCAGCTGTTGTTTGATATCTTTAGCAGCGCTGAGCGCGAACTTTTCCTCCACCGCTTTCGGGGCTGACTCAACAAAGTCCTTTGCTTCCTTTAGACCCAAACCTGTCACTGTGCGTACCACCTTAAGAATGGCAATCTTCTTATCAGCTGGAACTTTCTCTAAGACAACTGTATAGACCGGGTCATTCTCCCATTGAAAATCGTAGTCAATGCATGTTGTATTGATAGAGTTAGGCTGATAAAATCTTTGGGTATTTGAAGCATCAACCCCGAAACTTTCTTCGATTTGTTTAACTAGCTCAGATGCTTCGAGCAGAGTTAAAAATTTAAGCTGTTCAAGAATTTCTACAGTATTAACAGACATGGCTCCCTCCTCTAGCTCCTCTAACCCAAATAATTAATATAGCGGCTCTCAACTACATGAGGTACACCTTGAAGCTCAGTGTGAGGTTCCAGGCGCGTTTATTGCCATGAACTATGAACTATGAACCATGAACAAAAACCTAGATGTTTGTACCTCACCAAGGTGAGAACCGCTATAAATCACGGCCTGCGGTTGCGTTAGACATTTTTTCTGGAAATCATGCAACCTATATCTGCCTTTCAGTAATTTATAAAGACTAATTAATGAGTACTCCGCGCAAGTTGAAAAAGCTGTGTATTCATACGCAGGATTTGAACCTGCTACAGCTTGAACCTAAATCAAGTGCTCTACCAATGAGCTAGTATGTAAGCTTTTTCTGTCAGGGCGCGGAATAGAAAACTGAAATTAGCTGACTATGCTTTCGCTCGTGAACTAAAAGAAAAAGGTCTTTTTAAATCACGACCACCCAGGGAAAATACCAGGTGAGAATTGGCGCACGAGGCATTGCTTCTTGTGTCTCCACGCGATCGGCAGGGTTCAGCGTAGGAGAGCTAATGAAGTCTGTTTAATCTTCAAGGCTTGCTAGGAGCCTTTCGGGAAACAGTTTCCAGCTCTTTGCTGAATTCCATACTTTAATACTACATTCGTACTACATTGCTGTCAAGGGATGAGAAAAAGTACTTCTGCTCGTTTGTCAAGGGATACACGTAAAGGACACTCCCAAGTCAGAATATCCCTAGATATTAAGGAGACGGGCGATAGACAAATCTTCCTTCAGAGATAATCCAGTCCCTGATGGATATGGCTTAATCAATTCCTTACGCCGACCCCTGGCAATTGATTTATTTGCGGGTGCCGGTGGATTTTCCTTAGGGATTGAGAAAGCGGGGTTTGATGTGGCGGTAGCCGTCGAACACGACCCGATTCATGCAGCGGTGTATGCCTTCAACTTTCCTCACACCAAGGTTTTATGTACCGACATTGCTACATTGTCAGGTGAGAATATTCACAAGGCTGTGGAGGTGTGGGCTGCTGAAAACGGACAACATTGTGGAGACGGCTTACATGGCGTCTCGACGATTCCTATTGATTTAGTGTTTGGTGGGCCGCCCTGTCAAGGATTCTCGACTATGGGCAAGCGTCAGCTGGATGACGTGCGCAATAGCCTTGTGTTTGAGTTTTGCCGCTTGGTGAAAGAACTCCAACCCCGTTACTTTGTGATGGAAAATGTACCGGGCTTATGTGGGCCAAAATACTCCGATCTTCTCCAGCAATTGATGGATGAGTTTAAAGCCGCCGGGTACGAGATAACTGAACCCATTCAAGTATTGAATGCGGCAAATTTTGGTGTACCCCAGCAGCGACGGCGTTTGTTTGTACTGGGGACTCAGATTGGAACCAACCCGCTAACTTATCCTGAACCTGAATTGCCTTCGCCCTCTCAATACGTAACCGTCAGGGATGCGATCGCAGATTTACCCAACCTTGATGATTTTGATGAACTCCAGCATACAGACTGTATTCAACTGACTCCTGAGCAACTTTACCAAATGCATACCCAAGCCACGCTCTATGTCAACAGACTGCGGGACTTAACCCCCGATCCCCGTAATTTTGCTTATTCTCGCTGGTGGAATCCCCAGATGTTGACCTGTTCAATGCAAACTCAGCATACTGAAACATCGATCGAGCGTTTTAAGCAGACAGCACCAGGGTTGTTAGAGCCTATCAGTCGCTTACGACGATTGAACTGGAATAAACCTTGCCACACGTTAAGAGCAGGTACGGGTGCAGATCGAGGCGCTTATACTTCCCCTCGTCCCATTCATCCTAACTACCCACGAGTCATTTCAGTACGGGAGGCAGCACGGCTGCACTCGTTTCCGGACTGGTTCCGCTTTCACGTCACCAAATGGCATGGCTTTCGAGAGGTGGGCAACGCCGTACCCCCTCTTTTAGCACGAGCTTTAGGTCGCCAAATCATTGCCGCTTTGGAGATTAAACCCTTGGTTTCCAATGCGTCTCTAGAACTTGGCTCTCCCCAGTTGCTCAAATTTAGCCAAATCCAGGCATCCAAGTATTGGAAAGCACAGATCAAGTAGTGAGCATCCGGTTTGATGATTAAATTAACAGTATTCTTCCGCAGACAGGGCATTCATCCTGCACAGTCGCGGCATTACTGTTAAAATTTAAAATTATTTCATTTCTCTGAGTGATTTCTATCACTTTACAAGAGAAGCTCAGTCACATTTCTTTTCAGGGTGGCATCACGACTCGCTAAACTACTCGATCACTGAGTAGTTCGGTATTTTCGCTGATAGTAGAATTACAGAATTTGCGCACAAGAATAATAGATTATGCGACACACTCAAGTCTGCTTCCCCAAATTCCCCGTCCAGCAAGTGGCTACTCGCATCATTTCTATTCGGAAAATCACTCGCATTGACCAACGCCTCTTTATGTCGGCTCTCCTCTCTAAAAAATGCCTTTCAACCGAAGAAAAAAATCTAGTTGAACAGGTTTATCAGGGCTTAAGCCGAGGATGGATTAAAGTGGTGGACTAAACACGTAAGGACTGGGCATGGGGCATGGAAAAGAAATACTTATGTTTATTTATCTCTACTGACTTACCTCACTCATCTGTTAAGGTAATGCGTATTTAAATTGCATTCTTTCGGTTTTTAAGAAAAATCCTCCATTCCTATCCGCATCTCCCCGCCCGAGTAAACCAGTCAATTAAATACTTAACAGCTTAGAACGTATTACTGTTAACAATCAGGCCGCGGTAAGCCCACCGGAGAGCAAGCCTATTACGAATACAGCCACAGCAGCGAGAGAAAATACCATCATTAACCCGGCTGGCATGAAAGAACCGGTACGCAAAAAGCGAACGATGAAGACGACGAAGAGTACAAACCCTAGCAATGTTGCTAGTCCTAGTCCTAACCAGGGATTGTTGCCAGCAATAAACCAGGCAATGAGTAATGCAATGCCACTTCCTACACCGCTCAACAGCGACACTTGGCTTTTGGCTTTGACGTAGCCCATGATGCCGCCAAGGAGTACCACTAAACCGTAAATTAGGATAGACCAAGTAGCAATTTGCAACAAATTATTCATACTTTCAGCCGTTGCAGGTGTAGTATCTTAGCGTAGACAAGTAACCTAGAAAAAGAGACGTCGGAGAGTTAAGATTATGAACTCACATGAGTTGTTAATGTTATTCCTGCTATTGAGCCCTGGTCTTTTGCTTTCGGTAGTCCTCATGGTTACCTTTGCGGCTGGTGGCTAATCCTGTCGTTCTTCCGATACAGGTTAACCTATCTATTGCTCCCAGCCATAGCTATACACAAGTGTAGGGACAACAATACCACAAAGCTGACCCAATTAACCCAATTCAACAGCAATCATCCCCCGTCATCGGCTTAAATTATGACGGGGGATTTTGGGGGTCTCAAACAACACGGTGTTTACGGCTCAGGTCGGTTGGCAGAGTTATCCGATTTTTCACCGGAACGCGGTTCTCGGCGTAAAGGCATCGAGTCGATGAGGGCAGCCTCAAGTTCCATGCGTTGTTCCATCTGACGCAAGAAGTAGCCAGTCATCATTGCTGAAGCCAACAATCCTGCTAAGTTCTCCCGATCAGTGGTAATCTGCACGTTGAAACTTTCTGAAGGAAGCATCCCGACCAGTCCCTGAACGTTTTGAGAGATGATCTGTTGAATCTCAGGACTCGCGGATTTGGCCACTCGCGACAAAACGTCAGGAGATTGATGCTGAAGATAGTTCAGCAAAGGGTTAGGTTGCTCATCGTCCGGTTGGGAACTGAGAAAGTCAGGGTTAAATACCATTAGGAATCTTAGGTTTGACTTACTTAGTTTCTACTCTAAACGATTGTGCCGTCAGCCGACCTCTGATTTTAGGGTGATGGCTTAGTTCTTTAGGAAGAAATTTTGAAAAAAACCGTTTATGAAGAATCAGTAAAGTTTGTATCAAGATTGGGATTGTTCCTGCAAAGGGGGGAGGAGTTGATTCAGTTCAAAGTGTTGATGAAACTTGTCGGTGACATGCAACCAGTAGGAACGCCCATCGGTTTGTCGGCGTTTTTGGACGAAGCCGAGATTGACCAGTTCCTGAATATGTTGATAGGCGCCACTACCCCGCAGTTCGATCAGATCGGATTGAGCAATGGGATTTTTCAGTGCGATCGCGGCGAGAGTTCTCAACGCACCGACACCTAATTCAGCAGGAACTAAGTTTTGCATTAAATCTTGAAACGATAATCGTAGCTGTAAGCTATAACCAGCAAGAGTTTCGACGACTTCCAGGGCGCTGTCTCGGTGAGCATAATCTGCCATCAGTTCAATGAGGGCATCTGTGGCGGTGTCGCGATCGCATCCTGCGAGTTCAGCAATTTCAGCAAGTGAGAGGGGTTTTCCCTTCAAGTAGAGTATCGCTTCTATCTGGGTAGCTAAACGAGGCATCAAGGCTTTTAGAATTGAGATTTTGGATTTTGGATTTTGGATTTTGGATTTTGGATTTTTGGAGTAGGAGTTACCAGTACAGTGGGCAATGCCCACGTATTGTACTACTTATACCAATTCCCTCTCATACCAGCTACAAATGGAAATGGGCATGGGGCATAGGGTATAGGGCATGGAGTGAGGGGAGTGTGTAGCTTACAAAAAGAGATAGCGTATTAATGCTTTATTCGCTAACCAACAATAGACCTGTTGCATAAATTCTGGAATGCTCCCTAAATCCCCCAATTCTGGGGGACTTTGAATGTCATTCTCCCCCCCCATTTGGGGGGGCATGGGGTCCCCTCTGGGGATTAGGGGCAGGGGGGAGTGGGGGGCGAAAATCGGCTTTTGTAAGAGGTCTAATGTCTAGTCACCCCCTACTGGCTCAATCTAGTTGGCGTCCGGTGAGTTCCACGAAAATGTCCTCTAGGTTGGAGGGACGCACCATAATCCCCGTTTTATCAGGTAAGGCATCGAGGTAGGCATTCGCCTCAACGAGGGTGGGGAAGAATTTGTACTCGAAGCGGTCTTCCACTTGTTTCATCACCAAGCCTTCGCCGTGTCGTGCCTTTAGCTGTTGGAGGGTGCCCAGTTCAATGAGTTGACCTGCATCCATGATGCCTATACGGTCACACAAAAACTCCACCTCATCCATATAGTGGGTGGTTAGCAGCATGGTCATGCCCTGCTTATTCAAATCCCGAATAATTTCCCAAAGACGGCGACGAGTTTGGGGGTCAAGCCCTACGGTTGGTTCATCCAAAAACAGAACCTTAGGTTCATGTAACAGAGCCCTGGCAATTTGTAGGCGGCGCTTCATTCCACCGGAAAGGGTTTTAACGATCGCATCACGCCTGTCTGCCAGTTCTACATACTCCAACCACTGCTTAATCAGTGACTGACGCCTAGAATTGGGAATGTGATGCAACCGTCCATGCAGTTCCATATTTTCCCAGACGGTAAGGTCAGCATCTACACTAATTTGCTGTAACACAACGCCAATCGTTTGCTTGACCTGTAAGGGATGCCGCACAACATCGTAACCTGCAATCTCAATCTGACCTGAGCTTGGTCGAGTCAAGGTGGTTAGCATCCGGATGGTGGTAGATTTTCCAGCACCGTTGGGACCGAGTAGACCAAACATCTCTCCGGATTCAATGGTGAAGGACAGATTATTAACGACTGGGGCTTGATTGTAGGTTTTGTAAACGTTCTGGAGAGAAACGGCTGCGGGCATAGATGCCTGAACAAGATAAAACAACGTTACAAATCATCATATCTTTAGTTGAAAGCTGGGAGTCAGCAATCGATGCATTCAAATTGCATGTTACCCCCGTCTGATGCGCTACATAAAGCATAAATAAGGATAGATATTTATCCTGATGAATGCGATTGACCCTATCATTAATTCCCTAATTTGTAGATGAAGCTTTCATGAACTCAAGTTTTGCCAAAAAAGAAAATTAATAATACTGGAATCATTACAGTATAATAGTTACCCCTATCTTAGATAATAAAACTAAGGATTATTTTCATTATAAAGATATTGTAAACCACTTTTTTAAGAATTTTAAAAATTATTTATAATTTGAATCTGATTCATTAATATTGTTTAGTATCAGTAATTTTGCTTTAGTTCTCCAGAACTTGGGTAATAGAACACTAAATTTCCCGACTAAGACCGAGTGGAAATTGAAAAAAAGCTAGAATCTATCTCCAGCGACCTTAATACAGTCACTCCCTTAATGGTGACTCATGATCTGCAAGGTCGAATCGTTTCTTTTAATCAAGCTTGCGAACAAACAACGGGTTACTCGTTTCATCAAGTCAGGGGTAAACCTGTCTGGGATCTATTCTTGATTCCGGAAGAAGCCGAGCGCTTCAAAAGTGTTTGTTATAATCTTCAAGCTGGTCATTCTACCGAGTACAACTATGAAAGCAACTGGGTAGCGAAAAACGGTTGCCGTCGTCGGATTGCTTGGTCAAACAGTGTCATCCTCAACCGTGAGGATAAAGTTGAGTATATAGTCAGTACCGGTATAGATATTACGGAACACCAATTGTGGGCGCAAGCGTTAAACCAGCACAACCAGCGAACACAACTGGTAGCTAAAATTACGCTCAAAATTCGCCAGTCGTTACAGCTGGAAGAAATACTCCAAACCACCGTTACCGAGGTGCGAAATCTGCTTCAGGCAGACCGAGTGTTAATCTATCGTTTTTGGCCGGACGGAAGTGGTAGCGGAGTAACTGAGGCAGTTCTTCCTGGCTGGCCTGCGGTTCTTGGACAGACCTTTGAGCCGGAAGTCTTACCTCAAGAGTATCACCAACTATATGCCGACGGGCGAATTCGGGCGATTGAGGACATCGAGAAAGCCGAGATTGCCCCTTGCTTGGTTAAATTTCTCCAACAGTTTGGAGTCAAGGCCAAACTAGTGGTGCCCATTCTTCTGAAAGAAAAACTTTGGGGGTTACTGGTTGCTCATCAGTGTACTAGACCCCGTTGGTGGTCAAGTTTTGAAAGCGAACTGCTCAAGCAACTCGCTGATCAAGTTGGCATTGCCCTTGCTCAAGCTCAACATCAAGAACACTTAGAAGAATTAGTCCTACAGCGTACGGCTGAACTCTCCCATACCTTAGAACGACTTCAGCAGGAAATTAGCGATCGCAAACGAGCTGAAGAACTGTTATACCGCCGGGAGGAAGAATTCAGAGCGTTAGCGGAAAATTCACCTGACTTGATTGTGCGATTTGACCCACAATTGCGCCATGTATACGTCAATCCCTCGGTTGAACGCATCACAGGGATACCGAAACAAACATTTATCGGCAAAACCAATCAAGAGTTGGGAATGCCACAGGAGTTAGTAGCGAATTGGCACGAGGCTCTCATGGACGTATTGGCAACCGGAGTTGAACACAGTATTGAATTTGACTTCCTTTCAGCTAATGGAATTAAATCGTTTCAATCTCGGATTGTGCCTGAATGGGCACGAGACGGGACAATTCGGTCTTTGTTAGGGGTAACTCACGACATCACGGAGCGCAAGCGGACAGAAGAAGAGTTACGGCAATCTGAAGCGAGATTTCGATCACTGGCTCAGAAAGAGGCACTGCTTAACCAACTTGCCAATCAGATTCGTCGCTCCCTTGACATTAATACCATTTTGGAAACGGCTGTTCATGCCATCCGCAATCTGTTGCAAATTGATCGTTGCTTCTTCCTATGGTATCGACCGAACGCAGAGCCACCCGTTTGGGAGGTAGTTCAGGAAGCCAAAACTTGCACCTTTCCCAGTTTGATCAACTACTGCGTTCCAGTTACAACCTTTGGGCCCTTGACCAAAAGGGCATTTAACAAGGAAATTACTCGTGTAGATAGTGCCAGGATTTTAACCGATCCAGTCGAACGCAAGTTCTTCTTCACAATTGGCTACACAGCGTTGTTAGCACTGCCAATCCATACGACATCGGGCGAAATTGGTGTAGTCAGCTGTGGTCACTCTAGTGGACCTAGACCTTGGCGTGAGGAAGAAGTGGAACTGCTGCAAGCGGTTGCTGACCAAATCGCGATCGCAATTGACCAAGCCCAACTTCTGCATCAGAGTCGTATCGCTACGTCCACGGCACAAGAGCAAACCACCCAGTTGGAACAAACGGTGCGAGAACTCCAACAAACCCAAGCCCAACTCGTTCAAAGCGAAAAAATGTCTTCCTTAGGGCAGCTGGTGGCAGGTCTAGCTCATGAGATCAACAACCCCGTCAGTTTCATTTATGGCAATCTAATTCATATCAATGAATATGTCAAAGACTTACTCAATCTAATTCAACTGTATCAGGCTTCCTATCCCCAGCCAGCAGATGCAATACGAGCGCTAGCCACAGAGATTGACCTCGATTTTATTAAGGAAGACTTACCCAAAATCCTCGCATCGATGAAAATGGGAGCCGATCGCATCTCGCACATTGTTCTGAGTTTGCGTAACTTTTCCCGGTTGGATGAAGCAGAAATGAAACGGGTAGACATTCACGAGGGTCTGGATAATACCCTAAGAATTCTCGCTCACCGCCTGAAAGCGAAAAAACGAGAAGCTCTAGATATCCAAGTGATTCAAGACTACGGAAAATTGCCTAGAGTGCAGTGCTACCCAGGACAGCTCAATCAGGTGTTCATGAACATCCTGAATAATGCCATTGATGCTATTGAGGAGGGTAACAAAGAGCGCTCATCTGAAGAGATAAAAAACCATTCCAGTATCATCTGGGTTTGTACAGAGGTTTTAGCAGACTGTAGCCAAGTGATTATCCTGATAAGTGACAACGGGGTAGGGATGACACCGGAGGTACAGCGAAGAATTTTCGATCCATTCTTTACAACGAAACCTGTGGGTCAAGGTACAGGTTTAGGAATGTCTATTAGCTATCAGATTGTCGTCGAAAAACACAAGGGACGATTGGAGTGTATTTCAGCACCTGGTCAAGGGGCCGCGTTTTTTATCTCTCTTCCCATTAGCCAACCTCATCATAACTAGGTTGCTAAAATTAAACATCAGTGTGAGGACTGGGCATCGGGCATCGGGCATCGGGCATCGGGTATGAGTAGGCGTGACCGCTCTTGCCAAACTTCTATAGATAAAATCAATAGTTATGATTAGTGGCTACATATATAAGTATAACTTACAGTCACCATTGTTGAATTATTGGGTTGGCTCCTTCTTTTTTGGTCAACTAACCCTTACACTAAATTGAAAGCTTAATAAATACTTAACTCAGTGCATTAAATAAGGTCTGTCAACGTCTCGACAGGCTGAGTATTGCTGTCAAAAGCTTGAGGTTTTCTTAACTAAAAACAGGTAATGCCGATGGCTCAGTTCTTTTTGCAAACGGCTTGGTTGATACCTTGCTATCCGTTTATTGGAGCGATTTTAGGGATACCTTGGTTTCCTGGGATTATCCGACGCACAGGGCCAAGACCAGCAGGTTATATTAATGCAGTGATGACCTTCGTCGCTTTTTTGCATGGTTTATTGGCTCTAGCGGCCACTTGGAATCAACCGGCAAAAGAATTATTCATTCCCTGGCTCCAAGTTTTTGATCTAAATTTAACCATCCCGGTCGAACTGTCATCCGTTACCATTGGCGCAACCTTGGTTGTGACTGGCATTAATCTACTAGCTCAGGTTTATGCGATTGGCTACATGGAGATGGATTGGGGTTGGGCGCGATTCTATTCCCTGTTGGCATTTTTTGAAGCAGGGATGTGTGGCCTTGCCCTCTCCAATTCGTTGTTTTTCAGCTACATTATTCTGGAAATCCTCACCCTAGGAACTTACTTATTAGTAGGGTTTTGGTTTAACCAATCCTTGGTGGTCACTGGTGCTAGAGATGCCTTCTTAACCAAACGGGTGGGTGATCTATTTCTCTTGATGGGAGTAATTGCTATCTATCCCCTATCCGGAACCTGGAATTTTTCAGGACTCGCTGAGTGGGCAAGTACGGCTAATATAGATCCCAAAGTTGCAGCGTTGTTAGGCTTAGCCTTAATTGCAGGGCCAATGGGCAAATGCGCTCAATTTCCCCTGCATTTGTGGCTGGATGAAGCGATGGAAGGCCCAGTTCCCAGCACGATTTTACGGAATTCTGTAGTGGTTTCTACGGGTGCTTGGGTACTGATTAAACTGCAACCCGTGATTGCGCTGTCTCCCTTTGCCGTGTCCACTACATTATTTATTGGTGCTGCGACGGCCTTGGGCGGTACGATGGTGGCGATCGCACAAATTGACATCAAACGCACCCTTTCTTATCTCGTCAGCGCCTACATGGGTTTAGTGTTTATCGCTGTAGGGACTGGACAAGCTGAAACCGCACTGTTGCTGATGTTGACGTATGCGGTGGCAATGGCTCTGTTGGTGATGAGTGTTGGGGGGATTGTTTGGAACAGCATCACCCAAGATGTTACCCAATTAGGTGGTCTATGGTCAAAACGACCCGCCTCAGCCTTCTCTTACATCGTTGGTGCCGCAGGATTGGTAGCGATACCTCCCCTCGGTGGCTTCTGGGCTTTAGTGCAATTAGGCGACCATCTGTCTAATACTCAACCCTGGCTGTTTGGCTTGTTGCTGGTAGTGAATGGTCTAGCTACCTTTAGCTTAACCCGCGTATTCGGCCTAGTTTTTGGTGGGTCACCCAAGCCCATGGCTCAGCGTTCGCCAGAAGTTCACTGGCCTATGATTCTTCCCATGCTGATTTTAATGGGCTTCACGCTGCATGTTCCCCTACTCCTTGTGCAATGGCAACTGCTGCCCGAATGGACAGCGCTGAATACAACGGTTACAGGCTTGCTCGTTTTATCCAGTGCTGTGGGGTGTGGACTTGGGTCATTCATTTATCTCAATGAAAAATGGGCCAAACCCGTGCGTTTTGGTTCTCAGGCTCTACAAGATTTCTTTGCCTACGATTTTTACACTCAAAAGCTCTACCGCATCACCATTGTGTCTGTGGTTGACTTAATCTCCAAAATGATTTCCTGGACTGACCGCTACATCGTGGATGGTGTCGTCAATTTAGTGGGCTTCTTCACAGTTTTCAGCGGGCAAAGTTTAAAGTACAACGTTTCAGGTCAGACCCAGTTTTATGCGCTGACAATTCTCTTTGGAGTAGCGGTTCTGGGACTGCTCCTAAGTTGGCCTTTATTAGCTCGTCTTTCAGTCGTCATTGGTGGCTGAAAAACTTTGAGTGATTGAGCGTGAGGGTTTGATCGAGCCTCAAGGGTGAGTTGTCTGAAAAATACATTCAACGACAGAGCAATACCTGAACCAGCTAAACTTTGCCCCTCTCAATCCTACGTAAAATTTCTAATTGTGGAAGGAAGAATAAATTAGATGAAAGCCAAAAATCAGAGTGTTCATGTTTCAAGACGACATCTGCTCAAGTTCGGTGCAGGAGCGGTAGGAACAGGTTTACTGACAGTAGGGCTAGGTTCTCAATTAGCTGTTCCCGACAGAGCAGTTGCCCAAAATGACATGACCCCTGACCAAGCACTGCGAAGATTAATGGAGGGGAATCAACGCTTTATTAAGGGAAAACGCGAAAACCCCAATCAAAACAGGACACGTCTGACAGAAGTTGCAAAATCTCAGAAGCCATTTGCGTCTATTCTGAGCTGTGCGGATTCACGCGTTCCTTCGGAAATAATTTTTGACCAAGGATTCGGAGATATGTTTGTATGCCGCGTAGCGGGTAATATTGCAACTCCCGAGGAGATTGGTAGCCTGGAATTCGGCAGCTTAGTGTTAGGGACGAAAGTGATATTAGTAATGGGTCACGAGCGTTGTGGGGCGGTAGATGCCACGATTAAAGGCGCTCAAGTTCCTGGTAAAATTGCCACTTTGCTGGATGCGATTAAACCAGCTGTAGAAAGAGCGAAAGGGCAGGCGGGTGATCAGCTAGCAAATACCTGTAAAGCCAATGTCTTGTTGCAAATTGAGAAATTGAAATCCTCTTCAGTCATCTCTCAGTTAATTGAACAAGGAAAACTAAAAGTTGTAGGAGGTTATTACGATTTGGACACTGGGGAAGTCAGCCTGGTCAGTTAGTCCTGTTTTTTGAAAATTGTACGGTTAACTGTTACAAGCTGGACATTTAACCCTTCAATTTTCAACTTTTCAACCTTGAAACTTCTTAACCCCTTCAACACTTCTCTTTATCTATGCTGAGTACCTTAATCTGGTTACCCGTATTAGGTGCTGCACTAGTCGGGTTTTTACCCGTAAAATTAGCACCGACGAAGATACGTTCAATGGCTATAGCGATTGCTTGTGCCATCTTACTGGTCACAATTTGGCTAGGGATAGAGTTTGACCTCACCCAATCAGGATTCCAGTTTCAAGAATCGCTACCCTGGATTCCTCAACTCGGTTTAACGTATAACCTAGGTGTTGACGGATTGTCCTTTCCGTTGCTGGCTTTAAGTAGCCTGCTAACGTTAATCGTCATCTTTAGCAGCAGAATTGAAATCGAGCGCACTCGCCTCAAATACGCTCTCATCTTACTCGTCAATGCTGGTGTTGCCGGAGCTTTTCTCGCTCAAAATTTGCTGCTGTTCATCCTGTTTTATGAGCTGATTTTAATTCCCCTTTACTTATTAATTGCGATTTGGGGAGGTGCCAAGCGCGAATATGCGGCGATGAAGTTTCTCATCTACACGGCAGTATCGGGAATTTTGGTTTTAGCTGCATTTTTGGGGATGACTTGGCTGTCGCACTCTACCAGCTTCGACTACGAGAGCATCAGCACCCGAGGTTTATCGCAAACTACTCAGCTCATTCTGCTCACCGTGCTGTTAGTGGGATTTGGGATTAAAATCCCTCTGGTTCCCTTACATACTTGGATGCCCGATGCTTATGTAGAAGCGTCTCCCGTCGTGGCAATTCTCTTGGGTGGCATGGTTTCCAAGTTAGGGACTTATGGCTTAGTACGGTTTGGCTTGCAGATGTTTCCCGACACTTGGGTGCTTGTAGCTCCAGGACTCTCGATTATTGGGGTGGTCAGTGTATTGTATGGGGCATTGAGTGCGATCGCGCAAAAAGACATTAAGCGTATGGTAGCCTACAGCTCCATCGGTCACATGGGTTATATTGTCGTCGCCGCTGCTGCGCTTACTCCCTTGAGCATTTTGGGCGCTATTTCCCAGATGGTGAGTCACGGTTTAATTTTAGCCATTCTGTTTTATCTAGTAGGCGTCATTGAAACCAAGGTAGGTACTCGTGATTTAGATGTCCTCAATGGCTTGATGAACCCGTTGCGAGGGTTACCCACAACCAGCGCCCTGCTAATTTTAAGCGGGATGGCTAGTGCTGGAATTCCCGGTATGGCGGGCTTTATCGCTGAATTCCTGGTATTTCAAGGCACTTACCCCGTTTTCCCCTGGCAAACCCTGTTGTGTATCTTTGCCTCTGGCTTAACCGCCGTTTACTTTGTGATTCTGCTCAACCGCACCTGTTTCGGCAAGCTCGACAACAAGGTCGCTTATTATCCTAGAGTTCGGTGGGCAGAAAAAGCACCTGCTCTGGTTTTAGCCGCCCTCATCCTCTTTCTAGGAGTACAGCCTAGTTGGTTAGTGCGCTGGACAGAGGCAACAACTACGGCAATCATCGCCGCCGTTCCCAGCAATAGCAATCAGCAAGTCGCATTTCAAGATTTACCTTCAGCCGACAACCAATAAACAGTAGGGTGGGCATCGCCCACTCTACTAATCGGGTATGCTAAACCCAATTCCCCCAGCGTTGAGGTTGAAAATTTATGCCAACGGAGATTATTTACATCGATTATGAAAAAAGTGAAGCCTTAGAAAGAGAGCTTGCAGTTTTTCAAAAAGGGTATAATTCTTTCTCCTTATCGGCAACAGATTGTTTGTCCCAATACCCTACAGCCGAGTCTTATTTTCAAGAGTATCTAGCTCGTGTAGAAGGATTGGAATTTCAAAGGCAAATTGATAACTTGAGTCATCCCTGCAAAGTTTTGGACGTAGGCGTTGGACGAGGAGAAAGTTCAATTTATCTGGCCCTCAAAGGATATTCTGTATCGGTTGTAGAGCCTTCGCCAGATTTATGTAAGGTTATAGCATCTTTTGCCAATCTTTATAACTTATCTTTAAACTTATATAATTGCAGTGCTGAGTGTATTGACAAGATTGGTGACTCATTTGATTTAATTATCTTTAACTCAAGTTTTCACCATTGTGATAACCCTTTATTAGCACTAAATCACTGTTATAATTCTTTAAAAGACGCAGGTAAATTAATTTTGGTTAATGAGCCAATCTTACAGTTTTTTAGAACAAAGAAATGGTTCTACAACCGTCTAGAGACGCATCCTAAAGAAATGGGACACTACGGGGGAAATGAGCATATTTATCGCTACCATGAATATATAAATATGCTGAAGCTGGCAGGATTTTCTAAGATTAGCTCAGAACCGAATATATACACCAGTGATTACAAAAAACGGCTTCAGCAGGCAGAAGAGAGAATAATCAATGGTAAACCTTTCTATAACTCTCGGAGATTAGCTCTCAAAAAAATCTACTATTACTGGCTGGAGCAACTGAAAAATGGAGGAATACTGGGTCAAGGAGTTTTAGAGGTAATGAAGCGTAGTTCAATGTTGCAAACTACATTTCTAGCCAGTAAGTAAAGTATTCAATCCATTGATGTCTACAAAGTCACTTGTTTAATCCAGAGCAATAAGACCATGACAACAACCCTAGATAAACCAACCGTTAATCAACCCAATTCACCTAAATTACCTCCCTCTAAACACGAATTTGCCGAAGTCATTCATCGCCTAGAAGCAGGCGGTGCAATGATACCCGATACGCCAGAAAATTTGATGCAAATTATCGGCATCTGGAAGGCTTACGCTGTGCCAATGGATTTCTACTGGCGTGACCTGCTTTATATTGGCGAACGTGTCTTTTTAGACCCCTTACCCTTCTTTAAATACTTCCTGCCCAAAGAGTATTTAGAACTGCATAATCATTATGCTGGTGATGATGCAGATTTGCGGATTTGGCGCGGCCCTGCCACGGTACATCCTGAACTTTTAGAGTTTATAGAGAAGGGAGAAGCTGGCAAAATGCCCCGGTTGTTGCACCACTTGTGGCATGACCGGGTTAACATGGAGTTCGCGGAAGCTTGTATGCGAGCGATGCTTTGGCATCGTAATATGTACGCGCCAGTTAACCAATTTGACCCTTACCTGGATAGCGACGAATATAAAGCGAATGCAGATAGGGCAATTAAAGCTTACTTTAAAGGTAATCCCTTGATGCTGGGACTGCATAAGATGTTCCCAGACTTATTCTTGGAACAGTGCCGCCAAGCTTCTTATTACAGCAATTTGGGATTATTCTGGGAAGTGATGGCTCCGGTGTTCTTTGAAATCTCTGACCTGTATGATGAGGGGAAAATCACAACCGTTCCAGAGGCGATGAACTTTATTGTAAATGGGATATTTGCGATCGCAGGCCGTCCCATTTACCACCACGCTTACATCCGGGGTGAATGTTACGAAATTATCCCGAAATCTAAAGGTTTCACATGGCTGTACGAAGCGGCACTTCCCTATGTTGAAGCAGTTTTCTATCGTACGGCCCCGTTTAGGGGGACAAAATCCTACAATGCTCAAGCTGGGCAAGTCCCTGCGGATCAGAAAGACTTCCACTATGGAGTTCTCTATGCCGATAAATTCCCAGTAGGAACGGCAGGCATTCCACCAACACTGCTGATGCAGGATATGCTCCATTTTCTTCCCCCCTATCTTCAGGAATTTTACGAACAGCGCTGCCGGAGCGAAGATGATATCCTTAACCAAATTGCAGTGACCTTCCAGCGCTCCATGTATTGCGTCACTTCTGCGGTGTTTCAAGCGTTGCGGACGGCACTTCTGTATCCATTAGATGACCCAAATCCGAAGCATTTGCAAGCGAACCGGGCGTTTTTTGAGGCGCAACTGGATCGATTCTGTCGTCCTGAATATGGGATGCGAGATGCGGCGCGTTTAAGGGCTATTCAGACTCCGGATTATCGGTAGGGAAGTTAGATTAGAGCCCCCCAACCCCCCTTGAAAAAGGGGGCTTTTTTTTGAGAGGTGCGATCGCGCTTGACCTCATAATATTGGCATCATAGTAAGGAAGAGTTACAAAAAGGCACAAAAAAATGGTAGCCTCTCCAGTTAGCCGCAATCAAACAGAAGCCTTTTCGTTAGAAGAATTTCTGCAAAATCCCCCCGATCGCATGGAGTGGGTGGATGGGCAACTGGTGGAGAAAAACGGAATGACACTGAAGCATGGTCGAATTCCAGCAAAACTATCAACTTACTGGCTAAATTACAAAGATGATTGATTGAGTGGGTAATCCTAAGGTCATGGCCTTGGTACGTTAAATGCAGAAAGTGAACACCGTGGTCAATGTCAGGGGCAGAGGCAACAAGAATGAGCCATCCTAACCAATATTTTTTTATCTGAGTGGATAGAGGTTGCTTTTCAACAGAAAATATGCCCAATGCGGCTAAACTGTGACCGATAAAAGAAGACATTCTCAGCCTCTATCCTAAGCAAAAAGAACCGGATTTTAAAACTTTTTCTATTTCTAGAATTCGCCTCCTTTGGTCTAGCATAATGCAGTTCCAGCGCCATGCTTCTGAATCAACTTTCAGCCCTTTAAGCTGCTGCTGATAGAAAGGTTCTCGCCGACAAATACCAAATAATCCCGATGCATCCAGTTGCTGTTGTTCATTGCGAAACGCTTCCACTCTAGCCCAGATATGAGCTTTCCGTCCCCTCATTCCCTTGTCCTTGGCAATCTTATATTTGAAAGGAAACATTGGCCCTGCTGAGTTGGATTGATTCCACAAGTCTGTACCCATAACGATCGCAGCTTTATTACCTTCTGGAGTAATCCCCAAGTCAAGCATCTGATTTTCCGTAGCAACGGACTGTGTCTGTAACGCCTGAAGGCATCGTCTGTCTGCTTCAGCTACGGTTATACCTCGAGCTTTGTTCCAACTGCAAAATCCTTTATTGGTCGCAAAGTTTCCTGGGTCAATGTGTCCTGAGTAGATGGTAGTCGGTTTTCCGCTGAGGGTCAGATTACCTTCTGCAACTCCAATAGCGATTGAACCGGGAGCTTTCTTGCTACCAAATAAGTCCCGAATACTGAGTGGAATATCACTAATATGTTGTGCCGTATACAACGGGTCTGTGGCAGGTTGTTTGACAACAGCAATGACTTCCAGTGCGATCGCGCAAAGCAGCGTACCAGCAAAAATTTGTCCTCCTCCTATAGCTAGATTAATGGCTCGTTTGTACCGACGCTCTAAAGCGTTTAAGGCTCGTATTTTTCCTCGCTTACGACGTGGTCGTTGTCTCGGCTGATCAACAGAGAGTTGTTGTTGTCGCTTTATATCCGTAAGTAACTGGGGGTCTTGGCTGCGCGAGTGCGAAACGTCCTCATAGCGTTGATGCCAAAACTTAGCTTCTTCCTGATAGTAGTCACGCCAGTATTGGGCAATCTTCAATGCACTATCTTGGCGGTAAACAACTTCCCATCCAGCACTACTGGGATACGCCTGAATATTCAATTTTGTTGTAAAAATGCTTACGGCTTCTCTTCTGCATTCGTCTTCTGAAGAATGCCCCTGAGTCACTAGTTCTTCTTCCTTAGTTCTTGGATTCACCATCCAGCACTGCCAGGTTAAGTCAGCCTGCTGGTCACCCACGTTATCATGTTCTAATTCTTTCATAGGTACACAGTCGGATTAGACGAGCTTAGATTAGAGGTAGATGTTCTGGGGCAATCGCTTTGACTGTAACGCAATGTCCAAAAAAGTTTTAGTTAAAAACAATATTTTCACAATTGCTTCTTTCGCCTGCCGAATGCGCTGAGTATATTGCTTTAAACGAAAATATGGGCTATGCCGAGGCTCCCATTTCCACTTATCAAGGATTTGAGCTACGCCCAGATATTCGCAATAATGAGCGCGTTATCATTAAACCTCTTGCATAAATCCTGCAATGCCCCCTAAATCCCCCAAATCTGGGGGACTTTGAATGTATTCTCCTCCCAACATTAGGGGGCTGGGGGCGAAAATCGAATGAGAGCAAGAGGTCTATTGATAACCCAGAACGTGCTCATGCACTCTGGCAGCCAGTGTCAGACCATATTTCGTTCATGAGTTAGCACACGAGGGCGCTATCGTCATTCAGGGACGGAAGTATGTTTTGTGATCGGACGTGATGTACACTCTTGCTTAAAAATAGGATGTGGGATGTTGAACAGTCTCTCGTCTAACAAAAGCTTCAATGTCTTGCTTGTTGAACATCAAGACCGATTAACTAGGAACTATACTGGCTTTAATATTTATTCGAGCTTTAACATGACTGCTCAAACTCCCTCAATTCAATTTTTTGAAGGCGTTTACGAAGAACTAAGTAACGTCAGCTTACGGCGGAATCGGAACACTGGAGCCCGTTCTGTGTTGATGACATTTAATTCCTTAAAGGCATTAGAAAAATTTAACAGCTTTACCAAGCGCTCATCTAATTCCATGCTGTTAACTGATGAAGAAGGAGTTATTACCGTTGAGCCTTCTTCCGTACAATTTTTGTTCACAGGGCCAGAAGGTGATGAATTACAACGGGTGGAGTGTAAGTTTGAGATTGAGCAGGAAGACCACTGGGAACGCTTCATGCGCTTTATGAATCGCTACGCTGAAGCTAATGATCTAGCTTATAGCGAAACGGGAAAATCTACAGGGAGTGACAGTAACTAACCAATGAAAGTAGCCATTACTGGAGCAACTGGATTTGTGGGTAGTCGCCTCGTGCAGCGACTTCAAGAGCAAGGGCATCAGGCGCTGATTTTAACCCGAAATCGGGCGGCGGCGGAACGTACCTTCCCAAACTTGGAAATTGTTTCCTACACCCCGACTGAATCAGGGGACTGGCAAAAAGCGATCGCAGGATGTGATGCTGTAGTGAATCTGGCGGGAGAACCGATTGCGGAAAGTCGCTGGACACCTCAGCACAAGGAGGAAATTCTCAACAGCCGCAAGTTAGGGACGCGCAAAATTGCAGAAGCGCTCGCGCAAGCTAACCCCAAACCGAAGGTGTTAGTCAATGCATCTGCGATCGGGTACTACGGCACTAGCGAAACCGCTACCTTTGATGAAACTAGTCCCCCCGGTAACGATTTTCTTGCCGAAGTTTGTCAAGCGTGGGAAGCTGAAGCCCAGAAAGTTAAAGAGGTGGGTGTCCGACTTGTTATTGTGCGCTTTGGAATTGTCTTAGGGAATGGCGGTGCACTTGCCAAGATGATACCCCCATTCCAACTCTTTGCGGGTGGGCCGATTGGGAGTGGTCAGCAGTGGTTTGCCTGGATTCACCGAGATGACCTTGTCAACTTGATTCTAGAAGCCCTTACTAGACCAGATATTGAGGGTGTCCTCAATGGCACTGCACCCAACCCCGTCCGCATGTCAGAGCTTTGCCAGGCGCTTGGGGAAGTTCTACATCGCCCCTCTTGGTTGCCAGTTCCTAGCTTCGCCCTAGAAGCCCTTTTGGGAGAAGGAGCAAAAGTAGTTTTGGAAGGTCAACAAGTCCTCCCCAAACGAACAATCAGCTCCGGCTTTAACTATCAATATCCGACGGTAAAACCAGCCCTAACCGAAATTTTGGCTTCTAAGTAGCTTAATCAGGACTTACGCTTTCATTGTCTGATTAGCCCCCCTAACCCCCCAACCTTGGGGGGAATAGAACTTAGCTCCCTCCAGATTTGGGGGGCATGGGGGGGCGAGTGCGTAAGTCCTGTTAATTTGAAAATAGGGTTTTTAGAAAAGAAAGCGGGGCAATCTTGAGAAAATTGCTCCGCTTCTATTGGGATGCTAGGGTGTGAACTTGTTTAGAACACTGCAATCCTCGAAGGTAAATTTTACAGAGTTATGCCTTTTTGGACGTCACTTCTGCGTGCTTTTCTAAGCGAGCTTTAACATTGTATTCAGCACTGCTAGCGTCATATCCTAGCTCAGCATTACCTTCTGTAGGACCACCGATCGCTTTCCAAGCTGCTAGTCCACCTTTTAACTCTGACACAGAATTAAACCCAGCTTCGCGCAGTTTGCTTGCTGCTTGTGCGCTTTGTTCGTCACTGTCTCCGTAAACATAAATCTCGCGTCTCGGCTCCAGAGTCTCTAGTGCCCTCTGAGGCAAAAATTCCATAGACATAGGCATCGCACCCATGATTCGAGACGCGTTGAAGGCAGAGCGATCGCGGACATCTAGTATTGTAAAAGCGGGTTCACCCCATTCCAAACGCTGTTTCAGAGCTTGAGCGCTCGACTGAGGCATTTGCTGGCCCGGTGGGGTAGGCGTAACGTTAGGAAGTTTGTCTTTAGCGTTAAGGATTGTATTTTCGACGTCTGTCATAAAGATTTATCACCAAAGTTCATTAACTGCAATTTATCAACCTCTTCATACTCAACCGTCCTTCTGAAGAGAGAGGGTTGGTAAGATCTGTCTTAAGACAGAATTGCCTATTGCAGTGGCTTGTGTTTATCCCTTTTCAGATTTGAATGCTGCAAAACCTATTGAGGAAAAACTGATATTAAACTCAGAGCTGTAAACTAGGAAGCCTAAGGGGACACGATTAATCTGAGACGAGTTTCCTTTTTCCCCTCATCCTCTGGATATATTGCCTTATTCCTATTATCTCTATCGATAGATAGATGTTTTTAAGTTAGCAATTCAGTTTTGGATTGCACTAGTGTTAACTTATTCAGGTACAGGTTTAATTTATTTTAATATTATCAACGAATTGAGCAACAAATTATTAAATAGAGAGATTGGAGATGGCAAAATAGCTATATTCTTTGGTATAATTCTGCCTATCCAAAATGAGAAAAATTCAACTCTTAAGTGGGCTAAAAATACATTTAAAAAGACTAATCAAAAAAATAGGAATTTTCCGTTTATCGGGAATCCTTATTGTCTGGATTTTGATCGTTCAATTCTGGGTACTACCTGCTCTAACCCAGCAACCTGTCGTCATCACAATGATGTCGCAAGGTCAAGACCTGGCGAATTGGAGACCTTTTCTTCAAGAATTTCAAGCCAAAAATTCAGACATTCAGCTCAATGTTGTTGAAGGCCCATTTGATACCAACCTGCAAGAGAATCTCCTCACCTCTGCCTTCCTGCTAGGAGACTCACCCTACGACATTCTCTACCTGGATATTGTCTGGGTACCCAAATTTGCCGCAGCGGGTTGGCTAAGACCTCTTGACGACCGCATAACCCCCCAACAACGCTCAGAAATGGTTGAGAACAATATTGAGGGTGGGCGCTACCAAGACAAACTTTATCGAATTCCGACAACGTCAGATGCTGGGGTACTTTACTACCGCAAAGACTTACTGGCACAAGCTGGAGTTAAACCTCCTGAAACATTTCAGGACATGGTAACCCTAGCTCAACAGTTGCAGGGCAAGCAAGATAACCTTTGGGGATACCTCTGGCAGGGGAAGCAGTATGAAGGAGTAGCTGCAATGTTTGTTGAGGTACTCGAAGGTTTTGGTGGTTTCTGGGCGAACCCCGACACTCTGGAAGTGGGACTCGACCAACCTCAGGCGATACAAGCCGTTAAATTTCTTCGCGACACTATCACCGAGAAAATCTCACCACGCGGTGTTGTCACCTTTGGTGAAGAAGAGACTCGCCTGATGTTTCAGAATGGTCAATCAATTTTCTTACGCAACTGGCCTTATGTTTGGAGATTAGCCAATCAGGAGGGCTCAAAAGTCAAAGGCAGAATTGGCATCGCGCCGATGCTTCAGGGGGCTGGTCAACGGGGAGGTTCCTGCTTAGGTGGATGGGGTTTAGGAATATCCACAACCACAAAACACCCAGAGGAAGCATGGCGAGTCATTCAGTACATGACCAGTCGAGAAACAATGCGCCGATTTGTTTTAGAAACTGGATTAATTTCTAGTTACAAATCCCTCTTTACCGACCCAGAAATCGTTGCTAAATACCCTCACTTCCCGCAACTTTTAGAGGCCGTCCAACAATCAGTTTTACGTCCTCCCGTTGCGCAATACGCCCAAGCTTCTGATATTTTGCAGCGCTATCTCAGTGCAGCATTTACTGGCGCAATCAGCCCTGAAGAGGCAATGCAAGCAGCAGCCAGGGAAACTCGAAACTTACTAGGCGGACTGAAATCGGCTAAAGCTTAACTTGGGTAATGGGTAATAGGGAATAGGGGATGGGAATGACATATACCAATTACCTATTACCAATCACCAATTACCAACTACCGATTACCAATAAATCATGACTACTGCATCAGTAAAAGACCCAATTCGGGAACGAGAACAGCGAACGGGCTGGTTGCTGGTATTACCAGCGCTGATTGTACTGTTTCTGGTATTTGCCTATCCCATTGGACGGGCATTTTGGTTGAGTTTATTCACCCAAAACCTAGGTACCCAGCTGCAACCCGACTTCTCTGGCGCAGACAATTACGTGCGAATGGCGGGTGATGGGCGCTTCTGGCGAAGTATGTGGAACACCACCATCTTCACTACTGCTTCAGTTTTGCTGGAATTAGTATTAGGAATGGCTGTTGCTCTGGTACTTAATCAATCGTTTAGAGGACGGGGGATTGTCCGGACAATTACTCTGCTTCCTTGGGCGTTGCCAACCGCTTTAATGGGGCTAGCTTGGGCTTGGATTTTTAATGATCAATTCGGCGTTGTTAATGATATCTTGCGACGCTTAGGGATAATTAGTCAGGGTATCACTTGGCTGGGCGATCCGCTCCTAGCAATGATTGCCGTGATTTTAGCTGATGTGTGGAAGACAACTCCCTTTATTAGTATTCTTTTGCTAGCTGGGTTGCAATCCATTTCCACTGACCTTTATGAAGCTCATGCCATTGATGGGGCGAGTCCTTGGCAGAGTTTTCGGAAAATTACCCTACCCCTCCTATTGCCTCAAATTGTAATTGCTTTATTGTTCCGGTTTGCACAAGCATTCGGAATTTTCGACTTAATTCAGGTTATGACAGGTGGTGGGCCTGGAGGCGCAACGGAAACGGTTTCTCTCTATATCTATGGCACAGTAATGCGCTACCTGGATTTTGGATATGGGGCAGCGTTGGTAGTCGTAACCTTTCTGTTACTCGTGGCAGCTGTTGCGATCGCGGCTTACTTATTGTCCAAATCTCGCGCCAATGCTACAGGAGCCCGTTAGCGACTGTTGTCATTAACTAACTATTCAACCTTCGACATTCCAACCTTCAACCCATTAATCTATGGCTATCGCACAAAATCAACGTTTACAAGAATCATCAACATTCAACTGGCGGAAAGTTGTTTTACCGATTTCGATCTTTTTAGTTGTTATCTTTTTCATGGGGCCGATTCTTTGGCAGGTACTCACCTCATTCAAAGTGAATGCAGATATTTCTGCCGTTCCTGCTGTCTACATTCCCACACGGCTCACGTTTGAACACTACTTATCTTTGTTCATCCGCCGTCCGTTTACCTTCTACATGATCAATAGTGCCTTTGTTTCTATTACTTCGACTCTGCTGGCTTTGGGATTAGGTGCTCCCGCCGCTTACGCCTTGGCACGGCTGCGACTACCAGGAGAAAAAATTATCCTCGCTTGTGTCCTCATCGTGACGCTGTTTCCTGCTGTTTTGCTATTTTTGGGACTATTAGAGGTTGTCAGAGTCACCCATTTAGGCAATAACTTCTTAGCCTTGATTTTGCCTTACACTGCTATTAATTTACCGCTAACAATTTTGGTAATGCGAAGTTTCTTCCAACAATTACCAAAAGATTTAGAAGATTCTGCTAGAGTAGATGGCTACAATACAGTTCAAATGCTACTTCAGATTGTACTGCCGATGACACTACCTGCATTGGTAACAACTGGCATTCTTACCTTTATTTCGGCCTGGAACGAATTCATTTTTGCCCTGACCTTTATTACCCGCGAATCAATGAAGACCATACCCGTTGCAACGGCTCAGTTAAGTGGGGCATCGGTCTTTGAAATTCCCTATGGTCCGATTGCAGCTGCTACCGTATTGGGAACACTCCCATTAGTCCTGCTAGTACTGTTATTCCAGCGCAAGATTGTCCAGGGTTTAACCGCTGGCGCTGTTAAGGGGTAATTAGGCACTATTCGTTATTCGCTTTTGGGTCTTAGTTCGCCAGCCAATCCTGAGTAAGCTGATGTGCATCAAAATTACCTAGTGAAATTGCCGAAACTGTTGTGGGGTGTAGAGAGTAGAAGTATGCGTTCTTAAAGGTGGAGCGGCATAATACTTAACCCAGAACAACTGACTAATGACCAATAACTAATAAAAACAATGCCAAAACTTGAACTGATAAATCTCAACAAAACTTATACCCCAAAAGTTATTCCTGTTAAAGATATCAGCATCAATGTGGATGAAGGAGAGTTTCTCACTCTGCTGGGGCCATCAGGCTGTGGGAAATCAACGCTACTGCGGTTGATTGCCGGATTGGAGCCGCCGACTCGTGGCAAAGTAGTAATGAATGGGCGTGATGTTAGCCGTGTTGCACCGGGCAAACGTAACATTGCCATGGTGTTCCAAAGTTATGCGCTCTATCCTCACATGACAGTGTATGAAAACATCGCTGCTGGACTGAAGCTACGCAGGATACCCTCTGATGAAATCCGGCGGCGCGTGCAGGATGTTGCCCACAAGCTGGGACTAGAAAACTTGATGGATCGTAAACCGGGTCAGATGTCAGGAGGGCAGCGGCAGCGCGTTGCTCTTGCTCGTGCTCTGGTGCGCCAACCGGATGTCTTTTTGCTCGATGAACCGTTGAGTAACCTTGATGCCTTGTTACGCGAGCAAGTACGGGCTGATCTCAAACAGCTATTCGAGCAACAGCAAGCACCTGTCGTTTATGTGACTCACGACCAAACGGAAGCCATGACTCTTTCTACCAAAGTGGCTGTACTATACGATGGCTGCCTGCAACAGTTGGCACCGCCCCATGAAATCTACATGACACCTGCTAACCAATTTGTGGCGGGTTTCGTCGGCAGTCCCCAAATGAACCTATTAACACTCCCGTGCGAAGGCAATACCGCTATTTTGGGTGACTTTAGAATTCCTTTGCCAAATCAGCCCGCACCACCCTCATCAATCGTTTTGGGTATTCGTCCTGAAGATGTCCACCTCGCCAAACCGGAGGATCAGTTAACCATTCAGGGTCGAATTTTTCTAGTGGAAAATTTGGGGATGCAGAACTTAATTAGCGTCCAAGTTAAGGGTTCAGATGCGAGGATACGCGCTCTGTTGCCGATTAATCAGAGGTGGGAAGGAGAAGAGGTGACTCTATCCATGTCACCGCAAAGTGTACACTGGTTTGATATTCAATCCGGCGATCGCATTCCCAGCCACCCATCAGAGCGAGTCGCCCCATCTGTTGATCGTCGTACAATCGATAACCAATCCGTGCAAGCACAGCGTTAAATTACCAACACTACCTTACAGGGTAGGGGCACGACCTGTCGTGCCCCTACATATACATGGTTCTGAAATTAAAACATAAAGGGTCACCAAATTTTTTTGTCTTTGAGCAGATAGCAGTTCATCTCACCTTTTCCCTTTACCTGAACAGGGCCACGCTCCTCAAACACATAATCCGACTTTAAGCGCTCATAAGTGGCTTCTGAAACCTGAATGTTACCGGGTATCCCGTGAGATTCCATCCGGCTAGCAATATTCACCGTATCACCCCACAAGTCGTAGATAAACTTTTTCATGCCAATAATCCCCGCCACTACTGGCCCTGTATTGATGCCAATACGGATGCTTAAGTTTTTCCCGGTATCTCGGCAAAATTCGGTGATGCAGATTTGCATATCCAAAGCCATTTGTGCGATCGCTTCCGTGTGATTTGGCTTTGGCTCTGGTAAACCGCCCACCACCATATAAGCGTCTCCAATCGTCTTAATTTTTTCCAACTTGTATTTTTCCGTTAGCTGGTCAAATTCCGAAAAAATCACATTGAGAATCTCAACTAATTCGATCGGTTCAGTTTCAGCGGCAAGCTCTGTAAAGCCAACGATGTCAGCAAACATAACCGTTACTTCAGGGAAATAGTCGGCAAGAGTACCCTCCTCTCGTTCCTCTCGCTTCAACTCCTCAGCGATCGGTTCGGGTAAAATATTCAGTAACAATTGCTCCGACCGTTCCCTTTCCCGAGCCAACGCCCTCAAGGCAGAAGCAAATTGTTTAGCAATCACCCCAGCAAGACTCAACGCTACTAATGCCGCTGAAATTAGCAGTCCCCTCGCCCAGTGAATTTTCCAATTGATCGCTGAGCCTGCTCGCTCAACTTCAGATTTTGCCACCCCCAGGAGTTTTTCCGATACCGCTGCTGTATCGACATCTACATTGTTGCGAATTTTATTGAGAATTTGCTGATTGAGCTTAACAATCTCTCTCGCCAGCGATTCGTAGGCATCCAAACCCTTCAGACTCTGATCGCGCTCTGCCGCATTCAATTTTGAATTGCTTAAAATGCGGTTGCGTAGCCGTTGAGCCGCTTCGGACATCAACTGCATTTTAGGCTCTTGGCGAGTCAATAAATACTCCTTCTCCAATGACTGCATTTCCAGATAGGAAACCATCAACTCTGGAGCGTCAACCAGCTGAAAACTATCGCGCAATTTAACGGAATTTTGTTCAAGTTTCGCTAGCATCCCAACATTTTCAATCCCCAAATCGCTCACCAAGCCAACGGCCTCATTAAAATTGTGGGAATATCGCTCAACCCTCTCTCTATAATCTTGTAAATCCTTGGTACTCTGGCGTAGAACTCGGCTCACATTGGGAGCTGCAAGCCGTTCTTGTAAGCGGCTACTAATATCTAGTACATTCTCAATAGTTGTTTTGTGCTTTAGTGCATACTCCTGATTCGCTTGGGAAAAACCAATGGTTGGCCAGAGCAAAAAAAAATCTCGTTCTAATCGACGAGCATTTCTTAAGTCGGCATCCATCTCAAACACCAAGCGTTGCATTCTAATGCCTGTATCAATTGCAGATTGAGCCTCACTTCGCACCTCATTGAGTGAAATAACACCGGTCAGTGCCACAATCCCAATTAGCAGCAGCAAGAAAACAAAGGCTAATAAGAATTTTTTAGTGATGCTAAGTCTACGCCGAGCTATAACCAGGCGCTTCCATAAATTCATAAATTAAAAAGAATGAAATTTAAGCTCATCTTAATTTTTTAATGCTCATCTTTTATCCTTCATTAGTAGTCCCCTCCAGAGCCATAGCGCCATGCGTCAAGCCAGCGGTGATAGTAGTACTGTGGTATTGGTGGCAGCCTTTTTATGACACCACTCATCCGCTGTCCCAAAGGCGATAAGCCGCTGTAGATGCCTAGATTAATGTAATGGACGAGCCAATCGAGCAAGGTTGTCAGTCCGACTTGAGGAATTACTGGAAGTACCAATCCGGGTTGAGTTAGGGATGTCAACAACAGCGTTTTAGATAGCCCAGAGAATTGTACAACGTCTTGTAAGAAGGGGCGGAGTACGTCGTCTCCCAGCTGTTCCATCGCCTGAAAGACGCCTGTGAGTAGTTGGTTAATTTGATTGGCAGAGAGTTGTTGATCAATACCAGCACTCATGGCTCGTTGGAATAGCCAAGTAACAGCAATGTTAGGCTGATAAGGCTGTAATTGTGCCAGAGCATTTTGGCTGAGGGCGTCACATTCTAGTGCTTCATGAATGCCTTCACTTAGACGCTTTAGATGCCGTACCATTGAACCAAATCCACCGAAGCTCACGGGTGATTGACTACCACTGCTATCACCAACGGGCAAAATTCGGCTCCAAGGCATTCTCACAGGGCTTTGCCGGTAGGCGGGGAAGAAGCCAAACAGTACTCGTTGAAAATTGATTTGGGATAGTTTAACGCCTTGGTATTCTGGCAAGAGGCGCAGGTACTCCTCGAATAAAAACTCTAAGCTAGGACGCTGGGGGTGAGCATCTACGTAGGTAAATAGATAAGTGGTTCTGCCATCCCGTGCAGGAAACGCCTCCCAGAAGTATTGGCATTGATTTTGAATCGGCGTGAAAGAAACAATTAAATCGCCCGTTTCATTTTTGGGAAAGCCTTGAGCACAACTACCAACCACTAAGCAGACGCCTTCTGGTTTTTCTCCCTGCCGTGCTTGTTGGACAATGGGAGAGAAATGTCCCATCGCGTCGATGAGCAATCGTGTCTTTAAGCCACCTGCCGCTTCAACGAAGACACCATCGGGATGAACGGCTGCGCCCTCAAAGGGGGTTTTTTCTAACAAGTGACCCCCTGCTTCTAGAAATTTTGATTTCAGCGTATCGAGGAGAAAGATGGGGTCTATACCAATGTTGAGAACATCCTGTATCCAAAAATCTGGCCCCTGAAAAAAGCTAAGGCGAGCAGGATTATATTCAGTTGCGATCGCTTGCTCTAATTCAGCTTCCGAGAGCAGTTCTAGTTCTAAAAATACCTCTAGTTCTTTGCGAGAAATGTTCCACTCCTGCTCTCTACCCTGTAGAATACCCCGCTCAATTAAAGCTACTTGCCATCCCCGCTTTTGTAAGACAGCGCCAATGAGAATTCCCAATGTGCCGCCGCAGATGACGACGTCCCAATCCAAGGTTCCTAAAGGCTCTTGACTCTCTTTGATCACCAAGGGTACGGGTGTCTTGTCTTCCCGTAACGCTTGCCAGACTTTGTCTGCACTCCGAAGGCGTCCCTTGACATCACCGGGTAACTTGGAGAGAATTTGCTCGGTTTGGCTCATGGGTGTCTCTCGTTGGTGAGATGCTCCCTCTTAATCCTAATGGGCAGAAGTCGGGAACGCTAGTTCTGATCGGGGTCACGATATTGGTTTACAGGGGAAGGCGAATATAGAATGTGGTTCCTGTTTGGCAACTGGACTCAAATGAAATCTGTCCGCCATGAGCGTCGATAATTGACTTGGCGATCGCGGTTCCTAGTCCAGTACCACTATGTTTGCCATAGGTGACAAAAGCTTCAAATAACCGATCTTTAATCAGATCAGGAATTCCTGGGCCATTATCCTGAATCTTGATGTTGACATCTGACTCGTTTACCCAAGCTGTGAGTTCAACACGACCGCCACAACCCTTGAACGCTTCGACAGCATTACCCACTAGATTTTGCACAACACGTAAGAGCTTGTTTTCGTCAACATTCACCAGCACATCAGCCACTTGAATCACAAACTCAACATCTGCCTCCTGAAAATAAACACGGTTGAGTTTTTCAAAACGCTGCAACGCTTGGGCAAGGTTGGTCTGTTGTCTATTTAATACCGCATTGCCCCTTACAAATTCCAAGAATTCTTCTGCCATAGCTGACATACGATGAGCTTGAGCGTGAATCAAATTACACCACTCAACGGTCTCTTCATCAGGATGCAGTTCCTGGATCATGCCACTGGCTAAATTAATCCCACTCAGAGGACTTTTGAAATCATGAATAACGGTGTTGAGCATCTCCCCAAGCAGAACCATTTTCTCTTTGTGAACGACCTGTTTCACATAGTCCTCTGTGGAGTCCCTCAGGCGTTGAATCATGTAACTAAAGAGCTTGATTGCCTTAGTGCCTGGTATTTTATCCAAGATTTCCATTAAGTTATCACCGGGAATCTTAGCTAAAGTTGCCTCCTCACAGACAACGGCCTGAGCGCTACGCCTTGCTCCATCCAAAATTCCCAGTTCCCCGAAAAAACCGTTTGCTGAAGTTTTAGATAAAGTTTGATATTGATTGGGAGCTATACGTTTTCTAAACTCTACTTGACCAGCCAAAACCAAGTACAGGAAATCTGAGACATCTCCTTCTTCAAAAATGACTGTTTGCTTGGGAAACGTTTCAACAATCGCTAGGTGGCATAGTTCTACAGCTTGTTCAGGTGAAAAAAAGGAAATAAATTTATGCGACTTCAGTTCCATGAGAGAGAAACCTGCATCGTTAGTCTCAGAAATTAGAAATTGCTTGATTTTAGCTTGGCATCTTTATAGTCGTCTAAAGAGTGTGATTGCTCACGTTGATGCCTGAGCTAAAGCTAACACAGCATTCTGACCACCAAATCCAAAACTTAAGCAAAGCATCTGCCGAATCCTAGCGCAACGAGGCGTTTGTACTAAATCCAACTCAAAATCGGGTTCATTCAACCCTACAGTAGGCGGCAGGAGTTGATGCTTCAGCGCCTTCAGACAGAATGCTGCCCCTAAGGCTCCAGACGCCCCTAAAGTATGGCCTGTGGCTCCTTTGGTAGAACTAACCGCAACCCCCTGAGTAAACATACTCTGAATCAACTGGGCTTCGTTTTGGTCATTGAGTTGGGTACCAGTACCGTGGGCGTGGATGTACTGAATATCGGATGGGGAAAGATGACTGCGTGCTAGACACTGTTTGACAGCGCTGATTACGCTCTTACGTTCTGGAGCTGGGGCGCTAACGTGATAAGCATCATTGGTCAGACCAAACCCTAGTACTTTGCCGTAAACTGGGGCATTCCGACTAAGCGCTAAGTCGGCTGATTCTAAAACCAAGACAGCCGCTCCTTCTCCTAAAACTAAGCCTTCGCGCCGCTTGTCAAACGGGTAGGCACCTGTTTTTGCTAGAGCCCCCATTTTATCGAATCCTATTAAGGTTAGCGGAGTAATGGGGGCTTCAACTGCACCAGCAATCACTCGCTGGCATCGACCCGTCTGGATGAGTTCAAAGCCTTGAGCAATTGCCCAAACTCCCGTTGCACAAGCGGCCATCGGAGCCAGTACAAGTTCAGTGGACCCAATTTGACGAGCAACGGAGATCGCGGCGAAGTGGGGAAGTGTGTCCAACCAATTCTCCAGGATTGGGGGTTGGGAATTGAGGAGAGGTGGGGGATAAGGGGACACAAGGAGAGGGGGGGAAGGTGTGTGGGAAAGTTCCGGGATATGAGTAGAAGACCTCCCCCACTCCTCAACTCTCCCACTCTCCCTACGGTGGTTACAGCCCACTTTCCCACTCCCCAGTCCCCGTGCCAGTTGCTCCCAAACTGCCTGAAAGCTCCGACTGGAGCCAATGACTACACCACTGTCGGGTAAGGGCATTCCCAAGCCCGCATCCTGAATTGCATCCGCCACAACCTGCTTGGCGAGCCACTCTAATGACGCCGTGGACTGACCAATTAGCGCTAAGGGGCGGGGGGGTAAGTCGGGAAATGGTTGATGCTGCCTGATTGCCGATTTCCCGTTAATTAAATGCTGCCAGCTAGGCTCTAGGCTACCAAGGGCTGAGAGCAGACCAATGCCAGTAACAACAACCTCTACTGCTCCCAACGCTAGTTGCTCCCAACCCTCATAGCGAACCCATTACTTCTTAAGTTTGTCGAGTCCTTGAGTGACCTCAGCCGACTCAATGCGATCGCCTTGCTGAATCTTATCCACTACGTCCATACCACTCGTGACATAGCCGAAGACAGCATAACTTCCATCCAAAAAGGGCAGGTCGGCTAGGGCCACATAAAATTGTGACGAAGCCGAATCAGGCATGGATGAGCGAGCCATCGCCACAGCGCCTCTGGTATGGCGCAGTTGAGGCGGAGTCGTGATGCTTGCTTTATCAAACGTTTGGCTATAAATCGGAGCTTGTGCGCCTTTAGGCTTAATTTCCAGAGGAATGTAACGTTCCTGAGAGGTCTTGGGATCGATAAAACCGCCCGTTCCCAGACGGTCTACGGGAAAGTTCGGATCTTTCCCTTGAGGGTCACCTCCCTGAACCACAAAGGGCTGTGGCTCCCGCACGACCCGGTGGAATACTAGGCCGTTGTAGACCCCTTGCTGCACCAAGTCTACAAAATTTCCTGCTGTAATTGGGGCGTTCGTTCCATCGACTTCAATGGCGATGGGAGAGCCTTTCACCTTCAGCACGACCGTTGCTTTGCCTTCCAGTTTTGGTAATTTGCTCTCTTGAGTACTCTCTTGAGGATTGGGACGCTGCGCCGCAGGAGCAGAGGCCGTTGTTGCGGCACTGGGGTTACTCGATTTGAGAGAAGTTGCCTCTTGGGCACTACATCCCCCAATGACTAAACCCACAACAACCAAAAGTAAGGATAACCAACGCTGGATTTTTATCTGCATGTTTAATTCACCGTTCTTGTAGCCATAGCTACTGAATCATAGTAAGCAGATCTGTTCCCGCTCAACTGATCTTAATCCCAAGATTTAGTTACAAGCCTTCTAAGGGCACGCTGAGAAAACGGGCTAATTCTGCTCCCTGATTTTCTAACTCGGACAGAGATTGCGGCTGCCCCACCCGACTTAGAGGGATTTCTCGGCGGTCTTTAACACGAAGATAAAGCGCTCTTTTCGGGTTAAGACCTTCTCTGATTTCAACTCGAATGGCCTGGACCTCTTGTAGGCGGCAGCCAAATTCGATGCGGCGGTTCTTACCAGGGAAGCCCCAACGAAAAATCTTCACCATCCCTGTCTCTTTGTTGAATTCATTGTAACCGCCCCCAACATCCAGGAGGATCACCAGCCACAGATACAGGGCCAACAGCAGACCTGCTACACCATAAAACCCCATTGCTACTCCTTGTGGGATAAACACCAACTGGGCGGCGTCACCAACGGGTAGCAGATTGACCTTAGTGTAACTAGAAAGCGCTGCTAAGAAAAAGCCTGTTGCTCCCACAGAGACCACAATGGCCCACCAGTAGTTACTGAATCGACGAGAGCCTAAAATCGGCTGACGAATTACACGATTCTCTCGTTGGGTTGTCGATGCTGTCATGAAACAATCCTGCCCACTCTATCTCAACAGTCAAATAACACACTCTGCCATTACTATGCCATTTTTGGCACAGTGAAAGTGGAACTTAAGAAATTCTGAGGAACTATGTGTCAATTTGTAAAAAATTTGGTATCCATTATTATTAGTGAATGTAATTGCTGAAAGCCTTATGCTCCTTATAGGGGGTTAAAGCTTCAGTGTAAAAATGTGATAAGTTAAGAAAAATTAAGCAAACCCAAACTAAAACCCTAGTTTGTGGTATCGGATGCCTGACACATCCGGAGTAAGAGAGCCGTTAATCTGGCGGAGTGACCTCTTAATCAAAATCCAAGCCAAAGGGCTGTGGAAATGTCAGCCAACCCACGCGAAAGCGTCAAACTGGAATCCTTGCAAATCATTAATGTAAGAGGATTTGAAACTATGACAATAGCAGTCGGACGCGCCCCAAGTAGCAGAGGATGGTTTGACGTCCTCGACGACTGGCTCAAGCGCGATCGCTTCGTCTTCGTTGGCTGGTCTGGAATATTGCTGTTCCCCTGCGCGTATCTAGCGCTGGGGG
>DATNPV010000113.1:0-13692 GCA_036703055.1 Waterburya sp.
TGACTCTTGGGGTTGAATCTGTTTAACAGCACCAAAATCAATTAAGACAATTTTATTGTCCGATTCACGACGCATGATATTGCTGGGTTTAATATCTCGATGGATGACTCGATACTCGTGAATAAAATTCAGAATTTTCAACACATCTTTCAGTAACTGAATGACTTGTCCTTCTGGAAGTTTTTTGTCTACAGGTAATTCATCAGTCAAAGGATGACCGTCTACGAATTCCTGGACTAAGTAAAACTCTTCTTCTTGTTCAAAGTAGGCTAGTAATTGAGGAATCTGAGGATGTTTACCTAACTTCTCTAGAATTTGTGCCTCCGTTTCAAACAACCGTCTAGCAACTTGTAAAAATTTGTCATCGCGACGAGCGGGCCTCAAATGCTTGACCACACACTGAGGTGCCCCAGGTCGATGCATATCTTCGGCTAGGTAGGTTAGACCAAACCCACCAGCGCCCAACACACGGTCAACTTTGTAGTGTCCAGCCAAGAGACCGGAAGTCTCTTTATGATCCACCGGATCAGCCGTGTGAGTTTTATAATCTTCAGGTGTGGCGAGCGCTGTTGCGGCTTCAGTAGCCGATTCAGTGAGTCCAGTCAGGGATGTGCCTGACTCTGTAGCCGGTGGTTGAGGCAGTTTTTCTTTTAAAAGAGCCTGTATGAGTGCAATGTTTTGTTCCTGTTCCTTGGCTTTGCTTTTAATGTCGAGAAGTTCTTTATCCGCCTCGTAGGCGTTGTAGGCCAGAACGCCTGTACCCGCAGCAATCAACCCCAAGACAGGAGCAACGACGGGTATCCATCCTGACGCTAGAAACAAAAACACGGATGTTCCCGTCAAAAGAATGAGGACTCCAGCGCTAGTCAGCATGAGCAGTTCAGGACGACGAACTGCCCGCACAAGAATGCCACCTGTGAGTGCCCAGCCCCAAATCCATAAGACTTCTCCCCACTCCGACCAAAACCAAAACGCGGGTCGTCCATCCAGCACTGAACTGAGCAGTTGACTGACAATATGACCATGAATCATTACACCTGGCGTTGGTTCGATCCGTGACTGACCTGTACTGTAGGGAGTATAGAAAACATCCTTCAAGCTGGGAGCCGTGACACCAATCAGGACAATTCGGCCTTTTACCCAGCTAGGGTCAAGCCGATTTTGCAGAATGTCGGTTAAGGTTACACTCTGAGCCAAGGTTCCACCAGAGCGGTAATTCAATAAGATTTGGTAGCCCCCATTATCTGCATGTTGGTAGCCACCATCGTTCGCTTGAAACGGTTTGAGGGTGACTTTGCCCAGCTTGAGGTAATTTTGCGAGGTCAGTTCGGGCTGAATTCCTTTTTGTGCCAAGTAGCGTTGTGCTAGCTGAAAGCCGAAGGAGAATTCGCTGGTGCAGCGCGAGGTTTTCGGGGGTTGAGCAAATAATAAAGCCCGTCGGATAAAACTACTGGCATCGATCGCTAAGTCGCTGAAGCCGACCCGATCAATGGGAACATTAGCAGGAGGCGATGTACCGGGATCTTCGGCATCACTGATTTTGCAGACTGGAACGATGCGATCGCTCTTTTGCAGAAGAGCTGACATCTCAGCGTGCCCTGGAGGCTGGGGAATATCCCGATAAATATCCAAGCCAATCACTGCCGGTTGATTTTGCTCCAGCTTACTCAGAAGCTCATGAATCAAGGAGTCCTTCAGGGGGAACCCGTAGGACTGAATATCGACCTCCGTCACTTTCACAATCAACAGGCGTGGATCTGGCGGTAAGGCAGGCCGAATTTGCATCAAATGATCAAAAGCCGTCAGCTCCAAAGGCTCCAACAGGCGAAGCTGCCGACCCACAAGCAACAAACCCGTAACAGTAAGACTGGCTACAAAAGCAGGATGCCCAACTACAGAGCGACCCAAGTGCCACAAACCAGACCAAACCCCAAAGGTTTTTCGAGGAGCAGTGGGTGGAGTGCTGCCTTGAGTGCTATTGATCTTAGTAGAACGGCTCCAGGGAAGCCAGCGGAACGCAGTCCGTTTTGATTTTTGAGTTAACTCCCCACTCGTCACTTTCACGTCTCTGGCCACTCACAACGAATAATAAAAACTAGAAGTCACCTATTTTAATGGCTCGTTGCTGAGGTCATTCAGGGCTTTTACTGTTTGCTCAAACAACGACCCGTCCGTTGTACACCCCACTTTGCATTGCCGCTATCGAATCCCAATCACGCCACTCTGGGGTTTTGACGAAAAGCGGTTATTACAATCATGCTTTTGATCTCTTGCCAGCTACCTAGGGTGAGTACCTAACGGATACTCATCGCCGACAAGGGCGTTATTACCCAGCTCACTAGCCTTCAGGCCAGCCCATTGCCCCTTTAGCACCGACAGCACCCCGCCTGCGCGGATGTGCATAGGTAATGGTTTCTGGATAATACATAAACTCAATCCGAAAAAAAACACCCTACCGAGCCATGCACTGACCTGAATCTTGCTAGCCTTAGCAGAGCTTTTTCAAGCTAAGCATCCTGAGACTATCGCTCACCAAGAAGGAATGAAAATTCCTCTTCTCTAACCCCTATTTTTGTAGGAGACAATAACTACTATAGAAGCTCTAATAATGAATTGGATGCAATCAGCTAATTTATCTTAATTATTTCGGTGTTCTTGCCCCCTGTTCAGGAACTCCGGGCTAGGAAAACTTAGTGCTCAGTAGGTGCGCTTAAATAAACCAAACCTAGTTGTAGGGTGGGCATTGCCTAGAAGCGAATTGTACTCAGGGTTGGAGGGGTTATCCTCTGCAATGCCCACCTTACGATTATTTAGAGCCCTCTACTTACCAAAAGGAATAAAGCAAAACGGTATAAGCATCCCCATTAAAAAGCCCGCTAAGCGGGCTCCTTAACTTGATTAAACCGACAGATAGTTACCAAAGCTTGGTCTGTCCTACTTTTCTGTCAATGTCCAAACTCCATCCCACTCTTCAGGTGGGGGTTCTTGTAGAAAATGCTGACAACGCTTCAGATATAAGGTTGCAGCTTTATCGTTTTTGTCAATATCTTCGAGAATAGTGCCAAACTCAGTCATCGCACGGGTAAACTTCCGCTTCAGGTAATACTCGCGCCCTTTATGGTACAGCTCAATAATTTCCTGCTTTTGCTCAGAAATTTCCTCAGACTTTAACCCCACTACTTCATAGATTTTGACAGGCTCGTTCTTGCCTTTAACACGAATACAATCAAGTTCCCTGTACCAAATTAAATCCTTGCAGGGTTGGAAGGTGTATTCGCTAATGATAATGTCACAGCCATACTGCTTACTGGCTCCTTCCAAGCGAGACCCCAAGTTAACCCCATCGCCAATAGCAGTGAACTCCATCCGCTTGCTAGAGCCGATGTTGCCACTAATCACGCTATCGGAATTGATCCCAATGCCAACTCGGATTGGTACTTTATTGCAGGCGACGCGACGGGCATTGAATTCTTCCAGTCGATGCCGCATTTCTATCGCTGTTTGCACCGATCTCCAAGCATGGTCTGTTAGAGGTAAGGGCGAACCGAACACAGCCATGATGGCATCGCCAATGTATTTATCCAGAGTACCTTTGTATTTGAAAATCGCCTCGACCATCGACTCAAAATACTCATTGAGCATCCCCACCACTTCTTCGGCTTCTAAACTTTCCGTTAAGCTGGTGTAGCTGCGAATATCGGAAAAGAGAATCGAAACTTCCTTGCGATCGCCCCCTAATTTGGCATCATCGAGTTTCAATAACTCCTCAGCCAGCTCCTGAGTCATATAGCGATACATCGTACTCTTGAGCCGCTTCTCATCACTGATATCTTCCATGACTACCAGTGCTCCCCGCACTTTAGCGAGGTCGTTGGCATCAGCGATCGTGTTCAGCGACAAATTCACACTACGTTGTTGCTCAGTTCCCGCAGAAAATAACGTTTGATCAGGATAGTACTGCTGGCGTGATTTAGGAAGTTCTCCCTTTAAAGCCTCCTCTAACCAGGGAACAAATTTGTTCTCGTCCGTTTTTTCTTTACCCTGAATCCGGAGAATTTTACTAACAGGCTCCCCTTCTAAGCGTGCTTGGCTATCCAAACCCAGTAATTCTTTTGCACTTTCATTCACTGCGATAATTTTGCCGTCTTTATCCGTAGAAATTACGCCATCGGAGAGACTGCGCAAAATATCGCGCTGCATTTGCTCCTGTTGCTTAACGGTGTCAAACAACTTCGCATTTTGCAAGGCGACACCCGCTTGAATGTTAAACGCTTTCATGAATTCTTGGTCAGTACGAGCAAAACTGGCTTTCCAGCACTCCGGTGCTATCGGCCAAGTTTTGGGATCGTATTCAGGGAAGTCACCCTGTTTCTTTCTGTTCACTAATTGCGTGACGCCAATTAACTCCCCATCGGCGTTAAATACGGGCATACATAACAAACTACAAGTGCGATACCCCGTCTTCTGATCCGTTTCTTTAGATGTGTCCGAGTCGGGATGGCTGTACAAGTCAAACCCAATATTGAGGGGTTCGCCAGTGAGGGCAACTTGACCCGCATAAGAGTGCATCGAGAGCGGGAGGCGCATTTCTTGTAAAACGCCATTGATGGGAATTTTTGTCCACAAATCCTGGCGCTCATGATCGACAAGCCACAGCGTACTGCGATCGGCATTCATCAGTTGCTTGGCTTCATCCATCACCTTTTTGAGCGTTTCTTCCAAATCTAAGCTGCTCTTGCTTAGGGAGTTCGTGGCAGAGATTAAAGCCTGAGCTGCTCGTTGTCTTTGGGTTGCCCGCCGCAGTGACCTCGACGACTCCATTATTAGGCGGATCGAGGGGGCAAAATCCTCAAAAACTCTTTCATCTTCGACACTGAAGCCGTTACGGTCAATTTTCTCCTCTAACGGAGCATTCGAGTCGTAGGAGGATTTTAATTTATTGAGAAGTTGGACGACCGCCACTAACTCCCCCTGCTCATTCAACAGAGGCAACGCCAGCATAGTGTAGGTGCGATAGCCAGTTCTGGCATACTGCTCTTTTGACCCAGCGGAACGGGGATCGTCAAATAGATCGTAAGGAATATTAATAACTTGCTTCGTGGTCGCTACATCAGCCGCAATACTGCCATGATCGGCAGGTATGCGAATTTCTAACGATTTGCCACTCTTATCTTCAGCAACAATCGACCAGAGTTGATTTCGGTCTTCATCCTTGACAAAAATGGTAGTGCGGTCGGCACCCAGGAGTTCCCCTGTTTTTGCCGTAATAGAACGCAACATTTCATCCAGGATGGTATCAAACCCCTGTGCATCCAGGAGGCTATCCAGCATGGACAGGGTTTGATTGACAACTTCAAGTCGGCCTTCAACTTCTGTAACAACTTGTTTGAAGGTTTCCTGTTTGAGAGGAGCCAGAAAGGCAGAGAATGTTCCCTGAGTGGTGGCTAAGGCACTAACCGATGAAGAGGAATGGTGTTCCTCTCTCCTGGGCTCTTCGGACTGAGCAGAAACATCAATGGTGATGTCACGGTGTTCTAAGGAAGAGCGACGGGGAGATGCAGCTGTCATATTATTTTCTCTACTGAAGCTCGAATTTATGAGATCTCTAAATTATCTGCTGTGTAAGTCTTGATATATTTCACTCATTAAGAGCGAGTTGCCCAGTTGTATAGTGCATAGAAGGAAGTATAGCTCACTCTAATTCCCAGTTTAATCTTTGAACAACTCTTAAACAGCGACTGACCTGAGGTCGCCGTCTGATTACGGGAAAACTCCTCGCCTTGCCCCTAATCTTGGCATCAAAATAGCAAAGATATGTTGCCTGTTTTACATTTTTGTCTGATTTGCTCAAAGTCTCATTAAGAATAGCTAAAAAAGCTGGCTTCCTTAGTTCTGACGCGAGTTACGTGCTTTAGCTAAAAGAGACTCGGCGAACGTCATCGCTTCTTGAGCGGAATGCCCACCTGCCAATTGAGCAATTTCTTCACGGCGAGTGCCATGAGTATCTAGGAGACTGACACGAATTACTGTACGAGGGTCAGTTAGTTCAGCATCAGAGAGTGAATCGTTCGGTTCAGGTATTGCTTGACCATTCCGTTGAGAGGTTTGTTGTTTCAAGGCGTGTACCAACGGTTGATCAATCACCTGTTTATCAACTCGGAAGTGTCGGTCTGCCATAGCCGCAATTAAAGGTTGGTGAGTGACACACAGGACTTGATGAGGTTGACTGAGTTGGTGGAGTTTTTCGGCGATCGCCTGTGCCACACGACCTGACACCCCAACATCAATTTCATCAAAAATCAACGTTCTTCCTGTATCGTTAGTACTGGAGAAACAAGCTTTTAATGCTAGCAAAAAGCGACTCATTTCCCCACCCGATGCGGTTGCCGATAGCGGTTGTAAGAGTTCTCCAGGGTTGGGAGAGAAGTAAAAGGTTACTTGGTCAGCTCCGGCAGACATGGGAGGAATTGGGGAAATATCTACTTTAAACTGCACTTTTTCCATTGCCAAGGGTTTGAGTTGGGCTACCAAACGTTTTTCCAATTCCTCAGCAACCCTTTGACGGAGATGGGTGAGTTGAGTGCAGGCTTGTGTCAATTTTCCCTGACCTAGGGTGTAGATTTTTTCTAGTTCTTCTAGAGATTGACCCTCACCCTTCAATTCGGACAATTCAGCTTGGAGTTGCTCATAGTGAGCCATCGCATCAGCCAACGTTGGCCCGTATTTGCGGCAAATTTGTTTGAGAGCCTGAATCCGCTCTTCCACCGATTGCAGGCGTTCTGGGTCAGTTTCTAGCCCATCGCCATAAGCATTAATTTCATGAGATGCTTCCACCACCTGCGCTACCGCTGCACTGACCAAATCCAAAATCGGTTGCAACTGGACATCGTAGCGTACCATATCACTCAAGGTAGCTTCGGCCTGCGCTAATAGATCGGCAGCCGCAGAACCGCTTTCATTTTGGTAGAGAGCTTGGTAAACTTGATAGCTCTGCTGCTGTAAGTCTACGACATGACTCAGACGCTGACGCTCTTGGTCGAGCTTTTCCAGTTCGTCAGGCTCTGTGAGGTGAGCGGCCTTGAGTTCCTGGGCTTGATACTCCAGCCAGTCAAGCCGCTGTAAGCGCTGTTGCTCAGACTGCCGCCGTTTTTCTAGTGCTTGTGCGGCCTCTTGGTAAGCCATGTAGGCAGAGGCCACTTGATCCCGCTGCTGAATCAGGGGAGAACCCCCATAGAGGTCGAGTAATCCTCGTTGCAGGGTGGGTGCCATCAGATGGACGGTTTGACCTTGAGCTGTAATTTCCACTAAGCGATCGCGCAAGCGTTCCATCAAAGGACGATTGACTAAAACACCATTAATGCGTGAACGCGATCGCAGACTTGCCTGACTCGCGACAATTTCCCGGCTACATACCAAATCCGCCTCATCGAGCAAGTCAATTTCTTGCTCACTCAACCACGCAATTAAGGCCGGATCTGCCCGAAATGTGGCTTCTACCATCGCCCGTTCTGTCCCTGTGCGAATCATGCGCTGGCTAACTTTTCCGCCCAAGGCTACATCAATGGCATCTAAAATAATGGACTTGCCAGCCCCGGTTTCGCCAGTCAGTACATTTAGACCAGCCGCAAATTCCAGGTCTAGCTTGTCAATTAAAGCAAAGTTTTGAATCCGCAAAGAAAGCAGCATAACGATTTTAGACAGACATTTAGTTCGGCGGCTGGCTGGTGAATCGTGAATCGCAACAGCTCAATGCTGGCGCTCGATTCAGGTAGTCCAACATCCAACATTAGGAGTAAAGCGGGTCAGGAAATTCCCCCAACAAGAGAGAGGTAATCTTCACTTAAGCCCATCCATACTTAATACATACTTAGAAGAGTGCAGCAGATGCGCATGGCAGTTGAGTTGATTTGACCCAGGTTGCTACCCAAATTAAGTGTAAATTTAGTGTCAAGTTGAACGCGAAGACGATTTTTTCTAACCAAGGGCTATGGCAGGCAGGGAGCCAAATTTACGCCCCAGGTTAGTGGGTTGCATCTTGCTTATCCCCCATTGTTGTTACAATACTTTACAGAGTCGCTCCTGTCGGTTCTTATTTAATATGAATCTTAAAACAGTTTCCCCAGCCTACTCCGAAACAGAGTTGAAACCCGTGGTAGAAAATCAGGCTGTGCCAGTATCGGTCGAGACCGTAGCCGTCGAGTATGAAGTCAGCCCGACGCCAGAAGCCGTGGAAGCCGTGGCGGAGGATTTACCGATCGTTGCGATCGAAGCCCTGCGTTATGACCCTGTAGCGATCGCAGCTCAGTACGATCGGGCACCGCTACAAGTGTTAAGGCGGATCGTGAATATTGCCCTGCCTTTTCTTTCCTTTGGGTTCGGTTTGTGGTGGGCTCGCGTCCGCGGTCGCGATGTGATCAACGACCGACGTCGAGCGATTCAGCTGCGGGAACTGTTGACGAAATTGGGGCCAGCTTACATTAAGGTCGGACAGGCGCTCTCAACACGACCCGATTTGGTGCCACCCATTTTCTTGGAGGAATTGGCAAAGCTACAAGACCAATTGCCGCCATTTCCCAATGAGCTAGCTTACCGCTTTATTGAGGAAGAATTAGGTGCGCCACCGCAGGAGATTTACGCGGAACTCACGGAACAACCCGTAGCCGCCGCCTCTTTGGGGCAAGTTTACAAAGGCAAGCTCAAGACGGGCGAAACGGTAGCGGTGAAGGTGCAGCGACCCGGACTAGCACGACTGATTACTGTGGATATCTACATCCTCAGACGCCTTGCTCAATGGACACAAAAAAATATCAAGCAGGTGCGCAGTGATTTGGTTGCCATTATGGATGAATTTGGCACCCGCATCTTTGAGGAGATGGATTACAGCCAAGAGGGGCGTAATGCAGAGCGTTTTGCCAAGCTCTATGGTCACCTTCAGGATATTTATATTCCCCGCATTTATTGGCCCTATACAGGGCGTCGTGTCCTGACCATGGAGTGGGTCACGGGTACGAAGCTGACCAATATGGAAGCGATTAAGGCTCAAGGCGTTGATCCAAGCTATCTGATTGAGCGGGGCGTTCAGTGTTCGTTGCGGCAGTTGTTGGAGCATGGATTTTTCCACGCTGACCCCCATCCAGGCAATTTGTTAGCAACTCCAGACGGTAAGCTGGCTTATCTGGACTTTGGCATGATGAGCGAAATTAAGCCGTATCAGCGCTACGGTCTGATTGAAGCGGTGGTTCATCTGGTTAACCGTGACTTTTCTGGTTTGGCGAATGACTATGTGAAGCTGGAGTTTTTGACGCCGGATACTGACTTAACCCCGATTATTCCCGCGTTGGCGAATGTTTTTGGCAATGCGTTGGGTGCGAGTGTGGCGGAACTTAACTTCAAGAGCATCACAGACCAGTTGTCGGCACTGATGTATGAGTATCCGTTCCGAGTGCCTGCCTACTACGCGCTGATTATTCGCTCCATGGTGACCTTAGAAGGGATTGCGATTAATGTCGATCCGAACTTCAAGGTACTCTCCAAAGCGTATCCTTACATCTCGAAGCGTCTATTAACAGACCCTTCGCCGGAATTACGAGCGTCTTTGAAGGATTTGCTGTTCAAAGATGGCAGTTTTCGTTGGAACCGTCTGGAAAACTTGTTGCGGAATGCGGCGCAAAGTCAGGATTATGACCTGAATCGTATGTTGAACCAGGCTCTAGAGTTCCTCTTCTCAGAACGGGGTGAATTTATCCGCGAGCAGTTGGTGGATGAGATTGTGAAAGCGATGGATGCCTATGGGCGTCGAACGTTAGATAATGTCTCCTATTCTCTGCGGGAACGGCTGGGGTTGGTCGATAATAATAAGTCAGTAAAAACGGTTGAAAATGCTCAAACAGCAGAGCATGTCAAGCGGATTTGGGAGATTTTGAAAGATACTCCGGGTTTTGACCCGCTACAGTTAGTCCCCTTGGTTCCGCAGTTATTGCTGAAGCCGGAAACTCAGCGGATGGGACAAAAAATTGCGGGAGGGTTGGCGCAGCGAGTGATTGCGCGGATGATTCGTGAGGCGTTGCTTCAGGATACGCCTCAGGAGGTGCCGCACAGTGAGCGGAAGGCAGCCCCAGCGCCTAAGTTGGTTTTACCTCAGGCTGCGATCGTTCAATAGGAGTGTGTGGGCGTTCAGGCGGCACTTTTTGCCGTTTGCCCATTTCATGATTCAACCCGCCCTCTCTCCACGGATACGGATAAGGGCGGGTTTAGCTTTTGGGTTCCATGAATACCCTAACTGGGTGAGAGAAACTCAATGCGTGGGACTAACGGGTCTTGAACAATACCAACACCAGAAAAACCCCACCGTTGCAGCAAGTTTTTGATCTGACTTCCAGACACTGACTCTACAGCAAAGCGCTCAGCCACACCAGCCGCGTGAGTATTTAGATAACTGAGGGCGTCAAAGTGTTCGCGGAACATCAACAGGTAACCCGTATCAGTCTCTTGAGTAGCCGTATTTGGCTTGGCGACTAGATAGCGACCGTCAGCCCTAGAAAGAATTAGGTAATAAATTTGGGAGAACATAGCAGAAAATGTTCGCTCTTGAGCTATTTGAGATTTTCCAAACGAATCCGAGGATCTGCAAATTTCAGCATCAAGTCGGCTAACAAGTTACCGAGAATTAGCATCATAGCGCCCATCATCAAGCTTGCCATCACCAAATAGAGGTCTTGAGCCGTTACTGCCGATAAAATCAGACGCCCTAGTCCAGGCCAGTTAAAGAAATATTCGGCGATGAACGCACCACTTAACAAGCTGGCAAACTCAAAACCTAGAAGTGTGATTAAGGGGTTGATGGCGTTGCGGAGGGCGTGGACGTAGATCACTCGGTTTTCTGGCAGTCCTTTAGCACGGGCAGTCTGGATATAATCTTGACGCAGCACATCTAGCATTTCTCCTCGAGTAATGCGCTGTAGTCCCGCAAAGCTGGTAATTGAGAGGGCAATCGTAGGTAGAATGAGGTGCCAACCATAATCCAATATTTGACCGAACCAGGATAAATCCGCGTGGTCAATGCTCGTTATGCCTCCCACAGGAAATAAAGGGGTGGTGTATTGCGCCAGGATGAGTAGCAATAAGGCCGTGATGAAGCTAGGAAAGCCTTGACCGGCGTAGCTAATCACTTGTAGAAATCGGTCAAATGCCCGGTTTTGGTTAACGGCGGCAATAATCCCTAAGGGAATTGCGATCGCCCACGTTACGACAATCGATGCGATCGCCATCACTAATGTGGCAGGTATGCGCTCTAGCAATAAAGACGACACGGGTCGAAAGTAGACAAAACTTGTGCCGAAGTCAAACTGGGTAACGACTCGCACTAGCCAACGCCAATACTGGACAATGGCTGGCTGATCCAGTCCAAATTGCCGTTGGAGTTCCGCGATGCGTTCTGGGGAGATTTTCGGATTCTGCTTCAGGGTATCCAGATAATCCCCCGGTGCCAACTGAATAATGGCAAAACTCAGGGCAGACGCCAGGAACAACGTCAAAAGTGCTTGCAGGAGGCGCTTCACAATGTAGAGAAACGTCTCACTGGTTACAACAAGTTTCAGCTGGTTCCAAGCCGCCGCAAACCCATCCTGAACCGAAGAATCCCGCGTAGAAGAAGTCATTGAACGCCTATCCCACTAGTCTATGGAGTTGAACGTTGGCAGGTTGGCAGGTTACAGGTTAGCAGGTTGACAAGTTGTAGGTTGGCAAGTTGGCAAGTTGTAGGTTTTAATCAACCCTCTAACGTTCCTTTTAACTTTCTAGCTTTCAACCTTCAACCTCCTAACCTTCAACCTTCACCCCTCCCTAATACTCAACTAAGGTCACAACTGGTACATCAGGTAGTTGCCGACGCCCATCTAAATCCCGTAGCTCGATGATAAACCCGAAGCCAACCAGTTCGCAGCCTAGCTGCTGTATTAGCTTAGCTGTAGCCCCAGCCGTTCCACCCGTGGCAATTAAATCATCGACAATCAACACCCGACTGCCAGGATGAAAGGCATCTTGATGAACTTCCAGCCGATCCATGCCGTACTCCAATTCATACTCAACGGTGTGGACAGCCGCAGGTAGCTTGCCAGGTTTGCGTACAGGGATAAAGCCAGCATTAAGTTGGTAAGCCAGTGGTGCTCCAAAAATAAAGCCACGGGACTCCATTCCTACCACATAATCCGCCGATAGTCCTTTCTCTTTACATTTTTGGGTCATTGTATCGATCGTATAGCGCAGTCCCTCTGGGCTACGCAGTAAAGTAGTAATATCCCGAAATAAAATCCCAGGTTTGGGAAAATCGGGGATATCGCGAATCAAAGATTTTAAATTCATTGGCAGGTCAACTCACTTTCTTTCGGCAATGGATTGTTGCATCTATGGCATGATGGCATCAAAGAGCTATCAGAGGTGACTTGCCATATGCCTCCTGAAAAATCCTACAATAGAAGGTTGGATTGTTTTGGATATTAGTCAACACTCAAGATTTAGCGTGTGACTGGAGAGTAAGCACCATTATTTTTATTATTCAGATATTCAGGTATAACCCTTGAAGTAAGAACTAGATGTACTCCAATCCCGAATTCTCGCTTCGGGTCAAACCCTGAGGTCTGAACTTAACCCAAGCTACTTGGGCGTTAGATGATAGCCTCAAAGAGGAGTATGCTCTCTTCGGTGAAGAGCAACGCCAAAAGCTGGGCACAAATGCCAATGGAAGAAGTCAGCTATTCTACAGGCAGCAACCCGCTTGATATCACTTCGACAATCACCCTTTTACCCTCAATTGCTAGTTGGAATGAATCTTTCTGTGAGCGTAATGCCGACAAACAGTCCTCAGGCCGAACCAAGGCCCCTGATTTTAGATAATTTACCCGACCCAGTGATTTCAGAGCGGGGGTGTCCGCCACGAACTCGGCAGCAGATTGACCTCATTCTACTGGCCATTGAAGCGCTGGAACTGGGAGGGGCTGAAGCGATGCTACTGGCTGCCAAGGAGCTAGAACTTCAGAACATCATCAAAAACCGCGTCTTCCTTTGGCGTCTGCGCTGTACTAATCCCTTACGGCGTTCTTACACTCGCCGTCCCCTAAACCTAGAGGAAGCGAAAGCGTTAGTCGTGATTGCGAGTCACATGGCACGCAGACAGACCGTTTTAATTCGGCAGTTGATTTTGGCTTATCAACAACTTAAAGAGAAGCAACTGCCCCTAGAAAGCCATTTTCGGCTCTCTGATTATTTAGAACGGTTCCGAGCTCATTTTCGCAGCCGAATGAATCCACGACGGGCAAAAGTAGCAATCTACAGCTCTGACGAAAATAAAATGAATGAGCTGGCACTCTCTTTGTTGAGTCAGCTGCTGTTCTGCACAGGAACCTCAGGTATGCAGCGCTTTTGGTCCAGCCTCTTTGATGGAGAAGTAGCATGACCATTCGACGCCAGTATAGTTTGCCCAACTGCACCCTTATCCTAGAAGGCTTGAGTGATGCGCCCCCCACCAGTGGAGGTCAAATTGATGCTCGCCCGTTGATGACGATGTTGGTCAGCGCTGAATGCCATTTCTCTGGGATAGCACAACCGTTAAGTGGCGGACGAGACTTTTTAGAAAGCTTGGTACGGGCTGTAAGTCGCTATGCTCAAGAATTCTTGAGTCAGGTTCATCATCCCAAA
>DATNPV010000115.1:0-15156 GCA_036703055.1 Waterburya sp.
AGGATTTTCAGTCCTCTGCTCTACCAACTGAGCTATCCCGGCTTTTTTGACTTTCTGCGCTTAACGTTCAGCGCTTATCTAAAGTAGCAAACTTAACAAGTCTTGGCAAGCATCTTGCTACTCGGTTTAGTATCTTTTGAGTTTCTAGGATGTAGACCTCTCGATACACCGCTTTCTGATATTACCACCAGTTGCGCTCTACTACTACGAGAGCAGAGGGTGTTGAAGAAATTCTTGCCCAAATGCGCTGAGGCTCACGTTCGCTTCAAAGAGCGATCGCACGGGCAAAAGCCATCTCCAAATTCTGATAACGTTGATGTGACACAGACTTAGACGCGGAAGTTGATAGTGCGGTGAGTGCTGCGGGTGAACACTTTGTTAGGGAAGACAAGATTGTGGTTACAGCGCCTTGGGGAGGAAAAGCGATCGCAAAAATCACGAGCGTTTATCATGGCACTGACGGTACTTGGGTCAAATATATGCCGCTCGTGAGTGAGTACCCAGTGGGCTGGAATTGGTCTAATGGCGTTAGCCGGGCAGAGCAGCTAGAGAAAGTTGATTGAGAAATTGAGCAAAATCTTTATCACTAGACCCCTAAGCCTTATTTCCCAAAAAACTACCTGGAAAACAGCGGTTAAGAAAAAGAGACTGGGGTCTAGGGAAGAGGGGTTTTCATGGGTTTTGGTGTACGCCATTCATGAGCGACTACCAAAAATGAAAAATAATCAACTTTGCCAGAGTTTATAAAAACCTCTTACAAAGTTGATGGCTTTGTTGGCTTGAGAAGAGGAAAGGTTGGCATTGGAACCTGTTTTAACGTACTTGGGAGAGTGAAGAGCAATGCTTATTTGTGCTGTCATGGTTAGTTCTCTAGTTCAGTGACTTGTGAGGTTGAGTGAATTGACCCGTACAATCGGATGGGCTTGATGTTTAGTATCTTCAAGCGATGTATACGATCAGGATTACGAAAGGTTGAACTTCCGTATAAGTTGGCTTGATAGCTGTGAAGTTAGTACAGCTAGGAACCCTCAGGACACAGGGATGCTTAAGGCACGGGGAGAACTGGGAACAGATAGGGAGATGGATCTTTACCCAGTGAAAGCTGCTCTCATCCAAAAAGTCTGATCAAGTAATTTCAATTCTCACTCAAGCCTTAAATCATACTAAAACTTAGCTGTCAGTATACCTGAATAGTCAGTGAGTGAAATTAAACATCACACTAAGTGCAGCGCGGCGGAAATAACTATCCAGTTGAAAAAGGTTAAAAAGCTTACTGTACAACCTTCTTTCCTTGGAGCCTACTCCTGTGGAGAACGCTGCGCGAACTGCCTCCTGCTTTCTGAGGACTGGGTATAAGACATGGGACATACAAAAGAAATAGTTAGGTTGAGTCGTTTTTCGATTTAGCCTGGTGTGCTGGCTGTAATAAGGATTATCATTATTATTTTTTCCACACAATTTGTTGCCAATACCAGTGCAGGCTGAGAAATTGCAACTTCTTGACAAAGGTGACCTTGGCAGCAAACAATCAAAAACAATTGAATATATTTCTCATTTATTGCGGGTATAGAACTCGCCTTCTTGAGAAATTGGAACGGGTGTGAGGAAAAAAAATGGTATCTAAAGTCTTGTGGCAATCTGGGCTGGTGAGTCCAGCTATTTTAGGTGTGGCGCTTTTAACTTCATCAGGAGCATTAGCGCAGGATGGAGGTTTTGCAGCAAAGGCTACTAGCGACATTTCTGAGACTCGAGTGGAAGCGGTGACGGCTACCAAGTCGCTCATGGCAGTGAACGTTGAGAACAAGTCAGAAAACTCGAGCTTAGTCGAGGCAGCAACTTCGGGTTCAGTCATTCAAGTAGCTGCGAATGCTAATCAGACGATCGAACAAATCAACCACTATGCCAAGGAGAATCAAGCTAATTCTCTAAAGCCAGTTAATAATATTTCTCAGCTAAATCTGGCTTCGCCTAATGGCGTGGATAGCAGTGATACCCGTGTTTTAGAACAGATTGACGATTATAGCAACGATATCGGCGCTGACCCCCTTGACCAAGTGACTAACGTCTCTCAGTTAAGGGATGTGTCTCCGGGTGACTGGGCGTTTGAAGCGTTGCGATCGCTCGTCGAACGCTACGGCTGTATTGCAGGTTACCCGGACGGCACTTATCGTGGCAATCGGTCATTGAGCCGCTACGAATTTGCGGCTGGGTTGAACGCCTGTTTGCAGCAGGTTGAGCGTTTAATCGCCTCTAGTACCGCTGACTTTGCCACGAAACAAGATTTAGCCACATTACGGCGACTGATTGAGGAATTTGGGCCAGAATTAGCGACTTTACGAGGTCGGGTGGATGCGTTAGAAGCACGTACAACGGAACTGGAAATGACGCAGTTCTCCACTACGACCAAGCTCAACGGTGAAATCGTTCTTGCCCTTGCTGGTGTGGCGGCAGGAGATACAGTCAACGGCAATCGGGTCAACAAAAATACGGTATTGGGCGATCGCGTTCGTCTCAACTTTGATACCAGCTTTACTGGCAAGGATGTATTGAGGACTCGACTTCAGGCGCTCAACTTGGATGCCTTTTCTGGCAGTGCCACTTTCACCCCAGAGGGCGATTTACGATACGCTGGGGCAGCGTTTGAGGCAGGCAACAATAATGCTGTTGGCATTGATGCACTGTTGTATGCCTTCCCCATTGGGAAAAAGACAACGGTAGTCATTGAAGCTAATGCCGGTGCAGTGGATGACTTTACCAACACCGTCAATCCGTTACTGGATGGAGATGGAAGTAACGGTGCTCTGACTCACTTTGGGACTCGTAACCCAATTTATTATTTGCTCAATGGTGCGGGTTTAGGGCTGAGGCATGAGTTCAGCGACAAATTGGAACTGAGCTTAGGCTATTTAGCCAATGATTCCGCCAATCCTGGAGAAGGAGGCGGTTTATTCAATGGACCTTATGGTGCGATCGCGCAGCTAACCATCACGCCGATTGAGCCGTTCACCATTGGCTTGACCTACATTCATGCTTACAACAATGACTTCACGGCTAATGGTTCCACCGGTAGCAACCGCGCTAATCTCCGTTCAGCCTTGCTCAACAACACCAACCTCCCAGCCGCATTACAACCCTTCCAAGGATCGGATTTGCCAACATCCACCAATGCCTACGGTATACAAGCGACGTACAAGGTTAGTTCTAACTTTGCCATCAATGGCTGGGCTGGCTACACCACGACTCGCACCTTAGCCGCCTTGGAAGCCATCGATGGTACAGGAGCAGTGCTTGAGCGGGGAGACTTTAGTACCTGGAACTTCGCCGTTAACCTAGTCTTTCCTGACTTAGGGAAGAAAGGCAACGTCGCAGGCATCATCTTGGGTATGGAACCCAGAGTTACGGGGGCAAGCCGTTCTCTGAGAAATGTGATTGGCAAAGATTCAGACACTTCGCTGCATGTTGAAGGGTTCTACCAATTTCAGTTGACGGAAAATATCGCCATTACACCCGGAATTATCTGGCTCACAGCTCCTGACCACAACGCGAACAACGATGATGTTGTGATTGGGACTATCCGTACTACCTTTACATTCTAGGCATCAGTTAAGCCACTAAAATCAGTCAAGTTTGAGGAGAGATGTGCTCAAAGCGTATCTCTCCTGAATGCATCAGCCTGAGATGGTGTCCAACCTAAAGTTTTCGATTTTATTAAAAAACAGAAGAATCGCTGAAAAGCTCTTACTATAACTGGAAAAAATCAAACAGATCAGGGGCTAAACAGATGTCTAGAACTTGGTGGAATTCGTTGCTAGCTAGCCCAGTAATGGTAGGAGCAGCGTTGATGGCTTCAGATTGTGCGATCGCGCAAAGCACATCAGCGGTTAGTGCCGAACCAGTGCTGACACCTGTTTCCAGCTCTGAAGTGAATGAACTAGCTGTTGCTGACTTCAAAAGGAGTGGGGGAGGGGGAGAGGGGGAGACAGAGGGACAGGGAGACAAGGGGACACACAAGGAGATAGGGGTTCTGGCTGAGCGTTTACCTACTTCGGTATCGGTAACGAATGATGCGAGTGTTTTAGAACAAATTGAACTTTACATCAACGAAAGCAACACTGACTCTGTTGAGCAAGTTACTAGTGTCTCTCAGCTACAAGATGAGTTTCCGGGTGACTGGGCGTTTGAAGCGTTGCGATCGCTGGTTGAACGTTACGGTTGTATTGCAGGATACCCTGATAGAACCTATCGCGGCAAGCGGTCGCTGAGTCGCTATGAGTTTGCGGCTGGATTGAATGCCTGTTTACAGCAGATTGAGCGGTTAATTAGTAGCAGTGGAGAGGGATTTGTCTCCAAACAAGATTTAGCAACGATTCAGCGCTTAATTGAGGAATTCGGGCCAGAATTGGCGACTCTACGAGGTAGGGTGGACGCCTTAGAAGCACGGACTAGTGAGTTAGAAGCCAGTCAATTTTCTACCACGACCAAACTGTCTGGAGAAGTCATCTTCGGGTTAACGGGTATTGCCACGGGTGAAAATCTCTTTGGTGAGCCAGTTGATAATATAACGATTTTGGGCAGCCGTACCCGCCTGAATTTAGATACCAGTTTTACGGGTCGAGACTTGCTGAGAACGCGACTCCAAGCCAATGGTTTGGAAACCTTTACACCCCAAACCCAAACCTTTGAGGGAAATTTGGCCTTTGTCGAGGAAAATGCCAGGAATAATGTGGAAGTTGATACGCTGCTCTATCAATTTCCCCTAACTAGTACTACACAGGTCACGTTGATTGCCAATGCAGGCGAAGTAGATGACTTTACCAGTACGATTAATTTCTTGGATGGTGACGGTGGCTCTGGTGCTTTAACTCGCTTCGGCACGCGTAATCCCATTTACTACCTCGTTGAAGGGTCTGGTTTTGGCATCAGGCAACAACTGGGTAAAACGTTTGAACTGAGTCTGGGGTATTTAGCCGGTGACTCGGGTAATCCTAGAAGTGGTGGAGGGTTGTTTAATGGGCCTTATGGGGCGATGGGGCAGTTGGTGTATAAGCCGAGCCATCGCTTCCAGATTGGCTTTACCTACATTAACTCTTACAACCGCGAAACGCTTACGGGTAGTGCTCTTTCTAACCCCCGCACGTTGCTACAAACCCTCGCCAATCTACCAGTTAGTACGGGCAACGTGCCCCGCCCTGCGCCTGGACCAGTTCTCACCACCTTTTTTGCCGGACAACAGATTCCACCGGGAAGCACGATTCCTGCCAACAGTATCATTCCCCAGGGAGCACAGGTGGCTACATCCACAACGCTGCCCTTCAATGTTACGCTGCCCTTTACTATCTTTATTCCAGTTGGCCCCATCGTTCTACCCATTCCTGCTGGAACTCCCATTCCCGCTGGAACCCAAATTCCCGCTGGCACTCCGCTTCCGACAGCCACTCAAATTCCCCAAGATTTTGTACTTCCCGTACCCATCAGCTTGACAACTCCAGGCACTTCACTGGCGGCTCTCGTTCCAGGAACACCGCTTCCTCCTGACAATTTCACAGGCACCTTAGGCGACCTATTGCAGCAACCAGACTTTGCGGGATTTCCTCTGGGATTTGACTTGAATATCCCGATTATTAGCAATTCTTACGGGATAGAATTTTCCTGGCAGGTAAGCGATCGCTTTGTTTTAGGGGGTTGGGTTGGTTATACCAATTCGAGTACTTTATCCACGGGGAATGGATTGCTCAGTCGTGGCAGTATTGAAAGCATTAATGGGGCACTGACCTTGGCCTTTCCTGATCTAGGTAAACGAGGCAACTTGGCAGGAATTATCGTCGGTGTTGAGCCTACGGTATTAGATAGCAACATAGAAATCAATCAAAACTTAGCCAATCCAGCTTCAATCAGCAATCCAGCCTTAATTCCAGCCGCACTCGCCCTCCTGAATTCGTCACCCAGGCTCGGACAGCTGATTAATGTGGTGAATAATCCCGACCCGGATATTTCAGTCCATGTCGAAGCGTTCTACCAGATGAGAGTAACTGATAATATCTCTGTTACTCCCGGAATAGTCTGGATAACAGCTCCTGGTTCCTTCGGCAGCAACGCGGATATTGTGATTGGAACTATCCGAACTACGTTTAGTTTTTAACTTGGAAATAAGGCAGAGGGCAGAGGGTAGAAGGCAGAGGGCTGAAGGGATAAGAATTTTCATTCTTTCTTGATGCAGCTAAGGACATCGCGCCTAATCTGTCAATAGGTTGAGGGCTGAAGGTGAGAAGTTGCGAATGAGAACATGGGGGTCTAGCTAGATATCTGAATGCACAGAAGTGGCAAAAAGGTTAATCTAGTTAAGCGTTTGATTTGTTGGAAAATCTAACTTTATGACTGCAACTTCCACTGTGCCAAAGCACGAAGTCAGAGACCTTGCCCTTGCCCCTCAGGGACACCAGCGTATTAAATGGGCAGGACGGGAAATGCCAGTGCTGCGGCAAATTCGCGATCGCTTCGCACAGGAAAAGCCGTTTTCAGGGATTCGCTTAGTCGCCTGCTGTCACGTTACCACTGAAACCGCTCATTTAGCGATCGCGCTGAAAGCCGGTGGTGCTGACGCTGTTCTGATTGCCAGCAATCCCCTGTCTACGCAGGATGATGTGGCAGCTTGCTTAGTTGCTGATTACGGCATTCCCGTCTTTGCCATGAAAGGTGAAGACGCTGACACTTACAACCGCCACGTTCAAATTGCTCTCGACCACCGCCCCAACATCATTATTGATGATGGTAGTGATGTTGTTGCTACTTTGATTCAGGAACGCCAACACCAGATTGCCGATATTATTGGCACGACGGAAGAAACCACGACGGGAATTGTTCGTCTGCGTGCCATGTTTAAGGATGGGGTGTTGACCTTCCCGGCGATGAATGTCAATGACGCTGACACCAAGCACTTCTTTGACAACCGCTATGGTACTGGTCAATCAACCCTGGATGGCATTATTCGCGCTACCAATGTCTTGCTAGCTGGAAAAACAATTGTGGTGGCCGGTTACGGTTGGTGCGGCAAAGGTGTTGCTCTCCGGGCACGCGGGTTGGGTGCTAATGTGATTGTCACGGAAATTGACCCCACCAAAGCGATCGAAGCCGTTATGGATGGGTTCCGGGTGATGCCTATGGCAGAAGCAGCCCCTCAAGGTGACTTGTTTGTCACCGTCACCGGGAACAAGCACGTTATTCGTGCTGAACATTTCGATGTGATGAAAGACGGGGCGATGGTTTGCAACTCCGGTCACTTCGATATTGAAATTGATCTCAAATCTTTGGGTGTTAAAGCCACAGAGGTGAAAGATGTCAGACCTTTCACTCAGCAGTATCTCCTCGCTAACGGTAAATCCGTCATCGTTCTAGGCGAAGGGCGCTTGGTGAACTTAGCCGCGGCGGAAGGACACCCCAGTGCGGTGATGGATATGAGTTTTGCCAACCAAGCGTTGGCTTGTGAGTACTTGGTGAAAAACCAAGGCAAATTGGAACCGGGGCTTCACTCCATTCCGATGGAAGTTGATAAAGAAATTGCCCGACTCAAGTTGCAAGCGATGGGAGTCAATATAGATTCCCTAACGCCAGACCAAATTGAGTACATCAACTCTTGGACTTCTGGTACTTAAGTATAAGTACTAATTAGTAATTCGTAGTTCGTAATTTCATTGACGGGTCACAATCTCCGACTACGAGCAAGTCGCTTACTTTTAACGTGATGGGACTTACGCAATATCCGTCGAGCCAGCCCCCCTAACCCCCCAAGCTTGGGGGAAGATCTTACTCCCCCCAGAGCAAGGGGGGCATAGGGGGCAAATGCGTAAGTCCTGCGTGAGTTCGACAGAGGCTAGAAGACCCCTCCCCGCGTCGGAGAGGGGGGCAGGGGGGAGAGGTTCATCGAACTCACGTTACTTTGAGATGAGGTTTAAATCCCCATCTAAAAGTGAATTACGAATTACGAATTTTTAAACAGGCGGGTTGTGTTGGACAAGGTGAGCCACCACACCCACCAACTCATCTGGCTCAATCGGTTTGGCGAGATACGTCTGGAAGCCGACTTCAAGCGCTCGCGAACGGTCTTCATCTCTGGCAAAGGCTGTTAGTGCAATGGCGGGAATTTGTCCCCCTTGATCGGGAGCGAGGGCTCTCAGTGTGGCAATGAGTGAGTAGCCGTCCTGATTGGGCATACCAATATCACTAATTAGGATATCGGGTTTCTGGTTCGTGATCGCACCAAGAGCTGCCGACGCTGATGTAACCGCTCTCACCTGCGCTCCGTACTGTTCCAATACGGCAGTAAGCGCCTCGCAGGTCTGGGCATCGTCATCTACAACGAGTACCTGCAAGCTGTCGAGGGCCAATGCAAAGGCATGGGGTTGAGGCGATGATGGATCGAACTCAGCCTCTAATTGCTCTGCCTGAAGCGGGAGCTGTACTGTAAAGGTGGCTCCCTTGCCGTCTCCCTCACTAGCAGCGTGGACAGTACCCCCGTGCAGTTCGACCAAGTGATGCACGATCGCTAACCCTAGTCCCAGCCCACTGTAGGCTCTAGTACTGGTGCTATCAGCCTGCCGGAAGCGGTCAAAGACATAGGGCAAAAACTCCGGATTGATGCCAATGCCGGTGTCACTGACTTGAATCTGAGCGTAGTTCTTCACCTGAGTCAGGCGAATCTGCACCTGCCCGTCAATTGGTGTAAACTTAATCGCGTTGGAGAGCAAATTCCGAACAACTTGCTGCAAGCGGTCTTGATCGCCCGCCACCCAGCTGACCGAATCGTCAAGGACTCCCTCAATTTGAATCGCTTTGGATTCAGCGGTTGGGCGCATGTCCTCAATCACGGACTCGATCACGGATACAAGGTTAACTGGAGTGATATTCAGGCTAATTTGTCCGCGAATCATGCGCGAAACATCTAGAATATCGTCCACAATTTTGACCTGAGCCTTGGCGCTGCGCTCAATGCTGGACATGGCTCGTTTGACCGTTTCTTCGTCCAACTTCTGCTGGCGAAGTCGGAGAAATTGAGACCAGGCGAGGATGGTACTTAACGGTGTGCGAAGTTCGTGAGACACGATCGCCAAGAACTCGTCTTTGAGCCGATTGGCTTGGGCTAATTCCTCCGCTTGGTGTCGCAATACTCCTTCTAATCGCTTGCGTTCGGCGAGTTCAATTTGGATCTGCTGGTAGAGTTGGGCTTGGTGAAGTGCGATCGCACATTGATCGGCGATCACCCTCACTAGAGTTAATTCATCGGTTGTCCACTCCCGTTCCTGATCGCACTGGTACAGCGTGATTCCACCCAGGTAAGACTGTTTGTACAGCAAAGGGATGATCATTAAGGCCCGAATGCCACACGCTTTAGCCGCCTGTTGCAGTTCCGGGGTGACATTGGAGTGAATTCGGTCTAAAACCACTGAATCACCGCTCTCTAGCCTCTCCTGATAGTGTTGATAAAATTCACAACTCACCTCAATTAATCGCTGAGGCTCAAGAAGGGTTTCGCTGATGTGACAAGCCTTAACTCGCTCGTTGGGGTCTGGTTGACAGATTAGACAGTGAGTGACTTGGAGAGATTCATGCAGTTGATTGGCTGTCCTTTGCAGTACCTCATCCAGCACCAACGTTCCTCGCATGGCTTGGACGATGCGGTTGATCGTGGCTTCGCGCCAAGCTTGCCGATGAATTTGCGCCTGCGCGGCTTCCTTTTCGTGCCTTAACTCAAATTCTTGTAACGCTCTAGCTAGAACTGTAGGCAAGCGAAACAAGCGTTCTTTGAGAACATAATCGGTCATACCCACTTTAATACATTCTACGGCAGCTTCTTCGCCCAAAGAACCCGTGACTAAAATAAAGGGAATGTCTTGCCCAGATTGCTGCAATAATTTAAAGGCTTGTAGGCCATTAAGATCGGGTAGGCGATAATCGGATAACACCGCATCATAAAGTTGGGATTGTAACTGTTGCTGGCAGGTGATCGCTGTATCTGCGATGTCGTAGGTAAAGGGAATATCGGCCGCTTCTAAGGTAAGCGCCATCAGTTCCACATCCGCCATTACATCCTCTACGATCAGTAAATGAAGCATGGGCTGTGAAATCAGTTCTGGTCGGAATGTTACCTGAGATTCCTGTAACATCATTTCAAGCACTTGAGGAGATTAGTGGGGGCTTGTTTAGCATCATCCAGTAGCAGCCGACTTGACGGGAAACCTCAATAAATTGCGTGAAATCTAACGGTTTAACGATGTAACTATTAACTCCCAATTTGTAACAAGCATTTAAATCTTTATCCTCTTGAGAAGATGTCATCACGACCACAACTAAGTGCTGGGTGCGAGGATGGGCGCGAATGGCTTCTAGGACTTTTAGACCACTGACCTTGGGTAGTTTTAAATCCAGTAAGATTAATCGAGGCAGAGGGTGACTGGGTGGATTACCCTCCCGACCTAGTAAGTATTGCAGGGCTTGTTCGCCGTCCTCGGCTACATCAATTTGATTGACAAAGTTGTAGCTATCCAGGGCTAATTGAACTAGTTCCACATCATGCGGGTCGTCTTCCACTAACAAAATCCGAGTCGGCTCAATCTCCACAATTAGTTATCCTCTGGGCTTTGACCCAGCGTAAAGTAGAAGGTGGTTCCTTGATCAGGCTGACTTTCTGCCCAAATGGTTCCACCATGCCGATGGATAATTCGCTGTACAATCGCTAAGCCAATCCCTGTTCCTTCAAAAGCTTTTTGCGAGTGCAATCGCTGAAAGGCTCCAAAGAGTTGGTCAGCGTATTCCATATCGAAGCCAACTCCATTGTCCTTGACGAAGATTGTTCCATCCTCTAATTTACCAAGGGTAATTCTTGCCGGCGTGCGATCGCGACTAAACTTAACAGCATTGTCAATTAAATTACTAAACACTTGCTGAAGCAATGTGGTATCTCCCATGACCGTCGGTAAGTCCCCGACCTCAAATTCAATCAAGCGGTCTGTTCCTGCGGTTTGGGACTCGACTAAGGCAATCGCATGTTCAACTAAAGTACCGAGGTTAACCGACGTTTTTGCCAACTGCCGTCGCCCTAACCGCGAAAGGGTGAGTAATCCATCAATCAGTCGTCCCATTTTTTGAGAACTCTCATGGATAACCTGTAGGTAGTGAGACACCTTCGGATTGGTGAGCGCACCCTCGCGGGAAAGTTGTTGCTCTAAAGCCATGACAAACCCGCTAATATGACGCAACGGTGCTCGTAGGTCATGAGACACTGAATAGGAGAACGAATCGAGTTCTTTGTTTGTTGCTTCTAATTGGGCAGTACGCTCTATAACTCGCTGCTCCAAGGTTTCATTCAATTGGCGAATTTCGACCTCCGCTCGCTTGCGATCAGTGATATCGCGAGTGACAGTAAGTACAAATTCGACCGATCCATCTCTAGCGTATTCAGGAACGAGGTGACACAGGTAACTTCTCACTCCTATGACAGTAGCTAGATCAAATTCAATCAATTCATATCGAGCCGTGTCAAAAACCCTGTGCAGGCTGGCGTCCCAGGACGATACCACTTCTTCTGGCATTCCCAGTTCTTGATTGGTCTTACCAATAAAGACAGAAGGGGACAATCCAGTTATTCGTTCAATCGCAGGATTGACGTAAGTATGGCACAATTGACGATTAAATCGGGCAATGATATCAGGAGAATTTTCAACTAATGCTTTGAATTCCTGTTCCCGTTGATAGAGGGCTTCCTGCGCTTGTTTGCGCTCAGCAATTTCCGCCTCTAGCTTCTGATTAATGTCTAAAAGCTCGGTATTCTTAACTTGGAGTTCGTGAGAGTAAGCTTGTAAGTTGGTATAAAGTTCAGCATTCTCAATAGAAATGGAAGCTTGAGTGGTTAACAGTTTTAAGATGGCTAGTCGCTCGGCAGTGAAGGCTCCCGCAATTAAATTATTTTCCAGGTAGATAATAGCTGTTAGCTTGCCTTGATGGATAATTGGCGAACACAAGATGGATTTGGCTTGGTGGCGGGTAATGTAGGGGTCGGTTGTAAAGATTCCCTCATCGAAGGCATGGTCTAAAACCACATAGTTGTGAGTTCTTTCTACATAATTAATCACGCTCACTGGCAGGTTTTGGCTGGTTTCTACCGACGTTAAGGGGAGTACCACCACCTCTTGCTCGACACGACCTTCTGCTTCTATTAAAAGTTGCTTTCCTTTTTTTCTAATAAAAATCCCTTTTTCTGCTCCGGCATTTTCCATTAATACCTTCATCAAGGTAGATAGCAAGCTACTCAACACAATCTCGCTGGATAAGGCTTGAGAGGCTTTAAAAACCGTCATTAAATCGAGAATTTCATAATTCCCCGATACCGTAAAAGTAGGAACATGAAGATTTTCCCATTTTGGAGTTTTATGGCTTAATTCTTTCGTTAACAACTGAGGATATCGTTTAACTAAATCGTTGACTTTGGCCTTAGCTCCCCAGCGACTATACCCATAGTGAGCATCAGTTATATAAGTACGAGCAACGTTTTCTCGACAGAGAGAGAGATAAAATTCCGCTGCTAGTTCATTAGCGAGTGCTTCTTCCTGTATATATCCCTGCTCTTTAGCTCCTTGAATAGCTCGATCATAATACTCCATAGCTTTGACCGTCTGGCTCAAAACCCGCGCTGTCTCCGCTTCAACTAATTCGTATTTATGCTGAAAGTTACAGGGAGCATGGACGGCCCACTTTTTCATTTGTTTTTGATAAAATTTAACTTGCTTGAGGTATTGCTTTTGCTGGGGTTTGATAGCAGTGGGATAAAGTTTCAGCATCGCCAGAGCATGGTAGAAGTGATGTTCAGCCAGATACATCGTTCCCATCAGAGTTTGCTGATACTTGGCTACTAACTCGGCATTTTCAACCGACTGGGTATAATCCTTAAAGCAGTAGAGGAGAATGGATTTGGCTAAATAAATCAGAGCCATGCCTGACTGATTATTGGCTTCAACCAGCTTCGGTAGCCTTTGGTCTTCATCAAAAGCGTCACCGATTAAACGACCTTGCTCAGAAGACCGGCCGAGAAGATTCAGCACAAATTGATGCCGAACGCTAGCCCAATCAGCAATAACGTCCTGTTTGGATTTCAAGATTACAGCAATATATTTGGCCTGAGCTTTGGCGACCAATTCGAGAGATTCACCACTCCAGATTAGGCTGGTCAAATAGTCACTAATTGAGTAACAAGCGTATTCTATATCTCCAGTTTCTAGTCCACTTTGAAAGGCTTCAATTGATGGGTCTAACCTAGCCTTTATGTGTTCTTTCCAGGGTTGAATAAATGTGTTAAATAAAAAGTTGACCTTAGCTTTCAGTTCTCTGGCATCAAATCGTTGCAACAGCTTTAAAGCGAGTTGCCCAAATTGATATCCAGAATCAATATCTCCCAGCATGGTAGATAAGAGCATTCCATACATACAATACCCATAAGCAGACAGGGGTGAATTTCCATAGCGGATAGAGAGATTGACGAGTCTAAAAACAACTAAGGGATAAAGGGCGGGATTGGCGTTGGCAACCGATGGACCGATCGCCAACAAAAGGCGCATTGCGGCAAGTTTATACGGATCGGTCATTTCGGACAGATTAGCTAAATCATCAATCTGCTTGCGTCCTACGGTGAATTTGGTGTGAATCAACCCCAGTAAAATACTCTGTTTACTGGGTTGTTTAGGTAAAGATACTCCGAGTAGGGGCAGAACTTCTAAGGCTGTTTCAATAGCTAGTTTAGGATTATTTTGTGAGTAATAAAAGGGGATTTTAAGCTCATAAACTTGGATTTTTTCTAGGAGTGTTTTGGCGTGGGTGAGAATAATTTCAGAAAGATAGGCAGCTCGCTCGAAATTTGTGTTAATGTACTCTGTTTCTAGCGCTTCAAGGTAAAGTTTCAAGGTCAAGTCATACTGACTCTGCCAGCTAAATTCTGTGAGGAGTCCTAAACCGATGCTGAGATATTTAAGAGCAGGTTCGTAAGCAGTGGCTGACTTGGCTTTGCAACCTGCCATCAAATTGAGAGAAGCCAGCTCATCCCTTTCTGATTGACTGGTGATTAAATCAACTCCAATATTCAGGTTATTAACAATCTCAAATATCTTTTCTTCAAGTTCCACATAGGTTGTCTCTTTGAAGATAAGCTGTCCGATTTTAAGGTGAATACTGGGTTTATCGGTGTCTGAAATCAGAGAATAAGCGGCTTGTTGTACACGGTCGTGGAGGAATTTATAAGAACAGGATTCAGGCGACATCATCCCGAAAATATCTGATTCTTTTAGGGATAAATTTTCGGAATTTACTGTTTGTTCATTAAGACTTTTAGCTAAACCCGGCTCTGTGGCTCCTGATTCATCCAATCTAAAAAATTTGTAAATTTCACTTAACGGTAGAACCAACCCTTCAGCCAAAGCATCCCACAAATCTGTTGCCGTCTCTATCGGCGATTTTTCGCAAGTTATGGATAAAGTTTTTAAGTCAAATTGATAACCAATGCAAGCCGCTAATTTTAAGACATCTTGAGTCTTTTGAGGTAACTTTCGCAACTGGGTTGCCATAAATTCGACAACATTATCAGAAATGGCTAAGGCTTTCACTTTAGCAATATCACATTGCCAATAGCCTCCTACATTCTCTCCTTGGTTGGAGGTGGTAATGCTATACTGCAATAGTCCATCTTCATACAGCGACTTTAAAAATTGAGTCGCAAAGAAAGGATTACCTTTGGTTTTCTGAAATACTTGTTGAGAGAGAGGTTCTGCCCGTTTTTCTGAACAGCTTAGGGTGTCAGCAACTAAGCGGTTTAGATTAGTAAAATCAATAGGTTGTAGAACAATTTGATTAATAATAGCATCCGTCTTTTTAAGATTGTCTAAAGCCAACATCAAAGGATGAACTGGGTTGACTTCGTTATCTCGATAAGCACCAATTAGCAATAAATATTGACTATCCAAATCTGTAAGAAGGAGTTGAATTAGTTTTAGAGACGTTGAATCAGCCCACTGTAAATCATCCAAAAACAGAACGAGAGGATGGTCTGGCGTTGTAAAGACGTGAATAAACTGTTTGAAGACTAAATTGAATCGATTTTGAGCTTCGGCAGGAGGTAATTGA
>DATNPV010000142.1:0-7147 GCA_036703055.1 Waterburya sp.
CCAATGATATTTTCCACAGTAAATGCCATCTTCGCGATTCCACAGCATCTTGACTTTTAAAGTATTTTTGTTTGAGTTCTTCTGAATTATAGTGGTTGACTAAATGTGCTTTCTTTGGCATCCCTGGCTCCATATAGTCCGGTTCTTAATTATAAGTGGACTTTGGCTTTGGCAACCGGATTTGGTATGACACGCTCAAACTGGCAGCCACACCAACGCTTGCTGCAACTCCCCAATCAGTTAATTCAGCCCTAGAAGAGGCTTGGATGCGATATCAATCACTTTATCCACGACTTAAAAAAAAATGATAGGAGTTATATCTCACGGCGGAAGAAGAAGAAGGTATCTACAGATACCTTCTTAAGTTAAGACAGTTTACTGTCAAAACTGCAATGCTTGTATTTAGCATTACGTTTTTAATTAATACAAATTCTCCCATTAGATACAGCAGTAACTCCAGTACCTCAACCATTAGTCAGAGGAGAGAAGAAGTTGACGCTTTTAGGATGAGGTCAAGTCAAATCAAAAAGGTAGATTGCGCTTCATAACACACGAGCTTTTGAGTTTGCTCAATAGTAGTGAGAATGTGCGTGAGGCTTTGAATTTTTCTTTGTGAATTATTGCTATAGCTGGCGGTTAACTGCTCCTAACCCCCCTGATTAAGCGGGGAATAAGAACTAGAAATCGCTTCCCCCCTTAATCAGGCTGGACTGAGTGGGGTCAATAAATATTCAGGTGCAAGATATGAGATGAGTAAAAACATTAAAGGTTTTTGAAATGGAAAATAAGAGACTAAGTAGAGAAATTGCTATTGTTACGGGTTCTGACTCTGGGATTGGTCAGGCAACTGCTGTTGCCTTCGCACGAGAAGGTGCGGACGTTGCTGTCACCTATCTTGAAGACCGTAAAGGTGCCGAACATACCCAGCAACTCATCGAGGAGGCAGGTCAAAAAGCTGTCGTTTTCCAACTTGACCACAGTCAACCCGAACAAGTAGAGCAATTATTCAAAGAGGTTCAGAATAAGCTGGGAACACCGACAATCCTGGTGAATAATGCGGCGGGTGGGTCGGTTAATGTACCCGTCAAGGACATGTCCTATGAGGATTGGGATTGGTCGATCAAGAGCAATCTTTACGGTCCCTTTCTCTGTTGTCAGCAGTTCATCCGGGCGCGGGAAGGCTCAGACAAGCGGGGTGTAATTATCAACATTACTAGCGTGCATGAAGACATTCCCTCGCCAGGAACAGCAGATTACTGTGCGGCTAAAGCGGGACTCCGCAACCTGACGAGAACTCTTGCTTTAGAACTCGCCGATCGAAACATCAATGTGAATAATATCGCTCCAGGCATGATTCTGACGCCAATGAATCAACAAGCGCTGGATGACCCAAACGCTTGGAAACAGCAGGTGCAGCACATTCCTATGAAACGGGCTGGGGAACCGCAGGAAATTGCCCACGCGGCTGTATTTCTAGCTTCAAGCGATGCCAAGTATATCCACGGCACGACCTTATTTATTGATGGGGGACTGACGCAAAATGTGGGTCAGGGTGCCTAAGATTAGCTCCCCTGCGCTGTCGAATTGAACAACTTGGTTATAAGACTTTTTCTCTGAAAAATTGACAAATTTCATTTCAATCAAAATGGATAATCAGAATTTATTGATTCTTGTTGCAGTTGGCGCGATCGCTTTGCTCGTCGTGCTTTGGGTGGTGCGAGGGTGGCGCGAACGTCAATACGATCTCACAGGCAAGACGGTGCTGCTGACAGGCGGTTCTCGCGGACTTGGTCTGGTTATGGCACGCCAGTTGATTCAGGCAGGAGCGCGTTTGGCAATTTGTGCGCGTGATGCGGCAGAGCTGGAACGGGCGCAGACTGAATTAGAGCAGCAGGGTGGACAAGTATTGGCTTTGCCTTGTGATGTCACCGATCGCTCCCAAGTTGACCAGATGGTGCAGCAGGTACGCGATCGCTTTGGTCAGATCGATATCCTGATCAACAACGCAGGCACCGACATTGTTGGGCCAATGGACGTATTGACGATGGAGGACTACGACGACTTGATGAAGCTGCATTTCTGGGCACCGCTATACACCACCTATGCAGTTCTCCCCCAAATGCGTCAACAACAGGCTGGACGCATCGTCAATATCTCCTCCATCGGTGGCAAGGTGGTTTCCCCACATATGTTGGCGTATTGCGCTAGCAAATTTGCCTTAACCGGACTGTCTGAAGGGATGCGGGCAGAATTGGCAAAGGATGGGATTGCTGTCACAACGGTATGTCCCGGTTTCATCCACACAGGCGTGATAGACCATGCCATGTTCAAAGGTCAGAACCGCAAGGAGTATACCTGGTTTAGCATTGCTGATTCGTTGCCCTTGCTCTCGACCAGTGCTGAAAATGTCGCTCGTCAGACGATTGCTGCATTTCGACGGGGTGATGCAGAGCTGATTGTGCCATTTTGGACTCTAATCAGTGCCAAATTGTTTGCACTGTTTCCAGGACTCAATTCCACTCTGCTGGGTTGGGCGAATCGATTGCTACCTGAAGCAGGCGGTATTGGCAAAGAACGCGCTTTCGGAAAAGACAGCCACTCATCCTTGTCGCCTTCCTTGTTAACCTCCTTGAGTGACAAAGCCGCACGGGAAAACAACGAGATTGCGACCGAAAATGCAGAAGGGGCTGGAGCAGATCGGCAGGTTGAAACTGCGCCATCGACTGGACAGGTAGAAGCACAACGAGTCGTGATAGGAGAGGCTGACTCCTTTGGAATCACTGGGGGAACGCCATCGCCTGAACTAGCGATCGCAGAAGACGACCAATCGGGATTCCCGTTGATCGAACCGTCCCAGGCACCACCTGAAATTCAAGCCTGTTTAAGTGAGATTCAAGATACGTTGGGAATTCCCTGGACACCTACAAACTGGCGTGCTTATGCCATGTATCCATCGGTGATGCAGTTGTTTTGGCAGCGTCTCAAACCAGCGACGCAAACCGAATCGTTTTTGGAAAGTGCGATGCCTTCGGCGGTTCGCGCAGCGACCATCGCGATTACTGAGCTTGTCTACCGGGATACTAACGACTGGTATCTACCGGGCTATCAAATTGATCTGAACGAAGCACAACGGCATCAGATTCAGAGAGTACTGAATACGTTCACCTTTGGTAATCCCCAATTGCTGATTCAGCAAATTGCCTTGAGCCGAACCCTAGCGGGCGAAGTGGTTGGTCAAGAGGGTAATGCTGATGTTCGTCGCGGACCCAATGCCTATCAGCACTCAGAGATTCAACTGATTGGTGAGCAATCTGTTCGGGAGATGTCGGAGCAAATGCAACAAGCCTATCGAGACATCAAACAAACTCTGGGTATACCGATTGTAAACTCCGACTACCAGGCATTAGCGCGATGGTCTGGGTTTTTCCTGGCAGCATGGGAAGACATCAAGCTTTGGCGGGAGCGACCGGAATATCAACTTCTCAAGCAAGATATTGTACGCAGAGCAGAGGACGCTGCTAGTCGTCTGCGTCCGGCTGTTGCAATCGGTGAGCGGGAAGTACGCGATCGCTTGGACAATCCCGAAGATTTCGAGCGGATTCAGCAGACAGTGCAAATGTTTAAGGATATCTTGCCGGAATTGATTGTACAGGATGCCTTATTTCACATGGGTCTGGCAAATCTTCAATCCGTCAGTAAACTGTGAGCTTCATTAATGTACACCCATGACAAGCAACAGCATTGGGTTTATTTATATTTTGGATTTCGTCTTGCTGGTAAATAGTAGTGCAGGCTGGTCGAAATAACTCAATGGATAGAAGAGAGAGTCTAGTCGGATAGATAACGTGTAAAAGTTAAGCGTTCTCGCACTGACTGATGGCAACTCCACAATCCCCCGATACCCGACCGACAGACTTAGAAACACCCGGAGATGTTGATACGCCGGATACACCTATTCCAGCGTCCTCTGATCTCCCAACCGACCCCGTTACAGATTTTCCGATGTCGGAGTTAGAAGCGACAGAGGATCGTGAATCAGCTTCCGATGTCGAACAAGCAATAGCTTCAGGATCGCGAATCGCAAGAGAATACCAAGCAGAACAGAGTGATACCTCGACTGAGGCTGACACTTTGAGAGAGCAGGCTATATCCGATGCTCATGCAAGAGACAATTTGCAAGACAAGCAGGATACGGACGTGGATCGGCTTGTTGCTGAAGATGAAGATACTTCTGCTGATATAAAGCAAGGCGCTGAAATTCGAGTTCCTGGTGAGCGTTGACCGCTTCGTGGAGTTATGAGTGTTGAGTTATGGATTTTGAGTTAAGACAGGACTTACGCTTTCATCGGCCCAGTAGCCCCCCTAACCCCCCAAGCTTGGGGGGAACAGAATTTAACTCCCCCCAGAGCAAGGGGGGCATGGGGGGGGGGAGTGCGTAAGTCCTATAAGAGTTAATACTCATAACTCACGTTACTTTACCGCCCGTAGAGGCAGCAGTGTTACCCAAAATTCTGGTGCTAGCTCAATCCCCAACTCAGTAGGAATAGGACACCGAGCAGTGCTTCGGAGATGACGCCGCCGATGTTCTTAACTGAAGCACTCTTGTCAATGAAACTCGAGAGCAAGCGCACAAGAGCAGCAGCGATTGAGGCGACTCCTACAACGGTGAACGCATCTGCCGATTGCAGCCAAAGACAAGTAGCCCCTAGCATGAGAAAAAAGCTGCCGAGCGTTGCACGAATTTCAGAAATTCCTATTGCAGCGATCGGTTGAATCCCAACGAAAGATGCGATGCTTTTGGGAAATAGCATCCCAGCTCCACCCAAGAGCATGAGAAGTACAGCCGCTAAATTTGGGGCGATGAAAAAAAAAGTACTCATTTAGTTTCTCCTTGTATTTATGTGAAAAGCAGCCTGGTACGCTTCACTGTTTGGCAAGGGGATTGGCTGCGTTACTTAGAGTCAAAAACTTTCGAGATAATTACTACTTTTTTAGGTCAAAAATAGCAAGCAGTTTGAAAGAGCTAAACCTAATAACGCCAGAACCATAAGGCTGAACATAAGGTAATCGCTGTATTCAATTTCCATCTTTGCCACCTTAATTAATTTGTTTAAAATTTAAAGATAAAAATTTTTTCATCTAACAACGTCTATCAAAAGCACGAGTAACTGCTCATAATAAAGGAGAAAATTTTAGTATCCTATTTCCCCGGATAGATAAGCCGTGAGCCTCACTTTTTTACAACAAGCATTGGTTTACTCATGCGAGGGATGAAAGCGGCCTTAACAGTAGGAAACGAAGCTGGAGATAGCTACTTCGATATCACCTACGGTTCGATTAGTCCACCTCCACATCTCATGAGGCTTTCTCAGCGGTTCTTGGTAAAGTTATAGATATAGGAATTTCCTTTAGTTTCCTCGGTTCATCTCGCCGCGATCGCTGCCACAGTAGTAAGCTCAGAACAATGACTACGGCAGAGAGTAGCACGATCGCTCCAATTACAAGACGGTTTAAGACGTGCGGGCTTAGCGAATAGTGCTTCACATTAGCTGGCTTTGTATGAGGTGATTGTCGTCTGACACCAGCTCTTGAAGAAATGCCTTCTGTTATATTCGTGGTTGGAGAATGTTGCATAGTTGCGGGATGATTTGGGATGTTGAATTGTTTCTCTTCCCCCAAGTCTCTCTTGTCCTCTTCATCCCATGATTGTGCAACGCTGACTGGAGTGGCAACCCCAGGTAAAACTGTAGCGAGCGTCACCTCACTGGTTACCCAATCATCCCAAAAATCTTCTTGTTGGTTGCGATCGCTCAAATTACGGGTTTGAATGCGATGCATCAAGCGGTTAAGTGTACTTTTGACTTGAACATCCGTTCGGCTTTGAATAGTGTTACTTAAAAGAGTAAGAGCCACATCCAGCTTGTCCTGCTGTAACAAGGTGGCATCAAATTCAGCCGTGCAAACGATTAGCTTCAGAATATCCTTACATTCCGTAATTCCTCGTTCGCGTAACTCCTTGGGGACACTGCCATAGATCGGCTTTCCTTCCAGTACCCAGGCTTCCTGTCCGGGTTCCAGCCAAACTCCACCCCCAGGGAAAAGTTCGGCACTAACGCCAAAGCGATCGGTAAGGTTAAGCAGCGCACAGTAGAGGGACTCGTCGCTTGTATTGGTTAGCTTAACCCGACACGTTGGCTGTCGCCACTCACCATTCTCATAGTTATACTCCAAACGAATCTGAGGCTTTGTAATCTCTAAATTCCCTTGGTAAACCTGCATTTTCACGGCATCTGAGCTAATCCGACTGATAGCAGGCGTCGATAGGGTAGCAATGTTTGTCCATCGGGCGATGTGCTCGAGACTTTGAATGGCTTTTGAAGCGTTCTCTACGGTATAGTCAACAATTGGAGCAACCAGTAGACTACCATCGAGGGGTCGGGCAATGAGATACTGACTATCACGAGCGATCAGGCGAAACTCTGCCCGTTCAGACTCTGCCACTTCGCAGACATAAAGGGACTGCTGATGTTCTGGACTAGCTCCTTGAATAGCTTGGCGTGCCAAAGTGACACCTGCTTCGTCTCCTTCGATGCAAACACCTAGAGGGGGTAGAGGTAGGCTGGTGACAACGGCTTTATAGACTTGCTTTGGGTCTAATTTCTCATCCTGCGATACCTTTAATCGGCTCAATTGCGGCAACACTTCAGTTACTTCGGCTACCACAAGAGCGTTTGATAATTGGCGGAGTTGCTCGGCAGCGCTATTGAAGGGGAAAACTGCCAGTCGCGTGGTTTCGTCTCCAGATACAGGGGGAATACCATGAACAGCCCCACCGTCGATAACCCAACCCTGAGTTTTGTGATAAGAGACTGTGAAATAAGGATGGCGTTTTGCGATCAGCTTTGCTGGTGCGCTTCGCGCAATCGCGCCTCCTAAAAAAGGCTGCTCTAAGTAACTAGAATTCGTGGCTTCAAGCTGAGGCGACTGGGCAGTAACTTTACTTCTTACTAGAGCATTGGTGCGTTTAAATAAATCGCGATAAGTCAAGTTACCATTGGTTCGCTGGAGAGTATCCATCAAAAAGTAGGAAAATACTCCTCGATATTGATTGTTTCCGTAGTATTCCCTAGCCTCTTCATTATCTCGG
>DATNPV010000165.1:0-31958 GCA_036703055.1 Waterburya sp.
TGTGGCTATTCTAATTGAAGCCCTTACGGATAATCGCAATCGTACCGCCGCTGACCTACGGGCAGCCTTCACGAAAAAAGGTGGTAATCTCGGTGAAACGGGCTGCGTCTCCTGGATGTTTGAGCAAAAGGGCGTCGTCACCCTGGTGGGTGCTGTGACGGAAGACCAGCTTTTAGAAGCCTCCTTAGAAGGAGGTGCTCAAACGTATGAACTATCTGAAGAAGAGGGAACAACGGTAGCAGAAGTGTTTACCGAAGTTAGTAATTTAGAAACCCTGAATCAAACGCTCAAGGACAACGGTTTGCCAGTACGTGAGGCTGAGTTGCGGTGGATTCCCAACAATACAGTAGAGGTAACAGACCCAGACTTAGCGCGATCGCTCCTGAAATTAATGGATACTTTGGAAGACCTTGATGATGTGCAGAACGTCACGGCGAATTTTGAAATGGCTGAAGAACTGATGTCGTTGAGTATGGTGTAGCAGCTTTCTGTTGGCTGACTTATGTAGAGCTGTTAATTTAACACAGCCTATTCATTTTGTGATCGTCTAAATGGTAGACATAGAAAATTCATAGGAGTGACATAAGCCTGTCATGTAGTCATTGGATAGTTAGTTTGTTGACTCGTTGACAAGGAAATCTCTTATGAAGAAATTAGCTGGTGCTCTAGTTCTCGCTCTAGTCGTTGCTGCACCTCTGGCAATTTCTACCTCAGCAGTTCAAGCGGCGACGGTTAAGTCCCACCCCCAAATGACTAAATCCGCTAAAAAGACACACCATACCACCAAACACCATCGTACAAACCATACAACCACTCGCAATCACAAGTAGTTCATAGCTAGAGAAGCTATTTCTGACTGTTCTTCACCTAAATTAAGTAACTTTACCTCGCTGGTTTGTCGGCGAGGTTATTTTCTGTTGGGTAATGCTGAGGAATATAGCAAAAGGCAGAAGGCTCCAAGACAGAGGGCTTTCATGCTTATTACTATTACGGGGTCGTTTGGGCCGTTAAAGAAAGTCCTAACTTTTATGGCGACGGCTATAAGTCGGAAAACTTTTAGGACTTACGCAATGCAGCGAAATTTTATCGTTCTGATGTAGAGGAGAGCGATCGCACTCTTCACAACAGCATCAAAACGAAGTAAGCCACAGGCTACTTGCCCGCCCTAGCAGTCCGCGTCACAATAAAAAGAGTAAAGATTCCTATCTTTGGTGATACATTCTCTAAAAAATGGCGCTAGAACAGTTAATTCAAACTCCCCAGGCAACCCAACATGGGTTTGATTATGACCTAGCGATCGCAGGTGGTGGAATTGCTGGTGCAACACTCGCGTGCGCGTTGAAAAAGTCTGGGTTGAGAGTGGTGTTAATCGAAACTCAGCCTCAATCCGTAGCGGTGGCACGGCGGCAAGCTTACAACCTGTCTCTCCTTTCTGGGCGGATTTTTGCGGGAATTGGCGTCTGGGATAAAATCTTGCCTCAAATTACGACCTATCAGCACATTCGCCTCTCTGATGCCGATTATCCCGGTATCGTGCAATTCCACCTCGCTGATTTGAGTACAGATGCACTGGGTTATGTGGGCGAACACCATCCCATCCTGCAATCCTTGTATGAGTTCTTGGCAGATTGTCCTAATGTTAGTTGGCTGTGTCCGGCACAGGTGATGAATGTCGATTATCAGCCATCTGGGGTAGATATTACGGTAAAAGTGGATGGCGAAATTCGTCACCTGCGATCGCGCCTAATCATCGCCGCAGATGGGGCACGCTCGCAAATCCGCACGGCAGCAGGTATCAGCACTAAGGGCTGGAAATATTGGCAATCCTGCGTAACGGCACGGATTAAAACGGAAAAGCCTCACAATAATACGGCTTTTGAACGGTTTTGGCCCAGTGGCCCAATGGGCGTATTGCCCCTACCAGGGAATCTCTGCCAAGTGGTGTGGACAGCCCCCCATGCCGAAGCCCAAGCTTTAAAAGACCTGGATGAAATAGAGTTTCTAAGGTTACTGGAACAGCGCACGGGAGGGCTTTTGGGGCGTTTGGAATTGGATAGCGATCGCCTAATTTTCCCGGTACAGTTGATGCAGAGCGATCGATACAGCCAACATCGGCTTGCCCTCATCGGTGATGCGGCACACTGTTGCCACCCGGTTGGAGGACAAGGGCTGAATCTGGGAATCCGGGATGCAGCCGCTTTAGCTCAAGTGCTGCACGATGCCCATCAGCGCGGTGAAGATATTGGAGATATTCGGATACTGAGACGCTATGAACGTTGGCGTAAAAAAGAGAACCTAGTAATTTTAGGATTCACAGATTTTCTGGATCGCTTCTTTTCCAATCGCTGGTTGCCCGTGGTAACGGTTCGACGGCTGGGTTTATGGATGCTGCAAACGGTTCAACCTTTGAAGGTTCTAGCCTTGCGGTTGATGACCGGTCTGTTGGGACGCCATCCCCAGTTGGCTCAACACTAACGATACCGTTGGGCTGGAACGGAATCGCGGGTGCTGCTGGATTAGTCTTGTGAAGTCCACTCGTCATTTGCTGGGTTAAGGAGACTAAATCCGACGGCATCATAATCACCGTCGTGGTGTTATTTTCTGCCCCAATTTCGGTGAGCATTTGCAGACGCCGCAATTCTAAGACAGCGGGGTTTTGCACAATCAGTTTAGAGGCTTCAGCTAACTTAATCGAAGCTTCCTGTTCTGCTGCGGCTTTAATCAAACGAGCACGCTTTTCCCGAATGGCTTCGGCTTCCTTCGCCATCGCCCGTTGCATACTGGTAGGAATTTCCACATCCTTCATTTCCACCCGCTCAATCACAACACCCCAAGGTTCAGTGATTTCATCGACAATTTCTTGAACTTTGGTGTTAATTTTGTCGCGGTTTTGCAGAACATCATCTAGGATATTTTGACCGACGACATTACGTAAGGTCGTTAAAGCGGCTTGATAAACGGCTAATTGGTAATTCTCAACCTTGGTGATGGCCTTAGAAGGGTCAATAATGCGGTAGTAGAGAACAGCATTGACTTTAATCGTGACACTGTCAGCCGTCACCGTTTCCTGGGGTTCAATACTGACGGTTTTAGTGCGGACATCGATTTGAGCTTTTTGGTCAAACACAGGAATAATCCAGTACATTCCTGGCCCTTTGACGCCACTTAACCGACCCAATCGAAAGATAACACCTCGCTCGTATTCCCGGTCAATCTTGAGTCCGGCAGCGCCCAGAACTACTAAAGCAGCGACGGTACCTAGAAGAGCTTCCATATCTTGCTCAACCCAATCTTGGATACCTCTATTCTAGGCAGGGGGAAAGGGAGAGGAGGGAATGGTTCAACTCTCTAAGTAATCCAAAACTTAATTTATCAATAACAAGAGAAGAAAAAAGGGAGAGGAGGGAACGGTTCAACTCCGATCCTAGACAGGAAACAAAACTTTACCTGTACACCTCTACTCCCCTGCCTCCTTACCTGTTGCAATTAAGCGGGTTGCATAATTTGAAATTTGTGCAACTCACTCGGCTTAACCACACCTTGTTCCGTGATAATTCCTGTGATTAATTCAGCGGGTGTAACGTCAAAAGCGGGGTTATAAAACTCTACGCCAGGGGGGCAAATCATCGTCTCGCCAATTTGGTAGATTTCTGAGGGATGCCGTTCTTCAATGGGGATTTTCATCCCATTGGGCAACTCAAAATCGACCGTCGAGAGAGGTGCTGCTACATAGAACGGAATATTATGCGCTTTGGCAACCAGCGCCAAACTATAGGTACCAATTTTGTTGGCAGTGTCCCCATTGGCAGCGATGCGATCAGCACCGACAATGGCGACATCCACCATCCCCCGATTCATGCAATGAGCTGCCATGCTATCAGTAATCAGCGTGACAGGTATGCCCTCTTGAACACATTCCCAAGAGGTTAGTTTAGCACCTTGCAAGCGGGGACGGGTTTCTGAGGCATAAACTCTCGCCAGTCGTCCTTCCCGCCATGCCGATCGCACGACTCCCAATGCAGTACCATACCCAGCCGTGGCTAGTGCCCCTGTATTACAGTAAGTCAGAATACACAACTGCCGAGGGTGAGAAGGCAACACGTCTAACCCGTGATCGCCAATGGCTCGACACGTTTGTAAGTCTTCCAACTGAATAGCCTGAGCGATTTTCAGCAACGAGGCTTTGATTTGCTCAACTGAGCCAATCGTCTCATAGGCGTTTTTAAGCATTCGTGCGATCGCCCAGAATAGATTGACCGCTGTCGGGCGAGTTTGGCGCAACAGCTGAGCCACGTCTTCCAGCTTACTTAAGAAGACTTCGCGATCGTCTGTCTGGATCTCCCGTGCACCCAGGTACATCCCATAAGCGGCTGCCACGCCAATGGCGGGAGCGCCCCGAACAATCATCGTTTTAATCGCCCTTGCCATATCCTCGCAGCGACTAATTTCTACAACTACGTACTCAGTTGGCAAGCGGGTTTGGTCAATCAGTTGAACATGGCCTTCGTGCCAAATTATGGGGTACACCGGGTTTTTAGGCATCGTCAGTAACTATATAGTTTAAAAAAGGGTGGAATCTTGTCTTATCAATACTGTATTCTTTATCGTTTCTGATTGCAGGATTCGCTCACCAGGAACATGTATTCTTGGCTCTTCCGTACTTGTGGTGAAAACTCCTGGTTTTTCGGAATTGGGAATACTCGCACTCGCTGCGTCCGGCTGGGGCGGCACCGACGATGACACAATCAAACATAATAATTGCTGCGTAATAGGTAATGGGAATAGGGCACTAGCACCAATTTTCCATTACCTACTACCTCAGCCCCTTACAGTCTTCAAACTTGTTGTCACAAATTACTGGCTCATGACTGCGAGTTGGGGGCTGAACGTGTGGCGCACTCGTTCGGCAATTTGTGCAGGAGTCAAGCCCAAATCCGCCTTCGATTCTTCGGGTTTAGCATGTTCGACTAACAGATCGGGTACGCCAAGCCGCATCACTGGAACCGCGACGTTATGATCCAGCAACGCTTCAGCTAGCCCTGAGCCAAAACCACCTATCACACAGCCTTCTTCCAAGGTGACGACTCGACCAATTCGCTGTGCCAAGGGCAACATTAATTCAGTATCGAGGGGTTTGGCAAAACGAGCATTAATCACAGTGGCTTCGATACCATGCTCGCTCAATATTTCAGCCGCCTGCATGGCAGTGTGAACCATTGTCCCATAGCCCACCATCAACACATCGTCGCCATGTCGCAAAATTTCTGCCTTACCGATGGGTAAGGGTTCCCACCCTTCTTCCATCAAGGGGACACCATAGCCATTGCCGCGTGGGAAACGCATCGCAATAGGGCCATCCGTGTAGTTAATCCCAGTCACAACCATCCGCTGGAGTTCGGCTTCATCTTTGGGCGCCATCAACACCATATTGGGCAGGCAGCGTAAATAGGCAATATCGTACATTCCTTGGTGGGTAGGACCATCCGCCCCCACAATTCCCGCCCGATCCAAGCAGAAGAATACGGGTAAGTTTTGGATACAAACGTCATGGATGACTTGGTCATAGGCACGTTGCAGGAACGTAGAATAGATGGCAACAACAGGACGTATGCCTTCGCACGCTAAACCAGCCGCCATCGTCACCGCGTGCTGTTCCGCAATGCCCACATCAATGTACTGCTTGGGAAGTTTGGCTTGGAGTTTGTCTAAACCCGTTCCTGTTGCCATGGCCGCTGTAATGCCGATGATTTTGGGGTTGTTCTCGGCAAGTTTGACCAGCGTATGGGCAAAAACTTTGGAGTAGGCGGGAGGCTTGGGCTTGCTGGAGGGGATAGCTTTGCCGGTGGCGAGGTTGAAGGGGTTTTGGGCGTGGTAGCCGACTTGATCTTCTTCTGCGAGGGCGTATCCTTTGCCTTTCACCGTTACCACATGTACCAGTACAGGGCCGCTGTGGTTGTGTGCAGCATTGAAGGTAGCAATCAAGTCTTCCAGGTTGTGACCATCCACTGGCCCCATGTAGGTAAAGCCCAGTTCCTCAAAAACCGCCCCCACCTTAGGTACCGCCAGACGCTTCATCCCTTCCTTGACCCGTGATAACTCTGGGGATAATGACTCGCCGACAAAGGGAAGATGCTTAAATTGCTCCTCCAAATTGTCAGTCAGAAACTGCATCGGTGGACTCAGCCGCACTTTGTTGAGGTAGCGAGAAAGGGCACCCACATTGGGGGAAATCGACATCTCATTGTCGTTGAGTACCACTAGCAAATTGGTATGGGGCAAATGCCCTGCATGGTTGATTGCTTCGAGGGCCATACCACCGGTGAGAGCACCATCGCCAATGACTGCCACCGCTTTGAAGTTTTCACCTTTGAGGTCTCGCGCCAGCGCCATTCCCAATGCTGCAGAAATACTGGTAGAGGCATGACCCGCACCAAAGTGGTCAAACTTACTTTCGCAGCGCTTTAGGTAACCGGCTATGCCATCCTTTTGCCGCAGTGTGTGGAATTCGTGGTATCGACCTGTTACTATCTTGTGGGGATACGCTTGATGACCCACATCCCAAATCACCTTGTCGTGATCTAAGTCGAGAGTTTGATACAAGGCAAGAGTCAGTTCCACTACACCTAACCCTGGACCCAGGTGACCACCCGTAGCTGCTACAGTTTCGAGATGCTTCTCCCGAATTTGGCGGGCAATTTGCTCAAGTTGGCGAATTGACAAGCCGTGCAGCTGGTTCGGATGAGTAATTTCACTTATATGCATACCGGCGTACTTTTTGAGTTGCTATTGGAGTTTTTTATCCATTTCACACTCTAAAGTATCTAATAGTTTAGTCAACAAGCGTCAAGCTACTTTAAGCGTCGGTTTAACTATCCTTAACTCCTTCGCTTTGGTTCTGGCGGTTTGAATTACAAGGCAATAAAGCCCCCCTATTGACAGGGAGGCTTTGCTTAAGACTATACGTAGAGCCTTTTACCTACATTTTGCCCTTTTGCATTACTTCCTGAAGGTGCTGGCGAATCTCCTGTGCTTGCTCCATTTCTGTCTGCTGTAACTTTTGGAAAAGCTCGACACAGGGCTGAGATCCAATATCTTGTGCATCTTGCATGTACTTGTCATAGGCTCTTAGAGCTTCAGACTTGTTTTGTAAAACTGTGATCAAATCGTACTCGAGGTTACTGATGGCTTGTGTACTTCCATTACCAGGCATGAATTCACCCTCCATATTGATAAGCAGAAACAACCTAACACTGACTCATGTCTAGCTAGCCTTTCATCTGTCTAAATGGAGAGAAAAAATTCACTATTGTGGTGTTTTTATCAAAACTTGGAGAGCTGCATATCTTATTCAGTTGACCGAGGAATTAGGTGGCAGCGACAAACGGCGTGGCTATGTAAGTTTTATAGCCAGCGCCTCATTACAGAATAACAATTCAAATTTACCGATTGTTATTTTCAGGCTTTTTGATAGTTAACATCAAGCCAACACCGGGGCAACTCCTCTCCGGAAGGGAACTTTAAAGTTTCTTTCTCAAAAGAGGCTGTATTCTGCTCTTCTTGGCCCGATTGAGATTGGCCTGGAACGCTCGTTTTATTGGGGTCAAACAAAGCTTCTAGGTCATTGATTTCCACTAAACTCCCGCTGGTTTTGTCTTTCAAAAACATCTATATTTTTCTCCTAAATCTACCTAGATTCAATCATAGATAACATTTTATGAGTTGGTGTAGAAAAAAAATGTTTTGCTTCTATCAAAACCAATCATCCTTAAGTAAGATGAATTTTTACCGAGGCTCGGTTAAGTTAGCTGGATCTTTCTCGGATTGTTCAACTAATTTTTTGAGACGCATATAGGCTTCTTCGGGAGTATAAGGCTCAGATTTATTTTCACCAGAAATGTAAAATTGTTGACTATCAGGAAAGTAATGCACAACAAAACTCTGAATAAGCCCTAAGTCCATTGCTCTTTTTCCGAGTTTTACAGCGGTTTCTGTTAAGCTAAATTCATCATGAAATAGATATTTCGGCATCTTTAAATTCTCCTTGTTGCTGGCACAGGTAAGCTCAAAAAGCAGAGGCTTAAAAAAGCTGGTTAGCCAAATTGCAAAGCAGAAACCGACTTTTGAGAAGTGTAAGTTTCTTAAGTTTAATGGAATGCAACAGATACCTGTCCCTTAAAATGGAGATTACTATACTCATCTCTTTCCAACATCTACCTCAAGTTATATCCTAGTTTTAGTCTCTGTAGTCAACTACAAGCTGATATCATTCGAGGATTTTCTGGTAAGATATTTAGCCTAATTCATACAATAGATAGGCCACATGAATACGATTTAGGGTGTCAACCTAGCCAGTAGGGCTACTGAAGGATTCCCATCGTCCAGATGCTTCAGTACAGTGGCGAGTATCCAGGGCTACTTGAGCAACAAACCAGCAAAGATACAGGCACTCCAGGCATGGAGTGCCTAAAAGACGTACACGAAGAGGGAGGATAAGAAGGCAGTGTTTAGTAGGGGCACAAAACGTTTTGTGAACACTGTCCTCATCCATTAATGTTCGGCCTTAAGAGAGGTGGATGGCCTAGTTTCCTTAAGACTGAACCTTAATTCAGGTGATGCCACAGGCTGGAGAAGTTCCCTCTATGCGGCTAACCTCATGCTTCACGATAACGATATAGTTGTGGTAAGTCGATCTAACACCCCTACACTTAGGGATTGTTTAAATTTATTATTTAGTTCCCTTACTCCTGTTTTTACAGGATTGACCCTCTGGGAATTAAATAATAATTAGGGCTAATTAGAGCGAAATTTTGTCGCCAGGGATGTGAAAAGGTATGGATACTGACCGCGATTATCAAATGTTTTCACAAAGGCCAGGAGGAAATTCCTTCGAGCCTAGATCTCGAAGTGATACCGCTCAACCGGAAGTAGGGGAAGGGAATACACTGGATCTGACTTGGCTTTTTGCCGTAGTGCGTCGCCGAGCCCCGATTATGGCGGCGGCAACGCTGGCATTGGTAGGCATTGCTGGCGGCTACATTATTTGGCAAGCCAAAAAGACTCCACCGATCTTTAGAGGTGCTTTTAGTGTTTTGATTGAACCGGTCACGGCAGAAGGTCGATTGGCGAAATTATCCCTACTAGCACAAACCGGTAACAATACGGGGGCGGCAGATATCTCTAGATTGGGAATCGAAAGCTCAGATTTGGTGGATTATGAAACTCAAATTCGGGTGTTACGAAGTCCCAGACTCATGCAACCCGTAATTAAAAAGTTGCAAGCTCGGTATCCGGATATAACTTACAACTCCCTGATGGAAAACGTGGAAATTTCCCGCGTTAGTTATGAAAGAGATGGGAAACAGCAGGGAACCAAGATTTTAAGTATTAGTTATTACAATAAAGACGCTGAGAGAATCCAGTTTGTTCTAGATGAATTGTCCAGTGCTTATCTGAAGTATAGTCTTCAGGAGCGCTTGACTAGCTTGCAACAAGGTGTTCAATTTATTGATGGGCAACTTCCAGGTCTTCGGCAGCGAGTTGATAAACTTCAAGCTCAACTCCAACAACTTCGGCAACAGTACACGCTCAACGAACCCGATACAACAGGAGCCGCTCTAACCCAACAATCTCAGTCTTTACAGTCACAGCGTGTAACTCTGCAAGGGCAACTAGCAGAGGCGAAAGCGTCTTTCGCCAATCAGCAACGGCTACTGAGTCAAGATAATACGACTTCAGTACTGATGAATCAGTCAAACCAGCCAGAAGCTTACAAAAATCTGATAGAACAGCTACAAAAGGTAGAGTCGGATATTGCACTTCAGTCCGCTCGGTTCCGAGAAAACAGCCCACCTATTCAAAATTTACGGGAAAAGCAGCGAAATATACGTGCCCTCTTAGCTCAAGAATCGCAAAAGAGCTTAGCGAACGTAGCGGGCAAAATCCAGGAACTAGAGGCTCGCGATCGCACTTTGGCTCAAGCTGAAAGAGAAGTGAATCAAAAAATTCAAGTATTTCCTTCTGTTTTACGCCAGTACACGGATTTACAGCGGGAATTAGCTGTGGCAACGGACAGCCTCAAGCAATTTTTGGGAAAACGAGAAGCGCTGCAATTAGACGCTTCCCAGCGGAGAACTCCGTGGGAGATCATTGCTCAACCCGAAATTCCTCACGATCGCACGGGACGATTAATTCCTGCTTCAGAGAAAAAAACGAAGCGACAGTTAGCGATCGCAGGAGTTTTAAGTTTACTGATGGGGATCGGGATCGGTTTTGTCGTCGAAATTCTGCACACTGTATTCCATACACCTGATGAAATCAAAGTCGCCACCAGACTGCGACTATTGGGAGTCATTCCGTTTTCTAGAAACCTCAAAAAACTGGATCAAAAAACGCAAAAACTGGCTCCAGCCTTCTTAGAACCTGTCAGTGCTCATGCTTTGCTTCCTGCGGCAGGACAAGCTAAGGACGAGCGTTCAGCCTTCTTTTTAGAATCGTTCCGCTCTCTCTATACCAACATTCGCTTACTCAGTACTCGTCAACCGATTCACTCATTAGTCATTGGTTCAGCGGTTCCGGGGGATGGTAAGTCTACCCTTGCCATTTATCTGGCACAAACAGCCGCGTCTATGGGGCAGCGAGTCTTGCTCGTCGATGCGGATCTGCGTCGTCCGCAGCTTCATGTCCGCTTAGGCTTACCCAATGACCGAGGACTGAGTGATGTAATCACCACAGACTTGAGTTTGAATGATGCGATTGTGCGATCGTCTGTAGAAGACAATCTCTTTGTCCTAACGGCTGGTCAACCAACCTCCGACTCGATCAAGCTCCTTTCTTCTGGGAAGATGCAATATCTGATGGAGCAATTTCAAGCCTTCTTCGATCTAGTAATTTATGATACCCCTCCCCTACTGGGTCTAGCGGACGGCAACATTTTAGCCGCTAATACAGATGGCATCATTCTCGTTGTCGGACTCCAGAAAACAGACCGTTCTCTCCTAACCAAGTCCTTAGAAAGCTTAAAAATTTCTGGTGCTTCCGTTTTGGGTGTCGTTGCCAATGGGATCAAAGGATATACTCCCGACTCCTACAGCTCCTATCAGCGGCAATATCAAACGATCGAACAGTAGTTGGGCATCTGTCACTTCTTTCCGCCTGCTCGAAGAATAGGAGTTCTTGCACAACCGAATCAAATTGATAGCCGTTCTCCGTTGTATAGCTGTCGTCCTAAAGGTTGGGACAGATCTAACTCCTTATCCCTGACTCCTGTAGAGGTGAACCGCGGTTCACCCCTACGACTCCTGAGTTCAGTAAAAACTCACTGAATACTACCGAGTTTTTGTGCAGGCACACGAGGAGCACGGCTTGACAATTGCTCGATTCGACGGTCTAGCTTCTGCGCCACATCCCCTACTCCAACCAATGGCTTGGCTCCATTGGCATAGATAACCCCTGTAAACGCTCCCGTTGCATTGCGACGAAATGCCGCCAAATCCAGACGTAGGGGTTGACCTCGCATCTCTAGCCCTAGCGTGATCCCAGTTGAAGCATTAGCTAGGGTATTCAGTTCAGGAATTGGACGATACTCTGTTACCTTAACTTGTCCGAAAGCTTTGAGCTGTTCCTGCAAGAGATTCAGTGTTCGCTGTTGAACTTCTGGTTCCGTTAACTGTTTCAAGCTCCCATCAAAGCGGGATTGTTCGGCCTGATTGGGAAGCTTTGCTGTAAATCCCAAGACTATTTGGAAATTTTGGGGATTAACGAAGGCAAAAAAGTTTTCGGGTTTCAGGTTTCCCGGCCCAATTTGTTGTTGGAGAACCTCTAAGCGGGAGGCAATGCTAGCCGCTATTTCAGGAGGAAGTTCTGTAAATCCAGGCGGTAAATCTTCAACCGTCAGGGCGGCTAGGACGGGTGTCGATGGCTCGGCAACAATCGGGTTCAAAGTTTTGGTGATACTGGGCTGGGCGGTTAGTGGCGGCTGTGATACAGTTGGTGCTGTAACGATGGCAGCTTGGGCAGGCGCCCCAGCCACCAAGACGCCAACCAACAGGCATACACTCCAGGAGATTCTCTTTGCCATGTCAGTTAACAAGCAAACTTTATGGGTATTTGGCTATTCGCTAATCGTACTACTCTCTTCTTGAAAGTGGCCAGGTGGAAATTAGAGTAAATGCTTCTAAAATTTAGCTTTAAACCACATTTGATAGCCAAAGGCTGGCCAACTCAATGCGAGATTTTAAGAGAGCAATAGCTAGGCCAACAACGCATCAAGCGTGTTAACGAGAGTATCTGCCAAAGCCAGGTTGGAAGGAGCATCGCTGAACGAAGTTCGGCGTGAGTCTAACAGAAACCGCTCGCCGTAAGGCAGCAGAGCCAACTAAGACGCTATACACTGCTCAAAAGCTACGCTAACGGCAGAGTGGGCTCACGCCGACTGCCGTGCGTTGCTAACGCTAAACGTCAGGCTACCGCTGTCGGGATCGCCCCCTACTAGGGTAATATCCAGGGCAAAGCAGCAGGAAGTGATAGCTAAAAGAGCTGTGGAGGAATACTCAAGGCCGATTGTAAAAAACTCTCTGAGATCCCGGACGTGATTCGATTTCGGCAGTAACTTGCAACAGGCTCATTAGTATTAGAACGAATGTCGGTGCTACGTGAGAGCGAAGACGCTGGCTCGTGTACCGTTAGTAAAAATATCTCCCTTGAGCAGTTGAGTGGCAGTGGTCGGATTCCGAGTTGCAGTTCAACTCATCCTCCTCTGGTGGGAGTAATCCTGAATCGCTGTCAGTCAAAAACCTAAGGGATAACAATTGTGACTTGCCGCCTTTGTGTTTGAGGAGTGAAGGAGAATTAACGTGGCAGACCGTCATTTCTTTGTTGGGCAACGCAGCCTGTCTCTTGCCCTAGTTGCTTCTGCTGTAAGTTTTCTATCGGGCTGCACCTTGCCAGCTGCTCGGTCTGCAAGTCCGAAACTGACGTTGCCAGAGACAATGTCAGCTCAACAGCAGAAATCACATACAGATACTATAGAAGTTAAAACTTTAGTTGCTCAGCGCAATCTAGCCTATAAGCAATTTGTAGATGCTTTAGTTCAAAAAGAAGCTGTGCAACGGCTCAATGCACCTCTACCTATTGAGTTTCAAGGCAAAACGCTCAGCCAAATCAAGCTGGATGACAATACGAAGTTAGTGGCTCAAGGAGTACCCGCCAAGCCAATCGCTCTGACCTTTGATGATGGCCCCTGGGGGAAATCGACCACCCAGATTCTCAGTATTCTTAAGAAAAATAATGTTAAAGCGACCTTTTTTGTGGTGGGGAGGCAGGTGCAACAGTATCCACAGCTAGTTAAACAGGTGGTTGCTGAGGGGCACGCAATTGGTAATCATACGTGGAGCCATCAATATCATCGATTCAGCCCGCCAGAAGCGTCTCGTGAAATTGATCGCACTGCCGAACTGGTCTATAAACTAACGGGTGTCAAGACCTCTCTGTTTAGACCACCCGGTGGCATTTTGAATAATGGGCTAGTATCTTATGCTCAGGAAAAAAAATATGCTGTCATCATGTGGTCAGCCGACTCATTAGACTGGCGCAATCACAACTCTAAAACTGTGCTTGACCGCGCGCTTAAGGAATCTAAATCCGGAGGGATTGTCTTAATGCATGATGGAGGTGGCGATCGCTCAAAAACAGCACAAGCTTTACCGAAATTGATTGCTCAACTGAGACAGCGGGGCTACAAATTTGTCACTGTACCAGAACTACTGGAAATGGAAGACAAACAACTGATAGCAAGACAGGGTTAACCGTGGTTGAGGTTGAAAGTTAACAGGTTAGCAGGTTGAAACTTATTAAAACTTCAACCCTTAACCTTTCAACCTTCAACCTTTCAACCTTCAACCTCTTACTGAACCGAGCTCAATTCTCGCTCTGCCACAGCATCAGCATTAGCTTCTGGAGTATCAGCCTCAGAAGGCGGTACAACTTGCCAGAATTGCGGCAGATAGTCAGACCAGTGAGCCAGAATCATCTTCGCTTTAGGGCTGTCAGTTCGCTGTGCATGAGCTTGGATGAGTTCTTTGAGCTGTTGCTCACCCGCAGGCGTGATGACTCGTTGAAGCTTGACAATCTCCCGATTAACTTTCGCTGGGAAACGGCCATCTTCATCTAAGAAGTAGGCCAAACCTCCCGTCATACCCGCGCCAACATTGCGACCCACAGACCCTAAGACAACGATGACGCCGCCAGTCATGTACTCGCAACAGTGGTCACCGGCTCCCTCAATCACAGCTTGACCTTTGGAGTTGCGCACACCAAACCGTTCACCGGCTCCTCCATTGGCAAACAAAACGCCGCCTGTCGCACCGTAGAGGCAAGTGTTGCCCACAATCACATTGTTGGCGGGGTCGTAGGCGGCTTCAGCGGGTGGCTTGATGATGATTTCGCCGCCATGCATCCCCTTGCCCACATAGTCGTTGGCTTCACCCTCTAAACGAAGCGTCATGCCAGGAAGGTTAAACGCACCAAAGCTTTGACCTGCCGCCCCCTTGAAGTTGAGGGTGATTTGTCCTTCAAAGCCAGCGTCTCCATACTGCTTGGCGATCGCACCCGCGAGGCGTGCCCCTACAGTTCTGTCGGTATTCACCAGGCTCAGATCCTTAGTCACAGACCCTTGGTTGCGAATCGCATCTTGAATGTCGGCATCAGCAAGCAGCTGATCGTCAAGAACGGGACCATTGCTATGAACCGTTTCGTGCCTCAGCCAGCTGCGGTGATTCCGAGTATCGGGAAGCTGGATTAGGCAATTCAAGTTTAGGGCATCGGTCTTCGCGAGCTTGATACCCTCCCGCACCTTCAACAGGTCAGCCCGACCGATGATTTCTGCCAAGGAGCGATACCCCAAATGCGCTAGGAGCGATCGCACTTCCTCCGCTACAAAGTAGAAGAAGTTAACCACATGCTCTGGTGTTCCCGGAAAGCGCTTGCGTAGCTGTGCCTGCTGTGTGGCTACACCAACCGGACAGTTGTTGGTATGGCAAATCCGCGCCATAATACACCCTTCAGCAATCATGGCTACAGAGCCGAAGCCATATTCTTCCGCTCCCATCAACGCTGCCATGACCACATCCCAACCGGTCTTCAAGCCACCGTCTGCTCGCAGGAGGACGCGATCGCGCAGTTGATTTTCCATCAACACTCGATGCACTTCCGTCACCCCTAATTCCCACGATACGCCAGCGTGTTTAATCGAACTCAAGGGAGACGCGCCCGTACCGCCATCATGACCGGAAATTTGAATGATATCAGCATTGGCCTTGGCAACCCCAGCCGCGATCGTACCAATGCCAATTTCCGCCACCAGCTTCACCGATACCTGAGCCTCAGGATTAATCTGATGCAAGTCAAAAATCAACTGAGCCAAGTCCTCAATCGAATAAATATCGTGGTGAGGGGGTGGTGAAATCAAGGGAACTCCCGGCTTAGAGCGCCGTAGCATCGCGATGTAGGGACTCACCTTCTTACCCGGCAGCTGACCCCCTTCACCGGGTTTGGCCCCCTGAGCCATCTTGATCTCAATTTGCTTGGCATTGATCAAGTACTCTGGCGTCACACCAAAGCGTCCTGAAGCGACCTGCTTAATGGTCGAACTTGCCGTATCGCCATTGCGCAATCCATTGAGGTGAGGCAGTGTGGGAGAATGCCCTGCTTCATCCACATCATCAAGAACGTTGAACCGTACAGGGTCTTCCCCACCTTCACCGGAGTTGGACTTGCCACCAATGCGATTCATGGCGATCGCGAGTACCTCGTGTGCCTCCCGTGATAAAGCACCGAGGGACATCGCCCCTGTACAAAACCGCTTGACAATTTCTTCTACGGGTTCCACTTCTTCGATCGGGAGTGGAGTGCAATTTGCGCTGTCGCGCCCCGCTTCGCTAACGCTATTCAGGTCCAGTAAATCCCGCAGCGCCGTAACCGGGCGACCTTCCAAGTACTGCATATACGACTGGTAATGGTCGTAATTCCGAGTTTCCACAGCTTTGTGCAGTGCTTTGGCCATTTCCGGGCTATTCATATGGTACTCGCCGCCCGGACGGTACTGGACAAAACCAAAGTTTTCCAGCTTCTTCCCACTCAGTTCGGGGAAAGCCCGCTGATGGAATGACATTACTTCCTGCGCCAATTCCGCAATACTTAAGCCACCTAGCCGCGATGTTGTGCCTTTAAAAGCAAGGTTCAATAAATCCGCACCAATACCAATCGCCTCGAAAATCTGAGCACCTTGGTACGACGACAGCAGAGAAATCCCCATCTTGGAGAGGATTTTCAACAAACCGCCCTCTACGGCCTTTCGGTAATTATTCTGGGCTTGTTCTACACTTAGGCTGGGGATTTTCCCCCGCCCCATCAGTTTCTGCGTCTTGGAATCACACCACCAATGGCGCACGGATTCCAACGCCAAGTAAGGACAAACGGCTGCTGCCCCATAACCGATTAGGCAGGCGAAGTGATGAGTACTCCAGCACTGTGCTGTATCTACAATCAGAGATGCCTTCATCCGCAGCCCTTTGCGGATCAGGTGGTGGTGAACCGCGCCGATCGCTAACAGGGGTGGAATGTAACTATATTCTTCACTGAGAAGACCATCGCTGCGATCGCTCAAAATGAGAATCTTCGTCCCCTCACTCACAGCAGCTTCCGCTTGACTACATAAATGGCGCACCGCCGCTTCTAATCCTTGGGGGCCAGCCGCAATTTTAAATAAAGTAGACAGTTGGGCTGTCTGGAAGCCTGAAGTTTGGATCGCCTCTAAATCCGTCTCATTCAGGACGGGCGTCTCTAACCTTAACATCCGGGCATATTCCGGCTTGGCGTCTAACAAATTCCCCCGCTCACCTAGCCGCATACTTAACGACATCACCAAGCTTTCCCGCAGAGGGTCAATAGGTGGGTTCGTCACCTGGGCAAAGCGCTGCTTGAAGTAGTCATAAAGCAGACGCGGCTTAGTAGACAGCACAGCCAAGGGAGTATCATCGCCCATACAGAAGGTGGGTTCTTTTCCATCGGTCGTCATCGGCTCGATGATCAGATCAACATCCTCAGCCGTGTAACCAAAGGCCGCCTGTTGGCGCAGTAACGCCGATGTTTCAAGCTGCGGTTGAGCCACAAAAGATTGAGGCTTTAACACAACCCCATGCTGTTGCAGCCACTGACCATAAGGCGACTTGGCAGCGACCCGTTGCTTGATCTCCCAGTTTTTCAGAATCTCGTGGGTTTCCAAGTCCACGGCAATCATTTGCCCTGGGCCTAACCTGCCCTTTTCCACAATCTCGGCTTCTGGCAAATCCACCACGCCAGCTTCCGAAGCGACGACCACATAGCCATCTCGCGTAATGCTGTAACGGGCGGGTCGTAGTCCGTTGCGATCAAGGGTAGCTCCAACCACCTTACCATCGCTAAATACCAACAATGCGGGGCCGTCCCAAGCTTCCTGAATTCCCCGGTAGTATTCGTAAAAATCGACAATTTCCGGATGGTTCTCCAAATCTGGCTGATTGAGATATGCCTCCGGCACCATAATCATCAGCGCTTCCATTGGACTGCGTCCAGAGCGCACGAGTAACTCCAGCACGTTGTCCAGTGTCGCAGAGTCGCTGTTGTCAGGATTGACAATCGGCTTAAGGTGGCTTAGTTCTGTCGCTGTTTCCTGGGGCGTACTCAGGGCTTCTTCTTGAGTCCGGATTTCTGCCTCACTTGTCCTGACGCCCCACAGCGGATGAGCTAAATCTGCCTCACGCGCCATCATCCAGTTAATATTACCGACCAGTGTGTTAATCTCCCCATTGTGTCCCAATAGCCGCATCGGCTGAGCTAGAGGCCACTTGGGCATGGTGTTGGTGCTAAAGCGTCGGTGATAAACGGCAAACGAGCTTTTGTAATCTGGATTTTTTAAGTCTGTATAAAATTCTCCCAGCACAGAGGAACGAACCATGCCTTTGTAAACGATGGTGCGGTTGGAGAATGAGCAAATGTAAAAATCGTCCGACCATTTCAGAGTCTCATTCGCCTCTAAAGCCTTACCAATCCTACGTCTAGCTTTGTACAGAGTTCGCTCCAGTTCATCGCCCCGCTTCTGGGGAGAAGCGACAATTAGCTGTTCAATCTGGGGTTGGTTTTCTCTCGCTTGAGAGCCGAGAACCGATTCGTTCACGGGCACGACGCGCCAGCCTAGCACGGTTAAACCGTCTTGCCGCAACGTATCTTCAGCAATTTCGCGGGTCTTGCTGAGGAGAACTGTATCCTGAGGGAGGAAAACCATACCTACGCCTAACTGATCAGTAGGCGGCATAGCAATCTGGCGTTCGGCAAACCAAGACTGCAAAAGGTTCCATGGAATAGCTGTCATTAGACCGGCACCATCCCCTGAATCTTGGTCAGCACTACAACCGCCCCGGTGTTCGAGACAACTTAGGGCAGATAAGGCTTGTTCAATCAGTTCATGCGTTGCCGTACCTGCCTGAGAAGCAATAAAGCCAACACCACATGCATCTCGTTCTTCTACCAACCATCGTTGGCCTGGATAAGGCATACCGCCCTGATTGCCAGCGTGATCGTTTTGATTTGCCCTGATGCTCCTGTTTTTCATCTGATGTTTCACGGTTTTTATTGATACAAATTTACGAATTGAAGGCAGTTAAGCCAGTAGCCGATTCCCACTACACCTCTACAAACAAAATGAAACGTAGAAACAATTTTCATTAACGGGGAGTCTACCTAACACTAACGGGGCGTCTAGACTAACAACCCTTAGGCAAGGAGCTGGCAAACTCAAGGTTGGCGGCTGACACCAAAGCTGCATCCTCAAGCTAAGACGGATGCAGTGCGACCTCGAGACTTGGCGATTGGAAAGGCTTGGGTGCTTCAAGGGTTTAGCAGAGTCCCCCACCCAGCGGGTGACGAGAGTGGGCAGCGGATGAAAGCGCTAGGAGAAACTCTGAAAACCGTATTTAGACACCGATAATTCTGCCAAATTGACAGAGTAGAAATATTACTAGGAAATGCTCTGTTCTAGCAATCCCCAATTTTTATCATTGGCGCTAATGTAACCTTGACTACAGAAAATCCTTGAAATTCCTGTAAAACGACTCAACCCGATTGAGCCAAGAGCCATCAAAAGTTGTTTGGGGCAACGCTGTATTCGTGGCAGTCATTGTGCCGGATGTATAGGGTTTTCTCTTGCCTTGATAAAGAACGCAGGCACTTTAGCGTCTTTTGCTGTGCGAGTTATTTCTCAATTGGAACAGCAAAGTTAAACCCCCAAGGGGTCTTACTTCTTATTATGAAGCTCAACTGGGCAAGACGAGTACATCAAGTCATTATTTCTTGATATGCTGCCCAACACTTCAATGATTGACAGCAACAGGTCTAAATGAGAGTGGAAGAGGTTACTGGATGAGCAAACGACCAAGGTCAGAGATGGGAATCATCGGTTACAGAGTGTGGGCTACGATTATGTACCCGACAAGTGCCCTTTTTCTGGTAACTTGTTTCAAACCATCACTTATTCTAGCCAGTACCCCTGTCAACTTGGAGGCGGGGGGAAGGGGAGACGGAGGGACTGGGAGACGTTCACCACTAGAGGTTGAATCCCCACATTCCACTCCGCCATCGCATCGGAGATTATCAGAGGAGTTTGACCCAGCATCTCTTTTGGTCGAAAAGACTCAACCCCTGATCGAGTACAGCAGTGAAGATGCAGGGAGACAAGGACGTGGGGAGGCACACAAGTTTCCACAAACGGTGTCCAACCTTACCCCATCATCCCTTCGTCGCGTTACCGCGTCTTTACAAGCATGGCCCCAGGGCATTCGACAAGGCACTCAGGTGTCTGTCAATGGTCGGACGTTTACGGTGGCTTGGAAGCAGTGGCAAGTGGGTACATCAGTTCGTACGGCTATCAGTGACGTAGGTCTGATGCAAACCTTAGGCATGGATTTGTTAAGTACTAGGGAGTTGGCACGGCAGCCAGTACAGTGGTTCTCCGATCCAACAAAAACACCGCTCATCCTCGCCAGTCAGTTGGCAGGTGCGTATCGCTATCTGGATGTGAGTGATTTCGTCGGAATGGCAGGGTGGCAACTCCAAGCGCAGGGTAACACGCTAAGGCTGTCTTCTTTGCCGGCAAGAGTGGAGAATATCAGAACAGGGAGTCAGTCTTGGGGTTCTCGCATTGTGATTGATTTAGACCGCCCAACTCCCTGGCAAATTAGCGATCGCCGCACCGAAGGTGTGATTACCCTGGATGCCTCGGCTGATTCCTCCCTAATTGAGCGATTTAAACCCACTCCTCCACCTGAGCAACGGCAAGAGGATGAAGATGCCGCCCCTGTAGCCACTCAAACATCCAGTACTCAGCCGATTATTCGCGTGGAAAGCGCTCAAAACCAAATTATTCTTCGTGTCTCAATCCCCGCAGGGAAGCGTATCCAAGTTTTTAGCGCCCCTAACCCCAATCGCTTGGTGATTGATCTGCGACCCGATGGCCTGGTAGAAAAAGACATTCTCTGGGCACCAGGCATTCGTTGGCATCAGCAATATGTGACGTTGGGTGAGTCTCGCTTTCCGATTGTGTGGCTGGAAATTGACCCTAGAGCCAACCGTATGCTTTTCAGACCCATTGGGAGTAATCCAACGACGCAAATAGGAACTACACCGCTCATCCAAATGGCTCAATTGTCACAGGCGTCTGCGGCAATTAATGCGGGCTTTTTTAATCGCAAGCAGCAATTGCCCTTAGGTGCGATTCGTCGCGATAATCGCTGGTTGTCTAGCCCGATTCTCAATCGAGGCGCGATCGCTTGGAACGATCAGGGCCAATTCAAAATCGGACGCCTCAGCCTTCAAGAAACCTTGACCACCTCAACGGCGATGCGCTTCCCGGTGCTGTTTGTCAACAGTGGCTACGTCCAAGATGGCATCGCCCGCTACACCTCAGAGTGGGGGTCAACCTATACCCCACTTACGGATAATGAAATCCTGGTTGTGGTGCAAAATAACCGAGTTACGGCTCAAATGCCCGGTGGTCTTGCCAATCAAGCATCCTATCCTATTCCCACTGATGGCTACCTACTCGCCCTACGTGCCACTAGCACCTCTGCCGCTAGTACTCTTAATGTTGGGACACAGGTCAGTCTTAATCAGAATACAACACCCGCTGACTTCATAAGTTACCCTCACATCTTGGGAGCTGGCCCTCTACTCCTACAAAATCGGCAAATCGTTTTGGACGCCAAAGCGGAAGGATTTAGTGATGCCTTTCGTCAACAATTGGCTATCCGTAGTGTAATCGGGACTACCGCCAGGGGAGCCCTGATTGTTGCGGCCATTCACGACCGAATTGGTGGACGTGGCCCCTCCTTAGCCGAAACCGCTCAGTTAATGCAGCAGATGGGCGCCATTGATGCTCTTAATTTCGACGGTGGCAGCTCCACCGGGCTTTATTTAGGAGGTCAACTCCTTGACCGTTCCGCCTACACGGCTGCCCGTGTTCACAATGGCTTTGGACTCTTCCTTATTCCTCTCCCTTAGTCTAACCCTGACCCATTCAACTGTTGCTGAAAATGTTAAGAGGGGAATGCCGTGGGGATGACTAAAGAAATATACTTAGGCCTTTTTGGGCAAGATGTTAAGAAAGTTGGCATCGATTAGGCCATAAGGCCAGCTGATTGCTCTTTTAAGCCTTTTTAAAGACAGTTCTTTACATTGTGAAGAGTTGTATAAGTTATCCCCAAAAGAACAAATTACGGATGACATGAACTAGGAAGCATTTGCTATGTTGGGGTGTGATTGGGTTGTTTTCTTTTGTCTAATCTTACTATCTCACCGTAGTAGTACCCGATAAACACTTTTTCCTCAATTTTGTAACCGTTCTAGCCGTTCTTAGGAGAAAAATAATGATTCAGTCGCAAGAAGTTTCTCAAGTCCCGGCACTGCCTTTACCCACCTCAATAACAACAGAAGGCATTGCTGCCACCGAACTGCGGCCTTGGGGTTCATTCACGGTTTTAGAAGAGGGGCGAGGATACAAAATTAAGCGAATTGAAGTGAAGCCCGGTCACCGCCTTAGTTTGCAAATGCATTACCATCGGAGCGAACATTGGATCGTCGTCCGAGGCACGGCTAAGGTTACTTGTGCTGAAAAAGAAGTAATAGTTCATAGTAATCAATCTACCTATGTGCCTCAAGGTCATACTCACCGACTCGAGAATCCGGGTGTTATTCCATTAGTTCTAATTGAGGTTCAGAATGGGGAATATCTTGGAGAAGACGACATCGTTCGATTTGAGGATGACTACGCCCGCAGTAAGGCTCAAGAGTAGTGAGGCGTGCCTAAGTGGAACAGGTGGGGAAATTGCCCAGCTCCTGTTTAGCTTCTGGTCAGGGGTGGATGTAGACAGGTTAGTGAAGGAGTAGCTGACCGCTGACTCCGCTTAACGAATGAGTAAGCGACCATAACTTCTAGCGATACGCCAAACGAGGACAGGAAGTCCTCTTTTTTTGTCAAAGCGGCGTGATAAGATCTCAACCGAACCGCTCCAAGCTGACTTAGCCTGTAGTTGGGATGAAAACCAAGGCTTATCTCGTTTTCGGAATGTCACTTGATGATTAATCTTAGTCAAGCTGCCGTTGGTGAAATCAAACGTTTACAGTTAAGGCGTCACAAATCCGAAGCACGCTTACGCCTGGGTATTCAAAAAGGAGGGTGTGCTGATTTTTATTACACTATTGACTTTGACGAAGCCCTCAATTCCCGCGATCGCGTCTATGATTGTAGTGGCATCTCCGTTGTGGTAGATGAAGAATGCTTTAACTACATCAGTGAACTCACGCTAGATTACTCGGAAGACCTGATGGGAGGAGGGTTTCGCTTCCATAACCCTAAGGCGGTGGAAAGCTGTGGTTGTGGCAACTCCTTTCGAGTCGATTGAGCAGAGACGACGGAGATTTAGCGCTTCAACTCCTTCGAGTGCCATCCTTGGAGCGAGGAAAAGAAATTGAACTTGCCTTGGGGGACTCTCCCCTGACTTCCCTGGCTTTGGGTAAAAATTGACATTGCTTTTAAGATTAAGATACAATCAAGATTTGTCAATCGTTGAAACTATCACGGGAGCTGTACACGACTTAACTCATGCCCACTATCCAGCAGCTCATTCGGAGCGAACGCGCTAAGGCTAAAAAGAAAACGAAGTCACCTGCGCTGAAACAATGTCCGCAGCGTCGCGGCGTCTGCACAAGAGTATATACAACAACACCAAAGAAACCGAACTCAGCCCTCCGGAAAGTGGCACGGGTTCGTCTCACTTCGGGATTTGAAGTGACGGCTTATATCCCAGGAATCGGTCATAACCTGCAAGAACACTCAGTAGTGATGATCCGGGGGGGTCGTGTTAAAGATTTACCTGGAGTGCGCTACCACATTATTCGAGGCACGCTAGATACCGCAGGTGTTAAAGATCGGCGTCAGGGTCGTTCTAAGTACGGAACCAAGCGTCCTAAGTAAAGCGTTCTAAGTGAGATGAACAGTTGTCTCTCCTTAGCCGCTGCTACAAAGTTAGTTGGAACGTCTTCTAAGCTCGTGTTAGGTTTCAGCTATGCTGAGTAGGGAGAGTTTTTTCCCTGCTGCAAGATGGCCTGACCAAGGGGTCAAATTGACCCAATAGGGAAGTTCTACTCAGGTCTAAGAGCTGAAAACCAGACCTGAGCCGAAACAATAAAAGCATTACACCACCTTTGGGGTGTGGTTTTGTCAACTGTGTAATTTTTCTCCTCTTACTACTGTTGTTTAAGGCTTACTATGTCTCGTCGCGCGGTTATCAAAAGGCGTCCTGTCCCCCCTGACCCGGTCTACAATAGTCGCTTGATCAATATGATGGTGCGGCGGATCATGCGTCATGGCAAAAAATCAATTGCCAACCAAATTATCTACGACGCCATGAAAATCATCGAGGAACGGATTGGTGGCGATCCCTTAGAAACATTTGAAAGAGCAGTGCGAAATGTCACGCCTTTGGTTGAGGTGAAAGCTCGCCGCGTCGGTGGGGCAACCTATCAGGTTCCAATGGAAGTTCGACCGGATCGAGGGACAACTCTGGCTCTGCGCTGGCTCATTCGATTCTCCAGAGAGAGATCGGGGCGCTCAATGGCGAGTAAACTGGCCAATGAGCTGATGGATGCAGCCAATGAGACCGGAAATGCTATTCGTAAGCGTGAAGAAACTCATCGGATGGCAGATGCGAATAAAGCGTTCGCTCACTATCGGTACTAATTCCCGATCGCTGAAGCCCACCAATCGTGTCTTGCTAGCAGGCTCATGTTAGCAAAGGCATAAAGATTTAAAGAAAGTATACAATTGTAAATAGATGGCAACGTGTAAAGACTTGCGGCAGAGACGAAGGAGGTAGCTGTGGCACGTACTATCCCGCTTGAGAGAGTACGCAATATCGGGATTGCAGCCCACATTGATGCGGGCAAGACAACAACAACAGAACGAATCCTGTTTTACTCAGGAATGGTTCACAAAATCGGTGAAGTCCATGAAGGAACAGCCGTAACGGACTGGATGGAACAAGAGCGGGAGCGTGGAATCACAATCACTGCCGCAGCCATCAGCACGAGCTGGAAGGACCATCGGATTAATATTATTGATACGCCAGGTCACGTAGACTTCACCATTGAAGTTGAGCGTTCGATGCGGGTACTGGATGGTGTAATTGCCGTTTTCTGCTCAGTAGGAGGCGTGCAGCCTCAATCTGAGACAGTTTGGCGGCAAGCAGACCGCTACAAAGTGCCTCGAATCGCGTTCGTCAACAAGATGGATCGAACGGGAGCCAACTTCTTCAAGGTCTATAACCAAATTCGCGATCGCATGAGAGCAAATGCTGTTGCGATCCAAATTCCCATCGGTAGCGAAAGCGAATTGAGGGGCATTGTTGATTTGGTGCGGATGCGAGCCAAGATCTACAACAACGACTTAGGAACAGATATTGTAGAGACTGAAATTCCTGAAGAGGTTAAAGATCAGGCAGAAGAATATCGCGCTAAGTTAATTGAGTCGGTTGCTGAAACCGATGAAGCATTAATTGAGAAGTACCTGGAAGGCGAAGAACTTACGGAAGACGAAATTCGGAGTGCCCTTCGCAAAGGAACAATTGCCGGGACAATCGTTCCCGTGCTTTGTGGTTCCGCCTTCAAAAATAAAGGTGTGCAGTTACTGCTGGATGCCGTGGTCGATTACTTACCGGCTCCAGTTGATATTCCTGCGATTCAGGGAACTCTGCCAGACGGTGCAGTAGCCGAGAGAGCTGCTGACGATCAAGCTCCAATGGCAGCCCTAGCTTTCAAGATCATGGCAGACCCCTTTGGTCGTTTAACCTTCCTGCGGGTCTACTCAGGAATCCTGAAGAAAGGAAGTTACATTCTCAACTCTACCAAGGGCCAGAAAGAGCGCATCTCCCGCCTGATCGTGCTGAAAGCCAACGAACGGATTGAGGTGGATGAGCTGCGAGCGGGTGACTTGGGAGCTGCGATTGGTCTCAAAAACACCTTTACAGGTGACACGATTTGTGATGAATCAGCCCCAATCATTCTGGAGTCGCTCTTCATTCCAGAACCGGTGATCTCTGTGGCGGTCGAACCGAAGACCAAGCAGGATATGGAGAAGCTCTCCAAAGCACTCCAATCTTTATCCGAAGAAGACCCGACGTTCCGTGTTCACGTTGACCCAGAAACCAACCAAACCGTGATTGCGGGGATGGGTGAATTGCACCTGGAAATTCTGGTAGACCGGATGCTGCGGGAGTTCAAGGTAGAAGCCAATGTGGGTGCACCGCAGGTGGCTTACCGTGAAACGATTCGCAAGTCCGTTAAAGCGGAAGGCAAGTTTATTCGCCAAAGCGGGGGTAAAGGTCAGTACGGTCACGTCGTGATCCAACTGGAACCCGGAGATGCCGGTACCGGGTTTGAATTTGTCTCCAAGATTGTCGGTGGCTCTATCCCGAAAGAATACGTCTCACCGGCTGAGCAGGGAATGAAAGAAGCCTGCGAATCGGGTATTCTTGCCGGGTATCCTCTGATTGATGTTAAAGCCACTCTAGTCGATGGGTCTTTCCACGAGGTAGACTCTTCGGAAATGGCCTTTAAGATCGCTGGGTCAATGGCGATTAAGGATGGCGTGATGAAGGCTTCGCCGGTACTGTTAGAGCCTATGATGAAAGTTGAGGTTGAAGTACCTGAAGACTTTTTAGGAGATGTCATGGGTGACCTCAACTCTCGCCGTGGTCAAATTGAAGGCATGGGTTCTGAGAGCGGTGTTGCTAAAGTCACTGCGAAAGTTCCATTAGCAGAGATGTTTGGCTATGCTACGGATATTCGCTCTAAGACCCAAGGTCGAGGTATCTTCTCGATGGAATTTAGCCACTACGATGAGGTGCCTCGCAACGTGGCTGAAGCCATCATTGCTAAGAGCAAAGGGAACGCATAACTAAGAGAAAAGGAACACGTAATTCATGGCACGCGCAAAGTTTGAAAGGACTAAACCCCACGTCAACATCGGTACAATCGGTCACGTAGACCACGGCAAGACCACGCTTACAGCAGCCATCACGATGACGCTGGCAGCGCTGGGTCAAGCGCAAGCGAAGAAGTACGACGAAATTGACGCGGCACCAGAGGAGAAGGCGCGGGGGATTACGATCAACACCGCCCACGTAGAGTACGAAACAGAAAACCGCCACTATGCCCACGTTGATTGTCCCGGGCACGCTGACTATGTGAAAAACATGATCACGGGCGCGGCTCAAATGGATGGAGCAATCCTCGTCGTGTCAGCCGCTGATGGTCCAATGCCTCAGACACGGGAACACATCCTGCTAGCTAAACAGGTGGGCGTCCCCAGTCTGGTTGTCTTCTTGAACAAGCAAGATATGGTGGACGACGAAGAACTTCTGGAACTGGTGGAATTAGAAGTCCGCGAACTCCTAAGTAGTTATGAGTTCGATGGCGACAATATCCCCATTGTGGCAGGTTCAGCTTTGCAGGCTCTGGAAACCATGGTCGCTAACCCCAAAACCAAGCGGGGTGACAATGAGTGGGTTGATAAAATCTACAAACTGATGGATGAGGTAGATGCTTACATCCCCACTCCAGAGCGAGATGTGGATAAGCCCTTCCTGATGGCTGTAGAAGACGTCTTCACCATTACAGGTCGTGGTACGGTAGCCACCGGTCGGATTGAGCGGGGCAAGGTCAAAATCGGCGATAAAGTTGAGCTGGTGGGAATCAGAAACACCCGTGAAACAACCGTCACTGGCATTGAGATGTTCAAGAAGAGTCTCGATGAAGGGATGGCTGGAGATAACGCTGGTATTCTGCTCCGAGGGATTGAGAAAAAAGATATTGAACGGGGCATGGTAATCGCCAAGCCAGGTTCAATTACCCCTCACACTCAATTTGAGTCTGAAGTGTACGTCCTCAAAAAGGAAGAAGGTGGTCGTCACACTCCTTTCTTCCCGGGTTACCGTCCTCAGTTCTACGTTCGCACGACAGATGTGACGGGAACCATCAGTGCTTTTACCGCTGACGACGGCTCTCAGGCTGAGATGGTGATGCCCGGCGATCGCATCAAGATGACTGTGGAACTGATTAACCCCATCGCTATTGAACAAGGTATGCGCTTCGCAATCCGTGAAGGCGGTCGTACCATTGGTGCGGGTGTGGTTTCCAAGATCCTCAAGTAGCCCTATCCTGGATGGGGTAAGAGCAGAGTGTAAAAACGTTTCTGCTTTTACTCCAGACTGAACCAAAATGAACATTAGGTTGAAGGTTAAAGGTTAAAACCTTTAACTTTCAACCTTTTAAATGGTTCTTCTTACTTACTAATTTTTTGATTCAGAACCTAGACAACTAAAAATGGCAACTATTCAGCAGCAAAAAATTCGGATTCGTCTCAAAGCCTTTGATCGGCGACTGCTTGACACTTCTTGCGAGAAGATTGTGGACACAGCAAACCGGACGAATGCCACAGCAATTGGCCCAATTCCTTTACCGACCAAACGTCGGATCTACTGTCTTTTGCGCTCACCCCACGTTGATAAAGATTCGAGAGAACACTTTGAAACACGTACCCATCGCCGCATTATTGACATTTATCAGCCTTCCTCGAAAACCATTGATGCTTTGATGAAGCTTGATTTGCCTGCTGGTGTTGACATTGAAGTCAAACTATAAAACCCCTTTTTAATTAAGTGTTCTGTGGGAACCGGCTAAAAGTAACGCTTTAACGGGTTTTTCTGGCGCTTGTGCCCCAAGAAATCCGTTAAAGTAGGTAAAGAAGCGCAGTTACCCTTTTCACCAAGGCACAATGGCATCCTCTTCCTCAATTGCTGTTAGAGAACTTCCCTTGTTTCCCTTGCCGGAAGTGGTTCTCTTTCCTGGACGTCCTCTCCCACTCCATATTTTTGAATTTCGCTACCGAATCATGATGAACACGATTTTGGAGAGCGATCGCCGATTCGGTGTGTTAATGTGGGACCCCGTTCAAGGTCAACCCGCCGCTGTAGGCTGTTGTGCTGAAATTATTCACTTTCAACGTCTGCCGGATGACCGGATGAAAATCTTAACCTTAGGGCAGCAACGATTTCGCGTTTTAGAGTATGTGCGCGAAAAACCCTATCGTGTAGGACTGGTGGAATGGATTGAGGATCAACCGACAGACAAAGATCTCAACACCATGGCATCAGAGGTTGGACAATTGCTACGAGATGTAGTTCGTCTTCATAGCAAGTTGACTGACCAGAAAATTGAACTTCCAGAAAACCTTCCCGATTTACCCACAGAGTTATCCTACTGGGTTGCTAGTAACTTAGCTGGCGTTGCATCTGAACAGCAGTCCCTTTTAGAGATGCAGGATACAGCAAAGCGTCTAGAACGTGAAGCGGAAATTCTCACCTCAACCCGCAATCACTTGGCTGCACGTACAGTTCTCAAGGATGCTCTAAAGTAAAGGGTTAGCTTTTTAGGATAGTGGGATGCAATGCCCAATTTCTACAAAATTAGACTTCAGCCCTCTTAAAAGAGGCGCGAGGCATCGCGTCTCTTTTAACCTATATCCTGTTCATCAAGCTGGGCAGACTTCAGGAGAGTCGATGGCTACAACCCGATAGCTACCAAAGATTTTGAGAATTTCTGTATAAGAGGCTAATTCCGCAAGAGTCGCTTGAACGGCGGGTTCTTGGGCATTGGCTTCGATATCAATGAAGAAAAGGTACTCACCCAGCGATCGCTTAGTGGGACGAGACTCAATCCGACTCATGTTAATGCCTCGCGTCGCTAACACTTGAAGCGGCTTCACCAGAACTCCAGGTACGTTAGCCGACAAGCTAAACGCTAACGAGGTGTGGGTACCGCCAGGAGACGGGTGCAAACTCATAACCCAAAAACGGGTGCAATTGTCGGGATAATCATTAATTCCAGACGCTAAGACAGGCAGGTTGTAAAGCTGCGCCGCCCGTTGTGAGGTAATTACTGCCAAAGTTGAATCGTTATCCAGGTAACGTAACGCTTCTGTTGTCGAGTTGGTGGGTATCAGTTGTACTGATGGCAGAAACTTTTCCAACCATCCTTGACACTGTGCCAAACCTTGTGGATGTGAATAAACAGTTTGAATAGCCTCTAGATTGGATGCCCGTGATAACAGGGCATGACGGATTGGTAAAACCAACGCTTGTTGAATTTGAAGAGTATCCAGTTGCCATAAGGTATCCACTGTAACGGCAACACCGCCTTCAATTGAATTTTCTACGGGAACGACGACTAGATCAACTTGTCTTTGTGCCACCGCATGTAAGGTTTGGGCAATACTCGGATAGGGACATAATAGAGCGTGGTTCCCCGTTTCTTTGGCAAGCCTGTTGGCGTAAGCTAGGGCAGCCGCTTCTGCATAGGTGCCTGCTGGTCCCAGATGGGCAATAGATACTGACATATAAGTTGACTCAAACTCAATAAAAACTTTTTTATCCTTTCTTGGCAATAGCCTGTCAACCTTCCGTTCTCTCTTAGGAAATAAGCTGATAGAGCCGCACCTCACTCCCATATAGCTTACCTAGGGAAGAGGGAGAGGTGTTGTATGAATTTTTATAATCAAAATGGTAATAAATCGCTAATTGTGTTTCATCTAACTCCCCTCATATTGTCAATAAAATAAGAAATCCTCTTCAAATATTTAAAAAACGTAAAGTAAAATTAATTAAAAAGCTACAAGCTTATTACTGCCCTCCCTATGACCAGCCAGTTTGTTGCATCCCAGTCGGTTGAAATTACTGTGCCGGAACAACCCGTTCCTATTAAGCACTATCTACGCCAGCCTCAACGCTTAGTTCATGCCATCGCAGATCCGAACCTGATCAAGCAACTGAGTCAGGAGCGATATCGCCTACAAATGCGCCCGTTAAATTTTATGTCATTAAGCTTTCAGCCAACGGTTGATCTGAAAGTCTGGGCAGACGCTGACGGCACAGTTCACTTAGCATCTCTAGGCTGTGAAATTCCAGGACTTGATTACATTAATCAACGCTTTGCTCTAGAACTAAAAGGAACACTCTCCTCTTATCAAAATCAGGGTATTACCAAACTCAAAGGCAGAGCCGATTTAAAAGTTAACGTCGATATTCCGCTACCCTTTTCCCTGACGCCTAAGCCAATTTTAGAAACCACAGGCAATAGTTTGCTCAAAAGCGTTTTGGTAAGAATCAAACAGAGATTGATGCATCAACTGCTGTTAGATTATCGGCAATGGGCGAACCAAGACATCCAATCCCAAATTCAGCCTCAAGGACAGAACTTGTCACCCCAGAGAGTTGAAACGTGGTAGGTTTTCAAGGTTAAAGGTTGAAAGTGAGCAAGTTGAAAGTTGGCAGTTTGGAAAAAGTTTGATACCCTTCTAATCTTTGTAAACCTTCAACCTGCTAACCTTCTAGCTTTCAACCTTCAACCCCATCCGGCAAGGGCTAAACGACAGGCGGTGTAGGGGTGAAAGACCATGTTGCTGCAGTGCTAATCGGTGCCGCTGTGTCCCGTAACCTTTATTAGTCGCTAAATCATAGCCAGGGTACTTTGCAGCTAAACGAATCACCAGTTCATCCCGCCAGACTTTAGCCACAACACTAGCGGCTGCAATTTCGAGCGATCGCTCATCCCCCTTCACCATTGTTCGTTGTGGCAGTGGTAAGTTTGGCAAAAGTTGCTTACCATCAATCAGACAAATATCCGGCTTCACCTTTAGCTTAAGAATTGCCCGTTTCATCGCCAACAGAGACGCTTGCAAGATATTAATCTGGTCGATTTCGCGGCTTGTGGCATAGCCAATCCTCCAATCGAGTGCTAGCCCTTGAATCTCTTGGGCTAACTTTAAGCGTCGCCGTGGAGACAACTGTTTACTGTCTTTAACACCGGCCAGGGCAAGTTGCGGCAGGACAGATGTAGGTAAAATCACCGCTGCCGCCACCACCGGCCCAAATAAAGCTCCTCGTCCTACTTCATCAACACCCGCAACTAATCTGGAATTACCAGCCACATCCGGTAACTCACAAACATTAAATTGCCACTGGGACATCGAAGGCTGGACGGTGTCGCTCAAATCTTTGTTTTGCCGACCCGTCGTATACTCTTCTTGGCTCGCTCTCATTTCACAGCAAGCTTACGCATTTACTCAACCTCTATCTAACCGGTGGTCGAATCCTCACCTTCTGCGGCTGAAGACCGACGGCGACGCCGACGGACTACGGGACGACTGCTACCTGATTCACTCACCGTTGCTGACTCAGCAGGAATTTCTGTCATCGGTGACTCAGCGGCTGCACTCACCAGCACCCTTGCTGATTCTGAAGGTTGGGTCTGTTCATCCGCCG
>DATNPV010000173.1:0-10536 GCA_036703055.1 Waterburya sp.
TTCGGCATGATGATAGCGCGGGCAAACTGACGCACCGTGTGGGGCAGAACCGCTTTCAGCGCCGCACCGTCGCGTAGATGCAGATGCCAGTCGTCGGGTCGGGTGATCGTAAGTTTTTGCATCTCCCAATTATAAAACTGCGAGTGCTTTAGCAAGGAAGATACAAGCTAACAACGCCCATGCACATTGGCTACCGACAGATAATCGGTTTGATGCAGAGGTTATTGGCGGCGGGTGAATGGGAATGTTAGGAACAAAAATAGAGCCGGCGTTGAGCAAGATGGCTCAGCTGGTGGGTCAGTTGGCTCAATCAAAGCAGGCAAGTCGTGAGGCCATTGTTCTCGCTTGGCTGTTGCGCCATCCTGCGGGCATTGATTGATCCATAGGGTGCGATCACAATACCCCAGCACCGAGATGCGGTTGATATCTTTCCCTTGGCATCTCGCACCGTAATTTAGTCATAGTCAAAATCTAAATCCTTAACCCAGAGTCGTAATTGCTCCGCTGACCCCGTTAACGCTTGTACAGCTTAAGCACTCGACAGGTGTTCATGGCAAGATAAAAGTATGAAGCTATCGCAAGTAATACTTAAGAGATCTGTATGAACATTGAGCCAGCATATACTTCTATTGGTAGCCTATTTGCATATAAACCCATGTTCTTCATCCCAAAGTATCAAAGAGCTTATGCTTGGGATGCTGAATCTGTATCTGATTTCATAAAAGACCTAAAAAAGTGTTTTGAAAAAAGAAAGTCAAATCCACCTGTAAATCACTTTTTTGGCGGGATTTTGAGCGTAAAATACTCTGTTCCAGGCACAGTTAATCAGCATAAATATGAAATTATTGATGGGCAGCAAAGAATTGCAACATTCACCCTGCTAGTTTCTTGTTTAGTAAAAAACTATAATGAACTAGAGGCAGAAGCGAATAGATTAGGAGATGCAGCTAACAAAGGAATTATAAAGGGACGAATAGATAAGTTATCTGAACGTTTTATAGAATTTAGCCAAGAAGTTCAAAGAGTAGTTACTCCTGTTGAGGTTTTAGAACTCTCTAGAGCCGATCAATCTTTCTACAAAGAATTAATTCGTGAAATGAAACCTTCTGCTTCAAGAGATTCTCATAGAAAGATTTTATATGCGTACAACTCCTTGAACAGCACTATTCAATCAATTGTCGCCCCTTATACTAGTATTGAGGACAAGATTGATGATCTTGAAATAGTGCAGAATATTCTGGATAATGACTTTACTATTCTTCACATGGTAACTGGTAGTCGAAATGATGCATTTCGGCTTTTTCAGGTCATTAATGATAGAGGTACGAATCTAACAGATGGTGATTTGCTGAGAGCTAAAACATTAGAGCTTTTGGAAGGTTTTAATCAAGAACAGGATGCTGTTGAGAGAATGTGGGATGACATACTAGCTGATCCTCCTACCGATACCAACGATTATCTAAATTGGATTTACGAGTCTTATCAGGGAAGTAGACCGCAGCAAAATGCTTTGTTTGATATGTTTCTCGATAAATTTTTTCCCCAGCATCAGTCTCAGTCAATTAGTCCAACACACCATAATGCACAGCAAATTCACTCAACGGTAAAGAACATCTATGAGGATATCCTCAATTGTAGAAAGCTTGTAGAAGGTCAATGGTTGTATCCCGTACAGCAGCCTGTTACGAGCTGGGACAGAAGCCGTTTAAATGTTCTCTTAGTTGAACTCGGCCATACCCTGTCAATTCCTTTATTTCTTGCAGCGGCTAAACTTGACCATAGGCTGTTCTCTGAAATAGTTCAGCTCGTCGAAAAAACCTTCTTCAGATACAAAGTAATATGTAATCAACATGTGACTCCATTGAAGGGAGTTTACTATCAGGAGTCACTAGCGATTAGACAAAAACCGACTGCATATAATATCTCTAGAATCAGGGCAAAACTACAAAACTTAATTAATAACAAGGCGACAAACTTAACATTTTCAAATGCTCTGAATACGCTTGAATATAAAGAAGTTGGAGGAAGCAATAAACCCCTTAAATACTTCCTTATGACAGTTGAATACTACTATCAGTGGTATAAAAATGGGGCCACTGGAACGCCTGTTTGTGTTGATAAAAGTAGAGTTTATGACTTGGCAGGAACATCGATTGAACATGTTTATCCACGTAACGCTAGTGGTGCAGGATTAGATACTAATCTTGAACCGCTAAAAAATACACTTGGGAATTTGACAATTATGGACCCCGCCCAAAATACTCTGGGCGGGAATGATGCATTTATGAGTAAAGCACCTCTATATAGGGCATCTTCTGTTTTACTGACCCAAGAAATAGGTGCAAAGACAGTATGGGCGCAAAACGAAATAGATGACCATAAACAGCTATTAGTAAATGCTGCTCTTAAGATTTTTCTTCCATAATCAGCTTTCCTAGAAACTCCTAGCAGAGGTTTCCGCTAAGACTGAGCGAAGGTCATAGAGATCGCAGTTCATCACCTTGTCCCACGCCGCCACAAAGTCATTCACAAATTTCTGCTGCGAGTCCACACATCCGTAAACTTCCGCGAGGGCCCGTAGCTGAGAGTTTGAGCCGAAGATGAGGTCAACACGGGTAGCAGTCCACTTGGGTTCACCGGTTTTGCGATCGCTCCCCTCGAACTCATACTCATCTTCAGAGGTCGCCTTCCACGTCGTGCCCAAGTCGAGCAGGTTCACGAAGAAGTCATTGGTCAACGTCTCTGGACAATGGCAACCAGGTTCTTTGGCGAATCATCCAAAATCAACGCTGTCAAAGCTGGACTAACACACTCAATCAAACGTGCTGTTGTCTAGCCTCTATATGAGGAAGGATGTTGACAAGGTAGCCACATCTTTAAAGTAAAAAAAGTAACACCCTCTCACACTCATGCCAGAAGGACCAGAAGTCAGACGGTTTGCCGATGCCTTAAATCAGGTACTTGGGGGCAAACCCATCGTGTCACTCTTGGCACGGACAAAGACAGCAAAAGTTTGGGAAAAAGAGCATCCAGGCGTTTTACTCAACAAGCGTATCGAACGAGTCCTCTCACGGGGCAAGCACCTAGTCGGCTTAATTGAAGGTGGTTACTACTTCCACTGCCACCTAATGATGTGGGGAAGCTGGGCAGTTTTAGACAATCCACCCCAAGAAATAGATCGCCGCGAACGATCGCGTATTGTCGTACCCGATGCCTACGCCATTCTCTACTCCGCCCCAATTTTCGATCTAGGCGCGGGCAATCCCTTTGAAATCGTCTCTAACTTACGCACTCTCGGTCCAGATATCCTACCCTATCCCGACGAAAAGCCCTTCGATGCACCTGTGTTCCTTGAAAAGCTACAGACACCCGAAACTAGCCAGCGTACCATTGGTGCTGCCCTACTCGACCAACAGATTCTCGCCGGAATTGGAAACTACCTGAGAGCCGAAATACTATTTGATTGTCGCCTCGATCCGTGGCGAAACGTTGTCGATTTGACAGCATCGGAACTAGAACGTCTAATTCATTCAATTCCCTTAATGGCTCAACGCGCTTACACGACAGGCGGGTTCACCGTGTCAGATGAAGCGCGTACACGTCTGCAAAATGACTCCTCCCTCGTCTACACACCTGGAAGCGAGTACGGCACAAGGCACTACGTTTTTCGCCGCACCAACCTGCCGTGTTTAGTATGTGGCAGCACAATCCGCCAACTTCGTCAAGTTACCCAAGCCGATGAAGAAGGAGAGAAAACCAGAATTATTTACTTTTGCCCTACCTGCCAGGGGACGAACGTCGAGCTGAAAAAATCAAAAAGCAAGCGAAAGGTTGTTGCCCCAGGAGAGAAAATTATCGAGGTTCAGGCATGACTAAAAAAAACAAATTGACACGCCAAAACGTCGAAAGTGAAATTAACTTTAATCAAAATCCAGAGTTAAATCCGGGAGCCTTAGTTGATTTTGCTAACGTAGCTGAGAACGTTGGGGCAACAACAAAGCGCTTGACAAAAGCCTCTTTACTGGGTAATTATTTTACCTCACTATCGGATAATGACTTAGTGCTGGCTGCACGATACTTTTCGGGTTATATATTTCCCTTACGAGACCAGCGTACTATTAATATAGGTGGAGCGGCTTTGCTGAGTGCGATCGCAGCCGTAAGCGAACAAGAAAAATCAGCCCTTCAAGAACGATTAGTAAAACTTGGCGACCCCGGCGACGTAACGGAGGAAGCATTTACCAATAATCCCCAGCGTTCACAGCATCAACCCATTCTCACACTTGATTCCTTATCCAACCAACTCGAACAATTAGCAGCGACAACAGGAACCAAACGCAAAACCGAATTGGTTATAGGGTTGTTGAAAATGGCAACACCTCTAGAAGCCAAATATATCGTCAAGCTGTTAGCAGGTGATTTACGGATTGGACTGAAAGAAGGTGCCGTTGAAGATGCGATCGCTCGTCTTTTTAAAACTGATATCTCTAAGGTACAGTGGGTCAATATGCTAATCGGGGATATTGGCGAAACGGCATTGCTAGCAAGGCACGGAAAACTTGATGAAGCCCAAATGCGGCTATTTCACCCGATTAAATTTATGTTGGCAACTCCCGCCGACGATTTAACAGAAGTTGCCAAACAAATGCCTGATGGATTCGCCGTTGAAGACAAATATGATGGAATTCGCGCCCAAATTCATATTGCCTCTTACTTAGACGAAGATAACTCCATTCTTCACGGCACAATTAGCAACGGTAAGCGAGTTGCTATTTTCTCCCGGACACTCGATGAAATTACTGCCAGTTTTCCCGATTTAATCGAACCGCTTGCGGCTATCAACTTAGCCTTAAAAGATAGCAATGAAGTAGCCGATTTAATTTTAGATGGGGAAATTGTTCCCATTCAAGGAGAACGCATCCTTCCCTTTCAAGAACTGCAAAAGCGACTAGGACGCAAAAAAGTTTCAGACGAATTACTTACCGCTGTTCCTGTCGCTTTCATCGCCTATGATGTCTTGTATGCTTTCGGGCGCGTGCTGATTAACGAACCTTTTGCCAAACGGCGAAGTCTTCTTGAATCACTTCACCTCGACACTCAAAGAGTACGCTATGGAATTTCCCAACAAGTCAGCGATATTTCCACTTTAGATACAGAATTTACCGCTGCGAGGGCAAGAGGAAATGAAGGCTTGATGGTAAAAGATTTGAATTCAACCTACAAACCCGGTAGAAGGGGACGCGATTGGTTGAAAATCAAACGCGCAATGGCAACACTGGATGTTGTTGTCACAGCCGCCGAGGTAGGAAGTGGCAAACGACACCGTTTCCTCTCAGACTATACCTTTGCCGTCCGCCAGAGCGAAACCGAGCCAACGCTGTTAAATATCGGTAAGGCGTATTCAGGGTTAACGGATACGGAAGTAGCTGAACTTTCCGACTGGTTTCGCGCCCACACGTTGCAAGAATTGGCGCATGGTAAGGTGTGTATCGTGGAACCGCGCATTGTCTTGGAAGTGACGTTTGATCGCGTGCAACCCTCATCGCGACACAATAGTGGTTATGCACTGCGCTTTCCTCGCATTGTGCGTGTGCGAAGCGATAAACCGCCTGAAGAAATTGACACGCTGGAAACGGTGCGCCGTTTGGCTGCAACTCTGGCTTCTGAATCTGCAACGGATGAGTCTGAAAAATTTGTTGATGCTGCCGCACCCTTAGAGAACGCCTCAACTTCTCTTAGCCAGGAGAGCAATCAGGTATCTGATGTTGTTGAATTGGGAAACAATATCAACCAGACACCAACCCTAGAAGCAGCGCGTGATGCATTTAAGGCTTTTGTCGATCGCATTCAACCGGATAAGTCTGTCGTCGTACTGCATGACTCGGATGCTGATGGGGTGACGGCGGGAGTTGTCTTGCAGCTAGCGTTATCACGCGCTGGGTTTGAGAATGTGAAGCTGGTTGCACCGAATCGCGAACGGAATGCTTGGACACCTGCAAACCGGGAACGAGTCATTGCTGCTGCACCTGATAGTTTATTCGTTCTCGATTTGGGCAGTCAATCGGAACCCGTAATTGCTAGCGTTCCCACCTGCTTTATTGATCACCACCGTCCCGAAGGGGTTCCGCCCGGTGATACCCTGATTAGTGCTTACACCTGGGAACCCATCCCTAATACTTCACTGCTGGTTTGGGAGTTGTGTTCGTCGCTAACGGATGTATCCGATTTAGACTGGATTGCCGCAATTGGTACAGTTAGCGATTTAGGTGAAAAAGCTCCATTTGAGATGCTGGGAGTTGCCAAGAGTCGGTACACTGCCAAGTATTTAAAAGAAGCATCTGCTCTGATTAACTCAGCACGGCGGGCTTCCCAGTACAATTCAAAGGTGGCAGTAAGGGCATTGCTGACTCATGATAGCCCGCGATCGCTCGTTAACTCAGACACAGAAGACGTTGAACAATTACGGATAGCGCGGAAAGAAGTGCAGGCGGCGATGGAACAAGCTAAGAAAGCTGCACCCGTCTTTTCTGGCAATGTCGCTTTGGTGCGGGTTAACTCACCTTGTCAAATCCACCCATTGATTGCCCAAAGCTGGCGCACTCGATTGCCCAAGTATATCGTCATCGTTGCCAATGAGGGATATATTCCTGGGCGCGTCAACTTCAGCGTAAGAACTGCGTCGGGAATAAATGTGCTGGACTTCTTAAAAAGCGTGGAGTTGTCGCCAGGAGAGGGAAGCTACGGTCACGGACATGATAGTGCATCTGGGGGCAGCTTGCCTGTGGAGCGCTGGAATGAGTTGCTAAGTTCGCTTGGATTTGAGACTAAAAAGAATGACTCAGTAGAGAGAGCATGATAGAAAGAGCGATCGCTCTCACTGTTCATTCTCTACATACAGAGCGTGCCAAGGACATAATTCATATTTTCAACTGTTTATCATATTTGTTATACCAGTAATCAATAACCAATAAAGATGAATTTATTAGCTTATCCCAATTTTCGTCATCTAGCTTAATTTCTTCTGTTGCAGGTCTAAAATGAACAATAGAATTACGGATTCTATAAATTAATTCTCCATATTTTCCCTTTTCTTGATTGTCAATGAATACCTTTATTTCTTGAAAACAACTAATAGCTTCTTCTGGAGAATTGTCGATTAGTTTATTAAGTGCTTCATTTTCTTTAGGTCTCCAGCCAATATAGTTCTCAACATCAGATGAAAACTTTAGTAGCGAATCTGCTATTTTTATTTTTTTGTGTAAATCTTCTAAAGCTGATATACAAAATAGATTTTCTATACATCTATAAACATCGAGAAATGCATATTTCCAATAAACGGAAACCAAGCTTAATAACAAATTTTCACAAGGTATATTTTTTGACCCTTCAATAAAAAGCTTTTCAAATGTACTGAGTGTCAATGCAGAAAAATTCAAGGAAATAAGTTGCCTATTCTTAAGAGCATAAAAACCTGATAACCTTATGATATCTATATCATCTTGGTTTAAAAAAGGAGAGTCATTCTGAATTTGATAGACAGAAATCGGTTCAAAAAACTTAGCTACTAGAGAAAAATCATATTTGATTCTTTGCTGATCAGACTCATAAAATATTTCATTTGCAATATTATAGGGGCTTGCCTTCTGACTAACAGGAACTTTCAGCTCAAATAGCAAAGCCGTAACTATACCTGCATTCGGTTCTACAAATTGAATGACTTCCTCACTAATTTCCTGAGTATGCCAACCCATCGCAACAAAGTACTTGTTACTGCCAAATTCAAAAGTAGCTGTTTTGAAGTTTGGCAAAATTGGCTGCTTAGTTAAAATTCTTAAGTTTTTTAACCATTCTTTGTCGCTATCGCTGGTCTCAATACATCGTTGATTTTCTTCAGAAATAGGAACTCCAATTTCACTGGCTTGAACGAAATCAGCTAATACCTTAAATATATGTATATTAGCGTCTATCATGGTTCTAGACATAAGCCTATCAGTAAGCTCTCCAACATGGTGTCAAATTCTCAAGTTCAAAATTCTCCTCAATCAAAACTTTAAAAGCTTGTAGAAAAAAATCTCTTTCAAAATAGCTAGACTTTCCTGGCTTTTTACGAATTATTTCATTTAAGGTTTGAAAATCCAAAAAATCCCCCATTTCTTCATGATTTAACTTAGATAACTTTCCTAAGAGATTATTAGCATATTCTTTAATCTGATTCCATCTCTCATTCTGCTTTACTGAGTCATAGTCAAAACCAGGTCTGCCTAGCACTGATAAAGCTATAGCTGTTACAAAACCAACACAAGCTGGTTGACTGCCAAATAAGTCCTTACCCTCCGTAAAATGTCCTTCTAAATTTTCATCTTGATACATAGCTATAGTTTCATCAAATTTAGCTAAATAGTCCATTACTTCATAAAATATGTCTGTGAAGTTGGAGTTTGCTGTTGATTCTATAAAGTCTAGCCTAGTAAACTCGTCAGCTAGTTTCTCTTGTAAATCAATCTTTTCTTTTCTAGCACCAAAAACTAAAAACAGTTCAATGACGTTATCAGCTTGAAATTGACCTGAATTTGAACGCCGCCTCTCTTCATTTATTGCCAGAATTTCTATTGAAGGAAATTTTTCCTTCAATTCTTTAACAATTGAGCGAAACAGTATTTCAATCTGCCTCCTTAAATTCCAAGGAACTTGACCAGTATTTAAGACCAACATCCGATAGGTCAGGCTATTTACTTGAGAAGCAATCCAGTATTCTATACGAATTTTTTTGTTGCTGATATCTGCATTTCTGAGCGCTTCAAATAGTGCTGTAGTTCTTTGCATTCCATCAATGATGGATATATTTTCATTAGGAATTTCTCCAATAAGTTTTAAGAAAGAATCTCTGTCTAAAGTTTCTAGCCTTAAGAAAGTTTCCTCCGCAACAAGGACTCCCAGTACGATTGGTGGTAGTACTGCTCCTGCTTCTACATCTTTAACCATTCTGTTGCGAATACGGATAGCTGTTGTTGCTTTTAGAGTATCTCTTTGTCCTTCTAACCCTCCCCTGTTCTCAAAGGTAGTCCTTACCATGTCTAGATACTCTGCCACACTCAACTGGACTATGACGGAGTAGCAGTTAACTCTTTCATCTTTTAATATGTCAATATCTCTTATCATTAAGATTTCCTTTTCTACTACAAGCAACTGTTGGCTGGGTTGACTTTGTATGCAAGTAAGCAGCAGTGCGATCGCTATCTTGTCATAATTTGAGTTTAAGCCGTTGCAGCAGTTTGCTCTTCAGGCAGAAATGCAAGAACGATTCGCTCTGGCGGGATACCTGCGGCGATTAAGTCTTTAGTAATTCCCTGTTCCATCCCGTCATATTCCACCCAAACCTTACCCTCACTCAAAGTCACATAAATCAAATTCCCTCTCACCCGTCGTCCTCTATCCCAACCCACTTGCATCAGCGCATAGCGGTTTTGCGTATCGTCAAACACTGTGTCGAGTCGAATATCGCCGTGAGAAGGTTTGAACTGGGCGTATCGTTGAATGACCTGTTTTACAATGTCCCGCTCTCTCGTGCTGGTATCCATCGCTTCACCTCTACCGCCTCTACATCTACGATAAGCAATTTCATTGGTAACTCACGCATCACCAACTCACCAATCGGTTCGCTGAAAATCCCGTCAAAGGTTGTGTTTGCAACAGCAAGATACAACTCACGCTCTGGATCGACCTGTTCCAGAAGTAGCCTATAAAGAACATATTGACCGATCGCTTGCTCCAAATCAGCAATTGCCGAGTTACCTCGAAACTCCTTGATTTCAACGGCGATTCGACTACTACCGCGTCTAGCACCGATAAAGCGTCCTGCAATACCGTTGAGGACATCTAATCTTGCTGCCAAGTCGATAAAGAGAAATCGCTCACTATACGATATGACATAGGGATCGTCCGTGATTTCCCAACCCTCCTTGATGAGAGCTTGCCTGATGATGTTATGAATCGCGTCTCGCTGAGGCATGACTTAGTGGGTCATAAGCCGAATGACTAGCTTATAGTACGCTACGCGATCGCATAAGAGCACTCTAGGCAATTAAATCCGGTATGCGATCGGCTAAGAGTAAAGCCGTAGGCGATCGCTCATCCTAAAATTCACGAGAACAATATTTCCCAGCTACTCGCAGCATAGCTGCCAAACTTTTTTCTACATCAGCATCCGTTGTTGCCCAAGACGAAACGCTAATTCGCATCGCCGTCTGCCCTTGCCAAACCGTACTGCCACACCAACAAGTCCCCTCAGCTTGAATATCGGCGATCGCTCGATGAGTCGTTTCTGTATCCCCAAACGACACTAAGACTTGATTCAACACCACATCATTAGATATCTCCAGAAAGCCAGATGCCTGTCGGCATCGGCTTTCTATGGACTTGAGACAAATGGCTCTCCCAGCCTAATTTCACGGAAATCAGGGCGTTTCAGCTACTTACTGTTAGGAATTTATCCAAAATATGCTCATTGTTATCTGCCTTTTTACGGTGGACTGACAG
>DATNPV010000116.1:0-45035 GCA_036703055.1 Waterburya sp.
GCTGGAATACCTTCAGTGGTCATGCTTCAGATAACTTACAGCAGAAAAAGCCTTGTCCTGTGTTGCCAGCTTTAAAGAGTCAGTTTCCGCGATCGGTGGTGGCATTGTCTCAAATAGTCCAGTAAAAAGTGAAGTGCCCAATGCTGACTCAAGAAGCTTCCCCCGCTCCCCCAGCTTTCTGAAAAAAGGGGTAATCAACCAGACTTGGTATTAGCTATATAGGCGCATCCTACTGGATTTCCGACAACTTGTAGTGAGCTACAGAGGCACGCCAGCGAGCAGAGGAATTTGGAAGGAGAGAATTAGCATTTCATAAATAGACCTATCTTGAAAGTCTACTTTCATCCTTTGTTGTGAGCGACAGCTCATGGTGTCTCTTGCAAAGTCGGTATTACCCCCCTTAGTCCCCCCTTATTAAGGGGGGAAACTAGCTCCCTCACCTTACCAAGGGGAGGGTTGGGGTGGGGTTTCAAGGATTTATGCAAGAGACGCCCATGAACTGGCGTTCACAACCAAGGATGAAAATGGATTTTCAAGACAGGTCTAATCAACTTCAGTCACTACCAGTAGAAATTGGGAATTTCACTAATCTGATACAGCTACACCTCCGCAATAACCGACTGACGGTGCTTCCCAAAGAAATCTGTAGTCTCACAAATTTAATACAGCTATCCCTCAGGGGCAATCAACTAACTTCTCCACCACCTGAGATTGTCCAGCAAGGAGTTCAGGCAATTTTGACCTATCTCCGAGAACAGTTGTAGCTTAGACATCTTTAATAATTTTGATTTTGGGGTCGAGATGAAGCTTACTTTTTTTCCTAGCGGCTAACCTTTCCCATCCACTATAACCATAGGCTTCTTCTAATCTTTGCTTGACAATATCTAATGTAAACAGGAGTTTTTCAGCATGTTCTTTACAATACTCAGCTTCATAGACACGAATTCCATGAATTAACTTATTCCGCATCTTTGCTGTGGTACAAATTTGCTGCCATTCCGGATTGCCAATCACTTCAATGAGCGTTCGGTGCTGAGGTTCATAAATTAACCATTGTTCTTTCAAGGCAATTAATCCCCTAGCTAAACTCAATAACTGTTCAGCCGATTTACTCGTAAATCCAGCCGAGACAATAATTTGCCGTAGCGTGCGCCTCAGCATCTTTTCAGCCGTAAACACAGCGGTCACTAAAGCTTCTGAACAATATCCATCTCGAATTAATGATTCTATTCTTTTCTTCGCTTCATCATATCCTAGAGTGACTGGATACATTTTGATTGCCGGTTTAATAGTTAGTAACTGAGAAACAATATAAACATAGCCGATGCCCAAGCAATACTGAATCACCCAACAACTCACAGAGGCGGTTAGCGGTAGCTAGCGGTTATTATCCTGAATCGCTGAGCGAAAAACTAGATTCCCCCCATATCATGTCCGGTGAATTGCCCATAATAAAATCCTGTTCGTAGTAGGCACTTTAGTGCCGCTCACAAGAGGACTAAAGTCCTCACTACAAACTCTCACCTATTATGGGTGATTTGCCAGACACCCTATCACTCCATGCCCCACGCCCCACGTCCGTAAGGAATTGATGTTACTCGAACTCATGAAAAAATAACCCCAGTGCATTACTGGGGCCAGAAGCCTTATGGTTTCTCTCTAACTATTGATCTACCCGATCTATCGAAACATAGCAGTCTCAGGACTCGAGTCTTATCTCCTCAAAGATAGGCATTTGTGTTAAGACGGCTCGTATAGACAGATACAAATTTTCGCCTCAAACACTACCTGGTTTCTCGCAAGTTTTAATTAAGGCGATACTTGCCAAATCTTGATAGTTTGGTCAAGACTACCGCTCGCGAGAGTCTTTCCATCCAAACTGAAGGTTAGAGAGTCCACAACGCTACGGTGGGCACGTATGGTTTGAAGCAACTGTCTAGTTTCTAAATCCCAAACCCTGATAGTTCCCTCCCTGTAGTCCCAGCTACCACTAGCAAGAGTTCTTCCATCGGGACTGATGGCAACCGAGACAATAGCATCGGGTGGATTGAATTTGCTCATTAGTTCGCCAGTCCGCAGATTCCACGTTGAAATTGAGCCAAAACCTCCATTCGTAACTCCACTGACTAAAGTTTGACCATTCGCACTGATAGCAAGGGAACCAATCGAACCCGACTGTCCCTCTAGGGTACGTATCAGTTCTCCAGTCGGGAGATTCCAAATCTTGATTTTCCCGTCAAATCCTGTGCTAGCCAGCAACTGCCCATCTGGGCTAAAAACAATAGAATTAACACCAGAGGATTGAGGCTCTAAGGTACGTAAGAGTTCTCCTGTTTGCACGCTCCAAAGCTTAATCGCTTCATTTGCCCCACTGGCAAACATCTTTCCATCCGGACTGATGGCAATAGACATGCCATCATCTGCCGATTTGGGGATGGTGTGGAGTCGGTTTCCTGTGCGGAGGCTCCAAATCTGAAGGTTGCCGCGATCGCTACTATTATCTCTGCGTGATTGCTGCGTGTCGGAACTCACGTTAGTCGTGCTACTCACCAGAGTCTTACCATCAGGACTAATCGCTACTGACCAAACTGGATACCGAGTTGGAAGCGTGTAGAGCAGTTTTCCAGTTGGGACATCCCAGACTTTAATCTTACTGGCCTGAGAGCGTTTGTTCCTGTGGGACTTCCCTATAGCCAGGGACGAAGGTTCTTCTCTACCTGTCGCACTACCAGTGACGAGGGTTTGACCATCTGGACTAATGGCAAGGGACAGCCGCAAGTCTGACTCCGAGAGAGTACGCAGAGGTAGAGTTGTTTGTGAGTACTCCGGTTCTGGATTTTCGTCGCTGGGGTTGCGCAGTATCAACGAATCATCGGGTTGGGAAAAATCGGAAGCCGAGCGCCAATTATTAGCAGCCAATCGAATTACACTACTAGTCATGAAAATCATGAATGTTGCCAATCCCACTCTCAACGCAGCGGCTTGCCGCAGTTTTTGCGGTGTCTCTGCGACGGGTGAAGGAGGCTGATGTGTGGCAGGCTCGATCGACGCTTCCGATGGCATGGCAAACGGAAAAATTGACCACGCTTTTTCGGGAATATCCTCTAAATTGTCTACTTCCAACCGAGATGGAGTTTGAGCGTGAGAGGCGGATAAAGACTCAGCAGAGTGAGCAGGGGATGAGGGAGGTTTAGACTTGACAGAAGGTCTAGGGATGGGGATGTTTTCTATCACCCTTGGAGTTGGCTGGGACTTTAAGTCTTTCAAAACTTCAGCAACGGATTGATAGCGCCGCTTGGTCGCACTTTGCAATAATTTGTCCAAAACCCGACCTAACCTATCACTCACCGGACTGGTTAAATAATCTCGCCAAACCCAGGTATCCTCACTGCTATCGAATAAATCAAAGGGCGGAATTTGCGTCAGCAGATGAATGCAGGTGACACCCAAGCTGTAGAGATCGCTAGCAAAAACAGCTTTGCCTCTGATTTGTTCGGGAGCGGTATACTCGGCACTACCGATAGTAGTCCCTGTTTGGGCAAGGGCAGCCCCGGTTGTGAATTTCGCTGCACCAAAATCCACGAGGACAAGTTGATCCTTCCTGGGTAACGCAGTGGTTGTCTTCCTTTGGGTTGGTAGGGTTGGGGCGGTGCGACGAATGATGTTGGCAGGCTTAATGTCCCGGTGGATGACTTGACGCTCATGAATGAACTTGAGAACGGGTAGCAAACTGGTGAGTAATTCCCAAATCTGAGTTTCGTTAAATGTGCCTGCCTCTACTAGTTCTTGAGCCAGATTTTGCCCTGCGATAAATTCTTGCACCAAGTACTGCTGTCCATCTTGCTCGATATGAGCAAGCAGTGCTGGAATTTGGGGATGTTTGCCGAGTTCCTTTAAGCGCTTAGCTTCCTGGCGAAATAACTCTGCCGCTTTCTGGGCGTGATTTGTGCCTTGGACAGGTATCAACCCTGTCCCTATAGGGAAAAACTGCTTAATCACGCAGCGGGGTGTAGAGGGTTTCCCCCCATCCACCGCCAGAAAGGTTCTGCCAAAGCCACCTTGACCAATCAGTTTGAGGGCTTGATAGCGCTGTTGTAGCAGCAAGGGTGTCCCGCAACCTTGGCATAACTGGATGCCATTGGGATTTTGGGGCTTCGAGCAGTTGGGATTCAGGCAATAGCTCATAACTGGGAAGCGATTAGCAGGATGAATCTATAGTAAGTCTTCCCAATACTTCCTCTGTTTTACAACACTATCAGCCTGACGACAGACTTTTTTTATATATCTTAGGTTGTAGAAAAAGGATGCAGGTGTGAGAGCGCCGATTATCTCCTGTTTGACGGAGTATTTTCTGCTCCCGCTAGTCATTGACGGCCTATAAGTGTAACGTGGAGAATGAGCAGTGGGCGTCGAAGTAAGAGACGATTTTCATGCGTTCGGGTGTACGTCTTCATGAGCGACTACTTAACTCGTCCGCTTCTAATCATGCTAATAATTAACCACAAACCGATTAGGCTAGCGACCACAAAGAGAATACCACTGACCCAATAAAAAATTGGATTAGTGGGGGCTTGGGAAAAAATCATGGCAGCACCAATGAGGATAGCGGCTGTCACAATCCCAAACGTTAGTCGATTACCAACACCATCAAGACTGCGACGAAACGGTTCAAGCCCTCGCACGGCGACATTCCATTGCAATGTTTCAGAAGTCACTCGATCTAATAACATCTCCAATTGGCGAGGAGCATCTAGGGATAGGGTTTTGATATCGAGGGCTGCTCTTAAAAGGTCTTGCAGCGGGGCATGTCCGACTAATCGTTGCCGGAATAAATCTGCCATTAGGGGTTTAATTTGCTCGACTAAATTGAAATCGGGGTTGAGTTGGCGAGTCACGCCTTCTAGATTGGCGAGAGTTTTGGCATACAAACCCATGTTGCTGGGAAGGCGAATTTGATGCTTCTGGGCAATTTGCATCATTTTGTAGATTAACTGGCTAAAGTTAATTTCCGATATTTGTAGGTTGTAGTAGCGTCGCAACAATCGGTCGAAATCATTTTGTAAGATAGCAAGATTCACAGGAATAGTAGACTCTGCCAGTTCTAAGGTTAATTGGCTACACCGCTTGCTATCTAAGTTGGCGATCGCCAAAATGAGTTCGATTAAAATCTGCTGTGTGCGTGGGTCTAAACGACCCATTAAGCCAAAATCAATTAGAGCAATACGCCCTGGTGGGAGATAGAATAAATTGCCGGGATGAGGGTCAGCATGAAATATGCCATCGATGTAGAACTGTTGAAAATAAGCTCTGATTAGTAAATCGGCAATGGCTCGGCGCTCGGCGTTGGCATCGCCACCGTATTTTGTCCCCCTCATGTCAGCCACTAAAAGGGGAACTCCATTAAGCCACTCCATGACGAGTAACTTTTCACTAGTCAAGTCCCAGTAAATTTCTGGAAGAACTAACAGTTGTGGATCGAACCAGAAACTCTTGGAAAGATTGCGCCGTAAAAGGTCAGTGTAACTGGCTTCTTGGGTAAAATTTAGTTCAGCCCGCAGCGCACTAGCGAATTCCTCAACAACCGAGACGAGATTGTAATACCGTCCCACTTGAGTGCGACTAACTAAGCGTGCCAAGCCACGAAGCAATTTGATATCCTGCTCGACAACCCGCTCAATGCCTGGTCGTTGAATTTTTACGGCAACCTCACGCCCATCAATCAGTGTAGCGCGATGGGTTTGGGCGATCGACCCAGCGGCAACCGGTTGAGGATGAATAACGGCAAAGATTTGCTCTAGAGGTTGTGGAAGCTGCTTGCGGATAACAGCTTCTACTGCTTCCCAGGCAACTGGTGGAACTTCAGCTTGCAGGGACGTTAAAGCTTCTATATAGGGCGGGGGTAATAGATCGGGTCGTGTACTGAGCAGTTGTCCAAGCTTAACGTAGACAGGGCCAAGTTCCACCAAAATATTGCATAGCACCAATGGCGGTGGCAATGAAGGTTCTTCCGTTTTCCCTCCCAAGAGAAGTCCTCGCATATAACCCCAGCCGTGCCGAAGAACCACGTTAACAATTTTTCTTTGACGAGAGCTGGTTTGGGGACGACCTAAAAACACGCGCACCTCTGCCTCAATGGGGGTTTCATCGGGATGAATGGGTGAAAGATATCTTGCACAGGCTAACCAAGACAACTCACAACCTTAAAAATACTCCTTTGCAGCTGATCTAAAGATAAGTATTATTACTTGCTTCTTATCTAGAGGCGGTTATAGCGGTTTTCAGTTGAATCAGGTATCGCCAAGAAAGAGTGAAATTTAGACATAGCAAAAAAACAAAAGAGCTGATACGCGAAAAGCTGACAGAAGAACCGCACTCTTGAGCATAAGGAAAAACTTATGGTATCCATAAATTCATTCAAGGCTACATTCGTAGCATACAAAAACCCTATAGCCTTCATTAATTAATTCAAACATCGATCTTCATCAAATCTTCAAAATTTAATGCATACTAAGTTTAGTTATGAAACAACCTGATTTGCCAAACCTAACGTTTGTAAAAGGAAGTGAGTCAATGATGGGTTGCGGGGATTTATTGTTACTAACGATACTCAATGCAGGCATCTGCCTGTGTTTGCCCAAAATGCTATCTGTTTTTGAGTCTATCAACACTCGTCAGAGCCAGAAGCTCAGTGCTGAACCTACCCTACAGGAGCATCCAGAACTATCTCAACCTAATGTTTACCCAGAACTCGCCAGCGTATCTCGTTAAAGAAAAACCTCTCATTTTCTAATTTAAGCACTAAGTAGACGGAAAAATCAAAGCCTAGGGTGAGCGATGCTCACCCTAAAGCTATAGGTGACTCATTTCCCTCTACGAAGTTTGTCATTGTACATTCACATTAATGAGTCAATTCTGTAAGGTCAGACAAGACCATATGTGTGTAGCACAGGAGAAACAATATCTTGCAGAAACTGTTTCATATAAATACTAGTCTCCTGGGGAAATACTTGGAATTCTTCGCTTGTACTTGGTGCAAAACGAACACCATGTTCATGAACTAATTTCTGCGCTGCTATCTGACACTGATTTAGATATGCCCGCGCTAGCCTGCGCCCAGGACACCACACTTCATACTTAGCTGCAACAGTTTTCCCTGAATCATCTTTGCGATAGCAATCATGAATATCTACGAAGGCTAAACTGTTAGGTTGCAATACTTTGGTATTAGTTAAAACTCCATCAAGCAGACGTGCTCCGTAAATTCGCATTAAGTCCCGGAACCCTTCGCCTCCTGCCACACGAAAAATAGCATCCAAAATCGCCGAATCTTCCGGTTTTGCTTCCAGGTAGTCGTATAGCATTTCTTCTGTACTTTTCAACATCGCTAGAATAAAATAAGGTGCAGTGCTATGAACATAATAGTGAGTAACTCTATCCGCAAATGAGCAATTGGCGTGTTTGCCGACAATCAAACCTGTTAATGACGTTAGGGTTTCATTGATATACTCTTCTTGCTCCTCAGTAAATGAAGACTCTACAGTACATGTTTTAGCACCTGCTAAGAATGCATAGGCTCTTACACCAAATTTACGAACGTACTTAGAAGTAACGCCTGTTCGTTCGTATCCTCCCCGTTCAATGGCTGCACCATTAAATCTCTGCCGAATATCTTGAAAGAGACTGTAAGTGTACTGGAGTCGCGCAGAAATAGCTTCTTTGGAATTTGCATCTGTCATATCGCTTGAAATTTTGTCTGAGTTTGATGGGTGTTGTGTTACACAATTGGCTGGCGGCTAAATTGACATGATTAGATTGTGAGCCGATCGCGCCATAAATAGCAGGTTGGTTTCCTGAAATAGGCGATCGCACCACTGCCTACGTGCAGCTAAAATCAACCTACGCGATCGCCTGTTTCAAACAGTTCTAACAATCCCACTGTCCCTACAAAAAACGTATAAGTGCCATATTCTATTGGTCTCTTTTTTCTCGAAGGCGCTTTATAAGCTGCTATGACTCCCTCAACAAAATGGACAGCAATAGCACAGCGCTCAATCCCAAAAACTAGATTAAGGCCGCTTGGCATATTACTGTTAGTTAGTAACGCATAAGCATTCCATGATTCCAATCCAATTGCACTGGTTATTAGAATTATAGAGATAACCTTTATAATACTGAAAAATCTTTTTCTTTTATTATAATTCATAGTTTCTATTAGGATTTTGTATTAAGCATCCAGACGCTTTACTCAATTAATGGGTAGGCAAATACATATTAACTGGAAAAGTCCAATCAGTTGACAATTCTTATATCATGATTTTTGTGAGAACAGTGCAAAACAACGAAGTTAGGGTTGCAGTATTCTCCCACAAGGCTAAGCAGCGCATTGTTGGGAAAGGTGGTTATGTCAATCAGTCAGAACCCGATTGGGCAGTTTTTCTTGAAGTCAATGATGAGCGCCCTGATTGGTAAGGACAAACTGCGGTTCTACTCTACTATCGATTGGCAGCAGGAGAGCAATCGCTTCCGACAAGCGAACCTAATTTATCCCCACTATTACAGTAGTCAAAATTTTCATGGCATTGAAGGCGGCTACCTGAATTGTGTAGCAGCAATCACCTATGATGCTGTGACAGCATTCGCTTCGCCACCTTCTGAAACGTGGATTCGCCAGCAGTTAATTAGTGCAATTGAAGGTCAACCTAGAAGAATTCTCGATCTGGGTTGTGGCACAGGTTCTGCAACGTTGATGTTAAAGCAGGCTTTTAGACAAGCGACAGTTATGGGATTGGATTTGTCTCCCTATATGCTAGTTGTGGCGGAAAAAAAAGCACAGCAAGCGGGGCTAAACATACAATGGCAGCATGGCTTAGCTGAAGACACGGGTTTAGAAGAGGCTTCTTTTGATTTAGTTACAGCATCCTTTTTATTGCACGAAACGCCACCCAAAATTTCCCAGTTAATTCTGCAAGAAGGCTTTCGCTTAATTAAACCGGGAGGGCAATTAATTATTCTGGATGGAAATCAAAAAAAACTCCGTCATGCAGACTGGCTAATTAAAACATTCAAAGAACCGTATTCAAAAGTCTATGCTGCCGAGTGCTTAGATGATTGGATGAGGGCAGCTTTTTTTGCAGCCGTGCAAACACGATATATTGGGTGGATTAACCAAGTGACGCGTGGTATTAAGCCGAATGTCACAGGCTTAAGGAACGAAGGCTATAGCAAAAGGCAGAAGGCATAGGGCAGAGGGCGTTTATGTTGATTACTGGTATGTGGTAGTTTCAGCCGTTAAAGAAAGTCCTAACCTTGATGGCGACAGCTATAATAAACCAAACTTCTCTTTGTTACCGATCAACCCTTGTGCAGGGGGGCTGGAGGAGGCATGTGCGCTAACACGCCCTGCTTTGCTGCTTTCGCACCATGCTACCCAAACGCTAACATCACCCAGTGGCGGGGATTGAGGGGAAACGTCGCCCAATCCGGGTTTTTCCAAACAATGGTTACTTTTCGCTTAAGTCAGTACCATTCAACCAAAGACTATTGGTGATAGGGTTAGTCTTTCAAGTAATGATTGAAAAACGCCATAGTGCGCTCCCAGGATAGCTTTGCCGCATCTGCGTCATAGCGCGCGGTATTGGTGTCGTTGTGGAATGCGTGGTTAACCTTACTATACATACAGATTGTGTAGTCCTTGCCTGCCGCTCTCAGCGCTGCCTCGTATTCAGGAATGCCCTGATTGGTTCGCTCATCCAGTCCAGCATAGTGTAGCAACAAGGGTGCCTGGATATTCGGTACAGCGTCTGCCTTCGGCACGCGACCATAGTATGCGATCGCAGCATCCAAGTCGGGAGCGATTGTAGCAAGCTGGTTAGTCATGCCACCTCCCCAACAAAAGCCAACACAACCAACTTTGTCAGTCGTGTCTGAACGGTTTTGCAAAAATGCTAATGTTGCTTTCAGGTTGCCCAACGTTTGCTGTTCGTCTAGAGCACCGATCATCTCACGAGCCTGGTCTTCATTTTTAGGTGTACCGCCAACAGGTGACAGAAAATCTGGCCCCAAAGCGACGTAGCCTTCTAGCGCCGCCCGACGAACCACATCTTGAATGTAGGGATTCAGCCCCCGATTTTCGTGGATGACAATGATTCCGGGAAGTTTGGCTGAAGGATTTTTGGGTTTAGCCAGGTAGCCGCTCATCTTTCCACTAGCACCAGGGTAAGTTATAAATTCGGTGCTGAGTTGAGAGTTGTTTTCGTCTACCATGCCCGCTTTGGCGTAATTATTCTCTAGCAGTGGCAGTAGGGCTGTCGCGGCGGCTGTGCCACCTGCCAGGGCAACAAGCCTCTTGAAAAAGATACGCCGAGGAAGAGATGTATGGGTATATTCGTCAAACAAGTTGATGATTTCTTGCTTCATGGCGATGTTTTCGTGCAGCTTGCTGATGGATGAAATGCTCTAATTATTGACTATCAGTTCATCTTTATTGTTGCCATTATTGGCTCTTACCATTTGCACCTGATACTGCCAAGATAGCGACTGTAGTCATGTCCAAACCTTTCGAGTTTCTTGCTCACCAATTATAGTTGGCTCAACTTTATACAGGGATTGTGGGGGCTAGTGCTTGCGATAGCGTGAAGCGAAGCTATAGCGACGTTAGCGTTAGCGACAGCGGGCGTAGCGACAGTGAGCAAGCGAGCCGTAGCGTCGGAGCGTCAGCGCTGCTGCTTTCAGCAGATCGCACCAGTACCTACATACAGCCAGAACCCATCATTGCGATCGCTACTTTGGCGAGTCTACGCGATCGCACAGCCTTTTTCCACGCGTCCTCAGACTAGCTTTAGCTCCAAACCGCGCCACAAGTACCACGAGGCAATGCTACAATAGGGTTTCCACTTTTGTCCAAAACGTTCTGTAGTTTTGCGGTCAGGAAGTGCCTCAAGACTGTAGAGTTTCCGAATGCCTGCACGTACAACCAAATCATCCACGGGCAGGACATCCCACCGTTTGAGACGGAAAATCAGGAGCATTTGAACAGTCCAGCGTCCGATACCTTTGACAGGCGTCAGGATTTTGATAATCGACTCATCATCCATAACTTCCAACTCCTCAAGAGTGGGCAATCCGTTGAGTGAATGACACGCCAAGTCTTTGAGATAAGAGATTTTGGGGCGCGAAATCCCTATGTTGCGGAGGACTTCATCGGGTGTGTTCAGGACATCTTGCGCCGAAGGGAAGTGATTGTCGGGGTAAAGCTGAAGAAACCGAGTATGGATGACTTTAGCCACTTTGGTGGACAGTTGTTGGTGAAGGATTGACCGGGATAGGCAAAAGAACAAGTCTCCCTCCAACTGGTGCTTGCTCAGTTGGCATTCACCAACTTGGTCAATGAGTTGTCCCAAGATCGGATCGGAATCCTTAAGAAAGTCAATGGCAATCGAGTAATTCATCAACGCTGTCACTAGGAACGCAGAAGCTGTCGTGACCAATATTCTAGTAATTATAATGAACATGGCTATCAACTTAAGCCGGGACAGTATGTTGATAGTTGATAGTTGATAGTTCATAGTTCATTGCTCATTGCTCATTGCTTGACCCCATGAACCATTGAGTCAAATGTCCCGCTTTAAGCTAGTAGCCGGAACATTTATAAATACGAAGCACGGGATGTTCTTCGTTGCTGTATGTTTAGTAACATGAATCGTATGTTATGAGTATAAGCGGTAATTGCCATCTTTTCCGGTCAGTATTAGGATTAAACGAATTATTGAATTGACCAAGAACCTAAGAAAGACGGATAGCTGATAGGCAATGACTCAATTAATCTGTTACCTAAACGGCAAATATGTACCCTTAGACCAAGCTTGTCTGCCGCTTAATGATTTAGGAATTGTCCGAGGGTATGGAGTATTTGATTTTTTACGCACTTATAACAGGATACCTTTTAAACTTCGCGAACACGTTCAAAGGCTACAAAACTCAGCGGATTTAATCGGCTTGGATTTACCGTTTTTAACAGAAGAGATAGAAGCGATTACTTACGATACACTGGGACGCAATAATCTTTCGGAAGCGAATATTCGGATTGTCGCTACAGGAGGTTCTTCCGCCGATTTTATTACTCCTTCGGGACAACCGAGTCTAATGGTGATTGTCACTCCTGTTTCAGAATATCCCCAGGCATATTATGAACAAGGTATCAAGGTAATTACTGGGCAAAGAGAACGATCTATTCCTACCGCCAAAAGCCTTAATTACATCTCAGCAATTGGGGCACTCCAACAAGCAAAACTGGCGGATGCGGTTGAAGCCCTATATGTTAATCAGCAGGGTCATGTGTTGGAAGGAACGACTACAAATTTCTTTATTTTTCGGGATACTCAACTCATTACGCCGAAAAAAGGTATTCTCAATGGTATTACCAGAGAAGTGGTCTTGGAACTTGCCAAGAATCAATTCGAGATAGTTGAGCGAACGATTGATTATAGTGAATTGAGCCGTTGCGATGAAGCGTTTATAACCTCGTCAACCAAAGAGATAATGCCAGTCATTCAAATTGATGAGCTACCTATCTCAAATGGAAAACCTGGGAAAAATACTCAACTTATCATGCATTTATTTCACAAGTATACAAGAGGGTAAAGTTGGGTTTCCTCGGTCAACCCAACCTACGGCAAACTTGCGATCGCACAATTCACCTCAAGATTCTAGGGAGTTGAAACAAACCAGTCGATGAGTTTTCGGGCAATGCTCAGTTTAGGAGGAATCGGTGGTAGGTTGTGTTTGCTAAACCAGGCTGCATCTGTCAATTCTTCCGGTGCGATCGCAATCTCGCCACTGGCATAGGTGGCAGTGAATCCAATCATCAGGGAGTTGGGAAACGGCCAAGGTTGTGAGCCAAAATAGCGAATATCTTTAACCTCAATCCCAACCTCTTCACGAACTTCCCGCACCACCGTCTCTTCCAAGGATTCTCCCGGTTCCACAAATCCAGCGAGGATACTGTACATCCTTGTCGGAAATCGATGAGCACGCGCCAATAATAGCTCTTCGCCGCGAGAGACAAGGACAATAATGGCAGGCGAGAGGCGAGGATAATTGACTAATCCACACTTGGGGCAACGCTTGGCACGCTCATGAGGTAATTGGGTGGTTGGCGTGGCGCAGTGTCCACAGTACTGGTGGGTACGATCCCACTCTACGATCTGAATCGCACGACCACTGAGTACAAACAAGTCTTCGTCTAGTGTTCCGTACAATTCACGCAGTCCCTGCAAACTCATGCCATCGGGTAGGCTTGCATCTGTAGGTAGTTGTGCCGAGTAACAAGGTTGATTGTCCAATGTGCCGAGAAATTGGGTTCGTACGGGCATTAAGCCAATCTCTGTTAGGCTAACTAGGTTGGGAATTTGGCTTACTGTTCCTTCGAGGCGAACGAGTAGCTTATTACCGACAAATGCGAACCACCAAGCCGATTCAGATTGTACAGCAGGTGGAGCAATGCCAGGGATGAAGGTGCGATGCATATTGAGTATGAGTGCTCTTGTGAAGCGTGCCGCAGGCAATCGCTTTTATCGTATCACTGCGATCGGCCTCTTCCCAGGAACCTTTTTGCATAGCAACGGAACATGGCGTGGCGATGTCGCTGCGAATAACCTGGCATGATGATTAAATGATGATTGTTGAAAACAGGGGAAACTTAACTCATGCGGTGTGCAGTTATTAGTCGTGCAGGGCAAGTCCTAGCACATGGTCGCCTGATTCTTCACAAGGTCGATGATGGTAATTTGCGATTGGATTTGCAAACCGATGGGGGGAGACTATTTCAGGGTGGAATTATTGACTCGGATGGAGATATGACATCAGCCAGTGAAGGGTTATTTCGTCAGTTCTTTGAAGTCTGGGGGATGAGTGATTTAACCTTGACTGTTACTTCAAAAGGAAAGTTGAAGACTAGTTCTGGAGAATGAAAGTAGGATTTATCAGGTCAGGTTGAACGGTCGTAATTAGGGCAGATGTAGGGACGGGGGGACCCAAAGAGGCAAAGAGGGTTTTATGATCGGTTTAATTACGATTTGGGTTTAGACTTGCCACAGTTGAATATCTCAAAGTCCCTTCGGGTGAGGCTTTGAAAATCCGAAACCTAAAATCCAAAATGGTATCAGGTAGCCAATGGCGTCAAGACACACTCGGTTTATGGCTGTGAGCGAACACCGGCTTCAGGCAGATTTGAATTTGTAGATGTTGCGGTTGATGGTTCTGGATTTACCAGCTCATAGATAAAATTGGCTGCACAATCTGAGAGCCCTGATTGGATCGGATCGAAAGCGGGAATCATGTGATATGGCAACGCTGTCCGCCACTTGCGGTCAACCGCAATCTCCTGAACATTGATCAGGCTTTTCTGTTGAGCGAGTGTTTGACGCACCGACTCTACATCAGCCTCAGCAATTGTGTCATTTTTGAAGGAAATCAAGGATGATATAGGCAGCAATGTTGGCTCTTTCTCGATCAAATATCGCATGAGTAGTTGCTTGGGTCGTACATCGATTAACCAATCAACGTAAACCGGCGTTTTGAAGCAAGGAGCCATGAGCAGACTGGCTTTGTAGGGAACAGATTCTTGTTGAGGCAGGGACTCAACATCGAAAAAATCTTGTTCCTTAACTTCTTTAGACCCCAAGACATCACGAGCCTCGTGGAGACACTGCAATTGTTGCTCTTGATTGAAACCTAAGAATCGGATTAGCGTGATACATTCACATCCCAGGCTATGGCCTAAAAGACAATGTTTGCTGGGATCGCTGTAGATGTCGGTTTGATATCCCCAGCGCTGGACGTCCTGAGCGGCAACCTTGTTGACTTGCTCAATTTGCTCTAAGAGATCGTAAGCAAGCTTCCAATGACTGAGTTCGGTAAAGGGGTAAGAGTAGACGTGAACGGTAAATTTTTGTTTGAGTTCGTTCAATAAGCCTCGATACCAAAAGTTGGCTCCAGTACCGAAGAAATAGCCTCCGATAAAATGCACGATGCCTGCGGGATCGGGATGGACGGAGACAAAGCCATGTCGCAGTGGAATTAATTGGTTTTGTGCGTCAGTACGGCTCATTGACAGAATTCACTCCAAAGTTGTGATGAGTACCTGTCTTATACCAATTCTCTATTGAAGTTGCACTTTAGGAATCTCCATCTGTCGCCGTCCCCGTTCTTCAGGGGGACTACAGAGGGTAATAAATTAAGTGCATTGTGGAGAGAGAAATGGTATTACTTTTCATGGATTGAAATTAGCATACACTAACCCATCTCGTTGAAATTCTCTGCACGATTGAAAAGCAGTAGGTTACATGGCGTTAACGCACTCTATAAATTTAAGATTGACTTAAGTTTGACGTTAAGTTACACCAAGAGATCAACACGTTTATACACATTTAAAAAGGCAGGAGCAGTGATGTCTTCCATTGAGGACAACAAAATGATTGCTCGACGGTGGCTCGAACTCGTCAGTGAGCATGGAATCGAGGAGATCTGCGAGATGACCGCCCCGACTTGGACGATGCACGGGGGGCCGCCAAAGCTTCCTTCTGGAACGGAGGGGGTGCGCGAACTGTTTCGACAAATCGGCCCTATCGATCAGAAATGGACGATTGAAGACATCATTGCTGAGGGTGGCAAAGTTGTTGTGCGTGCCACCAACACTTGTGTTCAGGATAGTTTCTTGGGAATACCCGGTGCTGGTCGGCGGCAGACATTCACCGCTATGTTCATTCACACGATTGCTGACGGGAAGATTATTGAAACCTGGCGAAATGCTGATGATCTGGGGCGGGTGCTTCAGCTTGGGGCACGAATTGAGCCGGGAACGTCTGAGCAGTAGCAGGCGGTTGAGTGGTGATTAGATGCGATTAGCTTTGCTGGTGTCGTAGGCAATCGCCTCGGCTAGAGCGAGAATTTATGCCCGACATTATAGTATCGCTAGAACGGATTGAATCAATTCTTCTAGGTGTTGCTCACAAAATCTCTCTGCCGCTTTTAAGGACATACCTCGAGAAAGAGCATAAGCCTCAAAAGCATGGTAAATCATCACTTCGGCAGTTTCCTTCTCTTCTGGATCGATCGCCCACCGCAATTCGATACATCCTCGAATAATCAAATCCAGTAACAGCTGCTCTTGTCTGAGGTCAGAAAGCAGCTGTTCCGCGATAGTGTCAGGGGGGTGTTCACTCATCGATCTGTATTGGGGGTAAGTCTTCTGTTCGCTAGCTTTCTCGTTCAGCGAGTTCTCACCACCGTTGTAGGGCAGTATTACATCACCTGACTCTAATTGTGCCAAACGCTCCCTTAGCGGCTGCCTCTATAAAATGAGAGAACTATTGGCAAATTGCTAGTCATTTTTGGGCAGAGTATAGATTGTGCAGCGCAAACCTACACCAGAAGACATTCGTGCAGCGATCGGGAAAACCGTTCCAGATGTTATTGCACCGGATTTGCAAGTCTTATTCTGTGGCATCAATCCTAGCCTCTACAGTGCAGCCGTCGGACATCACTTTGCCCGTCCGGGAAATCGCTTCTGGCGATCGCTGCATGGGGCAGGCTTTACAGACCGATTGCTGACACCGTTTGAAGATGGCGACCTTGTCCAATTCGGATATGGTCTGACGAATATTGTAGATCGGGCAACAGCAAGGGCGGATGAATTAGACGCACAAGAACTGGTTGCAGGTCATCAACAGTTAGCGGCTAAGGTGCAGCAGTATCGATCGCGATTTCTGGCTGTGCTGGGTATCAGTGCGTATCGGACAGCGTTCAATCGGCCAAAAGCCGTTATAGGGAAACAGGACGAGCCTTTGCATGGGGCGATCGTTTGGGTACTGCCCAATCCCAGTGGGTTAAATGCTCATTATCAACTCGAAGATCTTAAACGAGTGTACCGAGAACTGCTGGTTGCGACTCAGGCTTAGGAGGAATGGCACTGACTCGTATAGCCTTGAACTAAATTTCACCCCTCAAAGCTATGTCAAGCTAAAGCTTACTAGATAAGCATTTCAACCCGTTAAAATGGGTGTTAGCTTTGACGCCGTTCGCCGTAGGCGTTCCCGGAGGGTACTTTAGTTCAGGGCGTATGTCTTCCTCTGCGAGTAGCTTTGCTAGTATCGTAGGCGATCGCGCAGCGTATCCGAGAAATTCGTCTTACTCATTTAAACGCTTTTCAATCGCGTCGATCAATGCCTCGAATTCAAATTCACTGTGAATATCGGGAGTGAGAGTATTCATGTCTTTCAGAATGTTGGTGAGTTCGGCAATAGTGTTGCGAATCTCTGTGTATTGGTCGATTTCTTCGCGAAATCCTTGCAAATTGGCTGCACCAACGTCTTTCATGGCTTCATCTAACTCTTTAATCTCATCTTCCCAATGCTTAATATATTTAAGTCGGGCAACAGGCTTATAAATTTGGGCGTCGGCTAAGACAATGGGGAAAATTCGGTTATGAAATTCTCCATTTTTCGCAACTTGCACCAGTTCAAACATGCAGTTGGGAGATTTCAAGTATTTGTCACTAATCACGGCGATAACCGATTTGCCGCGTCCGATGCGTTCCATGAAGGCTTTGATCAGTCCTTTGTAACCTAAATCGCGTTTGTCTCGGATGATTTTAATGCCTTTTGCCTGTAAGGTGCGATCGAGGTTATTCACAAATTCCTCACTTTCTCCACCCCAGGCATAAGAGATAAAGATTTCTTTCTCGAATTTCGGTTCTGATAGACGATTCATTGATTGCTCTCTCTCCTGTTGCAGTTCCTGTTGCAAGGGTGACTCTCGTGGGTTAATTTCCTGTTCTATTTGAAGGGATTGCAAATTGACATCATCAATTAGCCTGCGGACATCGACCATTTGATAGCTGTTTTCGCACTCAATCTGGTATCGACCAGCATTTAACCGCTTTCTCAGTGCCTCCAGAGGGTAGGAATGAGGCATCTGGCTTCCTTCACATTTTTCGCAGTTGCAAGGAACAAGAGTGTCATACTGCAATCGTTCGTAAGAGTTGTGGATTTTCTCCAGTTCGTGAGTGACGACGGCTAGCAGTTCTTTCTTGCGACTTCCGGCTACGCGGACTTTAATTTCTTTTTGATTGTAGTGTTCGATGACTTCGGCGCGGTTTTGGTCTTTATTGAGGACAACACCGCTTTTCCAAACGAGTTTTTGTTGTTCGATCCAAGGGTGGGTTTCAACAATGAAGCGGGTGAGAATTCCCTTAGGCATGAACTCGTATTTGTAGCGCAAAATCAGATTGTTGGATTCATCCCAAGTGTAGTTGGGTTGGTTGATATCGAGGAGTTGCGGGGCAATGTAAGTGTTGGGACGATTGGGAATGGGGTAGCAAAGTTTGAACCGCATCATCAGTTTAAGCAGTTCATCTTGCATCTCGGCATATTCAACGTCTTGCCAAATATCTTTGAGGTCATCTTGGGTAAAACAGCCGAGATTTTTCTTGACGGTTTCATTGTCTAAAACTTGGTAGACGGCAGTAGTACCCCATTCAGGTTTGAGGATGACGTAGTGTTTGAGTGTAGAATCATCTTGGAAGTGGAGGCAAACGCCGAGGTCGTGCAAATAGCGGCTGAGCAACAGCATCTCTTTTCGATCAGTTAAACCATTGAGTCGGCAAAGCTCAAAGTATTTCTCTTGGCTGATGTAATTGCAGGAACGGGAATAGTTTTCTAAGGCAGAGCGAACTCTCACCCAGAGTTTTGGTAAAGGCGTGCCAACGTGGGGAAGTTTGCTGATGTAGTGCTGGATGGCGTCTTTAATTTCTGGTAAACCGCGATTAGTGTCTAAGTTGGTGGCTAGAACTTTTTCTAGATTGGTGAATTCGCCTCGCAACTGACGCTCGTTGACCTCACACTGACGGTCTTGTTTTTCATTTTTGATAATTAGAACGGGGCTATTGCCACTTAAAAGTTCGACAACATTGAGCCAATAGTAGAAGTCGGTGTTTTCCTTGCGAGTATCTGCGACTAAGGCATAGAGGGAACGCTCGGTGAGGAAAAATTGGTGGGTTTGGTGGTAAATTTCTTGTCCGCCAAAGTCCCAGATGTTGACGCGAAACTCTTGTCCGTTGTAGGGGAACTTCCACTGGATGACATCAATACCTTGAGTAGATTCCTCATCTGACTGGAGTTTGTAGGCTTCGTTTTCAATTTTCTTGGCCAAAGAGGTTTTCCCGGCTCCCCCTTCACCGACAATCAAGAATTTTGCTTCGTAGAGGGGTTCGGTTTCGTTGGGGTCTTGCACCCGGAAATAGAAATCGAGGATTTCCTGCACATCACCTGGCTCTGCGTACAACTCCTTCGGTCCTAAAATCTCAGGGGGAATGGGGACTGGATTTCCTCGAAGATCTAGCCTTTTCAGGCTTGGCAGTTGCCGGATTTCCACAGGCAGGGAGTTCAGTTGATTGTGGTTGAGGTAGAGCGATTGTAGCGAAGTGAGCTGGACAATTTCCGCAGGTAGAGCGCTCAGTTGATTGAATCTGAGGTTGAGCGTTTGCAGTGAGGTAAGTTGGACAATTTCCGCAGGTAGGGTACTCAGTTGATTGCCTCTGAGGTTGAGCGTTTGCAGCGAGGTGAGCTGGACAATTTCCGCAGGTAGGGCACTCAGGTGATTGTCGCTGAGGTGGAGCGATCGTAGCGAGGTGAGTTGGACAATTTCCGCAGGTAGGGCGCTCAGGTGATTGCCACTGAGGTGGAGCGATCGTAGCGAGGTGAGTTGGACAATTTGCGTAGGTAGGGCGCTCAGTTGATTGTCGCTGAGGTCGAGTGATTGCAGTGAGGTGAGTTGAACAATTTCCGCAGGTAGGACTCTCAGTTGATTGCCCCTGAGGTTGAGCGATTGCAGCAAGGTGAGTTGGACAATTTCGGCTGGCAGGGCACTCAGTTGATTGCCCCTGAGGTTGAGCGATTGCAGCGAGGTGAGTTGGACAATTTCGGCTGGCAGGGCACTCAGTTGATTACCCCTGAGGTGGAGTGATTGCAGTGAGGTGAGTTGGACAATTTCGGCTGGCAGGACTCTCAGTTGATTGTTAGTGAGGTGAAGCGTTTGCAGCGAGGTAAGTTGACCAATTTCGGCTGGTAGGGCGCTCAGTTGATTGTCGCTCAGGTCGAGCCATTGCAGCGAAGTGAGTTGGCTAATTTCGGCTGGCAGGGCGCTCAGTTGATTGCCCCTGAGGTTAAGTTTCGTCACTCCCTCTTGTGCCGCCTGTTCAATTACCCGCAGCAGTTCTTCCTGAGTCATCAGCAATTACCGAATTATCCTTCCATACTTTACCTACAAAAATTAGGGTTCGGGTTCAGTAGTTAGCGTTCTATCGCTCATTGAGAGACATGACTAGAGCGTCGGTTCAGAAATCAAGATATCGGTGGTCAGGAAGGCAAAAGTCAAAAATAGACTTCCTGCATGAATAAGTTAACTGTTGAACTAGAATATAAACCATGAAAGCGATCGCTCCTTTCCAAAACACAAGGCTTCTGAAAGGCGATCGCTCCCTTTATTTACCCAAAGGGAATTCCAAATAAAAAAGTATCCAATGTAGGGGCAAGTCGCTGCAAGCACCATTCTCAATAACCGTAGGGTGGGCACTGCTGACCAAAACTTGAAAACCTGATTCTCTCGTTAGTAAGCAGTGCCCACCCTACATCTAAAAGCCTTGTTGATAAGGGTGCAAGATCTGAGTAAAACAACCACATACTAGTCATCAACCTTACTCGCTGCGCTGCGTCCGCTTCGCTAACTGCCCTCTGCCTTTTGCTATACCAAAAACTTCAGCATACTTAAGCTAACTCCCCTGTAACAACTCTACGGATAATTTCAGTTACTTCTGTTGCCATCCTGGCATCCAGTTCAACCACCTCGCGCTTTACATCCCTTGGTTCCAATCGCTTGGCTCCCTTGATTGCCATGCTGAATGTAATTAGCTCATTTACACCCTTATCACCAGGTTGAATAAACTGTACTAACGCGACATAAACGGCTTCAGCTCGGTTGCGAATCTGAGTCACACCATTGCCCAGTTTGGAGATAATAACAGGAGAGCTGATTTTATCCTGTAACTCTAACTCTTCCAGGGCGACATCCGTTAAACGAGCAGCATCTGACCCCATCGCTCGAATCACAGATTCTAAACTATGCCACTGTGCACCCGGTAGCCGCGATGATTGCGGGATGTAATAATGCCAGCCCAACATTGATATCATGCGGACTAAATCATAGGCCGTTATCGTGTTTTCACCCAAATGCCGTTCTGAAACTCCTTTGAGTATGCCTTTTGGCGTCGTTTTCTCCCATAATTCGGGTTGAGGAATAAAAGGTTCTTCCCCATATCTACCCGTAAAAATTAAGCTTTGATTGCCCGTTATACTTTTTAGCCAACTTTCCAATTCCGGCGGTTTAGAAAATTGTTTTAACATTGCCGCTAACGCGTTGGACGTGGCTATTCGATTTTCATAAGAGAGAATATCTCTGACAACATCATAAAAAGATACCTCCCTGTAATTTCCATTCAAATCTTTTCCGCGAATAGTGCAGCTATCCATATCAGCTTGAGGAGCTTTGGCATTACTGCGACATAGAACATTAAGAGTTGGAATAATTTTGCTGCTACTCCAAAACTCAGTTTTTCTCAGGGCATTCTTCCCCAGCCATTTGGTTTCTAACTCTCCTTCTGCAAAGCTTCCTATACATAGGCAAGCTTCAGTAATTTCGTCATGCAAAAAATTGAGTCCTCCCTGATCGATTTTCGGCAGTTCCCCAACCGGAGGAAAAGCTTTAAATTGTGTGGTATCTTGAGGCACTGAAACTAAGGTTTCGCCATCAGGTTCTTGCTGAAGACGAGCTGGATAATCTTTAATTTGGTTTTTATAAGGTGAGGTGTTAATTCCTTTATATAATAAAGAAGGTGCGTCTACAGTTCCTTTAGCGGCGTCTTTGAGAAATTTTTTATAAACTTTTTCCCGATCGGTGAGGTCTTTCATTTCTAATACCAGTACTTTGTTTATCTCAACGGTACTATCAACAATTCAGCAAAAATTACAGCATATCAGTTAAGACATAAGGGAGAAATTTATCGGCAAAGACGATACCGACTCTTGCTACGAAAATTATTAATATTTTATTTCAAGCTGAGCCGAATTTTCCTAACTTAGTGTAATATTTTTCAATAGTCTTCTTAATGGCGTAGCTGATTCTGCAAAACCATCAATTTAGGAATGCGGCGGCAATAATACAAAAGACCGAGAATACAAGCGATCTGGATAGCACTTAAACCCCAAATAGGATGAAAATCTGGCTTGAGAAAATCAATCAGAAAACGAAATCCTAAATAAGCAATCATGTAAAGCTTAAATAAATCCCCTTCTTGTCGAGGATAACGGCTGCGAATGTTTAGAAATATCATTAAACCTAACAAAAAGATAATTTCATATAACTGGGTCGGATGCCGATAAATCCCATCCCCAAAATCGATGCCCCACGGTAATGTTGTCGCAACGCCATAGGTACGATCGCTCAACCCTGTTAAAAAACACCCAATCCGTCCAATTGCTGTCCCGATAATGAGGGGATAGACAAACGCATCGCCCGTTGAGCGGCTAACACCGATTAATTTCTTGGTCAATTCGACGCCAATCAATCCACCCAGCAGAGCACCAACTACCGTTTTTCCTTGGAGGAGTAGTAACAAGAATTGTTGCCAATTTTCGCCTAACAAATCAAGATGTTGGATGAGAACTAAGAGTTTTGCTCCCGCCAGAGCTCCCAACAATCCCCCAACAATGACCGAGCTGCGTTGAGTCGGGGCAATCGTGTCCTTTCGAGAATTGAACAAGATAAGGCGAAAGGCGATCGCATAGGCTAATGACTCAAAGAAAAAATGCGGATGGATCTGCCAAGGGCCAATCCACACATAAACAGGGAATTGCATTGTTCAAAGGTTGAAGGATTGAAGGTTGAAAGTTGAGGGGTTTAATAAGACTAAAATTTTAACGTTTATCTTGCAAACTTTCAACTTGCTAACTTTCAATCCCTGAAACTTGCCAACTTTTAACTTTCTTCAAATTAATGACAGATAGCATAGCTACTAATTTAGATTGAGCCATTACGCCGACCTAATTCATAGATACCACAGCCCACGCAGGCCAGTATACCCATGCTAATGGCCCAACTACGACCGAGACTGACTTCAACACCCCAGTTACACAAACCCCCTACGATTAAAAAGGGTACAATACTGAAAATTGAGGCATAAAAAGTGTTTTGTGCTTCTCGACCTTGGCGCGTTTTTTCAAATTCCTCCAGCGAGGTATGGAGAATTCGTCCGGCCAAATTAAACCAGCGCATGAGTAGCTGAATTACCCATTCCTTGCAGGAGGCTAAGCTCAAATACAAAGCGAGAGACCACAAAGATGCACCGGCGATCGCAGTAGTATCGAGTGCCAGTTGAAACGGAAAAATCTCAGTCAACATGGGTGGAGAGAGGGTAGAGAGCAGTTGATAGGGGCGATTCATGTGCGCCCTTGGCGTTCCCGTTGGGTGAAGCCCTTCCTGAAGGGTAGGGTATCGCCCTTATGATGGGTTCTATGCAATAGAGAACCGCTATATTTAGGAATCTTAACAAAAGCTCAGGATTGGAGAAATACAGTAACATTTCTCAACCTCTCCATCCCTACTCTTCAAGCTTAATAATCACAATTGGCATTTTTTGTGCCGATCAGCCAATAGGTGATGATTTCGCCCTTACCCTTGACGGGAGTCGCGCCTCGCTGTTCAAACAAATACTTCTCCTTCAAATACTCATAAGTTGCCGCCGTGACTTGAATGCGCCCTGCGGCCCCATGGGATTCCATTCGAGAGGCCACATTCACTGTATCGCCCCACAAGTCATAGGTAAACTTTTTGGCGCCAATGACTCCTGCCACTACTGGCCCTGTATTAATGCCAATCCGCAGGCAAAACGGTTCGCCATCCAGTCTTTTGAAACGAGTAATTTCTCGCTGCATCTCCAGTGCCATGTCTGCGATCGCGTCGGCATGGTCGGGTCTGGGTGTCGGCAGACCCCCCACTACCATATAGGCATCTCCAATCGTCTTGATCTTCTCTAACCCGTGCTTCTCGGCGAGGAGATCGAACCTGGAAAAAATCTTGTTGAGCAACTCCACCAGTTTTGTGGGGGGAATCTGAGCCGAAAATTCTGTAAAGTTAACCAAGTCAGCAAACAAAACCGTGACATCAGCAAAGCTATCGGCGATCGTACTTTCTGCCCGTTTTAGTCGTTGCGCGATCGGTAACGGCAAAATATTGAGCAGCAGTTCCTCTGTGCATTCTTGCTGATAGCGTAGTGCTTCTTCCCAAACCTTGCGTTTAGTAATATCTACAGCACTGCCTTCGTAATAAAGGAGTTCACCCTCCGCATTGCGCACTAGGTGAGCATTTTCCGAAATCCAAATCACCTCGCCATCTTTGCGATACACCTGAGACTCAAAATCTGACACCCTCTCTTGGGTTTGCATCTGTTCCAAAAACTCGTTCCAACGGCTTTTTTCAACATAACGCTGCTGATTGAAGCATCTTAACGAAGCCATCAACTCGTCTGGAGATTCATAGCCGTAAACTCTCGCCAACCCAGGATTGGCGTTTAAAAGACGCCCATCAGGCGTCATTTGAAACAGACCTTCATAGGTGTTTTCAAAGATACTGCGATATCGGGTCTCTGCGCTGCGCCTCGCCTCCTCTGCCTTCTGGCGCTCCGTAATATCCTGCCCAATCCCAATCGTCGTACCATCAGAAAGCCGAATACTTGTCCAACTCGTATCTAAGATACGCCCATCTTTGGTTTTCGTTTTAAACTCCTGCCATTCCCCCGTCGCAGCTAGCATAAAATCCCAAGCTTTTTGGCGGTAATCGGGTTGTGGGTAGCATTCTGCCAACAAGTCAAATAATCCGACTTCTGCAATAGGCCAACCCAGAACCCGTTCCACTTCCCGGTTGAGTAATTTCATCTGACCTGCCGCATCATAAAACACCACCATAATCGGAATGTGGTCAAAGATCGTTTGCAAAATCTCCTTCTGCTGTCGTAACTCCTCTTCTGACTGCTTACGTTCAGTAATATTTCTGGTGGTAATCGCAATCCCGTCGCGAAGTGGGACAACTTGATGATGAAACCAAGAAACAGCAACTTCGGCTGTCAAGAGAGGAAACTCCTCCTCTAAAGCAATTCCCGTTTCAACAACTCTGACGTACTTGGCCAAAAATCCTCCTGTGAGATTCATAGGAAAAAGTTCGCACATTCGCTTACCAATAATCTCTTCCCTAGATAAGGAAATCATCTGCTCACCCTTAGAATTAAGGTCAGCAAACGTGAAATCAATAATGCGTCCTGCTTCATCTCGCAAGCTTTGCAAGATAAAGAAAGCATCAAGGCTTGCCTCAGCCGCCGCCCGAAATCGCGCCTCACTCTCCCGTAGGGCTTCCTCCGCTTGCTTAGTTTCCGTGATATCCCGTGCTACCCAGATGACGGAGTCTTGAGTCAGGGGAGAAATAGTGGCAGCAAACCAAACTTCTGACTTCTTTAGTGTGGCGTAGCTATATTCAATATTGATGGTTTGTTGAGTGTTTAGAGATTTTTGAATATGGGCTAAGAAGCCATCAGCTTGCACTTTAGGGAAAACCTCATGCAGCGTTTTGCCCACTAATTCATGGGCTTCTTTGTGTAAAAGGGCGAGGTTAGTTGGTGCAATTTTTAGATAACGTCCCTGTGCATCCAGAATGAGGACAACATCGGTTATCGCTGCCAGTAACGCATGTAATTGGGCTTCCGAATCATACAGAACGGCTTCTACATTTTGACGCTGAATAATTTCACGCTGTAATTCTGCCTTAGCCGCTTCTAATTCGCGGGACTTTTGCTCCAACTGCCAGGTTTGGTAAATCTCTCGGCTGGCCTCAGCCAGCATATCCATAACCATGTCCCAACTGTAGGGACGAAGCGAGTGGGACGTTGCCGTTTGTGGCTTGGTCAGTTGCCAATGGTTGTCCGAATCTTCAACGTTCAGCGTTTCAGATTTCAACTGTTCAACTCCTAACCAAGGTAATGGTTGAATGGGCTGCTTGTGAGTATAGATAATCTCAAACTGTCCGTTTGACAAAATCTGCCCAATACGACAAGCTCGTCCTACATGATGATTCGCCTCAATTCGGACTAATCCATTAGGAGCTTCAATGCTTTGACCATAGGCGGCTACCCGCACTCGTTCTACCTCGAAAGACTGTGCTTGTTCTACAGCTTGCTTCCACAGATAAACTTGGGTATAGGCTGTGGCAATGGGGTCAGAGGTAACTCGGTCGGCTCCATAGCGACGCTGGAAATTCTCGACAAATTGTCGATTTGTGGGAGTATCGAGGCTCTGAAAGTAGCTCCAACAGGCATAGTGACCCTCTGCCGCCTTCCCTATTTGTTGTAGTTCTGCTTCGGCAATGCTAACCGCTAGGATGGGAATTTCATGGGATGTGATGCCTAATTTTTGGTATTGGTGATAAAAGGCAATGTTGCTATCGCCGTGGAGGGTATTAAAGACAACATCGGGTTGAGCCTGCTGAATTCTCTGGATACTATCAGTGAAGTCTGTCTGTCCTAGAGAGACATATTCTTCACCAACAACTATGCCTTCTTGCTGTTTAACTTGTGCTTTAATAATCGGGTTTGTGGCACGGGAAAAAACGTAGTTACCTCCTAAAAGATAGAACCGTTTTCCTCGATTTTGCATTAACCAAGTGACAGCAGGTTCTACTTGTTGATTGGGGCAGGAACCGATATAGAAAATATTTCTGGAACACTCTAGTCCTTCATAGGATACAGGATACCAAAGCAGGGTATTGAGTTCTTCCAACACGGGCAAAACGGCTTTGCGGCTGGCGGAAGTCCAACAACCGAAGAGGGTAGCTACCCGCTCCTGTTCAATGAGTGTTCTGGCTTTTGTGGCAAACAAAGCCGGGTCAGAAGCGGCATCTTCAATAACAGGCTCGATACACTGACCTAAGACTCCTCCTATTTGATTAATTTCTGCGATCGCCATTAGTGCCGCATCGACCAAAGGCGCTTCACTAATGGCCATTGTTCCGCTTAGAGAGTGCACAATGCCAACTCGCACAAGTGACATAGCTGGGTGTTTAGCTGCTGGTTTGACATAAATCTGGAGGGTTCACAGTTCATCGTTCAGGGTTCGGACGTTCAAACGCATCGCTACGGCTGCGCGATCGCAACCAATGACCAACAATGAGCAATGAACCCCTTATCTTTACTTTTTTATTGGATTTACTTTTTTATAAGATGACGGTATAGAGGCCGTTTGGCGGGTTTTTCTGTCCTCAGGGTTCACCTGGCAAAACTCATTTCACGGCAACCAAACACGCTGCACGACAACTGAGCCATCGGGACAGGTGAATTGGTGAGAGTATGGCACCACTGGATGAAAATTCACTCTCTCCCGCATCCTGTACAGACGACACCTGGGTCGCCCCTACGACTTCTGACCTCTAATTGTCTAGATTAGATAGACACCCATGCGCGATTGCCTTTGGCATCAGCGTTAGCGAAGCGGAGCCCAGGAGCGTCGGAACGAGCGTCGGCGCGACGCTAGCTAATCGCACACAACAAAGGGATAGAAATCCCTCTTCCTCAACCCTTGACCCCTGACCTTAACATCGACGCCCTAGTTCCTGACCCTATTTTCAGCTTAGATTGCGAAAAGCTCAGGAAATAGCCTGTGCTTTTCGTTGTGGGCAAAAGCAACGCAGCACCGAAATTCATGCACCCACTCTTCTACCTTACTCGATTCTCAAATTCCTTAACGCGATCTATAGAGTCACATAATGTCGCCTAAAGACATAACATATAAGAGTCCCTGCTGCGGTAGTCTAGATCAAGTGACTCTATTGCACTGCTATTCAAGCGCTATCGCTCTATGTCCTCTTCTGTTACCAGCCCTCCCCGCACAATTCGTATTGGTTCCCGCAAAAGCCAACTTGCTCTGGTTCAAACCTACTGGGTACAAGAACAACTGCAAAAACTCTTTCCTGATCGGCAGTTTGAAGTCCAGACGATGAGTACTCAAGGGGATAAAATTCTTGATGTGGCCTTATCCAAGATTGGTGATAAGGGGCTGTTTACCAAGGAACTAGAACTGGGAATGATCAACAATGAGATTGATTTAGCCGTTCATTCCCTAAAAGATTTGCCAACCAGACTACCAGAAGGATTGGTATTGGGAGCCGTCACCGAACGGGAAGACCCCGCCGACGCCCTTGTCGTTCACGAAAACCACAAAGATAAGCAAATCGATACTTTACCCGAAGGGGCTGTGATCGGTACATCGTCCCTGCGGCGCTTGGCACAACTGCGCCATCACTTCCCGCACCTGACGTTTAAAGATATCCGGGGAAACCTGAATACGCGAATGGCGAAACTGGATGCGGGCGAATACGACGCGCTAATTTTGGCAGTAGCAGGGTTAAAGCGGCTGGGAATGGGCGATCGCATTCACCAAATTTTACCCCCTGAAGTTTCGCTCCATGCTGTTGGACAAGGTGCCTTGGGCATTGAATGCCGTGGGGATGATCCTGAAGTTTTACAATTGCTCAAAGCGCTCGAACATACCCCAACAGCCCAACGCTGCTATGCTGAACGGGCATTTCTACGCCAACTCGAAGGCGGTTGCCAAGTGCCGATTGGGGTTAATACAGCCCTTGAGGGCGATCAACTGACTCTAACAGGTATCGTCGCCAGTGTGGATGGGCAAAAAGTGGTGAAAGATACAGTCAGCGGCAATGCCAGTGAGGCAGAAAACCTAGGGAATGAACTTGCCCTGCGTATGCGTCAACAGGGAGCACAAGAGATTTTACAAGAAATCTTCGCGCAAATCGCACGCGGCTAGAATACTGATAAATTGTCAAAGGAAGGGGCTATTAAAGCCCCTTTTTCGTTCATGGTTCATGGTTCATGGTTCATGGCAATGGACCTGAAGGGGATTTAACACCCAACTAAACGTGAGCAAACCCCCAAGGTCGGGGTTTTTAGCCCGTCTTTAATTACGAAGTACGAAGTACGAATTAGTAATTATATAATCCTCATGCTCTTGAGCCTTCAATCAAAGTCATCCCTTAATTTAAAGGGAGCCCCACTATTTCTCTAATGTTTTCCAGGATAGTTAATGTATGGACCTTGGCGAGTTACGCAAAGAATACACACAGGCTGGGTTGCGGCGCAAAGACCTGAAACCAAATCCCTTTGAACAATTTGAATTGTGGTTTCAGCAAGCGTGTAATGCGAATTTATTAGAACCAAATGCCATGGTGTTAGCCACGGCTTCAGCCAATGCCGCCCCGACTGTGCGAACTGTACTATTGAAATACTTTGATAAGGACGGGTTTGTATTTTTTACCAACTACGAAAGCAGAAAAGCCCGTCAAATTGAAGAAAATCCTCAAGTTGCCCTGCTTTTTGTTTGGTTGGAACTGGAACGCCAGGTAAAAATTACAGGGACAGCGGCTAAAATTCCCACCACTGAATCATTCAAATACTTTACAACTCGTCCTCGAGGGAATCAATTGGGAGCTTGGTGTTCTCAGCAAAGTAGTGTGATTTCATCCCGACAAATGCTGGAAATGAAATTAGATGAAATGAAACGTAAGTTTATGAACCAGGAAATTCCCCTGCCTTCTTTCTGGGGAGGCTATCGGGTAGTTCCCCAGAGTGTTGAGTTCTGGCAAGGACGCCCCAATCGACTGCATGACCGATTTTTGTATCTGCGCCAAGAGGATGGTTCTTGGGAAATTCAGCGCCTTGCTCCGTAATTAGCCTGCTCAGCACCGTACTTTGATGCGTTGAGGTTGGCTGCGATTAAGGTCAAAATCCTATTTAAGGCCGAGGGTAGAGGGCTCCACGGCAGAAGGAAAAAGATGGACTGTCAAGGTTTCGCATTTGGCGAGAGTCCTAATTGCCTTGGCGAGTGCTATATCCCTCAGCCTCCTGCAAAGCGCAGCAGCTTAGGCAGAAGCAGCTTGATCAGGACGATCTAGAGCAGAACTCTCATTGAACGACAGCATCACGCGTGAAATACCAGTGAACAGAACGCTAACACCAACCAGCGTCCCGATTACCCAGGGTGCATTAAAAGGCCACTGAAACCAAATCATTGCGCCCAGAAGTAGGGTAATGACGCCGTTCACCAGTACTGAAGTCCAATTCTGTTGCCCACGCAAGCGGAATGCCAGGATAAGCTCGAACACACCTTCTGCCACCAAAAAGCTACCGAGCAAGAGGGTCAGAGTCAGAATACCTCTTAAGGGGGAAGCCACCAGCATCACACCTGTTGCTACATAAAGGATGCTTAACAACAGCTTCCAGACGAAGCCCCCTTGCTCGCGGGATCGAAATGCATAGACCAACTTGGCAGCTCCCGCAGAGATTAGAATCAAAGCGAACCAAGTCTCCGCGAAGATTGTTGAAGCAGAGGGTAACGCGATCGCAACAATTCCCAAAACCGTCAGGAGAATTCCGATCAAAAGCGAGCCGTTAAGACTCTTGTTACTCTTGTTGATGTTAGTAGAAACGTCAGTTGTCATACAGTTTTTTCCCTGTTTTACGCCGAAATTCTATCAAGGCGCTTTTGACCTTCACCTCTGTCTCAAAGTAGTAACGGTTGATATAGCGGTCTATCCAAAGTAAGACTATTGGGAATGGGGAATGGGGCAGAAATGATTAGCTAACGGTTAGGCATCTTTTGTACATCTAATCCAGCAAACGAGAACAGTACTCCATGCCCCATGCCCGATGCCTTATTCCCAGTCGCGATAGGTAACTTAAACGTGGAATAGCTTAGTCCTAATCAGCCGTTGCCAGTTCCGTACTGCCGCGGCTACGGCGACGAGTCAGATTGTTGTAGAGCATCCGACCGATTGCTTCAATCAAATTACCTTCCAATTCTTGGAACATTTTCTGGTTTGTATTAAAGGCGGCGTTAGCTTCAGCGACAATGCGATCGCAACCTGCCTCATCAATGGGTAGTTCATTCAACGTCTGACGATATGTCGCTTTAAATGGTTTCGCGTCCGGAATATCCACAAACTCATAGAAGGCAGTACCTTTTCCATCAGGAAGGTTCATCGCCGTCTGGGCAATACCTTTAAAAATTTGCCCGCCAGATAAATCACCTAGATAGCGCGTGTAGGAGTGTGAGACTAATAGTTCCGGTTCGGTTGCGGATATTTCCCGGATGCGTTGTACGTAAGCTTCCCCCGCAGGAGAGAGTTGGATTTGCTCGCGCCAGTTAGCACCGTAATAGTAGGTCAAGTCTTGCTCTAGGGCTTGTTGGCGGTGGAGTTGGGGAAAGTTAATTTTAGAGATAATCGGGTGGTTTTGATGCCGTTCCATCTCCTCTTCCATCGCTGAATAAACGAAGTAGAAGTTAGCAAGGAGCTTGCGGTAGGAATTTTTCTCGACCACTCCTTTTAAAAAACACTTAACAAAACCAACGTTCTCCGCAAAGGTGTGGGCTTTTTGAGTGCCTACGCGCAGTTTCGTTGCTAAATTGCTGCTCATGCCAAATTTCTCAATCTACTTTCTATGGGAACTATCATAGGAATGGTTACCGAACTTCACCCAGTCCCCAAACGGGTACAGTTTGATTCACCTAATGGCAAATTCTCTTCACGAGCTATTTCATGCGATCGCCTCTGCCCGTAGTGAGCAGGAACTGCGAATAACGGTCATGGATACAGTTGAGAAGTATTTTGGCGTGCAACGTTCGGGGATTTATCTCCTGGATGAGCCATCCTACTTCGCTGAGGTTGATGTTCAGGGCATCCCCGACGTCTGTGTAGGACACAATCCAGTCTTGCACTATGTGACTGAGCGCCATGTTCCAGCCCATGAGCAAGTGGTGTTACCCCCCGGAAGTTGGAAGGATTTTTGCCCGCGCCATGACCACGAACATGTGATGACGGGGCCGATTGTCACTGATGGACGCCTAGTTGGAACGGTTAATTTTACCCGCGCTAGCGGTTCTCCCGCCTTTGATGCGAACGATTTAGCTGACTTGAGCGCCCTATGCCTGCATTTATCTGCCAAGTTCGCCGCCTTACGAGCGAAGCCAAGTTTATTCAACTCCGCGTTAGCCAGTCGCTTGACGCCACGCGAACTAGAAATCGCTGAGTTAGTCGCTCAAGGATTAACCAATGCCGAAATTGGTGCAGCCTTGTGGATTCAGCCAGATTCTGTCAAGCAAGCCCTCAAACGAATGTTCCGCAAGCTAGGCGTTTCCACTCGCGCTCAGATGGTAGGACAGCTCCAAGACGTTTTGACGTACTCCACCCCTAACCCTACGGGTATAGGAGTGGATTCTTAAGAGACTTTCACCCTTAACGGCTGCGCCAAACAGCCTCTACCCAGTCCAAACCGAAGTTTATCCTGGCTACTTTCGAGATGTTCTTTGAGGATATTTGCAGCACCGTTAATGTCAGCGTTGATCAGCCAACCTTTCTTGGTTTGGTACAGTCCACGCCTAATACGCTTGCCACTTCCTTGAAATTCAACTGGGTTGTCAGCGTTGTAAACGGGGATTGGGTCGCCATCTACAAAACTGGATTTAAGCGTCTGAGTTTGTTCAAAACTCAGATGTAGCCTGTTTGTTTGAGTCAGGAGCATAGCTCATCGACCTATTCGCTACGAAAGCTATTTTATAGCGGATTAGTAGCGAAATCTAGCGAGTTCCTGACCGCAATTCCCCATACCACCATTAGCGTAGCGGTAGTGAGTCTTGCCTGCGGCACACTGCGCGAACGAGCGTCAGCTAGCGCTAAGGGTGGCAGTGCCCTTGCAAAGGCCTAGATGGGTTCAGATGGTAGTCAGCTATTCCAGATTTAACGAATCTGTGGAGGCTGGGCATGGGGCATAAAGTACTGTTTTAAGCTAACGCCCATAAAAAACACAATCGCGTAAATTCCCTTCTTCAAAGGTACGATGAATTGGATGAACCTATCAGCTCAGTCCGCCAGTATATTAGTCCTAACTATCTGAGACTTAAACGAGCGCAAAAATCAACATGAGAATTCTGTTTGTTGCCGCTGAAGCCGCCCCCATTGCCAAAGTGGGCGGTATGGGAGATGTCGTAGGTGCCCTGCCCAAAGTGTTGAGACGGATGGGGCATGATGTGCGGATTTTCATGCCCTACTACGGCTTTTTGCCGGATAAGATGCAAATCCCTACAGACCCGGTCTGGTCGGGATATGCCATGTTTCAAAATTTTTCCGTCTATGAAACGGTTCTACCGGGGACAGATGTCCCTCTATATTTAATGGGGCATCATTCCTTTTCAGGGCGCAACGTCTATGGTGGGGAAGATGAAGACTGGCGGTTCACCTTCTTTGCCAATGGTGCGGCTGAGTTTGCCTGGAACTACTGGAAGCCCCAGATTATCCACTGCCACGACTGGCATACTGGCATGATTCCTGTGTGGATGCACCAAGACCCTGACATTAGCACAGTCTTCACGATTCACAACCTCGCCTATCAAGGGCCCTGGCGTTGGCGCTTAGATCAGATGACGTGGTGTCCTTGGTATATGCAAGGTCATAACACGATGGCGGCGGCTGTTCAGTATGCCGACCGAGTGAGCGTGGTTTCACCCACCTACGCCGAGCAAATTAAAACGGCTGAATATGGCGAAACTCTGGAAGGCTTGATGTCCTTCATCAGTGGGAAGATAGTCGGTATCGTCAATGGCATTGATACCGAAAGCTACAATCCAGAGACGGATAAGTACATCCCCGAGAAGTTTACAGCCGATACGATTGAGCAACGCCGTGCTAACAAAATTGCGCTGCAAGAAGAGATTGGCTTACAGGTGAACTCCGGTACTTTCCTGATGGGGATGGTGACCCGTCTGGTAGACCAAAAAGGGATTGATCTGCTGATTCAGGTACTTGATCGCTTCCTCGCCTACACTGATAGCCAATTTATTTTACTCGGTACAGGCGATCGCTACTACGAAACTCAAATGTGGCAGATGGCATCCCGTTATAAGGGTCGCATGTCCGCTCAACTCCTCTACAACGACGCTCTCTCCCGACGTATCTATGCCGGTAGTGATGCCTTCCTTATGCCTTCCCGCTTTGAACCTTGCGGCATCAGCCAAATGCTAGCCATGCGTTACGGCTGTGTCCCCATTGTGCGGCGCACGGGTGGTCTTGTCGATACGGTCTCTCATCATGACCCTGTTAAGCAAACGGGTACGGGTTACTGCTTTGATCGCTATGAACCGCTAGACTTTTACACTGCAACGGTGCGAGCGGCTGAGGCTTTCCGCTTTAAAGACCAATGGCAAACATTACAGCAGCGAGGAATGAGGCAAAACTTTAGCTGGGATAAATCAGCCGTAGAGTATATCAGGATGTACCAAGAAATCTTGGGACTGCCTCAGGATGAACCGATGGAAGCTCAACAAGAGCAAATGCTAGCCGGTGTTGTTGGTTAAACGTCCATTCCGTTGAGGGCAATAGGACCCATTTCCCTTGCTAAGGATACAACTGTTGGTGACTTTTGAGCAGTGACCAGTTATGTGTAATACCATTCATGGGAAAGTGGTATAACAATCACTTGTACAGGTTGGTAATTGGGAATTGGTAAGAGAAAAACGGCTGATGAATTACCGATTACCCATTACCACCTGAGTGGGAGAGTAAACACGGGTAAACGAAGTCAGGAACTATAAAGCTTCTAAGCGGCTGATACCCAGTCTGTTGGCATCGGAATGGTTAATTTTTTGACGCAAAGGGTAACGCTAAGAGCGCAGAGTTTTTGGGAGAATGTGTCTGATAATTTTGAGATTTAATTTCAATCACGAGCCTAACTGTATTACATGTTTTCAAACAAGCTTTTTGTTGGCAGCTGTTACTCGGTCTCCCTTAGAGCTGACTTAATGAAGCGACTGCTATACTTCTCATCTCATAAAGTGTGTGTATCTGAGCTGAGTTGTTGTCATCAGCGAATTGCTGTTTAAATTGCATCGTCTCCACGTCATTTGGGTAATTTCAACGATGTGATTTGAAAACACCTCAGCTTATCTTTGAAGTTGTCAGTAGACCTCTTGCAAAAGTCGCATTTACCCCCCTGCGAGTCCCCCCTGCATCTTGGGGGGAAACTAACTCCCTCCCTTTAATGAGAGGGTTGGGGTGGGGTGCTTTGTATTTTTGCAGGAGATCTAGTGAGTAGGTAGCTAATTTATCCGAGGACGGGCGAGATATTTGTTTAGGATGATGCTATTGACCAAAATCTTTAAATATTCATCTACCCGTCATTAGAAATTACGCTATACAAAAGCTGTAGGGTTTAAACCTTAACAACAATCTGAACGACTACGACGAGAAAAAAATGCTGAACATGCGAAGCTCTCGGTTACATCATTATGGTGTAACCGGATTAGTCGTTATGCTAGCACTGCTACTTCAGCTCCTGCTAGAACGTCAAATTCAAGTAAATAACCCATTTTTACTGTTCTTTCCGGCGGTCATGTTCAGTACCTGGTATGGCGGGTTAGGGTCAGGATTACTGGCTACGACGGCAACGGTTTTGCTATCTTACTATTTTTTAGCCAACCCTACCCATGCACTACTATTTTCTGACTTAGAGCCAGCCGTACCGTTAGAACCGCCTGTACAAGGCTTGCAGTGGATGCCTAAGCCAGGGCAAGCGTTACAGTTGGGACTATACTTCCTGCAAGCGTTGGTGTTTAGCGCAGTAATGGGTGTACTGCGCTTTTCCAGGTGGTCATTTGAGCAAGACTTTGGCGAGAGAAAAGTGCCTGTTGTTCCCCGACAAAACGCACTACCCCACTCTCGGGAAATGATCTGCCAACCCGAGCGACTTGTCAACATCCTTGAACGTATTACCGATGCCGTTTGGGCTTTGGATCAGCAATGGCGGTTCTCGTACATTAATCGCAAAGGCGAGCAGATCTTACAAAAAAACCAGACTGATTTGCTCGGTAAAAATATCTGGGATGTGTATCCTGAGGCAGTCGGCTCAACCTTTGACAAAAAGTACCACGAGGCGGCAACAACAGCAGTTCCGCTTCAATTTGAAGAATTTTGTCCTTACCTTGACATTTGGCTTGAAGTTAGTGTCTACCCGTCTCCCGATGGTCTTTCTATCTATGCCCAAGATATTACGGCTCGCAAGCAAGCGCAAGTTGCACTGAAAAAAGCTTATGAGGAACTGGAAAGACGGGTTGAAGAACGCACCGCTGAGTTGAGGGACGCTAATGCACGCCTCTTTGAACAGATGATTGAGCGTCAGCGAGCGATAGACGTGCTACACTGCCGTGAGCAAGATTTCCAAGCTCTCTTGGACAATGCACCGGATGTTATTGCCCGTTTTGACCGAGAACTACGCTATGTGTATGTGAATTCAGCAGTAGAAAGGGCAACGGGCTTACCAGCATCTCACTTTATCGGCAAAAGCAACCCAGAGTCAGGGATGCCGGATGATATCTACCCGCATTGGGAGAAGACGTTACGCCAAGTCTTGGCAACAGCTCAAGAGCAAACCCTGGAGTTCAACTTTCCGACTCCTAATGGAGTACGCACCTATCAATCGCGTCTAGTTCCTGAGTTTCATAGGGAGCAAATACCACAACATGTCTTGGTTGTCAGCCGTGATATCACTGAGAACAAACGAGCAGAAGAAGAGCGATCGCAACTGATTCGAGAGCAGGCGTCACGGGCTACAGCTGAGAAATTAGAGCGACGCTCGGCTTTTCTGGCGCAAGCAAGTACATTGCTGGCTTCTTCTCTGGACTACGAAGTGACACTCTCCAGCCTAGCGCGTTTAGCCGTGCCATTTCTAGCCGACTATTGCCTGATTAACCGATTAGAGGACGATGGACAATTTCGACAGGTGGCGGCAGTTCATCGAGATCCACACAAGCAAGCACTGAGCGATGAGGTGGCACGCCTTCATCGGGCGCACCTACAAAACCCCAAAAGCTTAGTCGCACAAGTGCTGCGAACGGGAGAGCCAGTACTTGTTTCTGAGGCTTCCTTGGCAACGGCTCAGTCGATTATCCAAGACGATAGAGTCGTTGAAATTTACCCTCAACTTAACCCTAAGTCGTTTATGATTGTGCCCCTTGTCGCACGTGGGCAAGCCTTGGGCACTATTACGTTGGCAGTTGCAGAATCTGGGCGTCGCTATGAGTTGGCTGACTTCGCTCTGGCTCAAGACTTGGCGCATCGCGCAGCACTATCTATTGACAATGCGCGGCTCTACCGAGATGCTCAACAGGCTGGGCAGCGTCAAGCCGAGTTGTTGTCGTTGATGGATGCTCTGTTAGCGGCTGCTCCTGTAGCCATAGGTTTTCTCGATAAAGACTTGCGCTACATTCGCATTAATCAGGTGCTAGCCTCGATTAACAATCTTCCCCTAGAAGAGCATTTGGGACGCCGATATCGAGAGGTATTGCCAGAGATGGCAGAGCGCTTTGAACCCCAGTTGCAGCAGGTTTTGGATACGGGTGAACCCATGCTGAATGTAGAAATTAGTGGTGAGACACCCGGAGAACCTGGACGATATGGGTATTGGCTGGGGAATTATTACCCCATCCGAGATGCAAACGAACAAACCTTAGGGATTGGCGTCATCCTAGCTGATGTTACTGAAATCAAACAAGCAGAGGCGGCGGCGCAAGTAGCGAATCGCAGGGTAGTTAAAATCCTTGAGAGCATTACGGATGCTTTCTTCGCTGTGGATCGGGAATGGCGTTTCACCTACATCAACCACCGAGGTGCACAACTGATGCGCCATTCTCCAGAAGCACTACTAGGACAGTGCATCTGGGAGGTATTTCCGCAAACGGTGGGCAGCATTTATTACGAGCAATACCACAGGGCACTGCAAGAGCAGATTGTCGTGCATTTTGAGACATTTGGAGCCTATGAATCTGAGCGCTGGTTTGAGATTCACGCCTATCCATCAGCTGATGGTCTAGCTGTATACTTTCATGAAGTTTCCGACCGTAAACGAGCAGAGGAGGCGCTGCGTCGAAGCGAAGAACGCTTCCGAGTAGCGATCAAGAATTCGCCGATCATGGTGTATAACCAGGATCGAGACCTTCGTTATACCTGGTTTCACAATCCCCACCCTAGCTACTCAGCAGAGGAGCTGATTGGTAAGACAGATTGGGAAATTGCCCCTTATGACGTGGCGACTCGACTGACTCAAATCAAGCAGTCGGTGATTGAAGGTGAGATCGGTGCGCGTGGGGAAATCCAAATCTATATTGATGGAGTACTCCGCACTTACGACCTAACGGTTGAACCGTTGTATAGCGAAGCTGGAGTGGTGACGGGAATTACAGGTGCTGCTGTAGATATCACTGAGCGTAAGCAGGCAGAGGAAGCGCTCAAAGAAAGTGAAGAGCGCTTCCGGGTGATGTTCAATCAAGCCGCTGTGGGCATTGCGTTGGTGGCGTTGGATGGTCGATTTATTCAAGTCAACCCAGCCATGTGTGAGATTACTGGGTACAGCCACGATGAGTTAGTCCAAACCACTGTCCAGCAAATTAGTCACCCGGACGAACAACAGCTCGATTTTGAAAACTTTCAAAAGATTCTGGCACGGGAGATTAATGGTTACTCGGTGGAGAAGCGCTTCTTTCGCAAGGATGGCTCCATCGTATGGGTAAACGTCACCGCCTCAGCAGTATGGGACTCCCAAGGACAGCCGAAGTATGGAGTAGGCATCATTGAGGATATTAGTGAACGGCAAGCCGCGCTTCACGAACGCGAACAAGCTGAAGCTAAACAGCACTTTTTAGTAGAAGCGAGTCGGATACTGGCTGCCTCGTTGGATTATGAAACCACATTGAATAATGTCGCTCACCTAGCGGTTCCTACCCTTGCTGATTGGTGTATTGTTGACGTTTTCCAGCCTGATGCATCAGTCCGGCAGATTGCGATCGCTTGTACTAACCCGTCCAAACAGGAAATTTTACAAGAACTACGACGCCGCTATCCACCTGATCCAGTAGGAAAAAACCCGTCTTGGCAAAGACTGCTAAGTGGTCAATCCATAATCTATCCAGAATTTACAGACTCACAGATGGTTGCCACTGCCCAAAATGAGGAGCACTTACAATTGCTGCGTAGTTTGGGGAGAAGGTCTGTGATGATTGTACCTATCCAGTCTCGGCAGCAGGTACTTGGTGTACTGTCCTTTGTTTCCTCCGAATCAGGGCGTCGTTATACCCAGGCTGATTTAGATTTAGCTGAAGATATTGCCCGCCGCGCTGCGGCTGCAATCGACAATGCTCGCCTTTACCAGGATAGCGAAGCCGCACGACAAGCCGCTCAAGAGGCGAATCGAATGAAAGATGAGTTTCTTGCTGTCCTCTCCCATGAATTGCGATCGCCCCTCAATGCTATCCTGGGGTGGACTCAAATTCTGCGCAATCGCCAGCTCAACGAAGCCGCGATCGCTAAGGCGTTGGAAACTATTGAGCGCAATGCTAAGTTACAAACGCAACTGATCGAAGACTTGCTAGATGTCTCACGCATCATTCGCGGGAAGCTGACGCTGAAGATTTGCCCAGTCAACGTGATTTGTGTGATTGAAGCGGCTATCAATACAGTACGTCCCAGCGCGGATGCCAAAAGCATTTACCTTGAATTTATACCGGCTTTGGGAGCCCAATTCATATCAGGCGATGCAGAGCGTTTACAGCAAGTAGTCTGGAATCTTCTGTCTAACGCCATCAAGTTTACCCCTACGGGAGGACGGGTCAAAATTAAACTCAATTGCACCGCCTCCGAGATTCAAATCAGAGTAATGGATACAGGCAAGGGCATCAGCCCTAATTTTCTCCCCCATGTCTTCGATCACTTTCGTCAAGGTGACAGCAGTACTACAAGGTCATACGGGGGTCTGGGATTAGGACTAGCTATTGTACGCCATTTAGTAGAACTGCATAGAGGCACTGTGCAAGCCCAAAGCCCTGGAGAAGGACAGGGAGCCACATTTATCGTTACACTGCCGCTTCTTGAGGGAAACGGAAAACAGAACACAGAGGAAGAGGACACGGGGAATTTATCAATCTCATCTCCCCACATCACCAAAGCGGCATCCCCCTCTCACCCCCTGGCGGGTTTACGGATACTTGTGGTGGATGATGAAGCGGATACACGGGAGTATTTAGTTACAGTACTGCAATTGTATGGAGCGCAAGTGACAAGCGTAGCATCAGCAGGTCAAACCATCTGCATGATCGAGCAGTTTCTACCCGATGTTCTAGTCAGTGATATTGCCATGCCAGGTGACAGTGGCTACTCCTTAATCCGCCAAGTGAGAGCCTTGGAACCCCATCAAGGAGCCATGATTCCGGCTGTGGCAGTGACCGCGTATGCTAGGGAGGAAGATTTTCAGCAAGCGATCGCAGCTGGTTTTCAAATGCATATCTCCAAACCCGTTGAGCCAGCTAAATTGGTAGCTGTAGTGGCAAGGCTTGCCGGACGGGTAAGTTGATGTGCATGTCGTTGGAATTACCTCAATGACGGGGAGATGGGGTGACGGAATTAGAATCAGGACTTACGCATTCGCCCCTCTAGCCCACCTTGCTCTGGGGGGAACTGGATTTGATTTACTCCCCCCAAGCTTGGGGGAACGGGGGGGCAAAATGAGGGTGTTTGCGTAAGTCCTGAGAATGATAGTTAGCCTAGACACGATTGAATGAATCGCTCAAATCGCGTCTTCCAACACATTACGAGTGTTGCGCCATGCCCAAAGGCCGGCTCCTGCTACGATCAAGCTCATACCGACCAGTACGGCTCGTAAGCCAAGGGCATCAGTCAGGTAACCCGTAACTGCTAGAGGTAGACTCAGGGCAATATTCACCACATTATTTTGAAATCCAAAAACTTTCCCCCGCATGGATTCCTCACACGAAGCATGAATAGCGGTTTGCATTGGCACACCAATCAAGGATGCTCCCAAGCCTAACAAGGCACTTAGGAATAACCCCAGCCAAATGTGTTGGGTGAAGGTAAATACAGCTAAAACAAACGCCATAGTTAGAAAACCCATTAAGGGTAAGGGCTTATGAGGGAAGCGATCGCCCCAGTGTCCTAACGTCCCAGCACCAAAGACTAAGCCAACTCCTGCGGCGGCTAAGAGAAAGCCAAATTGAGTCGGCTTTAAGCCAACTCGTTCTGCTAAAGTAAACGCCAATACGGTTAAAGCGGCAAAGACCGAATATAAAACACTCAGCTGCACCATCGCATTCCTAACCCTGCGATTTTTCCACAAATAACGCAGACCTTCTTTAAAATCACACCAGGGATGAACGGTAAGGTGGCTCCTGTGCTTCAGCTTTTCTGGGACGGTAATAAAACAAATGCCTACTGCTGCAATCACATACAATCCAGCCACAAAAACGTCTTGACTATTTTCTCCTGCCCACGTTTTGATTAAGCTCAACAACGGCTCTCCAATGGCGAACCCGACAATTAAAGACCCCATCATTGTTGTTGTAAATAGTGCATTCGCTGACATCAAATTTTCTTTCGGCACAATGAGGGGAATCGTCGCCTGTTCCGCTGGAGCAAAAAATTGCGTGACGCTAGACATTAAAAATGTAATGACCAACAGAATGAAAATGTGTTTGGGTAATAGGGGGATTAATAGCATCAAGACGGCGCGAGCTAAGTTGGTCGCCATCATCATCTGCTTTTTGGAAAAACGATCAACAACAATTCCTGCGGCTGAACCAAACAAAATTGCCGGTAAGGTAAAAGCAATCATCAACGCAGAGCGCATTGAGTTGGCAAAATCTGGGGGCGAATGATAGTTGTCGAGTAGGGAAATGAGCAAGATAAACAAGACTTTATCTGCTATTTGGGACACTACCTGTCCAAACCATATCACCATAAAGGGATGGTTTTTCATCAGGGCATAAAATCCGCTTGTCCTCGCCGGAGGTTCAGCTGGAAACATAGCAATGAGTTAATAAGCTATTGATGTCTTTATCTAGTTTGTGCTGGAAAAAAGTAATTCTGCTCATCTGGTAGCCAATTTTTTGACTGGGCTAGTGCAGGAAGAGGCAATTTTCTCCTGCAATTTAGTAATAACTGGAATCGAAAAAGTGGAGCTGAGATGAAAATTCACAACTCGTGATATCCAGTTGCCGTTATAGAGATAACCTTGGAGGTCGGGCATGGGGCGTTTGAAAAGTACTTTAACCGATGTAATCGGGTATGAGTTTTTGCATTTTACAGAGATTTTTTTTGAGGACGAAACTATCTCCTTTCCTAGAAAGGGTGAAAAATAGGGGTACACAAAGGGTTTAGTTGAATTGATAGGTCACTCGTTCAACTGACACACAGCGGCTCAGTTACCGCCAAGCGCGTCATGTGAGAATTGCCATTCTCCACGCCTCATCCCAAAGGTTTTTAATTTTGAATCGCTGATCGTTGTGCGGTTGGTTTGACCTGAAGGTTGGGTTCTGGATCTTGCGCCACCCAACCTTGAGACGAATAGTAGCGAACTTCAAAATGCAGATGCGGCCTCAGGGTATCAGGGCGTCCACTAGTCCCAGTGGTTCCCAATTGCTCTTTTGGCTTCAACACTTGACCCGCTCTAACTAATATTTGCTCTAGATGAGCATAGCGGGTTTGTCGTCCACCCTGGTGATTGACCACCACTAAATTACCATAACCCCCTTGCTCACCAGCATAAGCTACCGTGCCTGCTTCGACCGCAAATACCGCAGTACCAGGACTAGCGAGTAAATCGATGCCGCTGTGAAACCTCGCTTGGCCCGTTTTGGGGTCTTGATGCCAGCCATAGCTTAAGGCTACAGATGCTGTATTGGGTAAGGGATAAGCGCTGAATCCGTTGTAAGTATCTGCCGTTTGGCGTCTAGTCGCTGACCAATTGATGCCTGGAATAAAAACTTGCCGAGGCTTAGACTGACAGCCATTGACTTCATACAAGACATCGGCACGGACACCATAGGCGGCTGCAACATCTTCCCATCTTGAACCCGCCGGCGCTTGCACACGAATGCCATTGAATGGGGGAATTAAAATTTCTCGACCCACAGGTAGCGATCGCTTCTTTAGGATAGGATTGAGCGCCAGCAGCGTTTCAGGAATGAGATTGTATCGGTTGGCAATGCTCTCTACTGTTTCACCCGCAGTGATCGTGTGTCGATTCAAGCGTGAAAGAATGGGTGCAGGACAGGTACTCCCAGTAGGTGCAGGAGGTTGAGCAATCGCCAGATTGGCTCGTATACCAATCGCTGAAGTAAGTAAGCCAAAAATTAGGGTCACAATGGGGAGCCTGCGAGAGAAAATCATGCGCGTTTTGCGATCGCTCAACAAATTCCAGACTAAAGCTAGTACTCATTCTACGAGCGGAACGGCAACACCAACCTCTATTTTTTCTTGAGTTACCTTCTCACCAAAGTGATGCTCCAAGAGAATTGGGAGATTTTGTTGGCATCTGGTGATAGGTTGTAGGTTGGCAAGGCGTGCAGATTATCGATTAGAAGTTTTCATTGTTCAACCTTCAACCTTCAACCTCCCAACCTTCAAAGCACTCGCAAAATACTGGGAATGCTATCGACAGATTCTAGAGTACGAATCTCATCTAGCGCTTGTCGGAAGTTCCCTTCCCGAACATCGTGAGTGACAACAACAATTTCCGCCAATTCGTCCCGGAATCCGATCTGCACAATCGACTCCAGGCTAACATTATGTCTACCAAAGCAGGTTCCTAAGCTACCAATAACACCAGGACGGTCTTTAGTCAGAAACCGTGCATAAAAGCGGGTGATCACTTCTGACATTGGGGCCAGCGTACAATAATGCTGATGAGTACAACTCAGCAGTGGATGCAGTTGGTGAGTTTCTTGTGCCGTTTGCAACACGGCTGCAATATTCAAAATATCCGATACAACTGCGGTGGCGGTTGGCCCAGAACCTGCACCGGGGCCAAAGAACATCACCTGCCCAATCGGTTCACCTTCCACTAAGATAGCGTTGTAGACTCCGTTAATACTGGCAAGCGGATGAGTCTGCTGTACTAACGTGGGATGAACTCTCACCTGTAGCATTTCGGCATCTGGGGTCGCTGTCACAGCTATTTTCTCGCGCTTGGCAAACGCTAGCAGTTTAATCACAAACCCTAGCTTTTGGGCGTAAGTAATATCGGCAGCACTCACTTGACGAATCCCTTCACAGTAGACATCTTGGAGTTTAATGCGTCCGGCAAAGGCTAAAGATGCCAAAATCGCAATCTTATCAGCGGCATCCAATCCATCGATATCAGCCGTTGGATCAGCCTCTGCATAACCCAGCCTTTGAGCATCGGCAAGGATGTCGGCAAATTCTCCTCCCTCAGTTTGCATCCGGGTGAGAATGTAGTTGGTCGTTCCGTTAACAATGCCAATGACACTGTGAATGCGATTGACCCCTAGAGACTGCTTCAGGGGCTGAATCACTGGAATACCGCCCCCAACAGCAGCTTCTAAGAGGACGTAGACGCCTGCCGCTTCCGCCGCTGTGAAGATTTCCGCCCCATAGCGGGCAATGACAGCTTTGTTGGCGGTGACAACATGCTTACCTTGAGCAATAGCTTTGAGGATTAGCGATCGCGCCGGTTCCAAACCGCCCATCACCTCAACCACAATATCAACCGCTGGATCGCTGACAATGGACTCTAAATCTGTCGTGAGCAATTCAGGGGAGAGGTTAACCGTTCTGGGTTTATCGAGCGATCGCACCCCTACTTTATGAATTTCAATGTCTCGCAACAACGGCTGACGCCCTTCTGGGTTCAGCAAAATCTGCACCGTTCCCGTGCCGACTGTTCCTAGTCCTAGTAAACCAACTTTAAAAGCCACAGTTGTTCCTTCTACTCCTTAACCCTAAAGCTTAGTAGATCTTGA
>DATNPV010000190.1:0-19833 GCA_036703055.1 Waterburya sp.
TGTGGCTTTATCACCGATGGTGGCGATCATCTTGATAATGAGAAATATGCCAAAGGTCTATTCGAGGGAATTTTAAACCTGTGGCGATTAACTCCGAAGCGTCGATAAGCAGCCTATGTACAGCAACAACCTGATCCCGCCACGATTCAACTGGCGGAGGCAGGTTTGAAAAGTTTAGCTGTGACTTCAGTCTGCAAGCTTCCTGAGGATTGTAGCAACAATCCGTACTCGATCCCCTCCACCACAGCCTGATAGGATGCCTCAAGAATATTGCTGGATACACCTAGCGTTGTCCAGCGTTTTTGACCATTGCTGGATTCAATCAGGACGCGAGTCTTCGCTGACGTACCCGCACCACTATCGAGAATTCGCACTTTGTAGTCGGTCAAGTGAAACTGGGCAATTTCCGGATAGAAGTTCTGGAGGGCTTTGCGCAAAGCCGCATCAAGTGCGGAAACCGGGCCATTTCCTTCCGCTGCTTCTAAAATATCTTTCCCATTGACGGCGACTTTAATCGTGGCAAGTGCATTACTGTAGTCCCCACTAATGCTTTGCAGCATATCGCAATGCACTTGAAAGCCTTTGAGTTCAAAAAACTGCTGCCGATATCCCAAGGCGTCACGCATCAGCAAGTCAAAACTCGCTTCTGCCGCCTCAAATTGATACCCCTCACTTTCCAGGTCTTTGAGGCGTTCTAAAATTTGGCGACAGGTGGGGTCTTGCTTATTGAGTTCATGACCGAAGCTGCGGGCTTTTGCCAAAACATTACTCAGCCCCGACTGGTCAGAAATCACAATCCGGCGCTGATTGCCAACCTGTTCTGGCTCAATATGTTCGTAGGTCAAGGGGTTGCGCTCAACCGCTGAGACATGAATGCCGCCTTTGTGAGCAAACGCTGAACGACCCACAAAGGGAGCATGGTCATCCGGGGCAAGATTGACGACTTCGCTAATCAGGCGACTGGTTTGGGCTAGCCTCGCCAGTTGCTCATCTTCGATACAACGGTAACCCAGCTTTAGTTGTAGGTTGGGAATTAGGGAGCAGAGATTGGCATTACCGCAGCGTTCCCCATAGCCGTTAATGGTTCCCTGCACCATGCGAACGCCTTCCATCACAGACGCGAGGGCGTTAGCAACTGCGGTATCTGAGTCGTTGTGAGTATGAATGCCTAGTTGGGGAATTGGGAATTGGGAATTGGGAATGGTTGATTGGTTGGATTTTGCCTCATTCCCGATTCCAATTGCCTGAGCCACGTCTCGAACAATTCGAGCAATCTCATGCGGTAGGGTACCGCCATTGGTGTCGCACAGGACAAGCCATTCTGCACCTGCGTTCAAAGCTGTCCGAAGAGTCTTGAGGGCGTATTCGGGATTGTGTTTATAGCCATCAAACCAATGTTCAGCATCATAAATCACCCGACGCCCTTGGCTCTTGAGATACTCAATCGAGTCTTGAATCATTGCTAGGTTTTCATCCAGCGTCGTTTTGAGTCCTTCCGTGACGTGGAGATCCCAGGATTTACCGAAAATAGTTACCCAGCGAGTTCCAGCAGCAAGAATAGCTTGGAGCATTGGGTCGTCTGCTGCTGCGATGCTAGGGCGTCGAGTCGAGCAAAAGGCCACTACTTCAGCCTGTGTCAGCGGCTCTTCTTTAAGCTGCCAAAAAAATTGCACGTCCTTCGGGTTTGCCCCAGGCCATCCGCCCTCAATAAAGGGAATTCCAATCTGGTCAAGTTCTCGCGCTATTCGTAACTTATCTTCTAATGACAGAGAGAGACCTTCACGTTGGGAACCATCCCGCAGGGTTGTGTCATAAATCCAGATTTGGTTAGAGGCTTGCCAGGTCATGAGCGGGGAGAACACTTGAGGTAATCGTAAAGAAATGTAAACTTAAAGGTAGGGCGGGCTTATATCGAAGTGAACTATTTCGGACTGCCGACTTAGCCAAACCCGTCGCTACAGTCAGTTAGGTCAATTCATCATGCCTAAAGTAACAGCTCAGGGAAAGACATTTGAATGCAACCCAGGTAGTAACTTGCGAAAAGTTTTACTAAAGCGGGGTATTGAACTTTATAACGGTAATGCCAAAATTATCAACTGCATGGGGTTGGGTAGCTGCGGCACTTGTGCCGTTACCGTCGAAGGAAACGTGTCAGAGCCGAACTGGAAGGATAAAGCGAGGCGATCGCTTCCTCCTCATTCTCCCACAGCCAATCGCCGCTTAGCCTGTCAGACTAAGGTTCTTGGAGATATTCGCGTTACAAAATATGACGGATTCTGGGGTCAAGGTACTGAACCCATCTGGACGGCTGATCAATAGCCTATTGCCATGATAAGAAGGGTTCAACTTAAATAGGTAAGTGTTGAACCCCAACGATTGTGCCTCATCAGCCAATATCAAGTAGAGAAGGGAATCCTACATTTTAGATGGCAATGATTAAGGACTGAACTCAGCTGTGTCAAAAGCGATATCAAACACCAATTGCCACAGTGCGCTTCAAAGTGATCTTTTGTCGATAGTGCGCATCGAACCAGCAACAGGGCAAGGGTTCGCCGGATGGGAAAATCAGCTCTGATTTATGAAAGAGTTCGGGGTCTTGCATTTCTTCCCCCGCCTGCAATTGTCCCGTAATATGACTCCGACAAGGATTGTAAAGATCTTCTAGCGTCAGCACCTCTACTAAGCCACCACTCGGTCTGTGCTCTAACAACATAAAGCCTCCTGAGTCGTCAAATGCTAACAACCTCAGATGTAGCATAAGTCAGAGAGAAAAAATATCAAATAGTGTGAAGCAAGAGAAACAATCAGAAAAAAATTGTTAGCCGTGTCACAAAACCTGCAAATACCAACTGAATCTGAACAGCAAAACACAAGTGTCTTTCGCATCTCTCCCCTAATTCGCATTACATTAATGGCGCTTTATCTCGCGCTAACAATTCCCCTGCCCTTTTTAGCACAAGCATCATCCGCACCCGTTTCCCCTAGGCTGTTGTGGGGGGGAATCGGGTTTGGCGCGATCGCACTGTTTGGTGCGTTGAGTGAGCGGGTGATCGTGGATCAGGAGAAAATTCAGGTGGCTTATCCCAGATGGATACCTCAATTTTTTCGCAAGGGTTGGTCACTAAATTGGAAGGATATCAAAGATTTAAAAATGCGAACAACGGGTCAAGGTGGACTCGTTTACTACTTCGTCAGTCAGTCCCCGGAGAAAGCGTATTTGCTCCCGATGCGTGTAGTTGGGTTTGCCCGGTTAGTCAAGTTAGTAGAATCGCATACTGGAATTGATACAAGGGATGTTCGTTCTTTGGCGCAGCCTTGGATGTATCTGATTTTGTTGGGATTTACACTCTTTCTTCTGCTTACGGATGGATGGGTAATTTGGACTGCCATTAATCTAGGGAAGCTATGATTAACGGCAAACAAAGTTAATCCGAATTAGGGGTTACGGGTAATGGTAAGACTAAGAGCAGAACAAGCTTATTGGATTCTTTTACCTTCTTATAGCAGTCGTAAATCATTTAGAAAATTGACTGTTGTTGAACGAATGCTCCAGGCACAGAGAACACAGAGAAGAGAAAGAGTGGTTCTCATGAATCATTTAGGATTGCTATAGGACGAGAAATGTAGTGCATCACCCTAGAAACGCTATTACTTTAGGTTAAGGAAAGCCAATTTTGCAAACTGCACAGACTCCCCAGCTCCGTGTCGAACACGTCAGTCTGGCGACATCAGTAGGTTCTTACTATTTACTGAAAAGCATTACCTTTGAGGTATTGGCGAGCTCGCGCCTCTGTATTATTGGCCCAGCTGGTGCTGGTAAGACTTCCCTCTTGCGGTTGTTAAACCGCCTCAGTGAGCCGACGAGTGGAGCCATTTATCTAGAAAATCAGGATATTCGGAAAATTCCTGTCCTTCAATTGCGGCGGCAGGTAATGCTTGTGCCTCAAGAACCAAAGCTTTTAGGGATGACGGTTCGGGAAGCTCTAGCTTACCCCTTAACGTTGCAACAACTGCCTCAGCAGCAAATACAGGAACGTTTAGAAAACAGTCGAGAGTTACTGCATATTCCCGCAGACTGGCTAGAGCGAACTGAGGTGCAGCTTTCTGTCGGACAGCGGCAACTCGTTGCGCTCGCTCGTGCCTTGGTTAGCCAACCACAAATTTTGTTACTAGATGAGCCAACATCTGCCTTGGATGCTGGGACTGCCTCTCGCGTTCTTGGTATCTTAGCTGACTTGGCTAACAAGGATAAGCTCTCAATTGTGATGGTCAATCATCAGCTGGATATGGCTCAGATGTTTTGTACACGGGTGTTGTATCTACAGGGAGGTATGCTGCTTCAGGATACCCCAGCAGACCAGCTCAACTGGCAACAATTACGAGAAAACTTAATTCAAGCTGAGGCTGAGGCGGCTCAAGAATGGCTTTAATTCCAAGCTGTGTTTATGGGTAATTGGAACAGCAGGCAAACGCGGGGTGATTCCTATAGATACAAAAGGGATAAATTCGTCAAATATGACGTCTGGGAACCGGATCACAACAAACTCCTCGCTGCTACCTGTTGGGTAGAACGCCCGTTACTTCTGTGACTGACCGATTCTCCGGATGACACCTTATTCCCTGAAATCAAGGCTGGATTGAACCGATAGCCGATATTCCGAACGGTTTGAATGACGCTAGGTTGTCGGGGATCAGTTTCAATTTTTTTGCGTAGCGAGAGAACATGGGTGTCTATGGTGCGCGGGTTATCAATCGCATCAGGCCAAGCACGACGTAGGAGTTCCGAACGACTTAAGGGCATTCCTTCAGCCTGTGCCAACACGTAGAGTAAACTAAACTCTTGAGGTGTCAGGTCAATCAACTCGTCTTTCAAACGGACACGACGATGGACTAAATCAATTTTGAGGTCGCCGTAATCCAGAGACATGGGGGCGGCAGTCACACGAACTCGTCGAATTAACGCCTCAACCCGTGCCATAAACTCCTGCATACCAAAGGGTTTGGTAAGGTAATCATCAGCCCCTGCCTTTAGACCCGTAACGATATCACTTTCTGTATTGCGAGCTGACAACATCAAAATCAGCGATTGCCTTTGCTGTCCCAGCCAACGGCAAAATTCCACTCCATCGCCATCGGGTAAGTCAGAGTCAAGAATTACCAATGTAGGTTGACGATGGTAGAATGTCTCTCTGGCTTGATGAAGGGTAGCGGATTGGTGCACCCAGTACCCTGCTTGCTGTAAGTGCCAGCCCAGTAGCGATCGCAAATGAGGGTTTCCCTCGATAATTTGAATACAAACCGATGCCACAGCAGCCTTCTTCCTTGACGCGGTGCGTTTCAGGTTAACAGAGCTAATGTCAAGATTTTGTAACAGATGCTACTGAGGTTAGTGCTATCTGCCAACTCGAAGGGATTAGGAGTTAGAGCGTCGGGCGTCGGGGTAAAGGAAATCAGGGTTTTGTGGACAGCCGTAGGATTAGGGAGGAAAATAAATTTTCTTACTTTTCCATTTTCTTCCAACTACTAGCCCTTAGCAGCAAGGATGTCCAATCAGTTGCTAGATAAGCGGTACAATAAACTTAACAAAGGTTAAGACTATGTTAGCCTTAGCGGACGCCGTCAATAGCGAAGAGCCTGGATGACAAAAAGACTCCGAGCTTGACAGCGTGCAACTGCGGCTCTCTAACTTAGCCAGTAAAACGGTTACCGAACGGTGTATTTAGTACTAGACGCTATAGTTGGCCAAAAGTTACCTCCCTACCGATCCCCAGGCACACTCAAGAGATTTTTCCTACTCTAGTCAGGAGACTACACCAGCTCGCCTCAGGCACAATGATAATTAGCAGGATAGTTAACAACCACTGTAGTTGTTAGTGAATAATCTCGGATTGACAGCTTGCCAGTCAAAACTTAAAATTCATAACTCAAAACTCTTTAGACTATGCTTCAAGATACTCGCACCATACGGTACTACCAGCAGCTGACAGACGCTCTGGTTTTTATGTGGAATCGGGGTTATCGCTATGATGAACTGAGGCTGTATGTCGATGGCTACGTCGATGCCTTGCGACATACTAACGCCTTGGAAGTTTACCTCATCCATCGTTTGGAGGAAGAGGCAATGCGCTATCTTCGCGATCCATCTAACTTTGAGGCGATGCCTATGCCCATGCCGGAACCGGAATCTGACTACTATTAGCCAGCTCTATGTTTGTTGTTCTTCGTAAATAGACAGTTAGCCTGAGTGCAACTGCCTATTTACATTTCTTCGTTTTCTGAAATAATGCCTGCGTTTAAACAAGTTTCTAAGTCCTTATCGCTAAAGAAATAAGATACCGTTTTTTGGCTTGTAAGAACCTTTCTCAAGGGGGAATTATGGTTTTAACCTTCTCCCTCAACTCAAAGGTTCAGCCAGCCTATTATTTTAGCGTTTGATCGATGTTTTTTCAAACAAAAAAGGAAAATTGAGTCTCGAATTAGCACTGCTAACCTAATCATTATTTAACTTGCTTCTTTGTTTCCCCTGGTCCTGTTAGAGCAAGAGGCTGACAACTTGAAGGCTTGTTAACTGATTAGAGGCATAGCTAAAAAAAAGTCCGCTTGATTCGGACTTCTCAATTGATCAGCATTCTCAGTGAGGAATGAACTCAGGACGATTTAGGAGGCGAGGGCAACTTCTACCAACTGCTGCAATTCACCCTGCTGATACAGCTCAATCATTACATCTGATCCACCGATGAACTCGCCATTGATGTAGACTTGGGGAATTGTAGGCCAGTTGGAATACTCCTTAATCCCCTGCCGAATGTCGTAATCACTCAACACGTCTATGGTTTCATAGGGTACGCCCAGGGTGTTCAAAATCTGGACTACGTTATTGGAAAAACCACACTGGGGCATCAGCTTGTTGCCCTTCATGAAAACCAAAATTTTGTTTTGGCTAACTAAGTTGTCAATCCGCTCTTTCAATTCTGGGGTCATAATCTTGATTAAAAGCTCCTGCTATCTCTTGTATAGCGCTACTTAGTGACTGTTGAGGAAGTTTTTACTTAAATCATCTGACCTGTCGATTTCCAAGCCTCAGGTGTATAGGTTTTTAGCGCTAGAGCATGAATTGCTTCTGTTGCCATTGCTTCACGCAGTGCCCCATACACCAGTTGATGCTGCTTGACCAGAGATTTGCCCTCAAACTGGGAAGAAACAACTATGGCTTGCAGATGGTCACCGCCACCTGTTAAATCTTGAACCTGCACCTGAGCATCCGGTATCTCTGCTTTGATCAGGGACTCAACTTGCTCTAGGCTAATCATCAGAACTCCCACTTGTGTAGCAAACGTCTCAAATATAATATTTTACTTGCTTGGAGAAGAGGAGGAGGTAGACTCGCCGCTGCGAGGTTTGGGATAGGGGGCATCGACAAAGCCTAGCTCAAATAGCTGCTGATAAGCTTTCTTACCCAATTCGCGGGTCGGATTCTGAGAACGAATCACCTGAATCAACAAAGGTACAGCTAATTCCGGCTGATTTTGCGCCCGATGTACTAGGGCCAACTGATACGTCGCTTCATCTCGCATTTCAGCCGTGTCTAAGGCTCTTTTGCGTTGCGCTTCAACAATCCGATTGTCAATTCCTGAAAAACTCGAGGAGAGCTGTTGATAGAAATTAGATAGTTGGTTAAAGACTTGACGTGCCTCTTGGAGTTTTTTAGCAGCTAAGGGATAGTTCTGAGTATTCACGGCACTACTCGCCTCTCCCATCAACCGTTGCCCACCCTGCAAACTCAGAATGCTGCTATCCATAGTCAAAGGACGCAGATTGGTGGGATCAGTCAAATCTTGCTGCATCTCATTGGCACCTCCTGCTGGAAGCGCAGGCACAGGATTTTGAGTTTGAGCCTGTGCTGGCGATAACAGCGCCAAAGCAGCCGTGAAGGGGAAACCAACCAGGCAGGTAAAACCGAGGCGAAGGACAGTTCCAGAGGAGACCATGTAAAGAACTTGGGGGGTATTGAATACAAAACGTATCTAAACTTTGGGTATCTTATCACTGCCAGACCGCTAAGCGTTGCTGTCTTGGCATAACACGGATAGCAAAGTCTTGCGAGGGTTAGACTAGAATCACTGCCTGAAAGTTTCCTAACCCTCCAAAATGAGAATTTTGGATTGAAGGAGTATTGCTGATGACCAGTCGCCCTGACTCGCCCAGAGAAGATTCTCACTCGACAGCGGGTGTTCCGGAACAGAGTGTGGGCACAATTCTGCAACGGGGAGGTGAGGAACTGGCGCTGGAGAAGGTGAGCGATCGCTTTACAATTCGCCCAACGTCTCCAGCCGTCGTACAGAAGTTAACCCAAACGCTGCCCGCTGAACATGAACGCGCAATTCCTCGCGCCCAGATTCAAGAATTTAAAGTGGCTCCGCAACTACGGGATGAAGCCATGCAAGCGGCACGGGAGAATGAGGATGTTGCCTTTGCGAGCCATGTTTACCAGCTGAAGAACCATCCCGAGACGCTGGTTTATCTGACCGACCAACTTACGGTTCAATTTACCCCAGAAACTCAAGAAGACGCGATCGCAGCACTGGCTTCAGACTATGGATTGCAAATCGTAAAACCCGTTGTAGGCATTCCCAACACCTTCGTTTTCCAACTCACGCCGAACGCGACAGAAAATCCGGTCAAAATTGCTAACCGCCTGATCGGGCGAAAAGATGTTCTCACCGCTGAACCCGAAATCGTCATCCCCAAAGAACCGCACTACCGTCCGCGTGACTCCTATTATCCCAAGCAGTGGTATCTCAACCATTCCGGTGGTTCATTCCTAGCAGGAGATTCCCACATTCAGGTTGAGAAAGCCTGGGATATTACACGAGGGAATCGTTCTGTAGTTGTTGCGATCGCCGATGATGCCGTTGACTTAAACCATCCCGATTTTCAGGGGATGGGTAAAATTGTCGCGCCCAAGGACTTTAAAGACCAAGACTTCTTACCACTACCGGAAACCTCCGAAGAGAGTCATGGAACCGCCTGCGCTGGGGTAGCTGTTGCCGAAGAGAACGGTGTGGGCATTGTAGGAGTTGCTCCTGGCTGTGCTCTGATGCCCATCCGCACGACGGGATTTTTGGATGATGAGTCTCTAGAACAACTCTTTGACTATTGCATTGCTCAGAATGCTAGCGTAATCTCCTGTAGCTGGGGGCCCGCTGCCGTTTACTTTCCCCTCTCCTTGCGACAACGTGCCGCTGTTACTCGTGCTGCCACCCAAGGGCGTCAGGGAAAAGGTTGTGTCATCGTCTTTGCGGCAGGCAATGCCAATCGCCCGGTTAGTGGTACTGTTTATGAGAAAGGCTGGCCTAATGATTTGCTCAAAGGGCCAACCAATTGGCTGGGTGGCTTTACGGTTCATCCGGATGTCATTACTGTGTCGGCCTGTACCAGCCTGAGCAAGAAATCAGCTTATAGTAACTGGGGGACGAATATCTCGGTTTGTGCTCCCAGCAACAATGCACCGCCGGGCATGTGGTTTGAAAGAACGGGCTACATCGGTACAGCACCGGAAGTCACTTCAGCTCTTCTTGGGTTGGGAGTCTTTACCGATGACCTACTAGGCGCACTAGGATACGAAACGGGTGACTATGTCAAGGGCTTTGGCGGCACTTCCAGCGCCTGTCCTGTTGTTGCAGGCGTCGCCGCGCTGATTCTCTCCGCCAACCCCGACCTCACGGCGCAAGAGGTGAAACGCCTCCTGCAAGAAACAGCAGATAAAATTGTGGATCGTGACCCTGACCCCCAGTTAGGGATGCGACTAGGCACTTATGATACAAACGGTCACTCACAATGGTTCGGCTATGGCAAGGTGAATGCCTTTAAAGCCGTACAAGCGGCTAAGCAAAAAACGACCCAAGGGTCACAGTCGGATACTCGGCGTCTTTCTGGACGTAATGATAACCGCATGGCGATTCCCGACGACAATCCTCAAGGCATTACCAGCACGATTCGTATTAATGACTCGGCATTAGTCCGAGAAATTCAAATTACGGTTGATATTCAGCATGACTTTCTGGGGGATATTGAGGTGTGTTTGACAGCCCCGAACGGTCAGATGGTACTTTTGCAAAATCGCTCACTGGGTTCTCTAACTCAGCTACAAAAAACCTATTCCGTGGAAACGACACCCGCCCTCAAACAATTCCTGAATAAATCCGCCGTTGGTACTTGGCAGTTGCAAGTCATTGATTATGCGCCGATGGATACGGGTACGCTCAACCGTTGGGAGTTTGTTGTTGGGCTGTAGAGGCAAAGACTCAAGGATAAAGTATGAAGTGTGAAACTTTTCATCCTTCATACCTCTTAATTGATGCTTTCCAATTCCAAGCAGAAGGTTTTACTTTGGGCGATCGCTGGTAGTGCTTTGATTTTATTGGCATGTAGTAGTTTACGACATGCTCTATTTCAATCGAATGCTTTTGATCTGGGGTATTTCGACCAAGCCCTTTATTTGATTAGCCAAGGACAAACGCCCATCGTCTCCTTCTGGGGCTATCACTTTTTGGGGGGTCATGCGGATTGGGTTATCTACGGGTTAGCACTCCTGTACAAAATTGACCCCAGTGTACACTGGCTGTTTGCTGTGCAGGCGATTGCCCTAGCATTGGGGGCTTTACCCACTTATGCGCTTGCCCGTCAGGCGGGATTGAAAGAAACACAGGCCATTACTATGGCTTTCGTATATCTGCTTTACCCCCTAGTTTTTAATCTCAATCTGTTTGATTTTCACCCAGAAGTGATTGCTCTCCCAACCCTGTTAGGGGCGATTTGGGCAGCACGGCAAAATCATATTGGCTGGTTTTGTTTCGCCATCCTCTTAATTTTGGGATGTCGAGATGCCTTATCCCTAACAGTGGCAGCTATGGGGGTGTGGCTACTCATGTTTGAAAAGCGGCGTTGGTGTGGAGTAATTGCTCTAGTTGCTGGTGTCGCTTGGTTCCTGATTGCCACACAGCTTATTATCCCCAGTTTCAGACCCGCCGGAGTAGAAGCAGTGGGGCGTTATGCCTATTTAGGGAACTCTGTCTTGGACATTGCCAAAAATATCCTGCTGCATCCAGGGCTGGTACTCGGTAAAATCTTCACGCTGCCGAACTTGGAATATTTGGTACTGTTACTTGCGCCCCTAATTTGGGGACTTTCATCCCAGCATCTAACGCCATTAGTCGGTGCCATTCCTCCCTTGGTGATGAACCTTCTCACCGAATACCAGCCTCAAAAAGATTTGGTTCACCAGTACTCTTTACCCATCTTGCCCTTTCTTTTGGTAGCCGTGATTTCTACCCTAGCAGCGGGTAAAGGATGGCTGCGAAACCGACGGGGTATCATCCTGTGGGCGTTAGTGGCGTTTGTGGCTTTAGCCAAGTTTGGTTATTTTGGCTCTCGATATCTAGCCTCGCTGGATACTTGGCACGCCACACGGGAAGCCGTTGCTCAAATTCAAACTCAGGGCGGTGTACTTGTTCCCTCTGATGTTGCACCTCATTTAACCCACCGTCCCCTAGTAAAGTTGGCAATTAGAGGGTCTGAGGCGGCTAATTTAGCAGAATTTGAGTATGTTTTGCTCAATGTGCGTCATCCCGGCTGGGAAAGTTCGCCTCAACTCACCGCCTCTTTAGTGGAACGACTCAAAAATACACCCACGTTTCAATTAACCTATCGACGAGATGATGTTTATTTGTTTAGGAAAAAGCCTTAATGAAGCTAAGTGTTACAGCAGGTACTGGAAATGACCTATCCCCGAGCACCTTGGACGCTTCAAGGCTATGCTATTCATAGCTGGCAATTCCTCGATGTAGAACGAGTCCGCCCATTCATCCCCCCAGAGTTTGACATTATTAGTATCTTGCCTGGGAAGACAGTAGGCGGGGTTTATGTTTCTCATTACGGCTCAGGTTCTGTACTGGAGTACGATGAGCTGATTATTACCGGGGGGTTAGTCAGCGACGGCAGTAAATTCGGAGCCTCGATCTCTCACATTTATGTCGATAACGTCGATTCCGTTGCGGGAGGTCGAGAAATTTGGGGGTTACCAAAAGAACTAGCAGAATTTACTTGGGAGCCATGCGATCGCGCCACATCGGGCTATGATCATCGTCTCATTGTCCGTCAAGGAGAACGCACTTTATGCCAATGGAGCTATAACTTACCCAATTTTGGCTTACCGTTGCCGTTTAGTGGAGATGCTTTTAGCACGCAGTCTACTTCTATTCTTCGCTTCAACAGTCGATTGAAGTCTAGTATCAGCCTGATTAGTAGCCAGTTGCAAGTGTCTCCGGAGAGCCCTTTTGCTGACTTAGGAGTGGATCGACCTTGGTTAACGCTTTACTCGAATGAATTGAAGCTAGAGGTGGCTGCACCTAAAGTTGTCGGTTACAAAAAGACAGAGCTGAAGCTAGCTAAGTCTAGCTAGAGGGTTACTACATTTGTAACCGTAGATATAAGATGGTGTGGATAGGGTTAGATATAGTTGACAAACAAGCAGCCTAGCACTTTCAATTCAATCTAGACTTGGAAAAAAGCGATTTCCTGGCCTTCTTAGACTATTTCGCTTGAACTGAGCTACCTGTTAGAAGGGCGGGTAGCTGCTGCCATGAAGGCTTAGATTAGCTTAAACTAGTAGGGAGCCATAATAATAAAATATTAAGAACTTTTTTCGCAATTTTCTCGCTATTTTCATAGAAGATAGTGAATCGATAAGCTGTGAACAACATCAAGGGTGCAGTCTCACCGAATTCCATGATCGCTGTAATTCGGAGGCTGTAGTTGAGCTGAAAGTACAACGCTTTGTCATAAACGGCGTATCGTTCTCCAAAAGCTAGAGGAAACTTACTGTGTTTAGAATCAGCGGTTTGCTGGTCGCTAATCCTTCAGATAGAGAAGCGCCTATTATAACTGATGGTAAACTCGATCCGGGGATTCGGGGCAAGGAAAACAGGGTACGAAACGGCAAATATTGGTGGGGTCTAAGGTTGATCCCGGTTGTTCTATCCTTTATTCCTTCTTCAGCTTTTGCACAGACACCGCCGATTGTGCCGGCCAATGACGGTACGGGAACCAATGTGACCCCGACTGTAACACCGACTGGAGATCGCTTCGACATCACAGGTGGAACCACAGCCGGAAGCAATCTCTTTCACAGTTTCAGCCAATTTGGTCTAAACCAAGGTCAGATCGCGAATTTCCTCAGCGATCCAGGCATCCAGAACATCTTATCCCGCGTAACTGGTGGCAATGCCTCCTTTATTAACGGACTCATCCAAGTCACGGGTGCTGCTAATGCCAATCTTTTTATCCTCAATCCAGCAGGGATTGTGTTCGGCCCGAATGCGAGCTTGAATGTTCCAGCCTCCTTCACCGCCTCTACAGCAACGGGGATTGGGTTTGGCAATAATCTATGGTTTAACGCCACTGGACCCAACACCTATGCTGATTTGGTCGGGACACCGAGTACCCTCGCCTTCGCCACATCCCAGACACCTGGAGCTATTGTTAACTTGGGTCAGCTAGCGGTAGGGAAAGGAAACAATTTATCCCTAGTCGGCGGTACTGTAGTTAGTACTGGCACCTTGAGCGCACCAGGAGGACAAGTCACCGTTACGGCAGTCCCTGGTCAGAGCATGGTACGCCTGAGCGAACCCGGACACTTGCTCAGTCTGGAGGTTCCGACGTCAAGTTTAACCAATGGCACTCAGATCACCGCCCGTACCTTACCTCAACTACTGACAGGCAGTAACCAGACTTCCGGTCTTACTGTGAATAGCGCAGGTCAAGTTCAACTCGCTGGCTCAGATTTTCCAATACAGAACGGAGATGTAGCAGTTAGAGGCGGTGTTACAGCCCAGACAGCCACTTTATCGGCCCCAAATAACCTGACGTTAGTAGAAAGCCAGCTACGGACAACCAGTGACTTGAACCTGGTAGCAGGAAATACAGTACAAGTGCGAGATAGTGTAACCACACCATTTCTTGCCCAAGCTGGAGGAACCCTCAATGTTCGCGGCGCTCAAGGCATTAACGTCCTGGCACTGAATCATCCCCAAACCCCCTTTCAAAGTGGTGGTGATTTCAATGTGGTCAGTGACGGGCCAATTTGGTTTGATAGCCACTCTACCAGTGGAGGTAGTGTTCGATTTAGTACCTTGTCGGGTGCCCCTGCCACAGTTCAAAGTTTGTTTGACCCCATCATCACCACAGGAGGGGATTTTTCGCTCAATGGCTACAATGGGGTGGCGCTCAAGGTAATTGCAGGCGGCAATATCCAAGTCGCTGGAAACATTACCATCACCGGGCCTGACAGGGTCAATATTCCCATTACTGACCAAGATTATGGGCTCTTGAGCAGTACCTCGGCACTGATTATGAATGCGGGCGGTAATATTACCATCGGCGGCAACATCAATACTTCTGGTCAAGGTGCAAATGCTGCTGGACCTGTAAGATTAACAGCCCAAAACGGCATTACTGTCGGTAATATTACTACGAGTTCTCGGACTCAAGGCAATTCTGGCTCTGTAGACGTGCTAGCGGCTGGGGGCCCCATTTCGGTTGGGACGATCAATACAAGTAGCCAGGTGGGTAACCCAGGAAATGTCAAGTTAGTGGCGGCTGGCTCTATTACAAACGGAAATATAGTCCGGAACAATCCATTAAGCGGTTTATTAGGCAATCTGACTATCACGCCTAACCTAGGCGGAAACCCCACACCTCCGGGTACCCCCAACCCACCCAGTACAGGGGGAAACACCGGCGGCAGTGCGGGCGGCAACACCGGCGGCAGTACGGGCGGTAGCACGACTCCACCACCCCCCAGTACAGGGGGAAGCACGGGCGGCAGTACGGGCGGCAGTACAGGGGGAAGCACGGGTGGTAGCACGGGCAGCAGTACTGGAGGTAGTACGGGTGGTACTACGGGCGGCAGTACTGGAGGTACTACAAGCGGCAACACCGGCGGCAGTGCGGGCGGCAGTACTGGAGGTAGCACGGGCAGCAGTACTGGAGGTAGCACGGGCGGTAACACGACTCCACCACCCCCCAGTACAGGGGGAAGCACGGGTGGCAATACAGGCGGAAGCACTGGTGGTAGCACCGGCAGCAACGCTGGCGGTAGCACTGGCAGTACAGGGGGCAGCACGGGCGGCAATACAGGCGGAAGCACTGGAGGTAGCACTGGCAGCAACACTGGCGGCAGCACTGGCAGTACGGGCGGCAGCACGACTCCCCCACCCCCCAGTACAGGGGGAAGCACGGGCGGAAGCACGGGCGGCAATACCGGGGGAAGCACTGGAGGTAGCACCGGCAACAACACTGGCGGTAGCACTGGCAGTACGGGCGGCAGCACGACTCCCCCACCACCCAGTAGAGGGGGCAGCACGGGCGGCAATACAGGCGGAAGCACTGGTGGCAGTACGGGCGGTAACACGACTCCTCCTCCACCCAGTAGAGGGGGAAGCACCGGCAGCAATACAGGGGGAAACACCGGCGGCAGCAGCAGCGGCAGCAGAGGGGGAGACACCACTCCTACGCCACCAAAAACCAGCGGTAGTAGCCAAACGAATACTCCTGATGCCAGCAAGAGTAACTCAGTACCAGGGAGTGGGCCAAGCAATGCCTCTGGTGCTGGCAAGAATAACTCGACATCAGGCAGTCAATCAAGCGATGCCTCTGATGCTGGCAAGACCAACCCTTCAGGCAGCGACACGAGCAACTCCTCCGGCAATGGAGGAACCACTAACACGGCGGGGAGTAGAACGAACTATTCATTCTATTTGAGTTCACTGCAACAGAAGGTCGGAAACGACTCATCTTTAGATGAGGCGAAATCTATCTGGGTTTCATCGCTGGAAGAACCGTTTACTCGCCAATTTGAGCAATATTTCGGGCAGTCTGCTAAGACGCCTCGTACAACATTGGCAGAAGCCCGTGAAATTCTGCGAAAAATCCATCAAGCCACGGGTGTCAAACCCGCACTCATCTATGTAACGTTTGTACCCCGAACCCTAGCAGGTAATCAGTCTCAGACTGTATCCTCCAACCCTAGCCCACCTCTAAACACTCAAGCTCAAAATGCTGAAGACCAATTGGAAATGGTGCTGGTGACAGCCGAGGGTGAACCTGTTCGTCGCTGGGTAGTTGGAGCAACCCGTGGCAAAGTCATGAAGGTTGTTCACAAATTTCAGTCTGAAGTTACTAATGCCCAAAGTGGACGTGACTACCAGGCGCCAGGGAAGCAGCTTTATCAATGGTTAATCGCTCCATTGGAAGCCGATTTGAAAGCACAAGGCATCCAGAATCTATCTTTTATTATGGATAGCGGCTTGCGCTCTCTCCCGATCGCAGCCCTTTATGATGGTCAACAGTTTCTGATTGAGAAATACAGCCTTGGCTTGATGCCTAGTCTCAGCCTCACAGATACCCGCTACCAGAGCGTTAAGAACCTCGAAGTTTTGGCAATGGGAGCCGCCAAATTCCGTGAGAAAAAACCGTTACCGGCGGTACCTGTCGAGTTATCGGTGATTACACCTTCTTTGTGGCAGGGTAAATCATTCTTAAACGATGGCTTCACCATGGCGAACCTGAAGTCGCAACGCCAAGAAAGACCTTTTGGATTGATTCATTTGGCAACTCATGCCACATTCCGCCCTGGCGCCCCTGGTAACTCTTACATTGAACTTTGGGACAGTAAGTTACGACTCGATCAATTGCGTCAGTTGGGTTGGGGGAATAACCCTGCTGTAGAACTACTAGTATTGAGTGCCTGTAAGACAGCCTTAGGAGATCAAGAGGCTGAATTAGGCTTTGCTGGGTTAGCAGTCGAAGCGGGCGTCAAATCCGCGATCGCATCCTTATGGTCTGTGAGTGATGAGGGTACTTTAGCACTCATGACGGAGCTGTACCAACAGCTCAAGGCCGCACCAATTAAAGCAGAAGCGTTGCGACAGGCACAAATCGCTATGCTCAAGGGGCAAGTCTCGCTCCGAGGCAATCAGCTAGTCACACCCAACGACACGGTGTCTCTGCCGCCAGAACTAGCCAATATGGGAATTAAAAAGCTATCACATCCCTATTTCTGGGCCGGTTTTACGCTGATTGGCAGTCCTTGGTAAGGTCGGTGGTTCGTCTGTTTGAATCGTGTCGCCTTCGGTAGACGCGGCGCAAAGTCCTCAATCCAAGCTGTTCGCACATTCCCTGCCTGATTAGCTTGCCAGACTTTACCACGAGTCACATCTAGACAGGTCAACCAACCCTTGCCGTAAACTCTGGTATCAATACAAATGGCATGACCGAGATTAATTGGTAGGCCACTTTTTTGACTAGTATGCCCACAAACCATAGTTTTGCCCGAAAAGTGTGGAGTAGGATTGCCAAACTTTTCCCAAAACAGCATGTGGCCGGGTTGCTGTGCTAGAGGTAGATCGGGACGGGCATTGGCATGGACGAAAAAGTGTGTATCGGTTTCGTACCAATCTACACAAACATTTTCGATAAAATCCCAGTGACAAGCGGGTACATCCTTGAGCCTAGCGACTTTGTCGGACTTGCCGTAAGACATCAACGTTTCCTTGCCACCCCGATATCGCCATGCCGCTTCCTCCTTTTTGCTGAGACGAGCGGCTAGCATCATTACTTCATGGTTGCCCCGTAAAGCAACAAGCTGTCCAGTCTTGTGTAATGCAATCAGGCGTTTGATAATGCCCTTTGAGTTAGGCCCTCGGTCTACATAATCGCCAAGGGTAATAATTAGATCATTCGGCTGCGGTTTTACGGTAGAAAGCAGGGTATCAAATGCAGTTGAGCAGCCGTGAATGTCGCCAATAGCAAGAATACGCATGATTAACTGAAATCAACTTCGTTAATTTAAGGGCTGGAAAAAGTGAGCAGCAATCATCTGGCTCGTTGTCACTACTTGTACTTTGTCCAGCATAGCTACAACCGTCTGTCAACCACACAACATCGGTAATAAGCTATTCCACATTTAACTTACCTGTGGAGACAGGGCATGGGGCATAGGGCATAAGGCATGTATAGCTTACGAAACGAGAAATGGTGTGAGTGATGATCAAAGAATGATCTGGAGCACCATTGACAAGCCTGCACGGTACTCCTAGCCTTAGTGTAAAAGTAGTCACATCAGATTTTCTAGGGCTTTTTGTAGGTCTTGAGTAAGATCAGCAACAGATTGTCTAGCACTCTGACGACTCGCCTGATAGGTAGGAAAGCGCTCTGAAACGGATAAAGGCTGTCCTATCGTCATCTGTACCTGTTGCTTTCCTAAATTAGGGCGCTGGAAGGGATTGCTGCCCTTAATGCGAGTCACCATATCCCACAACAGCAAAGTTGTCTCCGCAAATCGCTCGGCTGTCGGCTTTTCAATCACATACTTGCCTGTCACTGCTACAAAGGACTCAACCAGCCGCATGTGCCACATCCGCAGGTTAGCCTCCTCAGCAATGCGATCTGCTAATCCTCGTTCTAGGGAAGAGAGCGCGTTTTCATTCTTTAGCTCTTCTCGATAAATATAATTCCAGCCTGCCTGCTCGAGGCGACGACAACGGTCAATCACACTTCCTTTTGGCGCTAAGTTAAAATACTCTTCTGCTACTTGTAGGGCAACGTTTAGTAGAGCTTGGAGGCGAACGGCTAACGCTTCATTCAAATCGCTCATCGGCTTTTGGGGTTGGGACGAAGTGTCCTTGCTCGTCGTTGGCACACTTCGATGGTAGAACCGGGTATAAAACTCCTCCATTACCGACAATAAGCGATCGCTCAACCGATAAAGTCGTCGATAAAGCCAATCTTGCGCCTTAGGTGTTAGGGTTTGAGTCGAAGCTGTTAACTCAGAACTGCCTTCCTCAATCGGCAAACCACTGGCGGCTTCCAATTCACCTAAAAGATTTTCTATCCCTTTCCAGGGAGCATCAACATAACGGTATTGAATGCCCACCGGTAAAATCAACACCTGCTCTGATCGCCCAGATTTCAGCAAATCTTCAACACACCAAAATCCTAATTGAGCGATCCCCGGTTCTAGAGGGCTAATAATGTCATTGTGACCATTGGTAGCTCCTTCTGGAGCCGCTGCCATCGGGAACTGACCATTAACAAACAAGTCCCGCGCCGATCGCAAGCCTAACCAGTCTGCTTTACCTCGCTGGATAGGAGTGCAACCCAAGTGAGAATAGAGCCAGCTAACTTTTGAGCCTGCCCACAGGGGAATTCCCCGGTCATAGATAAAATGGGCATGAGTTGGATGCTGTAGCGATATTCCTTGCTGTCGTGCTACCTGTGGCAGCAATTTCCACAGCAAATAGGTCATGCAAAAAGGGTCTTCAACTTTGGGATGGCGAAATGCCAATAAAAAGCGAATCTTACCCTCTTGGAACTGACTGTACAAATCGGCCAAAATCTCGACGTTATCGGCTTGAATTTCGGTAATCGCCGTGCGCGAACGAATCCAGAAGGGCAACACCTGCTGGGTAACTTGTAGAACCAAAGGATTAAAAACTGGTGGGATAAATTCTAAAGGGGGCTGAGCCTGAATGATCAAATCTGCCAAGGTGGTTTTCTCCTGAATCGTTAGCGCCTATCCTAGATTTAGCTGAAGTAATGAGTATCGGCTTTGGAGATACAACCAGTTAAGGTGATCGTCACAAAGGCTGTTCCTCGCACTGTAGAGCAACCCAAGTGCAAGTGAACTCTCTCCAAGTATTTAGGAAAACTTTGATTATCGCTGACAGATGATTTTCTGTCCAACTAATCAGCCAGTTGTCCTAGTTGTCCTCTTAA